>NZ_JBALCE010000042.1:0-22907 GCF_036919815.1 Nostoc sp.
ATTTTCAAGCGAATCCCAATTGCATCATCGCCACCGCCCATATAGACACGTTCCCTACAGACCTACCCCTAGAACCGAACATCAGGGAACCAAACAATTAACCTATCTTCTTAATTAGTTGCAAAAATTCCCCAACAACTTCGTCTGGATACTGCTCACATTTTGAATGAGTAAAACGTTGAACTATTGCTATTCCATTATGCTGGAAAAGGCGGTCTCGCTCCTGCTCATTCACTCGGCTTTCTGGTTTGTGAGAAGGGCCATCCACTTCAAGAATGCCGCACTTGCCTTCATAGCAAACAAAAAAATCTGGTTCTATATTCCCTCTGCTACCAGTTTTTCTTGGATCTGTAAGACGGGCTAAACATTTGGGTAAGAAGAAGACATTAACACGGTCAAGAGCTTTTGCTATTTCAACTTCGGCTTGTGAGCTAAACCGCATCCCCTGCCAAATATAAATTCGCTTCTTGGAATAGAATGGAACTCCTTGATTGTTAACAACCTCATTAACCCCAGGAATAACACTAACATCTTCCCCAATTGGAGAAAATTTTTATCTACCAGGTTTAGTTCTTTTCTCATTTGTAATTAACACAAATTCATCTGTATTACTTAAGTGCTGTTCAAGTTTAATTCAGGCATTTTTTATATCCTTTTGTGTGATGAAGTTTTTTCTAGCGCAATTAGACAATGCAGTGGTAAAGATTTTTTCTTTTCTTAACTCCAATCTGGCATTTATTGCCTGACAAACTTTGGCGTTTCATTTGGCAGAAGCCACCTATGACAGAACCTCTTTTTGTTTGGGCGTTGTTTCAAACTCCTGCTATTCGATATGAAATTAGTCGGCGTGCAACAGGTACAAGCGGATCGATGAAGAACATCTCACAGGAAAAAGTTTTCGGAATTACTACAATTATTCCACCATTACCCATCCAAAAAGAGTTCGCCCATCGTGTCGAAGCCGTAGAAAAACTCAAAGCACTTAATCAAGTCGATCCAGAACGTGACCTTTATCTTGCTATTTCTGAAGCAACTTACAGCGACATATTCAGCGAGCCAATTGGAAAATTAGCGATCGCTCACCTACCTTTAAAGCTGATTATTGTAGATTTAGAGAAAAAGGAAGTAAGCCAATGGATACCATCACGACAAGCAGAGAAATCGTCAAACAGGTAATTAGTGATTATGCCAAACTACGCCCATCTCACGGTAACATTCGCTTAGATGCCATATTTGACGAGATGCGCGATCGCTATGCTTTGATGCAGGTTGGTTGGGATAGAGGGCGGCGTGTGCGTGGCAACCTGATCTATGTAATTATAGAGAACGGAAAAGTAGTAATTGAATACGATGGCATGGAATGTGGAATTACTCAGGACTTAGTTAAACAAGGTATTCCTGAGACTGACATCGTGTTGGCTTTTCTACCGGATTATCAGCCTGTTTCCATAGCTTGAAAATGGGGGAAAGATTTTCATGCCCTTATTGTGGGGTGTTTAGCCTGTGGGTTCTAGCTTGAAACCAAAATAAATACGGAATATGATGTATTTAAATTGACAAAAGCTTAATTAATTGAATGAGCCAGTTTACATTCCTCCAAGCTGAATTCCCCACAATTTACGAATCCGCCAACAAAGCAGTTGATGCAGTACATCCCGACCCCCGTACCGCCTGCTTTTATACGCGTCGTGCCTTGGAGTTAACCGTAAACTGGTTATATAAACACGATACTTCTCTAGAACTGCCTTATCAAGACAACTTGAGCGCCCTGATTCACGAACCCACTTTTAAAACCTTGGTAGGTGAGGCAGTATTTAACAAAACACGAGTCATTATCAAACTGGGTAATCAAGCAGTCCACAGCGCCAAACCCATCCCTGTGAACGATGCTATAAACGCAGTACGGGAATTGTTTCACGTTGCGTACTGGTTAACACACACCTACGGAGGCAGCAGCAAACCTGAACCGGGGCTGACCTTCAACCCCGACGCATTGCCCAAGACTGCACCAGTGCCTAAACAAACCATCGAGCAACTTCAGAAACTGGAAACCCAACTGCGCGATGCCTTCGGCGGGCTATGCCAACGCGATGAAAAACTCTCCACACTTCTAGCAGATAAGAACGCACTGGATGAAGAACTGAAGCAATTACGGGCGGAGGTAGCCAAAGCCAAGAAAGCCAGCACCAGCCAACCAGATACTCACGACTATTCAGAAGCACAAACCTGCGATATTTTCATCGACCTGTTGCTAAAAGAAGCAGGGTGGATGCTCGAACAACGCCGCGAACGCGAGTTTCCAGTTACAGGGATGCCCAACATATCAGGCGAAGGCTTTGTAGATTACGTACTTTGGGGCGATGATGGTAAACCCTTGGCGATCGTAGAAGCCAAGCGTACCCGACACGACCCCCGCATCGGGCAGCAACAGGCTAAACTATATGCACTATATGCCGATTGTCTAGAAACGCAGTTCGGTCAGCGTCCAATAATCTTCTACTCCAACGGTTACGAGCATTGGCTGTGGGATAATACCAATTACCCACCGCGACAGGTACAAGGTTTTTACAAAAAAACCGAATTGGAATTGCTTGTACAGCGCCGGACTACCCGCAAATCTTTAGCAGAAGCCACCATTAAGCCTAGTATTGCCGAACGCTATTATCAAACTCGTGCTATTCGCCGCATTACCGAAGCCTTCGAGACTGATAAAGACCGCAAAGCACTGATAGTCATGGCGACTGGTGCAGGTAAAACCAGAACAGCGATCGCCTTGGTAGAGATGCTGATGCGTTGTAACTGGGTCAAACGCGCCTTGTTTCTCGCAGACCGTGTAGCCTTAGTAAATCAGGCAATTAATGTATTTAAGAAACACCTCCCCGATGCCGCACCAGTAAACTTGGTAACAGAGAAAGATACCGAAGGACGAGTGTTTGCTTGCACCTATCCCACCATGATGGGGCTGATTGATGATACCCGCGACGGTCAGCGTCGTTTTGGCGTAGGGCATTTTGACCTGATAATTATTGATGAAGCCCACCGCTCAGTCTTCCAGAAATACCGCACCATCTTCAGCTACTTTGATTCTCTCTTGCTGGGACTAACCGCCACACCCAAGGATGAAATAGACCGCAACACCTACGGACTTCATTTCACGCGCAGATTGCACAACCGATCGTTTTCGTTGGATCACCTCTGCTAAATTAACAGTGGGTGTGTTGCTTTGAACCCCATAAGCGGCACTGTTTCGTACTGTGTTTGCTACATTTGCACTCACCACCATAGTTTTAGTAGGAATGCAGGCGATATTGATGCACCCACCACCAATCATATTTAAACTGCGTTCAACCAGAGCCGTTTTACGTCCGTCAGCAACCAGCGCTGGTGCAAGTGTTTTACCCGCCTTGCCGCCGCCGATAATAATATCGTCATAGTGTTGAGTGTCCATTCCATATCCTTTGGGTTTGTTGAAGTCAGAATTCAGGAGTCAAAATTCAGGAGTGAGAATCAAGACGCGTAGCTTGCTAACCCTGCGTTCGTAAAGCGTCTCACAGAGAAGCACCGCTTTTTCGGTCAGAATTCAAAAGAATTCTGGTTCTTGACTCCTGTTAGCGGATAGCTATGGTTTAGCCCATTCTGTACGTCAATTTTTCCTACAAGTTTTCTGCATCAAGATACGGTTATTTTTATAAACCTCTAAAGTTCCAGATTGCGGGTTATCCAACGTGCCATCCCAAACCCAATATTCATAAATTCCCTTCCGAAACTTATACACTCGACCACCTTCTGTCGCTTTGCTAGTTCCTTTGCCCAAACTTAAATTACCGTTGGGACTAGTCGCGCGATAGAGCAGTTCGCCGGAATTATACTTCCGCCAAATATTGACGTTGTAACCACCCTGGCATTTCGTACTCAAGACGATGCCAGCAGTAGAATCAGCAGAAGCAGGTAAGGAACAATTAGCTAAAACATTGATTGGCAGAGCAAGGAATAACGCGGATATTTTGAGTAGTATTTTCATTATTTTCAATACTCTTGAACAACTAATTAAACGGCATTGGCGATATACTTAAAGTTTATCAGTACTGCGTTAAGTGCAAGTACTATCCAATTCTTAAGGATTAAGGTTGGACAATCCGGGACGACGACCAAGTATCCAGTGGTATTTGCGATAGCGTTCGCGTTGGCGGAGCCTCTCGCAGAGAAGCGTCTGCCTCAGCAGAAGCGCTGCTGCGTTCGCGTAGCGTCTCGCAGAGAAGCGCAGATCGCCTCCCCGTTGTAAGATTGAATACTTCACTTCTGTTCAACGGGAATAATTTGCATACGAGTTCCGCACGCGAGGCTTTCATCTGGCGATCGCTGAATATATTTGCTGTGAAACGCCACCAGTAGTTTTAATTAAATCGGCTGCTTTTTCGCCGATCATAATAGTAGGTGCGTTCGTATTTCCTGTGGTGATGGTTGGCATGATGGAGGCATCAACAACACGCAACCCCATAACCCCATGTACCCGCAGTTCAGGGTCTACAACCGCCATTGTATCAGTGCCCATTTTACAGGTGCCCACCGGATGATACACAGTATTGCAAACTTCTCGGACGTAAGCAACGAGTGCTTCATCGCTCTGCTTATCTGCACCGGGAGCGACTTCCTCACCGCGAAACTCATCAAAGGCACTTGCATAGAACAAGTTACGCATTAGTTTAATCCCGGCAACGAGCTTTTGCACATCGGCTTCACTTTGCAGATAGTTTAGCCGAATCATCGGTGCGTCCTTGGGATCAAGCGAACGCAAACTAACACTCCCAATGTTTTGGGGATGGGTCAAACAGACTAGACTTGTGAATCCTGAACCAGAGTGGGCATAGCCCGGAGGTGCTAACACAATCGGACCGAAGAGAAACTGTAAATCTGGTGTAGCATTCAGATTACCCTGAGTATGTAAAAACAAACTAGCTTCACCAATACTACTGGTGCTTGCAGTGTGTAAATCCTTAGTTGCTTGGTGTACCACGGGCACGACAGGGTGATCCTGAAGATTTTGACCGACACCTGGTAACTCAACCACTACCGGAATTCCCAATGCTTGCAGGTGTTCTGCATTCCCAATGCCAGAAAGCATCAGCAGCTTGGGCGAATCGAACGCGCCAGCGCTTAAAATCACTTCCTGGTTAACCCTGACTTGATGCAGCGTGCCCTCGTGCAGGTATTCCACCCCAACGGTGCGGGTACCCTCAAACAACAATCGAGTCACCAAAGCTCTTGTCATTACAGTCAAATTGGGACGCTCAAGAATGGGTAAGAGGAAAGCAGCAGCAGCACTGTGACGCTTACCATCCTTGATTGTCAACTGATAGAGTCCTGCACCTGACTGCTGCATTCCATTGGAATCAGGATTGTTGGGATATCCCATTGCGATCGCTGCATCGACAAAGCGTTGGGATACCACAGCAGGGGCAATGAGATCAGTCACGCTCAATTCCCCATCAACCCCGTGGTATTCGGAGGCACCACGTTGCTGATGCTCGGATTTCTTGAAATAAGGCAGTACATTTTGGTAACTCCAGCCGGGATTCCCCAATGACTGCCAGTAGTCATAATCGTGATGATTACCCCGCAGATAAATCATGAAATTAATCGAACTGCTGCCACCCAAGACTTTCCCCCGGGGACAAAAGATTTTGCGATCGTTCAGGTATGGTTCTGGTTCAGAGAAGTATGCCCAGTCCACTTCGGAGCCTAGTAAGCTGATGCATTTCGCTGGGATTTGAATCTCTGGTTTAGTATCCGGGTTGCCAGCTTCGAGTAATAACACGGTTGTTTCACTCTCTTCTGTCAGACGGTTGGCGACGACGCAGCCTGCCGAACCTGCACCAATCACAATGTAGTCATAGTGAGTCATATTTGCATTTTTGTTTTGTGAATCAGTTTGTTATGTCTTTCGCCAGTGCCAAAAGACTACTTTTCTCGGTCGTAAAACAGCATTCCAAATAAATTAGAACTACTTCACAGAGCCAATTACAGCCGCTTCGATTAGTTTAGCAACCTCTTTTGGATGAGAAATAAAGGCCACATGGCTGGATTTGATCTCGGTGGTCTTGGCACCGATGCGTTTTGCCATAAATCGCTGAAGCTCAGGGTTGATGGCTCGATCGTTTTGAGTCACGAGATACCAGGAAGGAATCGTCTTCCAGGCTATGTCATTTACTGATTGCTCAAACGCTGCGCTGGCGATCGGCTTTTGTGTTGCTGCCATCACCCGCGCCTCAGCCTCCGACACGTCCTGGGCAAAAAGATTGTGAAACTTCTCACGATCTATGTAGAGGAAGTTTGCCGCATCAGGCACAATTGCCGTGCTGAGGGGAGCTGCTTTGTATTTGCTATTCAAATCGCTAGTCTTTTCACCTGAATCCGGTGCAAAAGCATTGAGATAAACTAAAGCTTTCACTTGCGGATTGCCAGCCGCTGCACCCGTGATCACGTTTCCACCGTAGGAATGTCCAACTACAACAACGGAACCCTTCTGAGCATCAATCACACGCTTAGTCATTGCAACATCTTCTGCAAGCGAGGAGAGGGGAATCTGCACAGCGGTAACAGTATAGCCATCCTGTTCCAAAAGTGGAATGACGTGTTGCCATGATGTACCGTCAGCAAAGGCACCATGAACAAGAACAATTGAGGGTTTAGAGTTCAATCTTTGGGATAATTCTTTTGAAATGGCTACTTCTGGACGCATCAATACACTAACCAAAACGCTGAAGGCGAGTAGCAACAGCAAAAACCTTTGAACTTTTTTCCATGTAAAAACTAGCATTGTTATAACCTCTATATTTCTGTTGAACTAATTGAGTTGAGCTAGTAAACAAGCCCGGAGCGAAGTGTTCCAATCGCTGCTTAAGTGCGATCAAAGTGGGCGAATTACCTGGCAGTAGTCGCCTAATTTGAGACTTTGACACTACTGCCTAAATGCTGTTTCAAAAATGCTAACGTGCGATCGCTACTGATTAGACAGGGATGGGTTACAGCCGCGACATGAGAAATTGAGCAATATGGTTTGCGATAGCGAAGCGCAGATCGCCTTGCCATCTTCCTCTAGCGCGAAGTGCCCGGTATCAAACAAATGAAACTCAAGGTTCTGCAAGTCGCGTTTGTAGGCGTAGGCTCCCTCGACTAAAAAGCCCCGATCGTTTTTGCCCCACACCACCAGCGTGGGTGGTTGATACTGACGCAGGTAAGCTTGCCATTTGGGATACAGCAACAAATTGGACTGGTAGTCGTATTTCAGTGCCAGTTGAATCTCCTGGTTGCCAGGGCGATCAAGAAGCGCTTGATCCAGAATCCAGGTATCGGGGCTGAGATTTTCTAGATTCTTTGCTCCGGTGGTGTAATACCGTTTTGTGGCATCCGCTGTCATCGTCTGGCGCACCCGATCGGCATTCTCAGGTCGTCCGGTTCTGCCAATAGGCTCGCATGGGCTTCCAGAAGTCGCCCAATCCCTCCTCGTAGGCGTTGCCATTTTGCACAATCAACGTTTCCACCCGCTCTGGATGCTGCGTAGCAAGGCGATAGCCAATTGGAGCGCCATAATCCATCAAGTAAAGACTATGGTGTTTTAAGCCGATCGCATCGATAAATTCTGCCATCACTTCGGTAAGGCGATCGAAGGTGTAATCAAACTCATCCACAGAAGGCATAGGACTATAACCAAAGCCAGGGTAATCAGGGGCAACCAGATGGAATTTATCCGCAAGCGCAGGTATGAGATTGCGGAACATGTGAGACGACGTTGGGTAGCCATGCAATAGCAAAATTGTTGGATTATCACGGGAACCAGCTTCGCGGTAGAAGATATCTAAACCATCGATTGAGATTGTGTGATATGTAGTCATAAGATTACTCCTTGACCAGAAACAAAAAGGTACAAGCCCCTAAATTTATTTATGAGGTTCTTAACTTTTGACTTTTGACTTCCCTGAAGGGGCTGACAGCATCTATTTCACATCCTGACGACGACTTTGCTTCTGGAAGTAGTCGCGCCAGCTTTCGGGTAAGGCTTCAAGTTGAGCCGCTTGGTGAAGTAACTCTGGATTGTTCTGCTCATGAGTATAAAGCTGAGTGATATCAGCAACAGTAATATTGTTGTCATCCCGGCTCACCAACTCTAAAGTGTCTCCGGCTCCAACTTCGCCCTCTTGCAAAACACGAAAGTAAAATCCAGTTCGACGACTTGCAAGAAATCGTTTAACCATATCAGGTCGTCCAAACCGAATCCCCAGTTTGTAGCAAGGTAGACGAGGTTGTGTCACCATCAGTTTTACAGTGCCGATATGGAAGCAATCCCCAATGTTCAGTTTCTCTTCTCTCAGCCCAGTCGTCGTGAAATTTTCGCCAAAGATACCTAATGGCAGTTCTGTGTCAGGCAATTGACCTCGCCAGTAATCGTAATGCTCGAACGGATATACATAGACTGCTTTGTCTGCTCCCCCATGAACGGTGAGATCGGCTTGCCGATCACCGTCTAAATTGAGCGATCGCAGCATCACCCGTTCGCTGACTGGTTCTTTGAAAATTCCAGTACTAACTCTTTTTCCTTTCCAGGTCACTTCACGCGGCAGTCCGACGTTTACAGAAATGAGTTTCATGAGAATTTTAAATTGGGTCAATAGTCGAGTATCTAAATTGAATCAACAAATAAGTTAATTAAAGAGTGCTTGATGAATTAAAGGTGTAATGATAGCGATGTTCTTCGCCAACTCATCGGAGAGAGAAAATCGCTGTTTTAAGTAATTAGGATCGTTGTAACTCACCCACACCTTGCCATCAGTAGTTTCCCATGCCAGTACTTTCAGGGGTAAATCCAGGGCGATTGTTGGTTCTGCCACCATCAGGGGAGTTCCGGCTTTCGGGCTGCCAAACAGCAACAACTGCGTCGGACACAAGCTTAGTCCGACTTTTTCAGCTTCAGCCTGTTGATCGATACGGGCAAAAATGGTGATGCCTTTTGCTTGAAGGATGGCTGCAAAGCGATCAATAGTTTCAGTTACTGCATACGGGCTGAGTTGGTTGATGATGCCGTTGTTTGCATTCATAGCAGTAGACTCCTTGCAGGATAAAAACTAGGTGATATGGTTGTTGCTCCGGCTTGTCAAAGATTGAGGTCTGACAATCCGGGATGATTATCGGGACGACGACTCAGTATCCAGTGGAATTTGCGATCGCGTAGGGTCTCCTGATGCCTCCGGCACGCTTGCGCGAACGGAGAATCGCTCTCTTGAATTGGTAGGTCGTTGATGCTGGCAATACGCCACCGCATGAATCCGTGTTTGTCAAACTCCCAATTTTCATTGCCGTAAGAACGGAACCAGTTGCCGGAATCATCATGCCATTCGTAAGCAAACCGGACAGCAATTCGGTTGTCTTGAAAAGCCCAAAGTTCTTTGATCAGACGGTAGTCCAATTCTTTAAGCCACTTACGTGTCAAAAACTGTACGATCGCCTCACGACCAGATAGAAATTCTGAGCGGTTGCGCCAAATGCTATCCGACGTGTAAGCGAGTGATACTTGTTCAGGGTTACGTGTGTTCCAAGCATCTTCTGCGATTCGGACTTTTTGGATGGCGGATTCATGATCGAAAGGCGGTAGGGGTAGTCGAGGATTTTCGGCATTGTTCATGTTTTATATTAAAATATGACAAAAAGTTTATGCCTACTTATCGCTCAGGATTGGGCAGCGTGAACGTCACCGTTTCGCTGGTGATTACCTTGTGCGTGGGGTCGGCTAGTTCGATCAGTACCTTGTGTGGGCCAGGTTCCAGTCCGACCAGGATGATCGTTTGGCCGCTGGCATCTACAAAGTGCCACGGCAAATCGTCAACGGTGATGTGGATGTGACCGATACGCGGCGATACTTCGAGAGCGCCTTTGCC
Source organism: Nostoc sp. (assembly GCF_036919815.1). Classification (GTDB taxonomy): domain Bacteria; phylum Cyanobacteriota; class Cyanobacteriia; order Cyanobacteriales; family Nostocaceae; genus Nostoc. The sequence continues at coordinate 9,930 of NZ_JBALCE010000042.1, forward strand.
GAACACTGGCAACACGCGCAGATTCTCCGTCCGGTACTGGATGAAAACGCGGCCCTGGGTCAACGGTTCGGGAAGCGGTGGATCGACAATCAGCTTGGGTGGTGCTTCATTTTCGATTGCAATCAACGGTGATGATCCGATAATGTCCCTGGCGCTCGGTGTGTAGGTGTTCATGGCGATTAAATACATGAGAGTGGTCGATATGAAGATCCCTTTGAAGGTGAAGAGGTGTATGGTCATAGCTCTAGAGAAGTCATCAACGTTTCTTTGATGCGAGTTCCCAGACTGCATCTGCGAATGCTGTGGGATTTTCCTGGGGCAGGTTATGACCGATATTCGGAATGACCCGATGCTGGCGATCTCCGCTAAACTTCGCTGCCGTCGATTTCCCATCGGTTGCTGGCACGACACCATCTGCGTCCCCGTCCAGCGTGATCGTCGGCACCGTAATGGTCGGTTGCGCGGCGAGCCGCTGCTCAAGCTCCTCATACATGGGATAGCCGGCAGCAAGTCCAAGGCGATGGCGGTAGGAATGGATGACGACTTCTACATAATCGGGGTTGTCGAAGGCGCTGGCGTGTTGATCGAGCGTTGCCTCGTCAAAGCGCCAGTTCGGCGAATTGCGAGTCCAGAGAATCCTCGCAATCTCACGTCTGTTAGCCGTCAGTCCGGCGCGTCCGCGCTCGGTCTGGAAATAGTATTGGTACCAGATCCCGGATTCGATCGCGGGTGAAAGTGGCAGCCCTGCCTTGGCAATGTCCTGGATCAGGTAGCTATTGACGGACACCAGACCGCTGCATCGTTCAGGCCAGAGAGCCGCAACAACGCAAGCGGCTCGTCCACCCCAGTCATAGCCAGCAAGCACAGCACGGTTCAACTGCAATGCATCCATCAAGGCGATCGCATCGACACCGATCGCGGCTTGCTGCCCGGAGCGTGGTGTTTCGCTGTCGAGAAAACGGGTTGATCCATGTCCCCGCAGGTAGGGAACAATCACCCGACATCCACGTGTAGCAAGCATTGGTGCAACGTCAATGTAGCTATCGATGGAATATGGGAATCCATGCAGCAGCAACACCGGAGATCCATCGCTCGATCCTGTTTCATAGTAACCGATGTCGAGGACACCCGCCTTGATCTGCTTGATGGGAGTAAACCTAAATTCAGATCGTTTGGGCTTATCGAAGCTTGCGTGTGCGGTACCCATGAGTGCCATTTCTGTGAGAATACTTGCTGCCGCCGTTCCCAGAAAGCGGCGGCGGTTATGTTTAATTGCTTTGAGCATAGGGTAGACTCTTTGGCTTGATTGATGAGGCGATTGCAAAAAGCGCAGTGCTGAGTGCTGAGTAAGAAGAGTACTCAGTAATTTTGCACTATGGTAAAAGCCCCGCCCCTTGTGGGCGGAATCTTCTTACGCAAGAGTTGGTTGATAGCCCACCCCTTGCGGCTGGTCTTTTAACTCAGCACTCAGCACTCGGAACTCAGCACTCTTCATTGCTACAACATTGCTGCCACAATGTCGTCTGTAGACAGAACGGCGTTAGCAACATAGCCAAAGTTGATCAGTGCTGCCTTATAGCCATCACCGAGATCCGGATGGCGCGGGGCAGCCGTTGCATCCTTGACGACAATGACCTCAAATCCCTGTTCGATCAGATCGCGCAGGTGAGCTTCAACACAGAGATTTGCCAACATTCCGAGCAAAATGACTTTGCTCAAGTTGCGCTTACGCAGTTGCAAAACGAGATCATTGCTTTGCGGTCCATAGACTTTATGGGGGCTGACCACGATGGTTTTGCCATCCTCAATAAAAGGCTTGTAGCGATCGAGCCAGTCGGCACCCGATCCTAAGAAACCATCCAGGCTTAAGGGTCCAGTGCGAACAAATTCCTTTACCCCAAGCATCATCTGCTCCAAAGTTCCGGCAAATTTCCAGTTGTAGTCAGTGGGGTAGTAATAGTGGGGAGAAATGAAAACCTCAAAACCATTCTGCTTTGCGGCTTTGAAGATGCGCTCGATGTTCTCGACCGTCTTGTTCTCCTTAACACTGCCACCCACCAAATCCCAGGAGACTCCTGTTTCACTCAAGACATCGTTTTGCGGATCGATAACGACGATTGCGGTGTCATTTTTGTTGATGTTCATGTGTCTCCTGATGCGTTCATGTTCACGTTTTTCTCTGTTCTGGCGCGATCGCACTGAACTTTCTCAATCCCCTTGCCCGGACTCTCAAATGCGAACTGTGGAGCTTAACTCTGACTTACCCAACGAAGATTGAATAAGTCAGAGCAATCTCAAGCCCGCGACACCAAAATCCGGCAAGAACGAGGATTCATTGCAACTGGCGGTTAAAGAAACGATGCCTGCGGCGGTAAACTACGCATCCTATTGCAGATGTTTCTTCAATTCAGCAGCAGCTTGAACAAACAGAGAACGAACTGCCGGAACCTCGGCTAAACCATTCAGCAGTCCGAAGTCATGAATCATGCCGTTGTACTGCACAGTTGTCACCTCGACCCCAGCTTGATCCAGCTTGCGTCCATAGGCTGTGCCCTCGTCATGCAAGATATCGCTCTCTGCAACCACAATTAACGCTGGAGGCAAGCCTTTGAGCTGCTCAACCGTTGCCTGTAGGGGAGAAGCATAAATGTCTTTGCGCTTTTCTGGGTCAGCGATGTACATGTCATACATCCACTTCATCGTTGGTACAGTCAGAAAACGCTTATCGCCAAATTGGTGATAAGAATTCGTTTCAAAATCAGCATCTACAATGGGCCACATGAGGATTTGCAGCTTAATGTGCGGTCCCCCTTTCGCTTTTGCCATCAAAGTAGTTACAGCCGTCATATTACCGCCCACACTGTTGCCTACAACTGCCAGATTTTTGCCGTCAACATCAATCTCCTCACCATGCTCGGCAACCCATTTGGTCGCAGCATAGATTTCATTAATAGCTTGTGGATACTGAGCGTCTGGAGTGGGAGTGTAGTTGACAAAGACAGCCGCAAAACCTGAAAGCACAACGAGATCGCGAACCATGCGCTTGTGTGTTGGGTAATCGCCCAGTACCCAACCGCCGCCATGAATAAAGATGAAAACAGGCAATGTGCCTTTGACCCCTTCAGGTCGCACAATGTTGAGCGTAATTGGATAACCGTCAGCGGTAATCGTCTTCTCAAACTCCTCAATGCCTGAAAGATCGACTTTAACGGAAGCCTGTGCATCCACCAGTACTTGACGTGCTTCGAGTGGAGTTAATGTCTCTAACGCCACACCCCCTGAATTCAGTAATTTCAAAAATGCCTTCACTTTGCTGGAAAGACGCGGATCATCTGCGACTTCCAAAATTTTTGCTGCTTGTGAGTTTACTTGAGCAACCATGACGTTCTCCTTTTGATGAATAGTAAACAATCTGTTGAAATGGCACTGTTAAGCTAATTAACTTGACAGTGTTAATTGATGGGCAATGATTGTAGATTACAATAACTTTCTATCGACATCGCTACCCAGTCGAAATTATTTCCTGCTGGTAGTTAGTATGGTGTCCTCCTTGACAACGTGAGTGGTCAGAAAGCGACGAATATGGTCTGCGATCGCATCTCCTTCCTCTTCCAAGGCAAAATGCCCGGTATCGAGTAAATGAAACTCAACGTCTTTCAGGTCGCGTTTGTAGGGATCAGCGCCTTCAGCAGGAAAGATGTAGTCATTCTTACCCCAAACAATCAGGGTAGGTGGCTGATAGTTGCGGAAATACTCCTGCCATTGCGGATATAATGGTGGATTCATGCCATAGCTATAAAACAGCGCCAGTTGAATCTCAACATTTCCTGGGCGATCGAGGAAAGGTTGATCCATGTTCCAGGTATCAGGGCTGATCGCTTCAGGATTGCGAACGCCGTTGGTATATTGCCACTTAGTTGCTTCCAGTGTGAAAAGGTGTCTGAGCTTGTCAGCATTCTCAGGAGAACGGTCTTGCCAGTAAGCCTTGATTGGGTCCCAAAATTCGCGCAGACCTTCCTCGTAGGCATTCCCGTTTTGGACGATGAGTGCTTCCACTCGCTCTGGATATTTAGCCGCAATTCGATAACCAATGGGAGCGCCATAATCCATCACGTAAAGGCTATAGCGTTTGAGATCGATCGCGGTAATAAATTTCTCCACGATCTGTGCCAGGCGATCAAACGTGTAGTCAAACTCATTCACGGTTGGCATAGAACTGTTGCCGTAACCCGGATAATCGGGTGCAACCAGATGGAAGCGATCGCCAAGCGCAGATATCAGATTGCGGAACATGTGAGAGGAGGTTGGGAAGCCGTGCAACAGCAGAATTGTCGGATTACTGCGGGAACCAGCTTCACGGTAGAAAATATCTAAACCATCGATGGAAACTGTGTGAAATGTGGTCATGACTTGACTCCTGGAAATGAACTTTAGCTTGAGGCTCCAGCCTTTGCTGCTTCAATAATCAGATTTCCTACTTCAGTAAGATGTGAAACCATTGAGACATGGCTTGATGGTGATGAAATGACGATTACCCCGATCCGCACTGGGGACTCGATTTGCAACTGTAAAGATGTTGCCGTGTACCTTTGCTCTGTTGCTGGATATGGAGTCCTCCGCAAGCATATTCAAACTTGTGCCATACCACCATCGACGAACAGTTCGATGCCGTTCACAAAGCTGCTGTCATCCGAGGCAAGGAAAACAACCGCCTTAGCAATTTCGTCCGGTGTGCCTACCCGCCCAAGGGGGATAGTGTCAACTTGGCTGTCCACAAATCCCTGCACCTGTTCCTCACTCAATCCCAGGAGATTGTAGCCAGGAGTAGGAACCACACCGGGGCTGATGGCATTGACGCGAATCTTGCGCTCTTTGAGGTCGAGTGTCCAGTTACGGGCAAAGGATCGCACAGCGGCTTTGGTCGCACTGTAAACGCTGAATGCTGGAGTGCCCTTAATCGAAGTGGTCGAGGCATTGAGGATGATCGATGAACCCTCTGGCATCAACGGCAGTGCTTTTTGTACAGTGAAGACTAAACCCTTGACATTGGTATTAAAGGTTTTATCAAAATGCTCCTCGGTAATCGAGCCAAGTGGTGCAAGTTCACCGCCTCCAGCGTTAGCGAAGAGGATATCGAGGTGTCCTTTCTCCTGCTTAATCGTAGTGTAAAGGCGATCGATATCTGTGAGATTCGACACATCACTTTGAACAGCAGTGACGTTTTCTCCAATCTTCTTCACCGCAGCATCAAGTTCGTTTTGACGACGACCAGTGATAAAGACATAAGCTCCCTCTTTTACGAAACGCTGGGCTGTCGCGAGTCCGATTCCACTGTTACCACCTGTGACTAATGCGATCTTACCTGTAAGTTTACCCGTCATAAAACTTCTCCGTTTGTGTGAATTTTGTATTGATGTTTGCCTTAAATGCACTGGACAGTTATGCAATCTGTCTTGTTCTATGGGAAACTATGAAAATCGCTGAACGATATCGCTTATTTGCTGCGATCGCCAGCGCTACAAGCACTGTAGAAACAGGCACTAACCCGATAAAGCAACACAAAACAGGATGCTCAAACTCAGCTAGGGCATCTGCTCTGGCCCACAGCCATTTGCTGACATAGAGCAGCAACAACACGAGCCAAATTGCAACTGTAAGCAGCATAATTGTTTCGCCAATCCAGGTAGGCAGGTGCCAGAGATTAGCAGCTACTCGCCAGCAACTGCCCAACCCCACTAAACCCAGAATCATGCTGAAAAAGGAAGCAGGAATTGTGATGCGATAGTCTTTTAATACAGTAGGCTTTAGACGTGATTTTCTCATAGTCGAGCTTCCTGGCAGCAGTAGAGAGATGCAAACGGTCAAACATCCAACTCCACAATTTGTCCCCAAAGTAAGTTGCTTATCGGAGTGCTTGATTGATTAAAGGTGCAATGACAGCGATGTTCTTAACCAACTCATCACACAGAGAAAACCACTATTTTAAGTAATTGGGATCGTTGTAACTCAGTGTCAGCAAGGAAAGTTTCGCTCGTGGCGATCTTGCTGTCCTTGAGCCAATATCGCCTCATGTGCGGGGTAACTCTCCGGGCAGACCCAGAATTTCGTCGCCGATCTCGGTGGAAATGCGCTCAAAAAGCGCCATGTCCGGTGCTTCTGTCTGATCCAGTGTACCAACTGCTGTGATTAGCCGAGCAAAGGAACTTGGCGCAGCAACGACCAACCCGCGAGATGGCTGATCGGTGAGTGCAGCGACTACGTGGGGTATGCCAGCAGAAATCAGGAAGCTGTCGCCAGCACTCAGCACAACCTTGTTCTCACCCGCCCAGACCGTGAATTCCCCTTCTAGGACGTAGAGTTGTTCGGAATAGCGCGTGTGGCGATGGGGGGGTGTTTGTGTGCCGGGAGGGAAGTAGCCTTCGATCAGATCGTACTGACCTCCGGTAGTGGTGTGGTCGGCAATGATATTGAGACGAGTGCCAAAAAGCCAGAGAGATTGTGCCATCAGATAGCTCCTGTTGATTAATTACTTGTGTAATAAGTAGTAATTTTGGTTGCGTGGTTAAGAATCAGGAAACTTAATGATTTGCAGTGACAATAGCTGCCATCAACTGCTCAATGTTCCACCGTTCGCTATACCGAATTCCATTAATAAACAGTGCTGGAGCAGCCGTTACTCCACTGTGTAATCCACTTTGAATATCTTCATTGATGCGATCGACGTACACTTTGTTAAATATATCTTGTAGAAATTGGCAAATATCAAGTCCTAGATTATTGGCATACTCCACCAGATAGCCGTTTCCCAATTCTTGTTGATGGCTGAACAGCATTTCATGCATTGGCCAAAATTGACCTTGGACAGCAGCCGCTTCAGCCGCTTCAGCCGCACGTTGAGCATGAGAATGGATCTGTATCTGTGCAAAATGACGGAAGATGAAGCATAAATAATTCTCCCCCAAAGAAACATTAAGCTGTCGCCCAATGACTTTAATCAGCCTGTAAACGTCCGCACTCTGAGAACATTGATAGTCCCCATACATCACCAGCACCACTGTGGCATTCAGTACACCTTTTATGTAATCTTTTGTTGAAGGTGGGACAAATAACAAACTGCGGTCACGGTCAAAACTCACTAATACCTCCGACGGTTGTATGTTCATCTCTGGCGATGAGCATACAACCCTCTTTCTACTTTCTTTGTGTAAATCAATGTTTCCCTGAATTAAATATATGCAATTAACTCTAACTTGTCGTCCCCTAAAAGTTGAAACTTTTGCTCAATAGATTGATTGATAAATCAGTCCATCTCAAAATGGAAGGTTGGCTCCAACTTTAGTTGGAATCTACATTTCAACTAAAGTACAACTTACTCATATCATTTCTTTGTAAAGCTGCATATATTTACCCCCAGCTATGCCGTCTCCCCTACTAAATAAAGCGCAGTATTATATATTAGTTGCATCGACCTGCAAAAATTAACTTACTTTAAATTACGTAGTAACTTTAAAAGATTTGTGTGTGAGATGGTAGCCTTAAAAAGGGGGCATTTAATTATATTAGATATTTATTACAAAATTGATATTATAAATTGACAATCCCTCGTTTAACAGCAATAATCACGGCTTGAGTGCGATCGCTCACTCCCAATTTACTTAAAATTCGATTAACGTGAGATTTAACGGTGCTTTCACCGATACTCAAAGTACTGCTAATTTCTAAATTACTCATTCCTCGCGCCATTAAACGGAGTACATCTAGCTCTCGCTCACTCAGTTCTGGATTGCTCATCCTCTGCACCAATTTTGCCCCTACTTCGGGTGGAATATACTGCTGACCGCGATGAATTGTGCGAATGGCACTCAGAAGTTCGTTGGGTTTAGCATCTTTGAGTAAATATCCTTTAGCGCCTGCGTGCAATCCGCGATAAATATCTTCATCACCATCGTAGGTAGTTAGCACAACAATTCGAGCAGCTTTAAATTCAGCACAAATCGCACTAATGGTTTCAACTCCTGCCATCTGCGGCATTCGTAAATCCATTAGCGTTACATCTGGTTGGTATTCACGAAAAAGCGCGATCGCCTGTTGTCCATCTTCTGCTTGAGCAATCACCGTCATCTCTGGGTCACGGTTAATGATGGTTGTCAATCCTTGCCTGACAATGGAATGATCGTCAACAATCAGAACCCGAATATTCATTGATTGGCTCATAATTATTAAGAATTAGAAATTGAGCTACTACAGGTTGCGTTTGTAATCAGTGTATTTTTAATATTCTCACTCTCGATTTACAATGACAACAATTTCTGTTCCTTGCCCAGGTTGGCTTTGAATAGTCAGTTGCGCTCCAAGATGTTCTGCCCGCTCGCTCATTCCCAGCAATCCAAATCCGCCAACAGATGGGATCGTAGCAACCCCAAAACCCCGTCCATCATCTTTAACGCGCAGAATACATTGGGCATTGTCATATACCAACTCAACACGAATTTCGGCAGCATCAGCGTATTTTATGGCATTGGTTAATGCTTCTTGCCCAATCCGTAGTAAGTTGTTCTCAACCTCGGCTGGCAAGGGATAGGCTGTGCCTTTGCTTTCGTAGATCAGAATGGTATCGGCAGAGGCTCTCATTTGAGTTACAAGGCGATGAAGGGCACTATGTAAATTGCCATCCTCCAATAGCTGAGGACGAAGCGCTACCACCGATCGACGCGCTTCAGCAAGTCCGGTTCGTGCTAGTTCATCAATTATTTCCAGGTGTGCCTGTGTCGCTTCTATATCGTCTGCTAACACTTGCGTTGCAGCTCCTACTTGGAGCAGAATGCCTGTGAAGGATTGGGCTAGCGTATCGTGAATTTCTCGCGCCATGCGGTTGCGTTCTTCCAGAATTGAGGCTTGCTCGGCGCGTTTTTGTTCACGCAGCGCAGCATTTCGTTGTTCGCTGATATCCGTGATGAGACTGTAGAAGCCTCTCACTTGAGCATTGCGATCGCCTTTGGCGCTGCCCCTTGGGCAATCGCAATCGGGGAGCAACGTAGCGCTGATGCACCTTTTACCAAGCGAAAAGGGAATTTCTGCTTCCAGGGTTACAGTTTGCCCTTCAAACACTTGATTGATAAACGGCTCAATCCGTTGATAAACCGTCTCACCCAGAAGTTCATGAACATACTTGCCCAAAATCTCATCTCGACTAAGGTTAAACCAAACCTCATAGGTATGGTTAACAAACCGATAGCGCTGATTTGCATCCACGTAGCTGATAAGAACTGGTAGAGCGTCGGTGATTAGTCGTAATTCTTGTTCGCGTAAGCGAAGCTTGTCGTAGACATCGCGTAGTGCGGCTTCGCTTTTTTGTAAAGCCGCAGTCCTTTGAGCGACTTGTTGCTCTAAAGTGCGGTTGTAATTGGCTAAGAGGTGTTCTGCTTGTTTGCGCTCTGTGATGTCTTGAAAGGCGACGATCGCATAAGCCACTTTGCTCTGTTCATCAAAGACTGGAGTCCCCCATACCTCAACTGGAATAGTGGCGTTATTTTGGCGAATTGCTATGTCGTCAACAGTGGTGCAATCGCCGTTTAACGCTCGGATAACTGGCAGTTTCTCAGTAGGGTAGAATTGATCCGTTCCCGCCTGATAAAATTGATAAACCTCTGCAATTTGATCCGGCGGCACGGCGGGGTCAATCCCTTTGCCCATTAACTCAATTCCCCGTTGATTAGCGTAGTAAGGGCGACCAGTCGCATCCACTATTCCAATTCCCACCGGAACCGCTTCTAGAAATTGAGCCATTTGACTTTCGCTGGTGCGTAGCTTTGAATAGAGTTTGGCATTTTCGATTGCAATGGCTGCTTGGGTTGATAATAGATGCAGAACTTGCGTTCGCGTAGCGTCTCCGTTGGCGCAGCCTCCCGCAGGGAAGGAGACTCGCTCTGGTGTAAATGCTCCAGTTGCTAATTTATTTTCTAAATACAATATGCCCACTAGCTTACCTTGATTCAGCAGAGGTAAACATAAGATTGATTGAGTTTGATTGTGTTGAATATATGGCTCATTAATAAAATTACCTTCACGAATAGCATCATTTAAAATGACAGATTCATGAGTCCGAATCACATAACTAATAATTGATTCAGGTAGATGATTTCTAATGGGGGTAGATTGCAGCACTTGTGTAGCATAGACATTCTCTCCCTCATTGAATTCACTAGAGGCTTCAATTACCCATTCTCCTGAGTTTTCCAAAATCAAAAATCCTGTTTGTGCGCCAGCATTTTCGATTAATATCTTCATCAAAGAACTGAGTAATTTATCCAGTTCAATTTCACTAGAAATCGCAAGGGAAGCTTTCATAACTGCTGCTAAGTCGAAAGCGATGGGTGAGTGATTAGAGGTGGTTATAGAAGTTTTGTGGATTAGCGTGGAAGCTATGCCCGATAATTGAGGAAATAGCTTTGGGTAGCGAGTTTCTAAATCTTGGACTTTTGCCGTTGCTCCCCATCGTTCATAGCAGTAATGTGCTTCCTTCATGTAAGTTTGGGCGATTTTTTCTCTACCTCTTGCCAGATAATGTTTAGCAGCTAATTCATAAGCTAATGCTTCTTCTTGCAAATACTCGTTTTCTTTAGCCCTTTGAATGGCTTGTTCGTAGAATTCTTCTGCCTCAAGCAACTGACTTAAAACTCGTGCGGTCTCTGCTTGCACTAAATAATATTTATGCAAATGATTCATGGGCGCGTGATGTGCCCATTGCTTTATTTTCTCCTGGCTAACCGCAACTTTTTTGAGGATTTCCTCTTGCGCTTCAGCACTGCTTTCAGGGTATGTTGCGAGTCTTGTCAAAGCATCATATAGGTAGTAAAAAGGCGCAATAGGTGTGCCTATTATTCGGATTAAATAAAGTTCTGCTATGGTTGAGTTTTCAACTGCCTGAGCATACTCAGAAAATAGGTAGCATAGAAAAAGTTTATTGAAATAGACATTAAAAATTGCAGTTCCATCATTTGCTGCTTCGTGTTGTGGCAATCCATTCTCCTCATTGTAGAATTTACCAACTAAACGGGTCGCATTGACCGAGTATCCCATCAAATTTGCGATCGCCTGATGAAATATTTGATTCCAGGTTAGTGCTGTTTCCTGTTTGATTTGACGAATTGCTTCATTGTATTCCCTCATCTCGTGTTCAACCTCCACGAGTTCGTTTCCGACGACATAGGAGTTAAAGCAATAAGAGTGGGCGCTATAGGCAGCAAACTCTAAATCTCCGGTTTCTAGCCCACTTTGATAGGCTTCTATTAATGGTTGTAATGTGTCTCTCACATGATCTTTCCAATGAATAATGAAGGTATTCACGATAAGCGATGTTCTAGCTCTGAGTGAATGAGACTTAGGTTGTGACAACTGTTTTAAAGCTAACTGTCCAAACTTGTAGCCAGTTTCGATGTCTTCGACCTTTCCACACAGAACTAATCCAAAGTTGGCATAAGCAAAGGAAGATGCAAACGAATTTCCATGCTCGAATGACAACCTGACTTGTTTAGATACCAGTAAGGTCATTAAATCAGGAGCGGCAATCCAGGCCGCGATCGTAATTCTAGATAGGATTCGCATTGCTGCTAACTTGTCTGGCTCAGTCATTTCCGGCAAATGGAGCAAATCCTTAATCTGTTTCTCACTCAAGAGTGATGTGATTGCGTCTAGTTCAAGCTGAATATCTAACTGACTGGGTGTTTCGCAAAAACTGATCCCCAGTTGCTGCAACACTTGCAATCCAGTGTTAATTGCTTTTAATAAGTGGTTCTGCGCGATGTAAGTTTGAATTTTGACATCGTAAACTTTTACGATGTCCAGAATATTTTTAGCTTCTTGCACAACGATCGCTACCCAGGATTCTACCTGCTGAAAATCGCCACACAAGTAATCGACTTCTGTTGTTTCTAAATATAAATCTAATGTCAGATCGTAATTTGTTTGCCAGCTAGAAGCTGCTAGCCAAACTCTTGATGTGGCTAAATATTTTTTCGCCATACTATGGGCGATCGCAGCTTTTGCTTTCTGACCGGCGATTAAATTTAATTTGGCAACTTCATTGCGTTCTAATTGGTCGGTAACAAGCTCAATTCCATGATTCAAATGATCGACAATTTCAAACAGCCGCTCTGATATTCGCTCTGGCAAGGTTTTTCCGAGGAGATTACGGCCAATTTGGAGATGAACAATTTTTTTGTGCGACTCATCGATTAAGGCATAAGCTGATTGCTGCACGCGATCGTGCAAAAATTTATATTCTTGAATTAACAAGTCTTCGTCTAATTCAGATAGAGGTTGAATTAATCCACCTTGGATAGCTGCTAGTAAATCCCGAAAAACCCCTTTAGGAGTTTTCTCACAAACAATCGATAAAGTATCTAAATTAAATTCAGCCCCAACACAAGCGGCTAAACGGAGAATTTGCTGTGTGACTTCTGGTAGTTTCTTTAACTTGCGAAGCATCAACTCCACAACATTATCGGTGATATTTTGGGATTGAATCTGAGTAATGTTCCACTCCCAGCTTAGATATTCAGCATCAAAGGTCAATAAATTTTCGGTATACAGCATTCTCAAAAATTCATTGGCAAAGAAAGGATTGCCCTCAGTTTTACCTAACACCAACTCTGCTAGGGGACGAACAGTATCTGCATTTTGATGCAGCGTCTCGGCAATCAACTGACTCAACGGCTCAAGCGTTAAAGGTGCCAAGACAATCTCCTGAAGCACTGCTCCTTGTTTTCGCAGTCTCTCTAGCGTTAATACCAATGGATGCGTTGGATTTACTTCATTATCTCGATAGGCTCCAATCAAAAATAAGGATTGGGTTTGCTCATCAAGCAGCATCAGCTCGATTAAGTTCAGCGTTGCTGAGTCTATCCACTGTAAATCATCTAAAAAGATCGCAAGGGGATGTGACTCTGAACAAAACACCCGCACAAACTGCCCAAAGAT
>NZ_JBALCE010000043.1:0-10734 GCF_036919815.1 Nostoc sp.
TCGCTACACGTTATGATAAGCGAGCAATAAACTTTCTTGGTGCAATTTATCTTGCTGCTACTGTTATCTGGCTTAATTGATGACACGCCCTAGTATTAACTAAATTAGAAGAAGGACTACCCGCTATAACTCCATCTTTTGGAGCAGCTTTAGCAGAAGCTTGTGCAGTGTGTTTGGAGGATCAAGGTCATTTACAGGGTGTAGAACTCACAGTTAATGGAGAATTTACCGCCAGATTTAGACTATATTGGCAACCTGTTACACAGCAAATGCTCCGTTGCAGGAATGATAAAGAGTTCACCACAGAATAAGCAGCCTATGGCATTGCTTTTATGCTCATCAGACAATTAACTCAGTTTACAGTCATTGAGCGATCGCGCAAAGGCACTGGATTTGATTATTGGTTAGGTAGCGAAGATGAAGCAGGTGAACTTCCGTTTCAAAATAAAGTACGGTTGGAAGTTTCAGGTCTACGTAAAGCAGATGATAGCAGGGTTAGAGCTAGAGTCAAACAAAAAATTGAGCAAACTAATCCTTCAGATGGCAAATTTCCTGCCTACATTATTATTGTTGAATTTAGCAGACCCCTATCTTTTATTGTGGAAAAATGAGTCAGATTCAGGAGTTGCATAAACAGGCGATGGATTTGGCCGAAGCAGCTTTTACTGCTAAACTCAGAGGAGACTTAAAGCAAGCTAGTCAAGTTTCTCGACAAGCTTTTGAAAAAGAATCTCAAGCTGCTGCACTGATTGCCAATCAACTTGATGCCGAACCGACTCGTTCAGTATTACATCGTAGTGCTGCAACTCTTGCAATAGACTGTGGTGAATTTCGAGTAGCAGAACGTTTGATTGCGATCGCACTATCAGGAAATCCCCCCCAAGAAATTGCCCAAGAACTCAAAGATTTATTTATTAAAATAAATTTGCGCCCATATTTAGAACGTCATGGGCTTACTTTTGATGAAGAAAAGTTGAGGAATCTAATAGTAGATAAACAGAGTAGTTGAAAGACAGGCGATCGCACTTCTGTAAGGGTAATTATAAATATCAACTTGATGCCGAACCGACTCGTTCCGTATTACATCGCAGTGCTGCAACTCTGGCAATAAACTGTGGGAAATTTCGAGCAGCAGAACGTTTAATTGCGATGTCTGCGGTGGTCACTGAGCCAAGTCGTTCGCGCAGCGTCTCGTAGAGAAGTGCGGGGTACGCCTACGCATTATCAGGAAATCCACCCCAAAAAATTGCTGAAGAATTAAAAGATTTATTCATTAAAATAAATTTGGACTAGAGTCTTCACTACAAACCCTACCCCTTGACCATCCACACTAAAAAGCCAAGAATCTGATCTGCTGGTGGTAGCGGGTAGTCCGTTAGGTCAATTGTTACCGTTTGTCTTTCCAACTTCATGAACCGCCATTGAGTACCACTGCTGACAACACCATAAATAGTGGAAATTATATTCTCGGAAGTTTCGTTAAAGCGTTGAGCAGCGACCATCTCCGCCACACATTGTCCCAGTCCTTCGTTCAGGTCAGCTTTTTTTGCCTCAGTTACCACAACAACGGGGGCTTCAATAATAAGTTGTTCTGGTGAATGGCTAATCAAAAAGTCAACATAGCCAGTCAGATCACAAGTTGAATCTACATTAAACTCGCGTCCAGAGAATAAACTGATCTGACGATTGAGGATACGCCTGACTTCCTGTAGCATTGGATAAACAATGGCTTCAGAGCGAGCCTTTTCTGAACCGACAGCGATCGTCCAAGGTAAATCTTCGAGTTCACTCGCCAATCTGGGGCTGGGAGAAATGGATTCAATCTCTGGGAAGAACCGAGAATCTTCAACGATTTTGAGATCAAACGCCTTCTTTGCCTTGCTGAGAGTGAACTGACTATATGGCATGGAATTTGTCTGGTGATGACATGGTGACTTATCTTATCATTTAGTTTAACTAGATTTTATAACCCACATTCTGCACTTCATTTTGTAACACATATACTAGTATTACAATTTGCCATTTTTTTTAAGAAAAAATACTTTAATTAGTTAGTGATTAATATTGACAGTTAATTTAAAATCAATCTTCTTGGGAAAGAATTAAATTGAGAATATTCATTTCTTTAGACTGGAATATTTGGTTTTCATTAAATAGGCTTTTCCCTAGTTTGTCCATCGCACCACTATTAAAGACTACGTAAGGAATATTTTGATAATTAGAGTCAATCGGTAAAATATTATATGCTAAAGCGAGTGTAGAAACGTACCGAGCCAAAATATCCCGGAAAGACAGATTAGAAACTTCCCTCTCATTTTCAAAATAGTCTTCAAAAGCCTGGAAAGATAAGAACGTCTGTATAGGCAAAGCGTAATAACGTTCTGATAAAAGTGAAGTTTGACTTAATTTTTGCGAACGTTCTAACTCATTAAAAAGTGTTTTCGCCAAATCCATCAAGGAATAAGCAGCACTTGTAATTTGTTTTGGGTATCTTCCTGATATCACCAAAAGCTTAAGTTTTTTTATAAAATTTTCATTCTGCTCTTGGTTAAGAATTTTTTCTAAGTCAATATAATTAGTTTCTTTTACTAGTTTATCTGACAAAGGTACAATCAGTAAACTACCTCTAACGTAAGTCTTTTCAATCGGTGGAAGACTTAGCAAGTTATCGAGGCTAGTCTCAATTTGTGAAAAACTTTTAAAGCCTATTGAAAAATAGGATACTTCTTCATTTTCAGGTAAATATTTATTGTTAGAATAAGGGCTAATTTCAGTTTTATGCACAGAAAGCAATTTATACAAAGTCTGCTCTATGCTTTCCAATACCTTGTCTTCAGGGTGCTTTTTAAATTCCTTACGAATTTCCCTTAATAAATTAGACAATGAGCCAATAAATGTTTCCCCTGCTTGACTAACTGCCTTACCCCCGATAGGAATAATCACGTATTGCTTTCTACCTATTTCTCCTGAACCCATAATCCGGGTCATAATAGAGGCTTTAAGAATAATAAGAATATTTAACACATTCAAGCAAGCCTCCTGTAACGAAAGATTTGCAAGTTGCTCAGATTCATCAGCACTTAAACGCTTTCCATCTTCATCAACCTGCTTGGGGTAATACACCGCTTTATCAGATAAGTAAAAAGTCAAATTTTTCTCACCTTTATCTAGTTCACCTCCTCTTCCTCGGTAAATTACTTGTATGATTTCCATCAAGTTTTGCTCAATCTGAAACCCAGGAATCTGTACAAGAATATATTTGGTTTCAGGGAAAGATAAACCACGAGATGCTGAAGCAGTCATAAAAACTACTTTTACTTTATTTCGGTATTTCTGAATCTCAGCTTCTTCCTTCTCTGACAAGCTAGCGTGTATTTCCAAATATTCTTCATGAAGCTTAAATTTAGGGTATTCTCTAGAAATTTGAGTAATTAAATACTTGAGGCTATCTTTATTTTGAATATAAACTATAATTTGTCCATCATTTAGCTTCAGTAGCCTCAAAATATCCTCTTTGATTTTTTCAGCGACTTTAGCATCCAAAATTAAACTTTCATTTGTAACATCTTCTGAGCTTACTGACTGTATAAATATATGATAATTAAAGTTAAGTTTGGCAGCAGGATAGGAGTTTGCATTAATCAAAGTTGCAGGCTTACGTAGAAAGTCAAATTCTTCGATAAACAAACATTGTCCTGGTGAGTCTGAAACTTGGCGAACAAAGATTTTATCTCCCTGAACTTGATTGTTAGCAAGATGACTATTAACTATATCTTGTATTGTTAGTGATGCATCGGCGGTAATTACCTTAACATTAAAGCCATATTCAGGATTTAATAAATCATATTCTTCGATAAACTCGATAATGCCATGTAGAAAAGCTACTCCTTCCTGAGAACCTGTAATTTCGTCAATCATAATGAAAATATTTTTCATTCGACTCGCGATTTCTTTCATCTTCTTTGGGATAATTCCAGGAGGCTTACTTGAGGAATTATAAGCACTGCTAAATATTCTTCCAAAATGCTTTAAAGTATTACCATAGCGAGTTTCTTTGAGTGATTGAATTGATGCTGTAGCAATGATATTATTAGGTAAACCAGGATTAATGATGCAGGTGTGAATTGCTTCGCATAAACTTGCTAAAACTCCTACCTGATTGCGGTTCTCTACTTGTATTAAGTTATCTGCATATCTAACCAATTGACTTGGAAGGTCAAGCAGTTTTTCTTTTAAGGTGCTAGCATCAAGAAATTTAACTTGCCCTATTAGACGTTCTCCATTAAGTTGGTTGCTATAGTATTCAACTGCATAGCCACTATTGGCATAATCTAGGATTCTTTTGTTTGTATTAATACAAATTAAATTATCTCCAACAAATTTTAATAAGGGTTTATCTTCAAACTTATCGATAATATCTCGGTTCACCTGAATACGTGGACTGATATATATCAAAAGTGAACCTTCATCTAATTTGTCAATAATTTTATTTGCGACTGCGGTAGTTTTACCAACTCCAGGATTTCCCGTTAAAAACAGGAATGGTATTCTAGAATCTGCAAGCGCTCGATGTATCAACTCTGCATGAGCATCTCTGAATTCTGTTGCTGTCAAATGTAGCGATCGCTTCACAGATTCAGGTACAATATCAGCTGTATTAAAAAAGTCTTTACCTGCCTCAAATACTTCAGTATTTTGGATATAGTTTATTGTATCTTTTTTCGTTTCAACTATATTATTGACAAACCTGCTGCCATCCTGAAAGTTTCTAGCAGCATTACTTTTAATAACTTGAAGTAATGTGTTGCGGCTCTCATCAATATCTTTAGAACTCTTATCTTTATAAATTTCATAACAATTTTTTAATATTTTCAGACTATTTTGAGCATCGTCTTTTTCTTTAGTCAAGGCAATGCCGTTAATCATTCTGTCACTATATCCAAAGCAATTAAACTTAACTGCGTCAGTTGCTAATATTTTACCTGATGACAGCATAAATTTATAAAAGCTCCAAGCATAACTACAGGCTTGAATAACCTTAACGGCTTCCTTATCTTTAGTTTTGAAAGCACAAAAGTAGTGAGTCAATTCTTTAGAATAAATCTCGTTAAGCTTGTTATCTTTATCGCTACTATTACCAGTATCGATACCAAGTCCACAAAAACTAGACTTGGAACGCACATAATTTAACTCAGTATTTAATGATTCGAGCAAACTTTGAATGTTATTTAAGTTAGTGACAGAATGAATAGCTGAAGTTGTAAAGGTAGACAAGTCTATAACTAAGATTCGATACTTACCCAAATACCGAGTCAATAAGAGAGTATCAGCTTTCAGAAATTCGCCAGTATCTTTATAGTGAATGATATCTACATTTTCAAATCCCTGGCTTTCCAAAACTTCTTTATAGGAATCTATCTCATCTTTGTCTAAAATACCAAAAGCGTTGTCATTATAGAAATCACATTGAAAATAGAGAATTTCTATTTTGCTTTTCGTGCGCCAGCCAGTAGCTTCGATATACTCTCGAATAAAGCTGTATCCAGAAGTCCAGCCTTTTTGGATAAATAACTTTACCCAATCTCCAATAATCTCTTGATGAGACTTATCTATGAACTTCTTAGCTATAGCTTGTTGTATTTTATGCAGATATAACTTACTTAAAGCTTGGAGATAAACATCGCCATAGGAGTGTTGAATATTGGAGTGCTGAAAGTAAGTTAAAATTCCAATATTAAAACTTATCTCAAATACCCGACCTAAGTTGATGCCTAAATCATTTGTCATAAAGCGCACTCCTGATTTCGGTCAAAAAGGCTAATATATTAAACTTAACATTTTTAGTTGAGTAACTATAAGTAGATATCTTACCGATACCTTCATCACCAATTAGCTTACTGTAAGGGTTAAGCTTAAGTGCAATATTTCTAACTACTTCATATCGGGAGAAGTGGAACAAAGTAATATATTGTAAAATTGTCTGTTGTAAAGGTGAATTTTTATCTAACAAACCTGCCATAATATCTCTTGTATCGGCAACATCATAAATATTTAATAAAGTGCTATAACAAACTACGCTGTTAAATACTGTGCGTTTTTCATCTACAGTTCGCCCTGTAAATAGGTTAAGAAATACTCTAGTTTGTTGGCTTTTATCTAAAGATAACTTCTCCAATTCTTCAATATCAGGAATATAAAAAGAATCAGCTTTTCCTTCAATCAAGTTGATGGCAGGGTAAGTATCCATAAAGACAGGATACAGCTTAATATCGGGTCTCCCTTCTTTGAGATACTCAACTACCTTCTGAGACATAAAAAATAATGAATCTGGGTCTGATTCTAATTTAGTTATACCCAAACTCCTATTATAGGGAGCTTTTGCTATATATAGAAAATGTCTATAACCTTGTTGGTAAAGTTTACTAATTTCATCTCTAACAACCTCTGACTCTGTAGATATTTTAGAATGAGGTTGATTGTCTGCAAATGTTTTGATAGGTTCAACTTTTACTGCTGTGTCAGATACCTTATTAATGACAATAATTTCGCCATATATATTGGAAATTCTGACAGGTTTATCTTTTTCATCCCAAACTGCATCACTCAACCAGCTAGAAACAACTATAATTGCGAGTTTATCTTCAAGTTGAGGCTGATAAACGCCTTTAAATTCAAATGTTTTGGGAATCAAAGCGTACATTGAGGACAATGCATTTTGCACTCTAAAATCAAAGGACTTATCTATTATTTTAATATTTAGCCCTTGAGCATCAGCCAAGCAATCGCGGCGAAGAATATGCGCCAATGCTTTCGATAAAGAATTGAGAAACACTTCATCTTCTGCTACTTTCTGAATATCTTGGAGATGAAATCTAAAAATTGGGATAAATAGTTTTTCTTTTTTATGAGTATCTAGGCTAACTTGCTCTCGACAAATGTTGATGCATAAGTAACTTAGTAATGTGAATACCTGTCGATATAAACTTGCTTCTGGCGATTGGGAGTTTTTAAATATTTGTTCTCTTAATTCCTTGGTTTTGTAATAAATAACTATAATGTTTTGACTTGCAAAGTATTTATCATATATTCCGTGAGATATAGGTTTGCCATCTTTCTCTCCGATTGGAGAAAATATTACTGGCAATGTTTTAATCTCTGCAATATCGTATTTCATTGAGAAATCTTGCTTGTCACCATCTGTAAAGTAGCGAACATCATCAAAGGTAAAAGTGACAGCTAGCGAGGTAAGAGATTGTTCATTCACAGTAGGCGCTACAACCTCCACATAAGCCAGGGCTTCTCTAGCTTTTTCTTTAGCTTGTGATTGGCTTTCTTGATTTAAATCGAGTTTGAAAAAATTACGAGTTTTGATAATTTTTGAGCTTGTTTTATTCAGAATTTCCTTGTTAACAGATAGTTGCACTATCTTAGAAAAAGATGGCAATATTTCTTTTTTACTAAGAAAAGTTTGCAGCAAGTTTCTTAAAGCTGCTAACTTCCGTCTAACTTGCCAACTATCCTGAGTTAATATAAGGCTTCTAATTTTGATTAATAAATTTCTGGCCTCATCATTAGAAGTCTCGCCCACTTTTAATTTATTTAAAACATCAGCCTCAAATTTAGGAATAGGATTATAATCTTTATCAGATGTCTTACCATCTTCATCGATAGCAAAAAGAAAATAATATAGACAAGCAATTCTCAAAACTTTCTGTTTGAAGTTCTTGGCTTTTGCTGGATCTTTCAGTTGGTCGATATGACGCTGACTGTTAGGATCAAGTTCGCTCATAAAGTAATCCAATACGGAGTTTTCTTCATAAGAATTTACAGAACCATTCAGTTTCAGCCTCAAACCTAAGTTGAATTCTTTGATACCTCTATCTTTATCTACGCTTTCCCCTATTACTCCTTCATACTCAGGAATGATAGGTAACATATCAAAGGCATTTGCTTGAGAAAAATCTGTTCTGAGATTAAGCGGCTTATCCAGGAAATAACTTACTTCATAATGCGAATCTTCTAAATTTACATCATTAATATAATCTGATAGTAATCTCAGCCGATTAATTAATGTTTCTAAACACTCAAAACCCTCTGCATTAGAATAACGTATATTAGTTTTTGCACATTCCCTTCTCAAATAATCTAGATAATCTATTTTGATATCTCGTAATAGTCTCGGTAGAGATTCAGTATCTACTATTTTTCTAAATTCAGTAAGCTCAGAATTTTTTTGACCTGATGTGTTATTTAAAATTTCTGTCAGTTCTTGCCAATCATGCGAATCCAGTTCGGCTATATTATCTATATAACTTTTAAGACTATCGACTAACTGACTATTAAACTTATTTATGCCTTCAAATTTTACATTCAAGTGATGAGCTTTTATTATTGACTCTGTTCCTCTGCGTCTCTCTTCAGCCAACCTGTTCTCAATGATTAAGCGCTGAGATGTAAAACTATAAGTTTTGTTAAAAGGATATTTAAATGGTAAACCGGCTTGATTGCTATTAAAATTAGACAATTGTGTGCAAAGATTTTCTAAGGAAGATTTAGTTTTGTTTTCTCCACAAGCAGTATCAAGTTGTTTTTGCAATTCATCTCTGATTGTTTTGATTTTAGAATAAAACTCTGTTTCCGAAATAAAATTTACGGTTGCGGCTTTAATGCCTACATTTTGAGTTAAGGGACTTTGTAGGTGTAGCTCTCGATTTGTAGCAATTTCATAGGCGATATCATAAGCAGATATCCTGAGTTTCTTCCTATCTGGAGAAAATTGAAACATTTTCTTTTTTTTAATCAACTCTAAAATTATGTTCAGTAATGGAGCATAATTTAATTTTGCTAAGGGATTTGAGCTTTCTTCAAAGGAATGTCTTGATGTCATAGTCCAACCCCTGTTTAGGTTAAATATTTCAATTTTGTGAATATAGGAGTTAGCAAGCTCTTGGGAAGAGTTTAGCTTATCTGGTGAATTATATGGTATTAATGTACCAAAGTTATAATTTTAGAAAATTTTTTTTTATGATTAATTTTTAGTAATAAAAGTTTATTAGCCAAAGCTACTCACATCAAACTAGGAATGAGCGATCACACGCATACATTAACTATTCAATTTTTCAGACTTCACAACTACCCATTGCGTCACAGGTGCCATTGCTCGCCAGCCCAAAAATTTACCAATAGGTTCCGCCCGTTGAATGGCAATACGAGTTAAATCACCACCGACTCGTTCATGCCATTGAAATAAAGTTTGCTCACCCTCTACCGTCACCACATTTGCCACCAAACGCCCACCCGATCGCAGTGCTTCCCAGCAAACATCAAAAAGTCCCGTTGCTGTCACCCCACCACCAATAAAAATCGCATCTGGTGCTGGCAAATCTTTCAGAACATGGGGCGCTTTACCTTCAATGATTTGCAGATTTGGAGTACCGAGAGTGGCGGCATTATCAGCAATATATAGTAGTCTAGAAGAGTTTTGTTCGATCGCGATCGCCCGACACCAAGCATGACTCCGCATCCATTCGATAGAAATTGAGCCGCAACCCGCGCCAACATCCCACAATAATTCTCCCGGTGTGGGTGCCAAAGCTGCTAGGGTAATTGCCCTAACCTC
Source organism: Nostoc sp. (assembly GCF_036919815.1). Lineage (GTDB taxonomy): Bacteria > Cyanobacteriota > Cyanobacteriia > Cyanobacteriales > Nostocaceae > Nostoc. The sequence goes on from NZ_JBALCE010000043.1 coordinate 9,620, forward strand.
ACGTTTAGTTAACTGTCCATCGTGGTGGTAGGCGTTATCTGGTAATCCTGGTAATCTTGGTAATGGAATAACCCCAGCATCAGCAATACAATAAACTGCGATCGCATTCAAAGCAGCAACTTCAGTTTCACCCCAAGATGCAGCCGTACCTTCCACAATTCTTTCATGAGCGCCGCCCATACGCTCCAAGACGGTAATTTTACTGCCACCATAGCCGCGATTTGTCAAAATTTGAGCAACAATGGCGGGTGTGTCCTTCCCTTCACTCAAAATCAATAACCGCGCTTTTGGATAAATGTAAGACTGGAGTAGAGAGGATGGACGACCATTCAAACTCAAGGTTTCCACCTCAGTTAAAGACCATCCTACCCTGGCACAGGCGAGGCTAAAAGCTGAAGGTGCGGGGATAATCGTCATTTCAGAGACGGGAATTTGCCGCATCAAGGTAACACCAATGCCGTAACACATCGGATCACCGCTTGCGAGTACGCAGATTGACTCACCCCGACGTTTAATGATTTCGTCAACTGAAGTGCTTATGGGGGATGTCCAGAGTAGTTTCTCACGTTGGTCATCTGTAGGGAGCATTGCTAAATGGCGATCGCCTCCCACAATTACTTTAGCTTGATCAACTAGAGAAAGAGCGATCGCGCTTAACCCCTGTAATCCATCTTCTCCAATGCCGACGATAGAAAGCCATTTCTCTGTCATGCTAATTCATGATTAAATTAATAATTACTAGTTCATAACTAATAGGACTTACGCAAAATATCTCTCAAACTCTGATTTCTCTGTGTCCTCTAATCCAGTGTGCAAAAGTAGATATTCCTAATTGATAATTATGTTGAATAGGGGGATTTAAATCCCTTTCTATTACAGGACTGCTTGGTAGTTACACCGGGTACAGAACCTTTTTTAATTATGAATTATGAATTAATAATTATGAATTAGGTTGAAGCCTTCAAGTTATGTGGAAAAGCCCACGAAAAACCTAACCCCCTTCCCGACACTCTAAGAGGTTGTTTGAAAAGTGGTTTGTTGTGCTTTTAATCGAATTATTACCCCCCTTAATCCCCCCGATATATTGGGGGGAAACAATAAAAAAATCCGGTTCC
>NZ_JBALCE010000044.1:0-81399 GCF_036919815.1 Nostoc sp.
ACCTACATGGTCATTCAGTTGTCAAGGTTCTGTTTTCCCTTGCGGCTAATCCCCCTTATCCTTAATAGGATTGGTTTCTAGCCAACGATTCGCACATTAATACCTAAGTCTACTCCTACAGGTTCACCCAATGTTCGATTATTGATAGGTATGGTGTCTAACTTAAAAGCAATAAACCATTTTCCAGCGCGTTTACTAATAGTTACATTTTTCGGTGAGCAAGAGTTAGGGTCTTGTTGCTCCAACGCATAGGAGCCAGCACTGTTCGCGCAGCGTCTCCCTTCGGAAAAGACGGGTTTCGCGTCGCTCTTGTCTGGCGTTGGACTAGCGAAAGAAAGAGAGGGTGAAACACTGGGTAATTGTTCGTGACATTTTACCCACCCTAAAATAGGTACTTTAATCTTATTACCACTAATTTTTATACTGCCTTCTAAATAAAAACTATCTCGAATATTCTTTTTCTTGAATCTTGGAAAACCACTACCTTTTACTTGACGCATTCTCTTGAATGCCTTAACTAAATTCCTCAATGCTTCCTGTGGAGCGCACTTTGAAACTTCGTAGTACCAAGGATTAGCTACCTTAACCGAAGCTACTAGCAATTTATGTAAGTCGATTGCTGTCGGGAATTTAATTTTGTCTGTGGGATTAGCCTTATTGTGATTGAGGAGTTCTTTAAGCAAAGCTAGACCCCAATTATAAGCATGGCGACTTGTTCCAGCGTGTCTGGCGCACAGTGTTTTTTGTTTATTATTTAGGTTTAACTCTGTTTTAAAGCTTCTCACTAATTGCTTTTAACTCCTCAACGATCTTCTTATTCTTATGACTTCTACTTCCATATAGCCTAGCGGCAAATACTGTAATTATTTCTAACACATCACTGGCTAAATCTTCCTCTCTACGAGAGGCTACGCCAACGCAACTAGCATCCTCTGTGCGATTAATAATTACTACCTCTGTTCCGAATTGTTCACATAAACTAAAAATTAGTTCGCTGCCAAATCGAAGTAACCTATCTTTGTGAGTTAGTACCAGTCGCTCAACTTTGTTGTCAGTAATAAGCCTAATTAATCTTTTTAAACCACGCTTACTATAATTCAACCCAGAACCTAAATCATCAATAATTTGGAACTGCCAACCATTAGTAGAACAAAATAGTTCTAATACTTGTTTTTGTCGCTCTAAGTCTGGCTTTTGGTCGTGACTAGATACTCTTGCATACCCAATGGTCATGGAATCATCAGATTTTATGCCGAGTAATTCAGCTAAATCGTACCGCCTATGCCCATTAACTGTTCTTTATGGAACAAGTTTACCCTCTACCTCCCAACGCCTAAGCGTGGAAGCGGAGACACCTTTAAGTTTTGCTGCTTCAGATATGCTTAACTTACTCATGCTAGTATTATAGGTCATTGCAAGAGTAAGTTTAGAAAGAATTAATTATTTTCTTGCTGTACTTTGCCCTCAGTCTATCTGGTTTTTGGCTTAATCAAACCATATTAGACAAAGGAAAAGAAAAAGAATTGTTTTGACGTAGCAGTGCTACGTCAAAACAAGGGTTCTGGGTAACGCATATTTAATTTCTGGAGATGTCTAGTTATATGACCATTGTCACGGTTATATAACTGGAGATTCGCTATAGTTAACCGTTAACAAGCAATGGCTAAAAGGAGTTAAAGAGATGGAAATTAAGCCAACTGACCCATCGCTAGCACTCATGGAAATTCCCCCAGACTATCTCAACATTATGGGTTACGTTGATCAGTCGGAAGTTAATGGCCCTGGTTGTCGTGCAGTCGTCTGGGTACAAGGTTGTCTTCGTGAGTGTCCTGGCTGCTTTAATCTTGACTCTTGGTCATTTGAGGCGAACCAATTGATTGCTGTTGATACCCTTGCCGAGAATATTCTCAGCAATCCCCGCAATATGGGTGTAACGTTTTCTGGTGGAGAACCGTTTTGGCAAGCAACTGCACTGGCATCTTTAGCTCGGAAGGTAAAAGCTGCTGGGTTAAATGTAATGTCTTTTACTGGGTTCACTCTTAAGCAGCTACAGTCACAATCCGCGCCGCCAGGTTCGCAAGCATTGTTAGAACAACTCGATATCTTGATTGACGGGCCTTTTGTACAATCTCTGGCAATTAATTCTCCCAACTCTCCAGTTTCTTCTAGTAATCAACGGGTTCGGGTGTTAAATCCGGCTTTTCAAGACCAGATTACTTGGGCTAGCGATCAGATAGAAGTCCATATCCTCAAGGATGGTGGCCGCATTGTCACTGGTTATCAAGGTGGGTTGGAGTTGACGTAGGATCTGAGGGAACAGGGGGAGTAGGGAGAGCTAAAACTTAAAAATTGAGTCTTTGAAGCTCAACTCTCAGATCAAAGGCAAGGCTCAACCTTCAGCCTCAAAGGCTCAACTTTTACCTCGCCACTTCCAATACGGTTCGGTTACAAGTGCATAGGCACTTATTGATCCTCCTTAGTTCCCCTTAAAAAGGGGGAAATAGAGCCATTATTAGCCCCCCTTTTTAAGCGGGATTGGGGGGATCAAGTCTTATCCAAACCGTATTGTCACCACTTCCTCATTAAAGATCAGCTCTCTTTAAATGCAGCTTTGTTTGGGAGGAATTATAGTGAATGAAAATACTAGACCGGAATTTGACTAGACCATTTCAGACAATTTTTAGTGAACACCGCGTATTTTGGGCTGTTTTACTCCTTGGTACAGCACTGGTGGTAACGGTAGTGCTATCGCTTTCTCAAGGAGCAGTACCCTTAAATATGTCGGAATTTTTGCAAGCTATACTCCGCAAAGGCGATCCGGTTAAACAGACAATTCTCTGGGATTTGCGTCTCCCGCGCATTACAGCTGCTCTGATTGTTGGTGCAGCCTTGGGAATGTCAGGCGCATTGCTGCAAGGAATGTTACGTAATAGTCTTGCTGATCCATTTATTTTGGGCATTTCAGCAGGTGCAGGATTAATTGTGATTGTGATGATCGTCTGGCAAATATTCCCGATCGCAATTCCTTTAGCAGCGTGGATGGGGGCAATTTTGACTTCAGCGATCGTTATTTTGATCGGTCGTTCGGGATCGGGAATTTCTGTTGAGCGGTTGATTTTAGGCGGAGTGGCGGTGAGTTCTTTATTTGGTGCTATCCAAAGTACATTGCTGCTTTTAGCTGAAGACGGTCAAATTCAAATTGCGCTGAGTTGGCTGGTTGGTAGTCTCAATGGACGGGGTTGGCAAGAAATTGCTACGGCTGGCCCTTACATCATCGTGGCATTGATCGGGGGATGCTTGTTGGCGCGATCGGTAAATGTGCTGGCTTTGGGAGATGATTTGGCTGTGGGTTTGGGGGTTTCGTTGGTGCGATCGCGTCTATTAATTGGTGGTGTCGCCACTCTATTAGCCGCAGGTGCAGTCAGCATCAGTGGCTTGATTGGATTTGTTGGTCTTGTTGTCCCTCACGGTGTCCGCCTCATCGTTGGTACAGATCATCGCTTTGTTTTACCACTTTCCGCCCTTGCAGGTGCATGGTTACTGACTTTTGCAGATTTACTCTCTAGACTAGGAGCAGTAGAACTACCAGTAGGTTCGGTCACTGCCTTGCTGGGTTCACCTCTGTTTATTTGGTTACTTTATCGTCGTTCTGCTGGGTTTAATAAATTTTGAGCTTCAATTATTGACTTGCATTTATGCCAATTACCCCGATGATTATTAAGGCGATCGACAAAAGTTTAATGAATGAGGCAGATTCCCGAAACCAGATAATACCAATAATCGCAATTAGGATAGTTCCCAATCCAGCCCAGACAGAATAAGCCACACTCACTTCAAGTCTCTTGAGAGCAAGGGTCAAAAAACTAAAACAAAGTCCATAGAAGACAAATATTAATACCGAAGGAACTATTTTAGTAAATCCTTGCGATAACTTCATGCAAGTTGTACCTGAAACTTCAAAGACGATTGCTGCGATAAGGTAAATCCAACTTGTTGACATATCTATTATCAGTACTTTCTTAGTAATCTCTTATTATCTCTGTGAAATTAAAAAAATACAACGGGTTGAATTATGATCATTAGTTGTTTCAAGATACTAAATATTTGTAGGATACGCTACACATAGCAAGTTTTAAGAGTAGGGGTATGGGTGAGACTCATACGGAAATTTTAAATAGAATTGCTATATTTCAAGCTAATTCATAATTATTATAGCGGTTCTCGGTTGAGTGAATACAAGAACCCAACCCCCTAAGAGCAAGCGAGGAGGCGGCTATGATGTACCTCATCTGATTAATAAAGGCTCTAATTCATAATTAAAAAGGGTTTCATTCCCCTTCTTCTACAAGCAGTCCTGTAATACATAAGGAGATTTAAACCGCTTTCTATTATAGAATTATGAATTATAAATTATGAATTATGAATTTTTAATGTCTGCTTTTTTAGAGTTTACCGAACACACCGATTTAAAATTACCGTACTTTTGATTAACTAGATTTTTGGTTCGGTAATCTTCCTAAATCAGGTGACAAAAAGCGAATTTACATCACTTTTATTTTTAAATACTATGAGAACAAAGGAAGGAATCAAATCCTCAATTAGTTCGACAGCAAAGATACTGATTATCCGAGGTAGAGATATGACATTAGTACGTTGGAGCCCCTGGCAAGAATTTAACATAATACAACGTCAAATCAATCGCTTATTTGATGAAGATACTTTGCCAGCTGCATTTTTGGATAGAGGTTTATCTAGAGTTCCCTCTGCTGAATTAAAAGAAACTGAAGATGCAATTTATCTGAAGCTAGAACTTCCGGGAATTGAAGCTAAAGACGTGGATTTGCAAGTTACAGAAAATGCTGTATACCTGAGTGGTGAGCGGAAGTCTGAAGCTAAATCTGAAGATAAAGGTATAATCAAAAGCGAATTCCACTATGGTAAATTCCAACGTGTAATTCCTTTACCTGCTCGGATTCAAAATACCAACGTCACGGCAGATTATAAAGATGGCATCTTGAACCTGACACTACCTAAAGCTGAAGAAGAAAAGAATAAAGTTGTCAAAGTTAATCTAGCATCGTCTGGCTAATTTCCGCTTGATATCTGCTAGCTATCTATTAAACTAAATAAAAAGCGCTCACCAAAAGGCGAGCGCTTTTTAGTGTGAATTATTCAGCCTATACAGATTTATTAGGAAAGTGCAAAATTTTAAATCTTGTAGAGTATGTTATTACGTAGGATAACGCACCATTTCAGATTTTAGGTGCGTTAGGACGAATGTTCTAACGCATCTGATAAAACTTGCTCTTGATTAAATCTACATTTCTTGGTTAACCGTTAAGCGCATCTTCTTGATGGGTTTGGATTACACAGTCAGAAGTAGGCTTGGCAACGCAGGTAAGAACCCATCCCGCGTCTATTTGCTCGTCGTCTAAGAAGTTCTGATCCGATTGGTCAACTGTACCTGAAATCAGCTTCCCGGTGCAGCTAGAGCAAGAACCTGCGTTACAGGAGTAAGGCAAGTCCATCTCATTTTCTTCATTAGCGATCTCTAGAATGTAATCATCCTCAGAAACTTCAATTGTTTTTTCTTCATCTGGGGTCTTTAATGTGACCTTGTAAGTTGCCATGTAAAAATTCCTAGTTAAGATAAACTCCATTTCCGATACTACGGGTTTATGTGCAGCTAGTCTAGAGTGCAATGTGGTTGATTACTCTACATCCTGAAGGGCTGAGTGTGAACTGGAAGTGAGAGTAAAAAATTCTGCGATCGCTTCACCAAATCCCTCAAATGAACTATAATCCGCAGACACGATAGAGACATTCATACCCAACTTTTGGGCATTAGCAGTTGTATAAGGGCCAAAACATGCAATGATACAAGGTTCATAATCGCTTTGCGAGTTGACCATTGTCAAAAAGCTTTCTACTTCCGCCGTGCTACTAAAGGCAATTACATCGATCATTCCTTGACGCATCAGGTTTAATTCAATACTGTAGATATTTTTATCTAAACCCTGTGTAATATAAGTGGGTACGCGAGTTACTTCTATACCCAATTTCTGCAAATCCGTAATCAAATTGGGTACAACATTAGGCTCAGGCAAACCTACGACTTGTGGAGTCGGTATCAGCACTTTTTTCTGGTGAATTTCCGGTAGTTTTGCTAATTCAGCGACAATTCCGGCTGGGCTAGATTCTGTAGGAATTAAATCTATTTTGGCACAAAAAGATAATAAGCTTTCTGCGTCTTTTCCTAAAGCACATAAGTGACATTTTTGTACCACAGATACAGGAATATCTAAATCATTCATCCGGTGAAAAAATGCAGTGATGCCATTTCTACTGGTGAAGATGATCCAATCAAATTTACCTATGTTGTTTAGAGCAGTATCTAACTTAGTGTAGTTTGATAAATAGCAGGTTTCGATAGTAGACATGAGAACAGGTAAACCACCTTGTTTGATGATTTTTTCAGATAACCTATAAGCATAATTTCTCGGTGCTGTGACTAAAATTCTCTTGCCATATAGAGGTAATTCTCTAGATGGAGTGAGCAGATCGATTTCTGTTGATTGGGTATGCATTTGTTCGTCTTCCATTTCATTGCTATTCCTACCTTAGAATGGGCGTTGCTGAATTTATAGCGGTTTTCGATCAGGTACGCTAACATCTCTCATTTGGATAGGGAGCATCCCAATGCAAGGAAATTTACCAAAATCGCTACAAGTCAAACGTGTAGTAGGGGCGCACACCTGTGCATTGGTGTCAACTTAAGGCAAAAGCCTGTCTAAAACAAGCTTTTAGGGATTGTCTCCAAAAGAAGTCTCCAACTGGGAATGCCTAATCGGGGGCTGCTACCTCAAGACTAGCGGCAGAGCCGCAATTGAATAGCATTTCCAGCCAGAGGCTGAAAACGAGGTTTTATATCAAGTGCGGATGAATACTTGTATTAGACTGTCCGGGTGAGAGGCCACCAGTGATAACAAGTTAATCCTTGGATTAAATCATGTTGTTTGATTAATTGTTGAGATCGAGTTCTTCTCGATTACACTCTAACTTAGGAACTATCGAAGCAAAAGTGAATTAAGGGTTGTCGCGGCTTCAACTTACGCTGATTTTCCGCAAGGTAATATACCAAGCTCGACTTTATCCAAATGCTGAGGTTGTGTCCCAATGATTCTTGGCGTGTCGATTAAACATAATAACGAACTTCTTTAATTCGTCAATGAACTTCTTTAACTTGTCAAAACCAAAAGCCCCTGCTGTATCGCCTCGCTCGTCTGATCCTACCCACAAACGAAATCATGGCGGCATCATTTCAGTGATCGGCGTAAAAACTACTTTGCTTGGGTTTGCCTCTTTGTTGGTACTCACGGTAGCTATCTCTTCCCGAATGGCCTCAGCCCACCAAGCGTCCAACCCTCAAAAGACTGACACTGGTAAGTCGATCAGTGAAAAACTTGTTGCCAACTTCCGACCCAAGTCTGATGAGGTGGTACAGCCCACGGTTCTCCCCGAAATTGGCAAATGGATGCTCAATCCGGATTTCACACCGGCTGACTGGTTAGGTGAAATCTACCAAGGGAAGACCCTGAGGGAGCCGATCAATATCATCATTGTCGATCCAGTGGCAAATTCGCCCGAAGAAGCCAAGAATCGACTGATCGCGGCTTGTACGGCAGCGGGTTATCCCAGTCGTGAAGGGCACTCAAGTGGGTATTGGGGATACATCGACGAGCAACTTCAGGCACAAGTCCCGCAAACTCAAGATCATGCTTTTTCAAACGAGCCATATATCTTCAACAATAATCATGGCAGGATCTTCGGACCTTATCGTTACAAAGAAGCGTATGTTTTCATCGGCGCATTCAGCCGTGAGAAAGTGATGCCGTTTTCAAAAATTAAGCACCAGTTCGTCTCCTTCAATCAGGCGCGGGATGATTTTGCCAAGAACATTAATCTAAAAACACAGTACCAGATAAACGGGTATCTGAACTTAGATAATGCGATCGTGAATAACCCAAAGATCACGACCGGCGATTATGACGGGATGGCTGTCTTGCTGAAGGCAAAAAAGTAGCTCTTTGTGAAAGCGGTAGATTCAAAGCGATAATGCCTTGCAGATTCTCGTTCATCCATTCTCAATCTTCAATTACTGAAACGTAGGAACTGAATACATGAAAACTGCTGTAAAGGGGTTGTAGCTTAAGTTGACACCAATCATATCTGTGTTACCCTACCATTTGTATTGCACAAAATTATTTATATCTTGATTCAGCAACGCCAAAAAGCTGATATAAATCCTAGCCATTTTTCTAGGGTGAATTCTCCCCATTTTTCCGATGCCATCTGTGTTGATAAAACGACACGATATGAATATCTAAGAACGTTTGCACAAAAATCTTATGTCTTCATTACTGGCTTTGTCCAACAATTTAGCTGACACCGTAGAACAAGCTGGGAGTGCTGTAGTTGCGGTGAATGCGGGTACTCGTGTTTCCTCAAGTGGCATTCACTGGCGTAATGGCATCATTGTTACTTCTGATGAGTCCCTCCAGCGCTATGACGATATCACTATCACTCTCTCAAATGGTAGCACTGCACCAGTAACACTCATCGGTCATGACTCTAGCACTGATATCGCTGTTTTTAAACTAGAAAATGTCGAAATACCTGTGGCAAAAGTTGGCGATGCCAAAACGCTCAAAGTCGGTCATCTGGTAATAGGGCTAGCAAGAGGTAGCGAAGGTGACTTAAGGGCGGCGATGGGTGCAGTGAGTGTAGTTAGCGGTGCTTGGCGGAGTATGAGTGGCGGGAATATTGACCAATTCATTCGCCCAGACATCACCCTTTACTCTGGTTTTGCAGGCGGACCGCTCGTAGATGCGGCTGGTTTTGTGGTAGGTATGAATACATCGGGGCGGCGTGGTATTGCTCTGACTATTCCCACTGCTACAGTCGATCGCGTGGTTGACCAATTAGTAGCAAAAGGACGCATTTCCAAGGGTTACTTGGGTGCGGGAATGCAACCTGTACGCTTACCAAAAAACCTGAAAACTGCTCTCAATTTAACTTCTACAACTGGGGTAATTGTCGTTAATGTTGAGGCTTCGGGGCCTGCTGAGAATGCAGGTGTGCTGCTTGGCGATGTTTTGGTAACGTTCGATGGGGTAACTGTGGGCGATACAGGTGATGTGTTGGCGCTGCTCAATAGTGGCGATCGCATTGGTAAAACTGTCAACGTGCAACTTGTGCGGGCTGGAGTGTTAGTTGAGTTAGCGATCGCAGTTGGCGAAAGACCTTTGTAATGACGCTCGTTCGTGAAACGTCTCCCCTTGGGAGAAGACTCGCTATCGCTACGCTAACGTAATTCGTAATTCGGAACTTTGAGATTATGGCAAACAGAACATTACCTAACATCGCTGCTGAATTGACAGAGGTGGCTGCTAAACTACGCCTACGCACTGTCAAAGTGAAAAGCGGTTCTCTGGGAGTCGGTTCTGGTGTAATTTGGCAACCTGACGGACTAATTATCACCAATGCCCATGTCGCAACCAGCAACCGCGCAACTGTAGAATTGGCAGACGGAAGGGTATTTGATGCGGTGCGTACACAATTTGACCCACAGCAGGATTTAGCAGCCCTGAAAATTGTCGCCACTGATTTAACTGCTGCAACCATTGGCAATTCTGAGGCGCTACGAGTTGGTGAATTAGTCTTAGCGGTGGGTAATCCGTTTGCTGAGAGTGGTGCTGTGACAACTGGGATTATCTATGCAAATAATCCGCGTGCAGTTATGGCCGATTTGCAGCTGTATCCGGGAAATTCTGGGGGACCGCTTGCAGACTGTCTCGGTCGAGTCGTGGGAATTAACACCATGATTGTTAATGGTTTAGCTGTGGCAGTTCCCAGCAGCACAGTTGAGCGTTTTTTACAAGTAAATAGTCGTCCGCAACTGGGAGTCACACTGCAACCTGTACTTTTAGATCGGCGTAGGTTGGGTTTATTGGTGTTGTCAATTTTATCTGGCAGTGTGGCGGAAACTGCTGGTGTGCAAATCGGCGATGTTTTAATTGGAGTTTCGGGGCAATTATTCACTAGCATGAATGACTTAACCAAATATCTGCGTGAGAGTAAAGGAACTGTGCCGCTACAACTCCTACGCGGTGGGCAGCAATTCGTGATTTATATTGCCGTGCAGTCTGAGAAAACTGCTGTGGAGGCGAGATGATCCGGGTGATGGTAGTTGCTACTTCCCCTGTAGTACGGGCAGGGTTATCAGCTGTGGTGACAACCAATCCTCGGCTGACGGTTGTGGGGAGTGCATCCGATTTGGATGTATTGGCAAGGGAAGTTGGGCAATTACAACCAGATGTGGTGCTGGTAGATTTGAGTAGCAATCTTCAACAATCGGTGTGGGAAAAATTGCTGCTTATTCAAGAAGAACAATACCCATTAGGAATGATCGTTATTGTTGAGGAACTCGATAGCATCGATTTAGAGACGGCATTACGTTCTGGTATTCGGGGGATATTGCCCAGTAGTAGCACAGAGTCAGAAATTTTCGCGGCTGTGGAGGCGATCGCTTTTGGTTTGGTGGTGCTGCACCCGGATGCTGTAGAATTACTATCTATCCGAGAAAAAGTAGTAACGAATCCTGTACAAAGCTTGACACCACGAGAGATAGAGGTTTTAGGAATGCTTGGGTCAGGGTTGGGAAATAAAGCGATCGCTAAACACTTGCATATTTCTGAGCATACCGTCAAATTTCATCTCTCATCCATTTTTCAAAAGCTCAGTGTCTCCAGCCGCACCGAGGCTGTTGCTGTAGGTGTGCGACTAGGTTTGATTATGCTGTGATCTGTAGTGATTATCATAGAATTCAGTATAAACACAATTCATCGAATTAGCCAAAACAAAAACCTTACCCTATCCTGACGTACATCCCTCCCTCTCCTTACTAAGGAGAGGGACAGGTTTTGCGTAGCATAACCAGGGTGAGGTTTCTTTGGGCTATTCGATAAACCGTAAATTGTGTCACCAAAGACTTGGTGTACAGGGTAGCCTTTTAAGAGAGAGGTGTACGCGTCGTCTATGCATTTGAAAACTGCTGTAAATCAAATAATGACATACAGCCTCTAATCAGGTCATGGTATATGTATCACATTTGATTCATCACTTGTATGAACATTTTAATGCTATCTTCCACCTTCCCCTACCCACCAACGCGCGGAGGAACCCAAGTCAGAACATTTAATTTACTTAAATACCTGAGTCAACGCCATACTGTTACTCTAGTGACTCAACGCGAGGGCGATGTTACAGATGCAGAAATAGCAGGATTACGCGATTGTGTAGATCATCTAGCTATTTTTGAACGCCCGCCAGATTCTGCAACTACCGGAATATTCCAGAAAATACAGCGATTTGGGAGATTTTTACAACAGGGAACACCGCCAAGCGTACTTAACCGCTACTCAGTTGAGATGCAAACATGGATTGATAACTGGGTGGAAGCGGGAAAATGTGATGTAATTACCTGTGAACATAGTGTCAATGAAATTTACATCCAATCGGATTATCAGAAACACCTAAAAACCATAGTTAATGTTCATAGTTCTGTTTACGCTACCTGTCGGAACCAACTAGCAACGGGCATTTCAGAAAATTCCCTCCGAGACAAAATTAATCTGCCACTTTTGCGTCGTTATGAGCAAAACTACTGTGCTAAATTTTCGGCAATTGTCGCCACAACAGAAGAAGATAAAATTCAACTACAAGAGTTTAACTCTAATAGTGAAATTACAGTTATTCCCAATGGAGTAGATTTAGTTTCTTTCCCCAACCGTACCACCGATCCAGGAGGACATCGGTTAATTTTTATTGGTGCAATGGATAATTTAGCAAACATTGATGCTGTCTGCTTTTTCAGCAATGAAGTTTTGCCAGAAGTCCAAAAATTGTATCCCGATACAACTTTCGATATTGTCGGTTCTCATCCGGTGCCAGAAGTTTTAGCACTTGCTCAAAAACCAGGAATTAATGTGATTGGGCGTGTACCTTCGATGGTAGAATATTTACATCAAGCCACCATTTGCGTTGTACCCATGCGGACTGGGTTTGGCATTAAAAATAAAACTTTAGAGGCAATGGCGGCTGGTATACCCTTAGTGGCAAGCGATCGCGGCTTAGAAGGATTAGCCGTAGATGGTGCTAGTCATCTATTACGCGCATTACGAGCCAATAAACCGGCAGAATACGTCACCGCTATTAGTCAACTATTTGATCATCCATATCTGCGTTCAGAATTGTCTCACAACGGCAGACAACTGGTAGAAACAGAATTTACTTGGGATATGGCTGGTAAAAGCTATGAACAAGTTTGTCTTGGCAGGAGTAATACTAATTCGTAATTCGTAATTACGATACACATAAAAATCCTTTATCTAATAAAGATTGGAATTTATGCTTCTAGATAAATTCTAATTGTTGTTTCTTGTCGCTGTGGGAAAATATATGTAGAGACGAAGCTAATGCAACATCTCTACATTGGTTGTGCAAATTATCTTATCTAAATCCTATTCGTTTTTAGTTAGCTCGTGAAGAAGCACGTCAATTATTGTCAAATCTAGTCGAACACCCTAACACAAGTAATTTCTTCTGCTTCCGATTCTTCTTATTCTTGAGGACAATCAAATAATTCTCAACATAGCGAAAAGCAGCTGCACAGTCGTAATCAGCAATGGCTATAGCTTGCAAAAAAACCTTTGAAGGAATTTCAAACCTTAAAAACTTTTCTATTAAAATTAGCAAATCCTTATCTGTGGCAGGAAAAGTAGTTTCTTCTGTCCCTTCTGAATCATTAAATGTATCTTCAATTAATGCTTTATACACTTTGTATCTCCCCAAAAGCATAAGATGTAAAGCCTGTGATAAAGTTTAGCTGTGGATCACGAGTTTGTAAGTTAACTGGGAGTTGAGTACTAGGACATCCGAACTCCCGTAAAGTCTCCAAACAATAAGTACTGAGTTGAGTGTATGGAGCTTGCTCCAATTGTTGAGCTACTTCTAGAGCCATCTCCAGATTGACTTGGATAACCGTCTTTACAGGGTTGGTCATAAACACGCCCTAATAAATTGGATGCTCTAAGTTTTGATCACAAGCACAAATAACGTAACAGTGTTTTTGCGGAATTTATAATCAGGGGAAATTAAAATATCAGCGCATTTGCGGTAATATATGCGAAGCTATACTTTCCTCGGCTGAGAGCTAGGTGCGATCGTTACGCTGCGCGAACGGGGAAGCAAGCTAGATATAGCGATCGCACCAGAAGACGTTGGCGTACTTGCAATCCAGTTCGGATAAGACTTTATCCCCCCACCCCAACCTCCCTTAAAAAGAGCAGGGCTAATAATGGCTCTATTTCCCCCTTAAAAAGGGGGAATAAGAAGGATCTTTAAGGACTATGCACCTTAACCGAACCCTATTGAGCGTAGTTGGCGGTCCGTTTAATAATTAAGTGCATCTTCAAAGCGAATTGGTATAAGTAGGCGTGAACAATTGAAATAAAGAGCAGCAAGCTAAGATGGAAGGTAGCAAGATTCGTATTATCTTACCAGATCAGCCTTAACTAAACATTAAAAAACTAACAATCTTACTCACCACTACTAATGTTTTTTTGCTGTTGATAACGCTGTTTAAACTGCTGTTGTTGTATTTTATGATCTACAATTGGTTCAGGATAGCCAACAGCATGACGTTCTAAAGATGGAATTTTACCAGTAACTAAATATTCTGGATCTACAGACCGCAATTCTGATACCCATTGCCGAATATATTCCCCCTCTGGATCGAATTTTTGTGTTTGACTGGCTGGGTTGAAAATCCGCACAGGTTTAGGGTCCATGCCACTAGAAGCACTCCATTGCCAACCGCCATTGTTGGCAGATAAATCTCCGTCAATCAATTTCTGCATAAAGTATTTTTCTCCCAATTGGGGATTAATTAGCAAGTCTTTAGTCAGGAAACTGGCGACAATCATCCGACATCGGTTGTGCATCCAGCCGCTTTCATTCATCTGGCGCATTGCTGCATCCACGATGGGGTAGCCAGTTCTCCCCTCACACCAAGCTTGGAAATATTCTTCGTTAGTTTCCCAAGGAAAGTTCTTAAAGATGTCACGGAAAGCACCATCAGCTAATTCGGGGAAGTTATACATTGCGTGTTGATAAAATTCCCGCCAAGCTAATTCCTGTTGCCATGTGCGGATATTAACTGCTGTTTCCTCACTGCGGCTATTTTCTTGTGCTTCTATGGTGGCTTGCCAAACGGTGCGAATGCCAATTACGCCAAATTTCAAAGCTGCACTCAGTTGCGATGTGCCATCAACTGCGGGAAAATTGCGCTGTTCTTGGTATTCAGTAATTGCTTTAGTAGTAAATTCCTCTAATCGTTCTTGCGCCGCCATCTCTCCCGGTGAAATAATCAATTCTCCATCCCAAATAAATCCTAAATCTTTCGCTGAAGGTAATGCGATCGCTCCTGCAAGTTTGGCAATTTCTTGTTCAGCTTCTGTTAAGCCCTCAACATTTTGCAGCGTTTCTACTGGTTGATTCTTCGGTTTGGTAATCCAATTTCTCCAAAAGGGCGTGTAAACTGTGTAAGGACTGTTACTACCCGTGCGGATTTCATCTGGGGAGTTGAGAATCTGATCCCAGTTTTGGTTAAGAAACTGAATGCCTTTTTCTTTGAGGGCATTTATAATGGTGCGATCGCGTTCTTGCGAATAAGGTTCTACATCCCAATTCCAAAAAACAGCTTTGGCATTTATTGCCTCGGCTAAAGCTGGTATCGCTTGTACTGGATTGGCGTGGAGTATTAATAACTCGCTACCCACTTTCGCATATCGCTCTTGGAGTTTCTGCAAACAGCCAATCATATAAGTTACTCTCACCGGAGCAATATCATCTCGTTCCAAAATATGCGGATCAAGGCAAAACATGCCCACCACTTTCGGACTCTGCTGTTTTGCCGCAGCCAGTCCCGTATTGTCAGAAATGCGTAAATCGCGCCGATGCCAAAACAGAATTAAGTCAGACATTCCCTACTGGATATAGTTCACCCGTACTAGCTTAGACGCTAGTGGTACCAATGAGCATCATTCTGGCGATAAATTTATTCTGTGAGTGGGGCAGGACTTACACAAACAATAGCCTTTCCATTGCCTGTGGTAGAGAAATAAACTCTGTCCAAGAGGAGCCAGTAACTAAATTTTGGGCGTGAGCTAATCACTTTTGCAACTGTTCAGCAGACTTGAGTCAGCGATCGCTAAACCGCTTAGACAATTTTAAGTAACAAAATATTTCGCATCTAGAAAAAAATAAATATATATGTAGTTAACTATATGAGATTAGTTGATTAATTTGCAATAAAAATGCCGAAAACCCTGACAGAAAAATGTTATTACTACGACATATCGAATTAATACTTGGTAGAATTTTACCAACATAAGCAAAATTGATAAGTAGGTAGGCAAGATAAAACCAATATATGTTTAGTTTTGTGAAAAGGCTGAAATAACGAATTTGTAAGGTATCTGCCGAATTTACATTTCGTTACATACTTGGAAATTTCCTCGCCCACTTACTTAATATTATTATGCCAAGAAAAGAACAAGGATGGGTGACATTTCAAACCTCAGAGGACGAGCGGAAGATTCTAGAGGAGTTCTGCGAACAGTCTCAACGCACGAAGACTGAGATTTTGCGGGAACTCGTGCGTAGTCTCAATCACCACCCTTGGGCATCAATATCACCACCAACTGAGCAGAAAAAACAGGAAGATATCTACACTCAAAAGCCTGAGATAGAAAGTAGTATTCAAAAGAAATCACTAAAAGTTAGCTCTCGGAATATTCTTAAAGGTGTGGTTAAACGAGTTGTTTATGGAGCTGTTAATAGTGAAGTGACTCTGGAGATTATTCAGAAAGTAGAATTAACCTCGATTATCACCAGAGCTTCCGCAGAAGAGTTGGAACTATCTGAGGGAAAAGAAGCTTATGCAGTGATTAAGTCTAACGATATTGTCATTGCTAGAGAATAGAAATATTTGATTTTGGGTGTTGGATATTAAGAGGATAAATTATCATCACTAAGATTTTTTATTTTGGATAACTGCAAGATAAATTGTCAACTATACTCAAAACTCCGCTTCCATTCCTCTCTCCCATTTTGATGCCGTGAGACTGGGCGCACTATTAAGAACTACCAATTGACTGCTACTTTCGCCACCAGATAGGCTTTAGGTTTGTAGAATAACCGCTCATTCTGTCGTAGACAATGCGATCGCTATTGCTAGCCTCTAAAATTTGACTGCACATATAACTCATTAGGACTTACGCACGAATTACGGAATAACGTAGCACAGGCTACCGCAGAGGCACAGAGAAGCCAGTGCATTGCGGGGGTGGAGGAAGGAGTTTGTAGCAACTGGCGTGACACGGAGAAATCAGAGTTTAAGAGATATTTTGCGTAAGTCCTACTCATAATAGTTAACTTTATCATCTGCAAAGTAAAGTTTTTCTGTAGGCGTAGCCCGTGGTGGACATTGGTCCCTCCAGAGTATGTATGTATCTATCTAAAGATATAAATTATTGGTGAAAAACGAACATAAGACTTCTTGCATAAACTCTCTTCACTAAAGTTCTCTCATTTTGAGTGATATTAATTCTTTGAGTACGGTAAACCGTATTTGCTGGTTAGTTCCCAAAGATTAATTTAATTGTTAAGTTTAATTACATAAATAAAAAAACTCTGCAAACATTGCTAAATGGAAGAACTTATGAGATGTGGTAGTATCGTTGACGATCAAGAGAAACTGAACAACTTAGCATCACCGATAGCGAGTCTTGTCTGTGACGCATTTTTGACCAGTCTTTAATCAAGTTTCTTGAGCTAAGTCAAAAATAAAACTTAATTAACATTGCTTAACATTGCTATGACAGCTACAGATAAATTGGTGCATTTTTTAGAAGAAGAGTTGGGTATTTCTGGTGGAGCAATTTCTCTTGCTTTGCGACATTGCGAACACACCCCCAACTTTCTAGCCATGACCCTCTGGCAGTATGGGCTGGTAACACTAGATCAGTTAGCCCAAATTTTTGATTGGTTGGAAACAGTATAAGCTGCTGCTTCAACTAGTTGGATGGGAAATAGCGGACTTTCCCAGAAAGTCAGATTCTCAACAGTATTCATTCTAAGGATTGGTAAGGTCTATGGCAATTAAAGAACAGCCCAAATCACCTCGGTTTCGGATCATTGCTAATATATTGTTGGCAGTATCAGGGCTATTCCTGCTCTTAAATTTATTTTTGCCTGGTTTATTTGCTTCTGGGCCTACTGGTGTTCCCTATAGCCTATTTATTCATCAAGTACAAGAAGGGGAAGTTAGTCGTGTTTCCGTTGGTCAAAACCAGATTCTCTACCAACTAAAAACAGAAAATGCCGAGCCAATGCAGGTGTTTCAAACTACACCAATCTTTGATTTAGAGTTACCTAAACTGCTAGAACAAAAGGGAGTTGAATTCGCTGCTACACCTCCACCTAAAAATACTTGGTTTACAACCCTCTTGAGTTGGGTGATTCCACCACTGATTTTTATTGGCATTTGGCAGTTCTTTCTCGCCCGTGGTGCCGGTGGTGGTGGACCCCAAGGTGTTCTCTCCATTGGTAAGAGCAAAGCTAAGGTTTACGTTGAAGGCGAATCAGCTAAAATCACCTTTGCAGATGTGGCTGGGGTAGAAGAAGCGAAAACTGAGTTAGTGGAAATTGTGGATTTCCTCAAGACTCCAGGACGCTTTACGCAAATTGGCGCTAGGATTCCCAAAGGTGTGTTGTTAGTTGGTCCTCCCGGTACTGGTAAGACACTTTTAGCGAAAGCCGTAGCCGGAGAAGCGGGAGTTCCATTCTTCAGTATCTCTGGTTCGGAGTTTGTGGAACTGTTTGTCGGTGTGGGTTCTTCCAGAGTCCGAGATTTATTTGAGCAGGCCAAAAAACAGGCTCCCTGTATTATATTCATTGATGAATTGGATGCGATCGGTAAGTCTCGGAGCAGTAACGGCTTCTACGGTGGTAATGATGAACGGGAACAAACCCTCAACCAATTACTCACAGAGATGGATGGGTTTGCGGCTGGGGATGCAACAGTGATTGTGCTAGCAGCTACCAACCGCCCCGAAGTACTAGACCCCGCCTTGCTGCGTCCAGGCCGCTTTGACCGCCAAGTGTTGGTAGACCGTCCCGATTTATCTGATCGTGAAGCAATTCTCAAAATTCACGCTCAAAAGGTAAAATTAGGAGATGATGTAAATTTAAAAGCGATCGCTACTCGTACTCCTGGTTTTGCTGGCGCAGATTTGGCAAACTTGGTGAATGAAGCGGCATTATTGGCAGCTCGCAATTTGCGTCAAAGTGTTGCTCAAGAAGACTTTGCCGAAGCAATTGAGCGGGTAGTCGCCGGTTTAGAGAAAAAGAGTCGGGTAATGAACGAGACTGAGAAAAAGATTGTTGCATACCATGAAGTTGGTCACGCAATGGTCGGGGCGTTAACAACCGGAAACGGTCGCGTAGAAAAGATTTCGATTATTCCCCGTGGGATGGCAGCTTTGGGCTATACTTTGCAATTACCAACTGAAGACCGCTTTTTGCTAAATGAAACAGAACTGCGGGGTCAGATTGCGACTCTGTTAGGTGGACGTTCCGCCGAAGAGGTGGTATTTAACAGTATTACAACAGGTGCTTCCAACGATTTGCAACGAGCAACTGACTTGGCAGAACGGATGGTAACAGCCTATGGTATGAGTAAAGTCTTAGGGCCACTGGCTTACCAACAAGGACAACAAGCAATGTTCCTCGGTAATGGTGCGACTAATCCCCGGCGGGCGGTGAGTGAAGACACATCGAAAGCTATTGATAGTGAAGTCAAGGAAATCGTGGAAACAGCCCACCAACAAGCCCTAGAGATTCTCAGACAGAATCGAGACTTGCTAGAAGCGATCGCTACTCAACTCTTAGAAACAGAGGTCATTGAAGGCGAAAAACTGCACAGTCTCCTGAGTCAAGTTAAACCCGTAGTTAACTCATAACCCGTACTTTCTACACACAGGGACGCAAAGTTTATGCTCTGCGTCCCTTTGCGTTAAACCTCTGCGTTACTTTGCGTTTCAAAAAAAGCCACTCATATCATGTGCGTTTAATTATTTCTCCCTGCTAACTACCAACCACAAAATTGTTGTTGGTTAGTGATAATCCAGTAGATAATTGTGCAAATTGTACCTGACTAAACCCAGTTGCGCTGCCATCTTTGTCAAAGTATAATGCACCTGTAGCACCGTTGTAAATAAATCGCTCTTCGCTTGTCGTTGCAGATGTTCCCAGAGTAAACTGATTTTTTTGAAGTGAACCTCTTGGTAAATTGCGATCGAAAGAATAATGCGATACTTGAATGATTTCATTAGTTGCATTGAAATCATAAATAGTATCAACACCTCCTTTGTAATTATCGAAAGCAAAGGTATCAGTGCCATTCCCTCCATAGAGGCTGTCATTGCTATTATTGCCACCTGTCAAGATATCTATCATTGCCATCACCTCCTAAGAGGAGGTTATTGCCTGTTGACCCCCCAGCATACAAGGTATCGTTACCAGTGCCTCCGTTGAGGGTATCATTGCCTGAAGTGAATATACTGTAGCCGGCAGAAATGTCAAGATAATCATTGCCATCGCCCCCGGAAAGAAGATTATGACCTGTGGAATTGCTACCATCCAAGGTATCGTCACCAGCGCCTCCATTAAGGGTGTTATTGCCTAAAGTATGGCCCTCATAATTGTATAAGTTAAGAGAATCATTGCCATCACCCCCATCAAGCAGGTTATCGCCTCTGGAACCGCCAGCATCCAAGCCATCGTTACCTTCGCCTCCGTTGAGAGTGTTATCACCTGTGGAACCGCTAGCATCCAAGCCATCGTCACCACTGCCACCATCAAGGATATTATTACCTTCACCACTTTCGAGAAAATCATTTCCCGCACCGCCAATGAGAGTATCATCTCCGGCATTACCTCGGAGTGTATCATTACCACTCAAGCCGTTGATGATGTCGTCACCCCCCTGACCATTAATGACATCATTGGAATTATCAAAACCTATAATGTTGTTATTGAGGTCATTGAGGAAGGTAACAGTGTTCTTATTGAACAGGTTAGTTTGAGTGGAATCAGCATCAAACACATCAAAACTATCGGTAATGCTGGTTTGTCCATAAAAGAGGATATTACCAATAGCCGGTCGTGAAGAATTTGCTGGCAGATTGTCCAGGTTTTCTAATTTGAAGTCTTGCAGAATCACTTTGCCAGGAACATCTTCAAAGGGAGGAATATGTCCAAAGGTGAGTTCTAAGTTGTTACCGTTTTGAGTTAATTGCAGATTTTGAGCAGTCAAGATACTACGACTATCTGTAAATTGACCTGTAACTGTAAATTGCAAGGTGTCTAAGGAGTCAATCGCCGTCGCTGAGGGATTTGAGCTTTTACCCACGCCACCGAAATCGGTAATTATATCAGTACCGCCTGAGTATAAGATGCCAGTTTGGTAGTCAAGACTGGTGTAAGTGGTGTAAACAAATGTATCATTGCCTGCGCCGCCAGTTAGGGTATCATTGCTTGCGCCACCAGCTAGGGTATCATTGCCACTGTTGCCCATAATTCGGTCATTGTAGTCTGTACCTGAGATATTTAACCGTTCTATATTTTTGTAGCTAACGCTATTCTTGCCGGCTCTAATTAAGCCAGTGTTAGTAGTGGCATTAATTGTTGAAGTGATTCTCATTGTAGCAGCACTGTAATCGACGGACAATAAATCGTCGCCCTGACCCCCATCTATGGTATCTTTACCACCAGTTCCCGTGCCAAAGGTATCGTTGCCATCGTTTCCCACAATATTGTCATTGTAGGCTGTACCTGAGATATTGAATCGTTCGATATTTTTGTAGCTAACACTACTTGTACCCGCCGTAATTGAGCCAGTGTTAGTGGTAGGATTAGAGGGTGTTGTTATTCCACCTGTAGCAGCACTGTAATCGACGTACAATAAATCGTCGCCCTGACCGCCATCTATGGTATCTTTGCCACCAGTTCCCGTGCTAAGGGTATCGTTTTCATTGTTCCCTACAATATTGTCATTGTAGGCTGTACCTAAGATATTGAATCGTTCGATATTTTTGTAGTTAACGCTATTCTTGCCCGCCGTAATTGAGCTAATGTTAGTGGTAGCATTAAATGTTGTTGTTATCCCCTCTGTAGCAGCACTGTAATTGACGGACAACAAATCGTCACCTTTACCACCATCTACTTGAGTCACTAAAGAAAAGGGTGCAGGAGGATCTAATACCAATGATTGGCTGCCTACGTAGATAGAATCATTGCCATCACCTCCATCAAACAGGTTATCGCCTGTTGAACCGGTAGCACTCAAGGTATCGTCACCAGCGCCACCGTTAAGGGTGTTATTACCAGACGAGATATTGGAGGTGAGGCCGTAAGGATATTCGTGAGAACCAGAGATGTCAAGAAAATCATTGCCATCGCCCCCATTGAGCAGATTATCACCTTTTGAACCGATAGCACTCAAGGTATCATCACCAGCGCCACCGTTAAGGGTGTTATTGCCTATGGAGCGAGAGTCGGTGAAGGTGTCGTAATTAAATTCAGACAAGCCAGAGATGTCAAGGGAATCATTGCCATCACCCCCATTCAGCAGGTTATCACCTTTTGAACCGGTAGCACTCAAGGTATCGTCACCAGCACCGCCGTTGAGGGTGTTATTGCCTGAGGTGATATAGTCCTCGTAAGAGTTATAGAAATAGCCAGAAATGTTAAGATAATCATTGCCATCACCCCCATTTAGCAGGTTATCGCCTGTTGAAACGGTAGCATTCAAGGTATCGTCACCAGCACCACCGTTGAGGGTATTATTGTCTGAAGAGATCAGGTCGTTTGTTACGTAGTAGTAGCTAGGGGAGTTCTGGTAGCCAGGGGCGTAGAGATAATCATTGCCGTCACCCCCATTCAGCAGACTATCGCCTGTTCCGGTAGCATTCAAGGTATCGTCACCAGTACCGCCGTTGAGGGTATTATTACCCGCACCACCTCTTAAAAGGTCATTGCCACTTAAGCCGTCTATGATATCATCACCCCCCTGACCGTTGATCACATCATCTGAGTTGTCAAAACCCTTGACATTGTTGTTCAGATCGTTTAGGAAGGTAACTGTATTTTTGTTGAAAATAGTGCTTTGGGTGGAGTTGGCATTAAAAACATCAAAGCTGTCTGTGACGGTGGTTTGTCCATAAAATAGGATATTACCCAAGTCTACAGTCGCCCCTGTAGATTTGCTGAGGTTATCTAGATTTTCCAAAGCAAAGTTTTGCAGGATGACTTTGGGATTAAGCTGATTTACAAAAGTGAAAGTGATTTCCAGATTGCTGCCATTCTGGGTAAGCAGCAGATTTTTGGCAGTGTAAACCTCATTGGCAGTATAAAAATCATTGCTATTGAATTTTAGAGTGTCCACTTCGGCAATGACTGCTGCTGAGGGATTTACGCCTTTACCCACGCCACCGAAATCAGGGATAATAGTTGTGAAAATGCTCAAGTCGTAAAATGTATCGTTGCCACCGCTACCTATAAGGGTCTTATCAGGATGTGAGCTATAATCGGGGTATGAGCTGCCACTGCCCATTAGGCTATCGTTGCCCTTGGTTCCAATGATATCTGCCATAATTTTTACCTGCCTAAATTGATTTTTTCTGTAATAGGACTTACGCAAAACTAGACGCTGTAGGGGCAATTCATGAATTGCCCCTACGTAAAAATAAAGGTTTCAGCTATTGTTTGCGTAAGTCCTGTGTAACTGTCAGTTGTCAACCTGCTGTTTGTGCTGTTTTAGGGTACAAACAACTCACCGAAATTTGAAGTTTTCGGCATACTTTACCCTTGAATCTTGAGCAAAAGTAATATTTCTCGAAGATTCACTTATAAATGGCTTCTATATAGATAGCAATGATTTTGATATCTCAAACCATCTAAATTTGAAGCACTGTGCAAATTAATCAGCGTATGCATTCAGGATGATCGATTATCTCAACCTAAATGAATCATCTTTGTTCATTAGAAATGAGTGAACAAGCATCAAAAATCCATCCTTGATATTTGGTTTTTTGCCGATGCTTAAATCCTACAAGTTTGAAATTAATTCTTGAGCTGGAAGAGATTTTGATGCCCTACTTGTGGGATATTCCCCGTAACTATGTAGCTTGAAAATAGAGAATATCTCACTTTTTACTAGCCTCACAATAACTACATAGTCAATATTCTACTTACATATTTATACTTAAATAGCTATCTTTACCTATTCTTCACATTATTGACCAAAAAATGTATACAGAAATACTAACTTTGCCTATTCTTCATATTATTGTGATTTACAAGCAGTAAAAAAGCAGTAGGCAAATGTTTTAAGCGGTAAGAAAAAATACATATTTTCTTATTTGAAGGCTATGCCTACGCCTGCGTTAAGCTACACCTAAACTTTAAGATTGAGAAAATTAAGCGATCGCACCCCAATGTATTATACCTCAGCAAAAATTGTGATAAACGCAGATATGTAGGTGTGGGGAACGGGGAGATGAAAAGTCAGTGGAAGCAGGTAAAAAGTTATTTTTCTTTCTCATCCCCCACCCTGCGGGTTCGCGTAGCGTTCCGTAGGAAAGCTAAAGCTACATCCCCCTCATCTACTCTTTAAGCGGCGCGTTTTTAATACTCTGGAACCGACGAATCGATTTCTCGACTCCAAGCGGTAATTCCGCCTTTGACATTCGTCCCGACAATTCCAGCTTCCTTGAGGATGGCAAGGGCTTTTGCCGATCGCCCGCCCATCTTACAATGAGCAATTAAGCGGTGACCGTTCAATATTTCCTTCACCTTCGCAACGCCATTCCCATTTTCAATGTCTGGTAAGGGTACCAACACTGAACCCGGAATCTTGGCAATCTCATACTCATGGGGGTTGCGGACATCCAGCAGTACAAAATCCTTCGCACCGCTATCCAGCAATTCCTTCAAATCCTTGACGGTCATTTCTTGAGTTTCCATCTGCTGTTTTGCCTCCTCTGCCTTAGCTTGTGGAATCCCGCAGAATTGTTCATAGTCTATCAGCTTTTCAATCACTGGGCGAATCGGATTAGGACGCAGTTTTAATTCCCGAAATTTCATTTCTAAGGCGTTGTATAGTAGCAACCGCCCACTCAGGGTATTACCTTGTCCCAAAATTATTTTGACAGTTTCGGTTGCTTGGATTAAACCAAGAATTCCTGGCAAAATTCCCAATACGCCACCTTCTGCACAAGAGGGAACCATTCCTGGTGGTGGTGGTTCTGGGAAAAGGTCACGATAGTTGGGGCCACCTTCGTAATTAAATACACTAGCTTGCCCTTCAAAGCGTAAAATTGAACCGTAGACGTTGGGCTTGTTCAGCAATACGCAGGCATCGTTAACTAGATATCTGGTGGGGAAGTTATCGGTACCATCTACCACTATATCATAAGGTTGGAGGATCTCCAGGGCGTTTTCAGAACTCAGGCGGGTTTCGTATAAATCAACTTGACAATAGGGGTTAATCTCGTGAATCCGGTTTTTTGCCGATTCAATCTTGGGTTTACCCACCCAGGATGTACCGTGGATTACTTGACGTTGCAGATTGGAAGTATCGACAACATCGAAATCGACAATGCCGATGCGTCCAATACCCGCCGCCGCCAGATATAAAAGTAGTGGTGAACCTAGTCCACCTGTACCGATACATAGTACACTGGCGGCTTTCAGGCGCTTTTGTCCTTCTAGTCCGACTTCTGGCAAAATCAGGTGTCGGGAGTAGCGTTCGTAATCGTCTTTGGTCAACTGGATTTCGTCCAGATTGGGATTGAGCATAGCAGTTATGATATGGGAGAGCGGAATATTAATCCTATCGAAAAACTGTATCTCTTATACAGATAGGGAGTATGCTTGCCGTGAGCTTGTCCTGAGCGTAGTCGAAGGGCGTAGCCGAATGGGAGTAGGGAAGACGAATTTTCATCCGTTGCGGGCGCGAAAACCGCTATGAGTGACTATCTTAAAACTAAGCCGTTAAATTATATTTTCAATTGCCTCGGCTTGAAACTGATGATGATCATCAAGGCTCCAGCTTTGGAGTTCTCCAGCTTTGCCCTTTTGGACAGAAACTATTATATACGAGTATCCTTGCCAAGCGTATAGGCGATCGCATTCTGAAGGGATAGCAAGATGATCTGGGTGGGAGTGAAAAATGCCGATAATGTTCAGTGAGCGATCGCGTGCTTCCTTTTGTGTTTTTAACATAATTTCGGGTGCGATCGCATATTGCCGTTTTTTACTTTCTGTTGTGCGTTCCCCTGGAAACTCAGCAGCCACTTCTGTATTCCAGACATTTTTTGTTGGCATGACTTCTACCGCAATTTTGCCCTCACTAGCCAGATAGCCCAAAATTATACCGCAGCATTCCTCTGGGTAAATGCTTTCAGCATGAGTGCGGATAGTTTGCAAGTGTTCTTGACTCAGTTGGATCATGTCTGCGTTCAAAGTTCTGGTAAGTTATAGCGATTCTTGCACAGATATTAAGATATTGGCAGGCATTATCGATAGCGTAGCGTTAGCGACGCAGGAGCGTCACAGCCCACCGCAGGCATCGCTTGCTCTTGCTCATAATCTATGTGTAGCTCAAGAAGAAGCGTAGGCATCGCAGCGTTTAAAGACAAAAATATGTATTTTTTAATCACTCCTTCAAATATTTGTCTACTGCTTTGGGTTTTCTTATTGCCTATAAACCAATACGCTTGGGTTAAGGCTAAAAACTAAACCTGTGTAGGTTGGGTTGAGGAACGAAACCCAACCCAACCTAGTATTTTTCTTAACCCAAGTGTACTGCCCTATAAACTAGAAGAATATGAAGATTACATAAAGCTCAGTAATTATATATACATTTATTAGTCAATAATGTGAAGAGTATGCAAAGATGCTTACTTAAACATAGACATCTAAGTAAGATAAAGCCAGTCAAAGGGTGAATATTCCAGAAATATTACTGATCCTCAAGGGTGACGTATAAGGTATGCAGATTTCGGTGAATTTTTGTGCCTGAAAGCACAAACTGCAAATTGACAACTGAAAGTTACTGAAAAAATCGACTTAGGTAGCTAGAAAATTATGGCAAATATCATTGGAACCAACGGTAACGATACACTATTCGGCAGTTACAACGACACCTTGACTGGTGGAGGCGGCAAGGACATTTACTACTTCACCAGCAACTACCTCACCAGCAACTACCTCACTTATACTATCACCGATTTTGGTGGGGTAGGTAAAGGCGTAAATCCTTCAGCAGCAGTCATTGCCGAAGTGGATACCCTAATATTCGGGGGCGATGGCTTAACTGCCCGAAATCTGCTGTTGACCCAGAATGGCAACAATTTGGAAATCACCTTTGAAGCGCCGGAAACTCCCAAAGTCATCCTGCAAAACTTTGCCCTGGAAAACCTGGATAACCTCAGCAAATCTACAGGAGCCACTGTAGACTTGGGCAATATCCTGTTTGATGGGCAAACTCGCATCACGGACAGCTTTGATGTCTTCAATGCCAACTCTACCCAAAGCACAATTTTCAACTTGAACACAGTCACCTTCCTTAACGACCTCTCTAACAATGTCAACGGCTTTGACAACTCAGATGATGTGATCAATGGTCAGGGGGGGAATGACATCATTGACGGCTTGAGTGGCAATGACTTGCTGCGCGGTGGCACGGGCAATGACACTCTCATTGGTGGTGTGAGGAATAACACCCTCAACAGTAAGATTTATAGTTATAGTGGCTCGCCTGTTGACAATTCAACAGGCGATAACCTGCTCTCTGGTGGCGATGGCAATGATTATCTCTTTGCTTCTGGCTACGTCTACAACGAATACTACCAAACCAATATTAGGGCGTCTGGTAATAACATCCTCAATGGTGGCGCTGGTGACGATTACTTGAATGTTGACAATTCAATAGGCAATAACCTGCTCTCTGGTGGCGATGGCAATGATACTCTCGTTACCTCTGGCGCGTTAGGTAATAACACCCTCAACGGTGGCAATGGGAATGACACCATCTATACTGATTTTGGTAATAATATCTTAACTGGTGGCGGCGGCAAGGATAAATTTGTTTACGACCAAGGTGATAGTGACGTTAGTACCATCACCGATTTCGGTGGCATTGGTAAAGGCTCAAATCCATCAGCGGCGGTAATTGCCGAATTGGATACCTTGCAATTTACAAGCTTTGGACAATTAACTGCGAGAAATCTGCTACTAACTCAAAATGGCAACAATCTAGAAATCATTTTTGAAGGGGTGTTTTATAGTCCCAAAGTGGTTCTGCAAAACTTTGCCCTGGAAAACCTAGACAATTTAGCTCAGGTCGGCAATATCCTGTTTGATGGGCAAACTAGCATCACGGACAGCTTTGATGTCTTCAATGCTAACTCCACCCAAAGCACAATTTTCAACTTGAACACAGTCACCTTCCTTAACGACCTCTCCAACAATGTTAACGGCTTTAATGACTCAGATGATGTAATCAATGCTCAGGGGGGTAATGACCGCATCGATGGTAAGAGTGGCAACGACTTGCTGCGCGGTGGTGCGGGCGATGATACTCTCATTGGTGGTACTGGTGACGATGTTTTATTAGATAATTCTCAGTCTGATTTAATAGGCGATAATCTGCTCTTTGGGGGCGATGGCAATGATTTTCTCTCCACCTCTGGCTCAGTGGACGGCCTCGGCAACGTAGGATACAAATTCTATGGTAATACGTCTGGCAATAACACTCTCAACGGTGGCGCTGGTAACGATTCCTTGTCTGCTAACGGTTCAACAGGCGATAACCTGCTTTCTGGGGACGATGGCAATGATTTGCTCTCCGCCTCTAGCTTCTTCGACAGTGATTTCGGACGGCTTCCATATACCACCTCTGGCAATAATACCCTCAACGGTGGCGTTGGTAACGATAAATTGTATGCTGACTATTCAGAAGGCAATAACCTGCTCTCTGGAGGCGATGGCAATGATTTTCTCTCTGCCTCTGGCAGACAATTGGACGACTACGGAGGCTATGCTGCCTCTGGCAAGAACACTCTCAACGGTGGCGCTGGTAACGATTCCTTGAATATTGACTATTCATCAGGCGATAATCTACTCTCTGGGGGCAATGGCAATGATTTGCTCTCCGCCATAACCGCCTTAGGGAATAACACCCTTGATGGTGGCAATGGCAATGACATCCTCATAGGTGGGAACGGTAATGATATCCTTTATGGAGGGGATGGTAATGATGTCTTTGTTTTCAATAGTTACAATGAAGGCATTGACACTATTTATGATTTCAACGTCACTAATGAACTGATTCAGGTATCGGCTGCTGCTTTTGGTGGCAGCTTATCAACATCTTCACTTCAGAAAAGTCAGTTTACCCTCGGAACATCTGCAACGACAAGCAATCAACGATTTATTTATGACTCTATTAAAGGTGCATTGTATTTTGACCAAGATGGCAGTGCAACTGGGTTTACTCAGGTAAAATTTGCACAATTATCCACTGGATTGTTACTAACCGAAAACAACTTTGTGGTTGTTTAATCTTTATTAGCGCTCTGCCATTACTAGTACCGCAAGGCGAAATTCAAAATGAATACAGCGTAAACGTTTCATTGATTTGGAATGGTTGGTTTATTTACGCCGACCTGTATTAACCAACTCCCATTCGATTGTCCCTCAAGATTGACATAAAAGTATGCCGAAAACGTCAAATTTCGATGAGTTATTTGTGTCTTAAAACAGCACTAACTGCAAATTGACAACTGAAATTTACTGAAAAAATCGATTTAAGTAGGTAGAAAATTATGGCAAATATCAATGGCACTAAGGGTAATGATACGCTCACTGGGACAACGAGTGATGACCTGATTAATGGTTTAGCAGGTAACGATAGACTAGATAGTAACGGAGGCAACGACACTCTAGATGGTGGTTTTGGTAATGATCTGCTTTATGATTCCTCTTCTACTGGCAATAACAGTCTTAGTGGGGATGCAGGGAATGACAACCTTTATATTGACAACTCTACTGGCAACAATACGCTTTCAGGCGGAGATGGGGCTGATTCCTTTTATGCCGTTAATGTGCAGGGTAGAAACATCTTCGATGGAGGAGATGGCGATGACATGTTCATTTTGAGCGATTTAAAGTCTGCCCCATCTTCCTTATTAGTGACTCAAAGGGTAGATGGGGGTACAGGTGACGATAAGCTGTTCGGCTATTACCCCAACGCTACCGGAAAAATCACTTCGACTTTCAATGCCACCACTAACATTGGCTCGATTACAGTTGGCACGAATCAGATTAGCTACAAGAATATCGAACGACTACAGATAGAGATCGCAGATAAAGCCTACGATGACTATCTAGTGGGTACTAATGGCGACGATTCTTTGTCCGGGGGTGGTGGCAATGATACGATTATTGGCGGTGCAGGTAACGATATCTTGAGTGCTAGCGGTTCGCAAAGCTCAACAGGCGATAATCTGCTGGATGGTGGCGCAGGTAAGGATTACTTGAATGCCTCTGGTGGCTATTACTTCATGTCAGGCAATAACACCCTCTATGGTGGCGCAGGTGACGATACTTTGAATATTAACGGTTCAAAAGGCGATAACCTGCTTTCTGGGGGCGATGGCAATGATTCTCTCACCGGCTCTAGCGACGGCCGTGGCTTCGGAGCATATTTATTCTATAATACCACTGGCAATAACACCCTCAATGGTGGCGCTGGTAACGATACTGTGAATATTGACTATTCAACAGGCGATAATCTGATCTCTGGGGGCAATGGCAATGATTTGCTCTCTGCCATAACTGCCTTAGGGAATAACACCCTTGATGGTGGCAATGGCAATGACACCATAAAAGGTGGCAATGGCAATGATATCCTTACAGGTGGCAATGGTAATGATAGCCTCTATGGAGGGGATGGTACTGATACCTTTGCTTTCAATAGTTACAACGAAGGTGTTGATCGTCTTTATGACTTTAACGCCACTAATGAAATCATTCAGGTATCGGCTGCTGGTTTTGGTGGCGGGTTATCAACCGATTTACTTCAGAAAAGCCAGTTTACCATCAGAACATCTGCAACCACAAGCAATCAGCGATTTATCTACAATAACATTACAGGTGCATTGTTCTTTGATCTTGATGGTAGTGCATCTGCGTTTACTCAGGTAAAATTTGCACAATTATCTGCTGGATTGTCACTAACCGAAAACAATTTTCTGGTTGTTTAATCGGAATTAGCGCTCTGCAATCACTAAGTAGTATGTGTTGTGAGGTGCTTAGAATAGCACCTTGCATGTCTGCTTTTAATTGTTGTCGTAGATTTGTATCTAATGGTAAGTTCTTTGTGCTATAAAACAGCACTAACAGCAACTTGAGAACTGAAGTTACTGAAAAAATTGATTTAGGAAGGTAGAAATTATGGCAAATATCAATGGCACTAATGGTAATGATACCCTACTGGGTAGTAACCTCGCGGACACAATTAAGGCTAAAGCAGGCAACGATTTGCTGTGGGGTGGTGCGGGGAATGATACTCTCATTGGTGGTACGGGCAATAATACCCTCTACGGTGGTATTGGTGACGATAACTTGAGCGCGAACAGTTCAACAGGGAATAATCTGCTCTCTGGGGACGATGGCAATGATTCTCTCTCTGTCTCTGGCTACTCCAGTTTCATATACCCAGACGACGACTACGACTCTGGCTCAAATGGCAATAACACCCTCAATGGTGGCGCTGGTAAGGATAGCTTGAGTGCTAGCGGTTCAACAGGCAATAACCTGCTCAATGGTGGCGATGACAATGATTATATCTCCATCTCTGGCTACTACAAAGGAAATCAGTACGACTACTCCGACTCTCGCTCAGAGGGCAAGAACACCCTCAACGGTGGCGCAGGTAACGATAACTTGAGTGCTAGCGGTTCAACAGGCAATAACCTGCTTAATGGTGGCGATGGCAATGATTATATCTCCATCTCTGGCTACTACAGCTACACTCCTGGAGACGTGCATAGCCCCCGCGAAGTCTCCATCACATACGACTCTCGCTCAGAGGGCAAGAACACCCTCAACGGTGGCGCAGGTAACGATACCTTGAGTGCTAGCGGTTCAACAGGGAATAACCTACTCTTTGGTGGTGATGGGAATGATTATATCTCGGCCTCTAGCGCGACTGGTAATAACACCCTTGATGGTGGTCTTGGCAATGATATCCTCACAGGTGGTCTTGGTAATGATATCCTCATAGGTGGTCTTGGTAATGATACCCTCTATGGAGGAGCTGGGACTGATACCTTTGTTTTCAATAGTTACAAGGAGGGTGTTGATCGTCTTTATGACTTCAACGCGACTAATGAATTGATTCAGGTATCGGCTGCTGGTTTTGGTGGCGGGTTATCAATCGGTTCACTTAAGACAAGCCAGTTTACCCTCGGAACATCTGCAACAACAAGCAATCAACGATTTATATATGACAATATTACTGGTGGACTGTATTTTGACCTTGATGGCAATGCGTCTGGGTTTACTCAGGTAAAATTAGCCCAATTATCTGCTGGTGTGTCACTAACCAAAAATAATTTTGTGGTTGTTTAATCGGAATTAGGGTTTTTCGATCACTAAGCGGCACGGATTGCGAGGTGCTTAAAATAGCACATTGCATTCGATGATACCTTTGTTTTCAATAGTTACGGTGAAGGTGTTGACACTATTTATGACTTCAACGCCACTAATGACTTAATTCAGGTATCGGCTGATGCTTTCGGTGGCGGATTATCAACACCTTCACTTAAGACAAGTCAGTTTACCCTCGGAACATCTGCAACGACAAGCAATCAACGATTTATCTATGACTTTATTACAGGTGGACTGTATTTTGACCTTGATGGCAATGCGTCTGGGTTTACTCAGGTAAAATTTGCCCAATTATCTGCTGGTGTGTCACTAACCAAAAATAATTTTGTGGTTGTCTAATCTGAAATTAACGCGATGTGCAACTTATTCTTAGAACCCAGCTAAAGCTGATTTCGCGCTTTGAGTTGCAGATATCGCTCAACTAACTCATCGGCAATTTGATTTGCTGGTGCATCTAGTACCAATACACCTTTTTGTTTCAGATGGGCAAATGCTACTTGTCGTTGCATTAATAAATCGAGTGCCACTGCACGGGCATAAGCATCTGTAATATCATCTGTGAAGGTGTGTGCCAGACGATCAACTTGCGGATCTCGCAGAGTCACGCAAAATGGGAGATAGCGGGGTGCTAGTTTGGAGAGTGCGGTGAGGAGTTCTGTAGAAGCCGTGACATCAACTAAGTCGGTAATCACGACTACAAGCGCCCTGCGAGTTTGTCGCTGCAAAACATTTGTCACCGCCCCCAAATAATCAGATTCAAATAACACTGGTTGAATTGGAGTTAAGCGATCAATTAGCTGATTCAAATGATGTTGACCGCGTTCTGGGGGAATCCACGTATGCATCTGGCGGTCAAATACACCAACACCGACGCGATCGCCTCGATGTAACCCCGCCAAAGCTAAGGACAAAGTTGCATTCAAACCCCAGTCAAACCTCTGCAAACTCTGCACTTTTGCTGTCATCAACCGTCCCCGATCAAGCAAGATCAGTAATGTTTGTTCCTGTTCTGGTTCTAGAACCCGCACCAGTGGCATTGCATTACCATAAGCCCCAACCCGACGCGCGGTAGCTTTCCAATCAATAAACCGCAAATCGTCACCAGTGCGATAGTTCCGCAGTTCGGCAAACTCTGTACCAATACCAGTTTTGCGAGATTGGCGCATTGATCCTGATGATTGCAATGTCAAACGAATTGTGAGCGATCGCAACCCCACTAAATCAGGATAAACTTTCACTGGCACACTTTGGGGAATTTGCCAATCATCCCAAGCTAATCCCCAAAGTCCCAACTGTCGGACTTGAATATTTCCCCAAGGAAACTCTCCCCTCTGTGTCGGCTTGACGGTATACGTCAATTCCTGGGTGCTGTTATTGGGAATAATAGCATGGAGTGCGGGTGTAGATACGCCAAATCCTATTGGGTAGTAATCGCAGATTTCAATTAGGGCGTTGGCATTTGGCAATGTCACCTTCAGCACCACCGGATTATCCCGCCCAATTGATAATCGTGACGGTAATTCGCGGATAATTTGCACACGAGAACGCCGCACCCGCAAACCATCTACAACCATCAATCCGAGAACGATCGCATCAAATAGCAAAGTGATAGCGATCGTTGCTCTAATGCTGAGAAAAAGGCATAGAATCGGGGCGATTGCTATACCCAAAACCAACAATAAATAAACTCGTCTGGAAGGAACCATTTTTTAGAGTCACAAGTTAGGAGAATGACGATTAGTTTAACCTACGTCATCATGGGCAAAGCGGTTAAAGAGGAAATCTAGGGCATAGTTACGCAGTTGGTAGTATTGCGGATCTCCCTCGTGTAAGGATTTTATTGAGTGGTTACTTGGCGATTTGAAAAGTGAGTCAAGCAACCACTTAACTAAAAAAACAAGGGGTTCAGCGCCGAAAAATTTGGAAGTCCCTTATACCTCTAAACGAGATTTTAATGTCTCAACCTAGGAAACAGTTGTGAGTACTTTATGTAGTATATTCGGCGTTAATCCTCACGTAGTCGTAACTCAAATCACAACCCCAAGCTTTACCTGAACCATAACCATTGCCAACGTTAACAGAAATTAACACCGTATCCTCTTGGAGATAAGCACCCCCTGCTGCTTTTTTCAAATAAGTACTCGCTGCTGCACGGTCAAATTGCAGAGGTTGCCCATTTTCTAACATTAAAAAATCCCCTAGCTTAATTTGCAGGTTTTCTTGCTCAAAAGGAATACCTGCACGTCCGGCGGCGGCGGCGATGCGTCCCCAGTTGGGATCACGTCCAAAGATTGCAGATTTAACTAAGGATGAACCAGCAATGGTTTTGGCTATTTGCCTAGCTGAGAGTTCATCGTGGGCGCCTGTCACTTCCACTTCGATTAGACAGGTTGCGCCTTCACCATCACGAGCGATCGCTTTGGCTAAATGCTGACAAACTGCTGTTAACATCGCTTCTAATTTCTCTGCTTCTGCGCCCAATTCTATAATTGCTGGGGTACGAGATTGACCATTTGCCAAGGCAATTAAGCTGTCGTTGGTGCTAGTATCACCATCCACGGTGATGGAATTAAAGCTTCTATCAGCTGCCCTTGCTAACATCTGCTGCCAAAGATGAGGCGAAACCACAGCATCACAAGTCACAAATGCCAGCATGGTTGCCATGTTGGGGTGAATCATACCGGAACCTTTGGCAATGCCGCCAATTCGTACCGGGCGGTCGCTTATAGTTGTCTCTAGGGCAATAGATTTTGTGACCAAATCTGTGGTGAGAATCGCTCCGGCGGCGGCATCTGAGCCTGTTTCGGAGAGTGCTGCTACTACCTTGGGAATCCCGCTTCGCAAAGCATCCATCTTAATTCTTTGACCAATCACGCCAGTTGAAGCCAATAACACAGATTCAGACGAGATGTTCAATGCTTGGGCTATTGCCATAGCTGATTCTAGGGTATCAAGGTAGCCTTGAGTTCCTGTAGCGGCATTTGCTTGTCCGGCGTTGCAGAGGATGGCACGAGCGCTATGTTTAGCTTGCAAGCGTTGGCGACAATATTCTACACAGGCGGCTTTAACTTGGCTCGTGGTAAATACACCAGCTGCGATCGCTTCCACCTCTGAGAATATCAAAGCTAAATCTGGCAAAAGAGAAGGTTTCAACCCGGCGGTAACTCCCGCCGCCTGATACCCCCTTGGTGCTGTGATGCCACCTGTTATTTTGTGCCAATCTGCCATTATTCTTCCTTATAACTATCAGGTTGGATAGGTCAATTTGTGCTTTGGAAAAGTGCTGAGTTTAGGAGTTAGGAGAGACGCGATTAATCGCGTCTGTTAGGAGAGACGCGATTAATCGCGTCTGTACAGCAGTTTCCCCCTACTTCCCCTGCTGCCCAGTCCCTTTTGTTGTGAGTTTATTTGCTGATGGTAATAATAATGCACCAGTTGGCGATTGGCATAATTGTTTTTACCTTTCTTATGACGAAAGACAAAAGCAAAAAAGGAGAGCCACTTGGGTCGATCTCCAGATCATTAGGGTGCATTTACTTAATAGACTCTATCATTTGTAATCTAAGGGTTAATACTTAATTTTTTGAAATTATTTCTAATAACATTATGAATATATCCGTAAATGCCAGAGAAATAAAATAAAAAAGAGAGCCACTTAGGCAGCTCTCCAGATCATCAGGGTGCATCTACATACCACAGCATATCATTTTAGGTATGCGGGTTGTCACCAGCTTTTGTGTGAAGATTCTGTGAAGAACCACCGGGAAAATACTGACTTGGGGCATGGGGCACTTGTACTGAGCGAAGTCGAAGTATTGGGCATTGATTATTCTCCTTGTCTCCCTCATCTCCCTCATCTCCTCCTACCCTTCTGCACCCCTGACTCAGCAAAGTTGACTTAACAAACTACTAGGCGTCCAATTTTTTCTCCACCAATTCGTTAGTCAGCTTAGGATCAGCACGTTTGCCAGTCTTTTTCAGAACCTGTCCGACAAAGAAGCCTTTGAGGTTGGTGTTACCATTGCGATACTTTTCTAGTTCTTTAGGATTGGCGGCTATGACTTCATCAACTATGGGTTCTAGTACACTAGGATCGGTGATTAACTCTTGACCAGCAAAGGCTTTCTCAGGAGAAATACCACTGAGCAAATCTGGCAGCTTTTCTTTAGCTTGAGCATTACTAATTTTGCCTGTTTCAATGCGAGTGATGATATCTGCTAAATTGGTGGGAGTCAGCGCGATTTCAGTAATACTGAGTTTTTGCTTATTGAGGTGTGCTGCGATATCTTGAGTAATCCAGTTTGCAGCAGCTTTGGGATTTGCTCCAGATGCGATCGCAGTTTCAAAATATTCGGCGACTGGATGATCTTCTGTCAACACTCGCGCATCATAAGCCGAAAGCCCTAACTCGCTTTCATAATGATGGCGTTTTTGGGCTGGTAGTTCTGGTAATTCGCTGCGCCATTGCTCTAATTGGGCATTTGTCACCTCAATTGGTGCTAAATCTGGTTCGGGGAAGTAGCGGTAATCGCTAGAACCTTCCTTTACCCGCATACTACTTGTGCGTTGAGTGCCTTCTTCCCACAGACGAGTTTCTTGAATAATGCGATCGCCTGCTTCGATGGCGGCGATTTGGCGCTCAATTTCGTAGTCAATCGCCCGTTGGATGGCGTTGAACGAGTTCATGTTTTTAATTTCTACCTTGGTGCCAAACTGCTCTCGTCCCACCGGACGCACGGAAATGTTGACATCACAGCGCAGAGATCCTTCTTGCATATTCCCGTCACTCACGCCGAGATAGCGCACAATCCGGCGTAATTCTTCGGCATATTCAGCAGCTTCTAAT
Source organism: Nostoc sp. (assembly GCF_036919815.1). GTDB lineage: Bacteria > Cyanobacteriota > Cyanobacteriia > Cyanobacteriales > Nostocaceae > Nostoc. The sequence continues at coordinate 36,770 of NZ_JBALCE010000044.1, forward strand.
CCCGAACGCAGGTCAGGTTCCGAGACAATTTCTACTAACGGGATACCTGCGCGATTGTAGTCTACCAGAGAATAGGTAGAACCGGAGAGGCGATCACTGCCTGCGTGTACCAATTTTCCCGCATCTTCTTCCATGTGCAGACGCGTAATGCCAATGCGTTTGCGAGTCGGATTACCCTCAGCATCTACCAACTCAATTTCTAACCAACCATGTTCTGCGATCGGTAGATCATATTGAGAAATTTGGTAATTTTTGGGTAAGTCAGGATAAAAATACTGTTTCCGGTCAAATTTGCTATATTTCGCAATTTGACAATTTAGTGCCAAACCAGCTTTTACGGCGTATTCTAATACTTTTTCATTGAGTACAGGTAAGACCCCAGGTAAACCCATACAAACCGGGTCAATGTTAGTATTGGGGTCAGCACCGAATGCCGTAGAGCTATTAGAGAAAATCTTGGTATTGGTACTCAGCTGACAATGGGTTTCTAGACCAATAATCGCTTCATACTCAGTTTTTACAGTTGTAGCAGTGGTCATAATATCAATATTTGGGCATAATCCTTGTAGTGGTACTATTGTAGCGGCGTATTGAGTTGCCCTGAAGACGGTTATTTGGGTGAGCAATGCTTACCCTCTTGAGCTTGAAAAGGGAGATGCAAATTTAAAGTGAAGAAAATCTTAATCATTGGTTCTGGGGGTGCTGGTAAATCTACCTTAGCCCGCGAACTGGGAGCCATCTTAGGCTTAGAAGTGATTCACTTGGATGCTTGGTACTGGAATCCTGGTTGGGTTGAGACTCCAAAAGCTGAATGGCAGAGCATAATTCAAGAACTAACCCTACGAGAATCTTGGATTATGGATGGTAACTATAGCAGTACTTTCGACGTTCGTTTGTCGGTTGCAGATACGGTAATTTTTTTGGATTTTCCCCGGATTTTATGTTTGTCACGAGTGATTAAACGTCGCTTCATGTATGCTGGACAATCTAGACCTGATATGGCATCAGATTGCCCTGAAAGATTGACTTGGGAATTTATTAAATATATCTGGTCATACGCAATTATTCGCCGTCCTGGAATTCTCGAAAAGCTTAGTCAACTAACACCAAATCAGCAAGTGATTATTCTCCGCAAACCAACAGAAGTCAGAGATTTTTTACAAAAGATTTATAATTAGATATTAAATGGACAAATTAGTTCAGGGAACAACTAAGATTATGATTGATGTCAAAACGGCAGTAAATGCTGCCTCTGAATACATAAAATCCCTACAAGACATGATGGGTTTTTCATTAACAGATTTGAGACTTGAAGAAGTTGAACTTTCTGATGATAAAACCTTCTGGTTGATTACTTTAGGGTTTGATATTTCTAAAAAACCTCCTAAAAGCCTATTTGAAGACTTAATTCCTACCTCTCTTGCTTCAAGTCCCGTGTTGTATGAACGAGAATATAAACTTTTTAAGGTAAATTCTCAAACTGGCGAAGTAGAAGCAATGAAAATTAGACAAGTATGAAAGATTTGATTGCTTCCCTTATTCGCCGTTATTGCCAAAAAGGAGTTTTAATTGATACAAATATCCTACTTCTCTTCTTGGTTGGGAGCGTCAATCAAGAACGAATAACTAAATTTAATCGAACCCAGCAATTTATACCAGAAGATTATAAGCTTCTGCTAGAATTTATTGCCCGCTTTCAAAAGCTTGTAACAACTCCGAATATTCTGACAGAAGTTAATAGCCTCGCAAATCAACTTGGTGAACCTGAACGTTCTCAGTGCTTTACAATATTTGCTCAATTTGTTAAAAACGTTGCTCTTTTGGATGAATACTATGTAAAGAGCTTAGATGCTGTTAATACTGAGAAATTTATCAAATTCGGACTTACTGATAGTGGAATCCTGACTTTATCTAAAGGGAAGTATCTTGTACTAACTGATGACTTTAAGTTAGCAAGTTATCTTCAGAGTGTAGAAGTTGACGTGATTAACTTTAATAATATTCGGATCTTTAACTGGAAGTAAAAATCTGATACACAACTACTAACTAAGTTGTTATGTTTCATATTAATGAATCAATAAAACTCTTTAATAATAAATTAAACTATTAACAAAAATTAGCACTCTCAGCTTGTTAGTGCTAACTTCTAGCTGAGGGTTAATGCCTATGATATAGACAAAAACTATACTTTTTCTAGATGCTTGAGTTACTTGTCAGATATTATCTTAGAAAATAACTAAACTTTTCCTGGAAGGAATTTACAACTGGGAGTACTAGGATGAAATATACTTTTGATATTGTCGGAGTATCTCCACTTTTACAATTTTTTAATCATCAACAGAGCGGAGTTACTCCTGCTTCGCTCTAGCGTCAAAATCAATGCTTTTCTCTGTTATTCTCGTTTTCAAGCGCTTTAAGAACTTTGAGATATAAATTTTCTACTCTTTTCATCTGAACTTCGCCAAATGAAGCATAGTGAGTTAAACTAGGAGCGCCATTTACTTCAAGAATCGTATAATCTACTATTGGTAATGTTATATCACTAGTAAGAAGATCCACACCTGCTAATCTCAATTCCATATCTTTTGTAATACTTACTGCTAATTTTTGAAAATCAGGATGAATATTTTCAGTGAAGTCTATTGCCTCGCCTCCAGTCGATAAATTTGCATTGTCTAAAAGATAGACTATATTATTCTTGGGTATAACACTATTGAAATTTAGCTTCCGTCTTCGCAGCTTTTTTTTGATTCTATAATCTTCAAAATCTATAATTTCTTTTCTACCATTTTTGATAAAAGTTTCCTGTTTCTGTTGCATAAGTTCTAAAACATTAGATTGGCCATCTCCCATTATAAATAGGGGAATTCTTTGATATGCCGAAACTACTTCATCATCAAGTACTACAATTCTATAGTCATTGCCATTATAGAATCGCTCAACAATAAATCCTGAGGTTTTTTGCAAGATTTTCTTGGCTACTTGATAGTATTCTTGCTTGTTGTAAACCTTTGTAACAAATATTCCTTGACTGAGATTAATCGGCTTGACAATTACGGGAAATCCCAACTCTTTAGCATAATAAAATCCTGCATCTATATCCCTGGAATTAGCTATTTCTTCGCATAATTCTTCACTAAAAAATGTTTTCCCTTCAGTAACCTTATAACCAAATTTATTCAGAAAAAAGCTCGAAACCCCTTTGTCTTTAGCTATTGCTACTGAACCAGAAGAATTAATACTAAACCTGCTAGTACGAAAAAAGGTTTTATTGCCGTTTTTAAACGTAATTAGTCCTACAAAGGTGCATTCTGGGTCTACTAAAACTACTGCTCCTATTTGTTCTGCTACTTTTTTAATTATTGATGTTACAAATGGTGTTTCCATTGTCATAACTATAAATATACCGGGGAATTTTAACTATTTTATAGCAGTTATTCAAGATATTTTAAATTAAACAATTGCACTATGTATTTTGCTCAAACCTATAGTATAGAGACAATAAAACTTCGTTTTTTAATATCTAAAGAAACTCTTAAGTTTTCAGGATTCTAAACTAACTATAAAAAATGTAAATCCCTGCAATATGGCTTTACCGTAGGCGTGTAGCCCGCCATAGGTCTTACCCTGAGCCTGTCGTTGGCGTAGCCTCTCGTAGAGAAGGGCATCGCACTCTAGAAAATTAAGAGTTTGTCCCCGCCAATTAATGCTACGCACGTTATGTAAATTGTTAATAGTAAGTTTTCAGACATTGATATTTAATTTTAGCACTGATACGGATTTCACTTATGTATGTAAAGACAAATCATACAAACAAAATAATTGCAAACTTCTGCTTGAGCATTGTTGTGTCCTGGAAACGATTGCAAATTAAGGCTTTTAGATTCATAGGCATTTGAAAGTTCCAACTCAGTTGGTCTAAAATATAGCGCTAAGTGTTGACAATCTAAAAATAATCGAATAACAAGGTGGCAGCAGCATAAAAAAAAGCGTTAGTGCATTCCTACCTAGAAAGTAATTAACGCCCTTCATGAAATTTCATACGGATAACATAATTATGCCAGAAAATACGGATAACAAAGCTTCCAAATCAGACAATCAGCCTATTGCCTATAAAGAACGCCTCAATTCTTGGGCGATCGCTCGTCTACTTCCTAATACACAACGAGAGATTGTTGCCCGCTTCCGCAGTCGTTCTGATGCCGATGGCTATATGCGGCACCTCCCTCAGGAAATACCAAATGCTTCCTACATGGTTGTTTTTGATTGTCAACGGGAAGAAGCTGCGATTTAAAGTACAAGTGTACGCAATACACCTCCTATGAAAATAAGGACTTAGGCGGGAGTTGAGGAGTATTTATTCAGACGCCAGTCAGGCTCAAATTCATGCTGAATTCTGACGACTTGTGATGAGGTTAAGGATCAACTTAGACTTTATCGAATAGTCCAAAGAAACCTCACCCTGGTTTTGCGTAGCAAAACCAGTCCCTCTCCTTAGTAAGGAGAAGGATGTCCGTTAGGACAGGGTGAGGTTTTTGTTTATTTTATTTGTACCCCAAAGTTGAATCACTAGCCAAGCTCCTCCAGAGAATACTAACAACAATGGTGTCAACCAATCACCCCAACGCACATATAGAGTCTTTGTCTGTCGCCGATAAATTGTTTCAGCATGAGTTTCATAGGTATTATATCCAGATATCCACAAGGTTCTGCCGTGAGGATCTATAAAGGCTGAATATCCGGTATTAGTTGCCCTTGCTGACCATCGATCAGTTTCAATAGCCCGCATGATATCCTGTGCATGATGCTGGAATGGCATGGATGCCGTGTAATGGGCATCGTTTGAAGAACTGAGGATAAATTGCCCACCCATAGTAGCTTGACGGCGAAATTGTTCAGGAAAAGCAGATTCATAACATATACTAGCGATCGCCCGACCAAAAGGAGTGTCAAATAGCTGATTTGCTGAACCGGGAACTTGGTGTGCATCCAAAGGCGACAAGCGCTGAACTATTCCACCTAAAATTCCTTCAAAAGGAATATATTCTCCCAGAGGTACTAGTTTGGCTTTATCGTAGCGGCTGACAATTTCACCTTTACTGTTGAAGGTAAACAAACTAATTGTATAACTATCTCCCCGTTCGCCAAAAGCCCCAATCCAAGCAACTACACCTTTTAGTTTCACGGCTGCAACTAAGGCAGTTCCCAGTAAATCACGCTGGAAAATAGGTAAGGCTCCTTCTGGGGTAAGGACTGCATCTACACCTTGATCTGCTAAAGTTATATACCCACTGGTATAGTTTTCTTGGGCGCGGCGAAACCCTTCCGAACTTCGTAAAAGTCGGTTCGGGATATTACCCTGAACAATCCCCACTTTCAAGGCTGTTTCTGGGGGTTGAGCGATCGGACGGCTATATAAGATAAAACCAATCAGGTGTAAGCTAATTAATAATCCTGCGGCGGCAGCTAAATATTTATTAACGAACCACAGAGGCGCAGAGAACACAGAGGAAATTCTCTCTGCGCCCTCTGCGTCTGGGCGGTTCATCCACGCTTCCGCAATTAAACCATTGACGGCTGCGATCGCTGCTGTCACAGTATTAGGCCCAGAGAGCTGGCCAAGGTGTAAAATCACCAGGTTATGTGGACTTTGTGTGTAAGCCAGAGAACTCCACCACAGAGGACCAGCACTCCATAGACTCTCTAAGCCGCACCATAAAGCTGTACCAATCAGTATACGTAACCAGGATTTTTGCCCACCCAGGCGAACCATCACACCCGCCCAAATAGCAACAAATATTCCTCCCAAGACACTGATAAATCCCCAACAAAAAAGGGTGATTGCCAAACTCGGCAACCACGGAACGCCCAACCAAGTCATCGGATGAATTCCCGTAATCCAAGATAGGGCGATACCGTGATAAGCGATACCCCAGAGGAAGCCATTTTGGATTTTGGTTCGCACCTTTGGTGCGCTTCCAGCGCAACTTGGATTTTGGATTGAATTAGAAGTAACAACTAAAACCCAGAGGGGAGCTAGAGCAATCCAAGCTAGGAACCATGCGCCGACAGGGGCAACGGTTAGCCCCATCCAAATCCCGCTAGCTAAGGCAATCAAGTAAGGGAGTGAGGAAGTTAACCTCTCCCCCTGCTTTTTACTCTGCTTCTTCTGCATCGACAGCATCAGGTGGAACTATTGCCACTCCGGTAATTGCATCGTCTTCATCTAAACGCTGCACTCTGACTCCAGTTGCCGATCGCGATTGGATAGAAATCGCATTCAAGGCTTGACGGATGATAATACCGCGATTTGTCACCATCATCATTTCATCGTCATCATCGTTCACAATGCGTAGGGTTGCCAACTTGTCTTTGTTTTTGCGGTTTTTGAACTTGGTTGCCATTAAACCCTGACCAGCACGATTTTGCAGGCGGAACTGGGCAACTGGTACGCGTTTACCATATCCTGCCATTGTAATTACTAATACCCAAGGGCCAATACTGCCGTTGCTAGGAACTTCTGGGGATTCTTCATTAATTTCGATAGTTTCGATAGTTTCGATAGTTTCGATATCTTCTGTTTCGAGTGCTTCGATTGTTTCGACTGCTTCGATATCTTCAATTTCGACTTCTATTTCTGTATCCAAAGTGGCAAGAATTGCTGCGGGGAGAATATCCATACCCACCAGTTCATCTTTATTTTTGAGTTTCATGGCTTTCACCCCACGAGTCGCCCTACTTAAAGGACGCAATTGTTCGTGGTTGCACCGGAAATGAATCGCCATTCCGTGACGAGAACCAATGATTACACTGTCCTCTGCTTTCGCACGCCGTACCCAACGAAGTTTGTCGCCTTCTTCTAAGGAAATCGCAATCAAGCCATTGGCGCGAATGTGACTAAACGCTGCCAATTCGGTTTTCTTGATATTGCCGCCTTTGGTGAGCATGACCAAATATTCTTCTTTGCTAAACTCGTCAACGGGTACAATCGAAGTGATTTTCTCCTCTTTGGGAATCGGTAGCATTTGAACAATTGGTGTGCCGCGACTGGTACGCGAACTCACTGGAATTTGATACGCTCTCAGGCAGTAAACAACACCACGCTGGCTAAAGAATAAAATACTGTCGTGATCGCAGCAAGTCAAGAAATGCTCAACAGTATCATCATCTTTTACTTTAGCTGCGGCTTTACCTCTAGTAGCACGGCTTTGCGCTTCAAAGGTGTTGACTGGCATCCGTTTGATGTAGCCTTGCTCTGTAACCAGAATTATTGCTTTTTCATTGGCAATCAGGTCACGGTCATCTAATTCCCCTTCCCCTGGTAAAATTACCGTGCGGCGAGGTGTGGCAAAACTAGTTTTTAGTTGCGCGACTTCGGTTTCAATGATTTCTAGCACTCTCTCCCGACGTGCCAAAATATCTTGCAAGTCGGTAATTTTGGTTTGCAATTCATCGTGTTCCAGACGAATTTTATCTGCTTCTAAGGCAGTCAACCGCCGCAATTGCATTTGTAAAATCGCATCTGCTTGCACTTCGGAGAGTCCGTAAGTTGTGATCAACTCGCCTTTAGCTGTGGGTGCATCTGGTGCATGGCGAATCAAGACAATAATCGGATCTAACTGGGACAGCGCAATTAATAACCCTTGCAAGAGATGGTCGCGTTCTTCGGCTTTCCGCAGTTCGTAGCGGGTGCGTCTGGCAATGGATTCGATCCGGAAATCCAAGAAGACGCTTAAGAACTGCTTGAGGGTGAGTACTTGAGGTTCGCTATTCACCAACGCCAGCATATTCGCCCCAAAGTTGGCTTGCAGTGGCGTTTGCTTGTAGAGGTTGTTCAGAACGACGCGCGGATAAGCATCACGCTTGAGTTCGATTACAATTCGCATCCCGTCGCGATCGCTTTCATCCCGGATATCTGCGATGCCCTCTAGACGCTTCTCGTTCACCATTTCGGCGATTTTTTCAATCAGCGCCGCTTTGTTGGTTTGATAGGGCAATTCGGTGATGATAATTGCTTCTCTATCTGGGCGTCCGCGCTGTTCAACGGTTTCAATGTTAGCTACACCACGCATGGTAATGGAACCCCGCCCGGTGGTGTAAGCTTCTCGAATCGCAGATGTGCCCAAAATCTGCGCCCCAGTCGGAAAGTCTGGGCCGTGGACATACTCCATTAATTCGAGATCGGTGATTTCTGGATTGTGGATTACAGCCACCAAAGCATCAATCAATTCGCCCAGATTATGGGGAGGAATGTTGGTGGCCATGCCCACGGCAATTCCTGAGGAACCGTTGAGCAATAACTGGGGAATCCGTGCCGGTAAGACTGTCGGTTCTTGTTGAGAACCGTCGAAGTTATCGGCAAAGTCTACAGTTTCCAATTCGATGTCGTGCAGTAAGCCAGCGCTAGTTAAAGCTTGCAAGCGGCATTCAGTGTATCGCATTGCGGCTGGCGGATCGTTGTCTACCGAACCAAAGTTACCATGCCCGTTAACTAAAGGCGATCGCATCGAAAAATCCTGTGCCATCCGCACCAAGGCATCATATACTGCCGTGTCGCCGTGGGGGTGATATTTACCCAACACTTCCCCGACCACACGGGCGCATTTCTTAAAGGGGCGATCGTGGAGCAGACCTAGCTCGTGCATTGCGTAGAGAATGCGACGATGCACAGGTTTTAGACCATCCCTGGCATCTGGCAACGCCCGACCCACTATCACGCTCATGGCGTATTCCAGATAAGACTGCGACATTTCGGTTCGCAAGTCTATCGGGATAATCCTCTCCTGTGAGGTTGTCATAACCTAAAAATCTCCCAAAATCGTAGATTTTAGCTTTTTTATTCAACAAAGCGCAAGATTATTCTAAATTGCTCTTGAATAATTGCCATAATTTGATACAATCCTAACATATATTATTGCTTTTTTTCCCTGGATAACTAACCCAAATATCTAGTTAAAAAGGGTATAATAAATCACAGTGTATAGCAGATTAACTAGTTAAACAGAGCAATGAACTACAAGTTTGCTAAGTGCAAATTTACCTAACTTGAAATATGACAGGATAAATTTAAAAGAACAATCTAAATTGGCTTTATAAGCTCTTACTTTTATAACCGTTATTTATTAGACTTGTGTCTAAAGAAGGTTTTAGCATCGAATGATGTGAAGGGCTGTGGTGTAGGTGAAATAACACCCCTGTTACATCAAAGCTGAAATAGAACAATATGAAAAATAGCTTGTCTTCTACTGGTTGTAATCTAATTTTTCTATCCTTACCTATAGAACGTTTTCGTGGCTTTTTTCGATGAGGCGATGCGCTTCTACAGGCTCAGGGTAAGACCTATGGTGGTCACTGACTTGTGCCGAGCGCAGTCGTACTCCTGGCGGAGGACAAGCTACGCGGAGCGTCTCGTAGAGAGGTAGCCTTGCCGTTGGCGTAGCCTCTCGTAGAGAAGTGCGGCAAGCTACGCTTCCTGATTAAGTATAATTTGAAAGGTTTGTGACACTACAGAATATTTTCACGTAAAGGAGAGCAAATTTTGGCAACAGTCCGAGTCCGCCAGCATGTTAATCCATTTAATAAAAAGTATCAAACACCAGCAAGTCCCCTTGACTGGGAAAACATTTATGCAAAGCCAAATCAACCACTACATTTAGATATTGGCTGTGCTAAAGGACAGTTTTTGGCGAATATGGCCCAGATAGAATCCAACTGGAATTATCTCGGCTTAGAAATTCGGGAACCTTTGGTGGTGGCAGCGAATAAATTACGTTCTGAGTTGGCTTTAACAAACCTGCACTACTTATTTTGCAATGTGAATAACTCACTCGACTCACTTTTATCTGCACTCCCTCCAAGAAGTTTACAACGCGTGACAATTCAATTCCCTGATCCTTGGTTTAAAACCCGCCATGCTAAACGTCGTGTAGTCCAACCAGAACTAGTGACAGAATTAGCTAATTATCTGGCGGTTGGTTGCGTTGTATTTCTGCAATCAGATATGGAATTTGTCGCCGTGGAAATGCGCGATCGCTTTGCTGAAAATCCAGCTTTTGAGAAAATTGGTACAGAAGAATGGTTGGCTGAAAATCCCCTACCAGTCCCTACAGAACGAGAAATAAGTACGCAAAAAAAAGGTGAACCTGTTTATCGAGCTTTGTTTGAAAGGGTGAGAAATACTGACTAGAGATGTTAGGAAATAAAGTTTATAAATTCCGAATAATCATCAATAAATTTTCTGAAAATGCTTGGTCAAAAACTATTTTCTATTCTGATTAAAGGCAGGGTGACAGTAAATGTCGTGCCTATTCCAACTTGACTATTAACTAGAATTTCGCCTCCGTGTGCTTCCACACACTTTTTAGCGATCGCTAGCCCCAAACCAGTACCAGGAATGCGTCCCACATTGTCTGCACGTTGGAAAGGCTGAAACAGTCGCTTTTGGTCTTCTTGAGGAATGCCAATTCCCCAATCTTGAATTTGGAAAATTACTGTTTTTTCCTGACCAATTAGTTCAAAGCGCACTCTGCCACCCGATAGTGAATACTTAATAGCATTACTAAGTAAATTGCTCAAAATGTGCCGCAGCAAACTTTTATCCCATAGTGCTTCGCCTAATTCCCCAAAACTAGCGAATACCAAAGTCACATTTTTCTCCTCTGCCATTAATCGAACTTCTTCGACGAGTTGGCGGCAAAAAGCTTCTAAATCTAAGCAGAGGAGTTCACACCCCAGTTTAGCAGAATCAGCTTGACCGATGAATGAAACTTCATCTAATAGCTGCGCCATGTTTTTAATTGCCGAGCGAATCATTTGCAAATGATTCAGTTTTTTCTCTTTAGTCAATTTTTCGTCGTAGTTTTGTAGCAATCCAGCAGCCAAGAGAATAATATTTAGGGGATTGCGGATGTCATGGGAGAGCATTGAGACAAATTCAGATTTGAACTGGCTAACTTCATTGGCTTTCACAAGTTCAGCAGTTCGTTCTTCAACCTGGATTTCTAGCGTTTCATTGACCGTGCGTAATGATTCTAAAAGTTGCTTGCGCTCGATCGCATAACGCAGGGAGCGAACCAACACATCTGGATTTATCTGGCGCTTCATTAGATAATCTTGTGCCCCCTGCCGCACTGCCTCAATTGCCAGTTGTTCGTCATTTGTATTGGTTAGGACAACAATCGGTATGTTTGGGGCTTGACCCATCAGCGGAGGCAGAGATAACAATCCTTCGCTGTCAGGTAGAGTTAAATCTAACAAAATAACATCATAATTACACTGAGTCAGTTCCTGAAGTGCTTCCCCCAATCGCTTCACATGAACCAGAGTAAACTCTTGGGATTGGACTTCCATCATAAACTCTTCTAACAACCTAGCATAAGGTAGGTTATCCTCAATTAACAAGATTTTTACTGAGTAGCTCACAACCATAATTTTCGGGTTTTACTCCAATGGTAGCGTCACAGTACAAAGCCAAAATTCTTCAATACTCTTGACGATTTGGAATAGCTGGTTAAGGTTGCGGGATTTAGTGATATAGCAATTCACATGCAAGTTGTAACAGTCAAAAATGTCATCCTCATTTTTTGAGGTTGTTAACACAACGACTGGAATACGTTTTAGTACTGGGTCAGTTTTAATTTCTGCTAGCACTTCTCTACCATCTTTCTTGGGCAAATTTAAATCTAGGAGGATGAGGTCAGGGCGCGGTACATTAGCATATTCGCCTTCTTGACGTAAATAAGCCATAGCATCTATGCCATCCCTGGAACTGACCACCTCGTATGGCACCGAACTATTTTTAAACGCTTCTTCAATTAAGCGAATGTCGGCTTTATTGTCCTCGATCAAAAAGATCATTTTGTGTTTTTCTCCCCTTTCTCCGCTCAAGTTCACGTCCTCCAACTGGAATCGTAAAGTAGAAGGTTGCGCCTTCACCCAGTTTTGATTCTATCCAGATCCGCCCTCGGTGGCATTCGATAATCTTCTTACATATTGCTAAACCCATACCTGTACCGATATATTCATCCCGTGTATGTAGGCGCTGAAAGATCAAGAAAATGCGATCGCTAAATTGTGGGTCAATGCCAATACCATTATCCCGAACTGAGAATAGCCATGCATCTTCTATCCTTTCTGCTCCCACATGGATTTGTGGGGGCTGGTCACTGTGGAATTTAAGGGCGTTACCGATGAGGTTTTGGAATAGCTGCATCAGTTGGGTGCTGTCAGCCATCACGGTTGGTAAGGGATCGTGGGTGATCGTCGCCCCAGTTTCCTTAATACGTTGACGTAAATTGCCCAGCCCCCGATCTAAAGCTGTTTTTACCTCAGTCATTTGAAATGCGATCGCCTGCATATCCACTTTCGAGTATGCCAGCACGTCATCAATCAAAGTCTGCATCAGGGTAACTCCCTCTACAGCATAGCTGATAAACTCGCGGGCTTCTTCGTCGAGTTGTTCGCCATAGCGCATCTGCAACAGCTGCACGTAATTCACAACTTGATTAAGAGGTTCTTGCAAGTCATGGGAAGCGACATAGGCAAACTTTTTCAGGTCTGCGTTAGAACGTTCTAAATCCTGCGCTAACTGGGCAAGTTCATCGGCTTGACGCAGCACAATATTCACAATTGCTTTCCGCAGTTCCAATGCTGCTTTAACTTCTATATCTTTCCAAGGTAAAGATGTTAAGTGGACGGTTTCTTTCCATAGTTCAAATGATTTGCGTGGACATAAATGGATATTTCCTTCTGACTGGCTAACTTCAAACGCCTGATTAGGATCGCCACCCCAATTTACAGTTTGAATTACTTCTGGCCGAAACCACAAAACATAATTCCGCTTGGCGATGGGAATAGCTAATAAACCGCTAGCGACGTTTTTAAAACTTTCGGCATCTGGATAAATCTGCGGCAAAGAATCTGTATAAAATACTTCTTCCTCAACGTTATTCTTGAGCCATTGGACTAAATAATTCAGGTCTTCTTCTTTTGGCGTTTCACCAACTACCCGACAATTTCCTCCAAAACACACGGCTGCACCTTGAGCGCTAGCCAAATCTAGAAGATTTTGTGCGTTTTTAACTAAACCATCAATAAAGTTTTCCTCTTGAGACATATATTCAATCAGTCTGGATTGAATATATGTCAAATTTATCCGGCGATCGTGGTCTTCTGTCTCTTCTCTCGCTGAGATTTCGGTAAATATTAATCGCCCCAAAAATTCGCAAGCTTTACGCAATTCGTAGGAAATATATTTAGGAGACTGATGATGGCAAGCAATTAGCCCCCAGAGTTTTTGGTCTTTAATTAAAGAGATCGTAAGTGATGCAGCAACACCCATATTATGCAAGTACTCTATATGACAGGGAGCAGCACTTCTGAGTATAGAGTTGGTTAAATCAATTGGGCGATCGCTAATTGGATTATTCACAGGAAAAACTTTTACTGGCTCAGAAGAAGAATCCGGTATGATTCTGATCGAATTGCTAGCAAATAATTTTCTGGCTGGTTCGGGAATATCTGATGCTGGGTAATGCAGTCCAAAGTATGGTTCTAGGCTTTCTAGTTTTTCTTCAGCGACAACAGAACCATGTTCATCATCATCAAATTTATATAGCATTACCCTGTCAAATTCCGTTATTTTCTGAATTTCTTGAACGATAATTTGACAAAAATCACGGAAGTTTGATACTTTTTCTAGCTGATTTATGGAGGCTCTAGCTAGATGATAAAACTTTAAAAATGGAATATTTTCCTGAGTAATAGCAGGTTCTAATTCCATAATTAAAAATTTCTCTTGATTGCGGTGAAATACTGCATCAAATACTATGTAATCATCACCTTTTTTGTGCACCCAAACTTTGGTGGAATTGATGAAATCAAGATTTGTCCCGGATAGCCCTGTTTTAATTATCTGTATTTGGAATGGGTCAAGTAAATCTTCTAGTTTTTTTTGCAACACATTTTCGAGAGTGATTCCGAAAATATTTAATGTATTAGTGCTAACTTGTAATATTTTTAGCTCCGGCTCCTCCAAGACTAACAGGACACCATGAGGCTGAATTTGACTAGAAAGATGAATCGATGCCTCGTTCAGGCTGATTAAATTAATATCTGGCAATTCTAAGTTCATTTTGATGACGATCCTCCTCTATTATTCGGGAGCATCAAAACTAAGTATTTATAATAACAGAGAATGATAAATGTTAAAAATTTTATAAGTTCTCATTCATTATTTTTACTTAGTATCTAATTCACTATGCCCTAGTGTTGCGTTTTGCAGCCTTACTTTCGTCTGCTTGCGCTTTTAACAGTTTAACAGTAAATAAAGCTACATAGTAATAAGAAATGTGAAACCGATGAAATTAAACAAATCTGTATATATTTATGTTAAGTTTAGAAATTAGTTAGGAGTTTGCACAGACGCGATTAATCGCGTCTGTACTTTGGGGAGACGCGATTAATCGCGTCTGTACAGGGGTTAGGAGTTATTATTATTCCCATGCCCCTTATTTAATCTAAATCCAAGAGTTAAACCACATTCGCAGCTTATAACCGTTAGGGGAGAGGGGTAAACCCAAATAAATGGGCATCCAGAAGATAAAAGCAGCCAGAATGATAAAAGTAATGGTGACACCTACTGCCCGGAGTTGTTGATAATAACTGCGAAGACACTGATCAACAAACCAAGCGATCGCTAAAAATACAAACACCACTGCACACAGATAATGGTAGATAAAAGCGCACCTCGTCACCTCTACCCAAGGTAATAAGTTAGCAACATAATTGATAACTAAATACAAGGCAATCCAAGTATCAACACTAAGAGTGGCTCTTCCAGAAAAACGCTTTTCCTTCACCCAAAAAATCACTACTTGTGACACCAGCATTCCTACTAAGAACAACATTGCCGCAATACCAAACCACCATAAAAATGGATTACCCATTGCATGGACATCATAAATAACTTTTCCAGCACCAGCAGGCAAAGGCGGCCCCATCACAGGTAACGGTTCGGTGATACTTTCAGCCGTTTGATAATAATATGCCATTGGTCGAGTCATCAAAGGCCATTTATACCAGGCAGCACAATAAGGATGCACATTAGGACTATTGCCACCTAGCTGCAAGTGAAATTTCAAAATTTGCTGATGTACTGCAATAAATCCATACCTTTTATCTAGTTGAAGGTGAGGAATCCAGATGATACTGTAGATAAAAGCTGGGATAATTCCTAGATAAAATAACATCTGGAAAACGTTGATCTGAGTTAGGTTTTGTAGCGGTGTCTGAGATGAGGGAGAATAAGTACTAACTTCTGCCTCCTTCAATGAGGGGGATGTAAAAAATAGTTTTGGATTAGGAAAAGAATCGATCAAATGAATTACCCAAGCTGTTATCCAAATCAGATAAGCACCTGACAGGAACCATAAACCATTCCACTTAGTACCGACTGATGCACCAAAAGTAATGCCAGCAAAAACTAACCAAAAACAACGCCGCCGATTTTGGTTATCTAATGCCAATAATAAAAACCAGTGTCCTAACAAACCAAAGATGACGATATAAATATTACTTAAAGCATAGCGAGATTCAACTAGAAAAATGCCATCACAAGCTGTGAACAAACCTGCAAGCAGTGCAAAGCTACGGCGATAACTCAATTGATAAGCGATCGCAGCCACAACTAAAGGGATAAATGAGCCGGTGAGGGCATTTAACCACCGATAAGTCCAAGGCGATCGCAATGAACCTGTCAACCCATTGACCGTATCGTGCCAAAAAGGAATGTGACTACCAATCCAAATGCCGATACCAATAATATATTGACTTAGCGGCGGATGAGCATTAAAAAATGGCGTATGCGTGAGATAATTATTACCGAATTTAGCAAAGTAAACTTCATCAAATACCAGAGTGTTGAATCGCTCCAATCCCCAAAACCGTAAGGCAAGTGAGAGAAGAAATACACACACTATCCCAATTTGAAACCACTTTTTAGTCATTTGTCATTTGTCATTGGGCATTGGTCATTGGTCATTGGGCACTTGTACTGAGCGTTCGCGTAGCGTCTCATAGAGAAGTCGTTGGCACAGCCTCTCGTAGAGAAGTATTGGGCATTGGGCATTGATTAATAATGGGAGCATCTCAATGAGTGTAAAAAGCCTTGTAAAACCTTACCCCAACCCTCTCCTTGGTAAGGAGAGGGAGCAAGAATCTTGTTTTTTATCTGGTATATTTGCAAAACTGAGATACTTCCTTAATAATTCTTCTTCCCCTACTCCCTACTCCCGTTCGGCTACGCTCACGGCAAGCCTACTCCCCACTCCCCATTCTCTACTATGCAACAGCAAATTCTGAATTTTCTCTCAGTTCCTCAGACCGAAATCCCAATACAATCCGATCCTTCGCCACACCAGCCCTAACTAGTTCCATTGCTAGCCCCTCTTCAGTACCATCACGTTGAATCCAAATTTTGCCATCAATAATATCAATGTGAATCAGACAGCCGTGAACGCGACGTGTTGCAGTCACAGAAAGTTCAGGCACCGATTCTCTACCAAGAATCATCACCAAATATCGATTCTGTTCTTTATCAAAAATAGTTTCATGCTGAATATTACCGTAAGAGTAAGGAATTTTCGTGTGTTCAGTAAGAATGCTGCAAATTATCTGTCTGTATTGTTCCAGAGTATCCATCGGACTATAACCTCCCGCTTTGGATTGAAAACGAGCAGAGGAATTTTGTAATCTTCCAATATAAGTTTACCAAGCGGCTCCTCCTCAAAAATGTCAGTAAAAATATCCTCATGAACAGCAATATACAAAGCCCTATCTGGATAATTGCGGGACATGACAGCAAGGTAAGTAAAGTACTGACCAATTGCCTGTTCGAGGTCTGCTACTTCCGAGTCACCACTAAAAGTCTTGATTTCAACAGCAATTTTCTGCGTTCCTTTTTCTGCTATGAGTAACTTTTCGGCTGCCAAATCCACGTACAGATCCTTTTTTCCCCACTTTAGATGAAAGGGATCGTCGGTAATCGTCCAGCCATCTTTAATTAAGGCATTCTTCAAGTTTTCGTGGTAACGGTCTTTAGCTGGCATAAATTACTCGAATTACGAATTACGAATTACGAATTACGAATTACGAATTACCCTCAACTTTTGCCACTTCCAGCATCGTCTTTAAAACCGAATCTGGATTCAGACTAATTGAGTCAATTCCTTGTTCAACCAAAAACTGAGCAAATTCTGGATAGTCGCTGGGTGCTTGTCCACAAATGCCGATTTTGCGATCGCATTTTTTCGCTGCTTCTATGGCCATTTTCACCATTCGCTTGACGGCTGGACTGCGCTCATCAAATAACCGCGCTACCAACGCCGAATCTCTATCTATCCCTAGTGTCAGCTGAGTTAGATCGTTGGAACCAATGGAGAAACCATCAAATACCTCAGCAAATTCCTCAGCCAGAATAACATTACTGGGTAACTCGCACATCACATAAACCTGCAAATCGTTAACACCTTGCTTTAAACCATTTTTTGCCATCTCTGCCAAAACTAAACGCCCTTCATCGGGAGTGCGACAAAAGGGAATCATCGGGATCACATTCGTTAAACCCATTTCTTCCCGTACCCGTTTGATGGCATCACATTCTAGGGCAAAAGCTTCTCTATAACCTTGATCATAGTAACGCGCCGCCCCTCGCCAACCCAGCATTGGGTTTTCTTCATGGGGTTCAAACTGTCGCCCACCTAACAAATTAGCATATTCATTACTTTTGAAATCTGACGTTCGGACAATCACTGGTTTAGGATAAAATGCCGCCGCAATTCTACCTATGCCTTGGGCTAATTTATCTACAAAATATTGGGCTTTATCGTCGTAAAGTGCAGTAATGTCAGCAATTTTAGCTTTCACAAATTCATCTTTTAACAAATCATAGTGAATCAACGCCATTGGATGAATTTGGATTTGGTTAGCGATGATAAATTCTGTCCGCGCTAAACCTACGCCATCGTTGGGAATTGCCGATAAACTTAATGCTTCTTGAGGATTACCCACATTCATTAAAATTTGAGTGCGAGTACGCGGTAAGTTCTCTAAAGGAACTTCTTGAACTTCAAAAGGTAATAAGCCTGCATAAACTTTTCCTTCTTCGCCTTCAGCGCAAGAAATTGTTACCTCTTGACCAGGTTTTAAAATTTCTGTAGCATTGCCACATCCCACGATCGCAGGTACACCCAATTCTCGTGCAATGATTGCTGCATGGCACGTTCTGCCCCCAGAGTTGGTGACAATTGCACTGGCGCGTTTCATAATTGGTTCCCAATCGGGGTCAGTTCTCTCTGTCACCAAAACTTCCCCGGCTTGGAACTGTCCGAGTTTCTGAACATCTAAAATTAGGCGTGCTTTTCCTTGACTAATTGCTTCTCCAATCGCCCGCCCAGTAATAAGGGGGAGTGGGGAGTCGGGAGTCGGGAGTGAGGATTGGGAAGTTTTTTCTCCAGTTCCTAGTCCCCAGTTCCCAGTCTCCAATAACAACCGATAACTCCGCAGCACATTTCCCGTCTTCTGCGACTGGACGGTTTCGGGACGCGCTTGCACAATAAAAAGTTGGTTAGTAATCCCATCTTTTGCCCACTCGATATCCATTGGAGTGTAAATGCCGTGGACTTGCGAATAATGGTCTTCAATTAAACACGCCCAATTTGCTAGTTGTAAAATCTCTTCATCACTCAGGGCGAATTTACCTCTTTCACTAGCCAGAACAGGCACATTTTTTGTAAATTTGGAGCCGTCATCATAGATCATTTTCAGTTCTTTACTGCCCAATTTTTTATCGATGATTGGGCGGAAACCAGTTTTTAAAGTTGGTTTAAAAACATAATATTCATCAGGATTTACAGACCCTTGGACAACATTTTCACCTAAACCGTAGGCGGCTGTAATCAGTGCCGCATCCTTAAATCCGGTTTCTGTGTCAATGGAGAACATCACCCCAGAGGTTGCTAAGTCAGAGCGCACCATTTTTTGCACGCCCACAGCTAGGGCAATGCTAAAATGGTCAAATCCCTTGGTGTGGCGATAAGAAATGGCGCGATCAGTAAATAGGGAAGCAAAGCATTTATGACAAGCTGCTAAAACTCCTTCGACACCGACAACGTTGAGGTAAGTTTCTTGCTGTCCGGCAAAACTCGCATCGGGTAAGTCTTCAGCAGTGGCGCTAGAACGAACTGCAACATCTGTCTCTGCGTTGTATCGTTCAGAAAGACTATGGTATGCTGTAGAGATCGCCTCTCGCAATTCTACAGAAAATGGGGTGTGGATTAATAGCGATCGCGCTTTTTTACCTCGTTCCCGTAAATTTTTGACATCTTCAACATCCAAGTCAGCAAAGAGTTCGCGTAGCTTTGGTTCTAAGCCTGCTGATTGGATGAAATGACGATAAGCGTAAGCAGTGGTAGCAAATCCGGTGGGAACGTTAATGCCTTTGGGCGTTAGCTGTTGAATCATTTCCCCTAATGAGGCATTTTTACCACCAACTACAGGGATATCAGCAATACCAACTTCATCAAACCAGAGAATGAGCGATCGCTCTTTGGAAAATTGAGATAAAGTACTTGTCGATACTGTAGTCATAAATATTACCTTTTAAGTTTATACTGAATTTGTCAGTGTATAACTGTCAGTATATTTTGCCCATATTCGATTTGAGATTTTTGATCTTGTCGCATGATTTCATATTTGGCGATAAAATGCAAAGCTATGTGAATAACAATTAAGAATTATTCACGTTAACGGAGAGGAACGGCTTTTGCATAGCATAAATTTTTCTTGAGGTATTTTAGGGACTGCGCGATCGCCCCTAGCATTTACTGGGAACTATTTACCAATCACCAGTTGTCACCACTTCAGGAGGCATCACCCTGAATGGAGAAGCTGTATTAACGAACATCACGACATTCATAAGGAACATCACGACATTCATAATGAACATCACGACATTCATAATGAACATCACGACATTCATAATGAATATCACGACATTCATAATGAACATCACGACATTCATAATGAACATCACGACATTCATAATGAACATCACGATATTTATAATGAATATCACGACATTCATAAGGAACATCACGACATTCATAATAAACATTCAGTACTCTGGCTTACCTCACCCTCAATCCCTCTCCTTATAAAGGAGAGGGAAGCTAGAGACAGGATGAAGTTTTGCATTTTATTTATAGCAGAATTCAAGTATTTGAACCACATCTTTCGTAGGGGCACAGCAATGATCATACGTGTCAACTTAACGTAAAAGCCAGTCTATAACTAGCTTTTAGATTGTCTGGTTCCCAGTCTCCGACTGGGAATGCCGTTCTAGAGGCTCCGCCTCCCTTGCTGGCGGCAGAGCCTCAATTGATCTGCATTTCCATAGCCTTCTTGCTGGAAACGAGGTTTTAAAGGGGTTTGCCCTTAAGTTGACACTAATGAGCAATGCTATGCCCTTATTGCGTAGTCTATTTACTTGAAAATAGCTGTAATCCACGTTCCTTAGAGGAAGTCAGGATTAAGAAGTTGTTCTATAGAACCCATTTAATTTGTCACTGTACACCAGGTGCGAGATATCAGTTATCTACTTACTTGCTTTATGGTAGGCTATCAGCAATTATGGCTTTTTTAGCAAAAGTATAACAGAGCCATAACAGATTGTCTTAAGTAGTAGTGGAACTTGGTAATGGTGACTAAAAGTTATTCGTTTTGCCTTCGAGCAGTTGGAGTTGTTACAATGGCATTGATACTGGTCGTGCCAACGATTGTTAGTCGTGCTAATGATAGCCAGTGGAAGTGGAATGGCGAGTGGAAGTGGGATGGCGAGTGGAAGTTGGGTGGTCAGAACTTAAAGAATACCCGCAATCAAGCGACTGAGAGATATCTCAAACCAGAGAACGTAGCTTCCTTGTCCCCCAAATGGGTTTTTACTACAGGTGGTGAGATATCAGCGACACCGGCGGTTGTAGATGGAGCTATATACCTGCCTGACTGGGCTGGAAACTTGTTCAAGATCGATGCACAGACGGGTGCCCAGATTTGGTCAAATACTATCGCCAACTACATCAGTGACCCAAGTATCCCAAAAGCGAGTTCGGGCACACCTTACTCAATTATCCCAACAGCGATGTCGCGCACAAGTCCAGCGGTGAAAGGGAACAAAGTGATTATCGGCAGCCAGGGTGGTGCCTACCTGATGGCAATTAACAAAGATACGGGCAAGCTAATCTGGAAGACAAAACTTGACTCTCATCCAAAGGCCGTCATCACTCAATCGCCAGCGATTTATCGCAACCGTGTATACGTTGGGGTTGCCTCACTGGAGGAGGGAGACCCTTTCGTAAATCCAAATTACAAATGCTGCACCTTCCGTGGCAGCATGGCATCAGTCGATTTGACCACCGGAAAGATATTGTGGAAGACCTACACCGTACCGGACAACGGTGGCCAACCGGGTGGCTACTCAGGCGTAGGAGTGTGGGGGAGTACACCAGCAATCGACCCCAAGCGAAAGTCAGTATATATTGCAACAGGCAATAACTACGAGGTGCCCCAGACGGCAAAAGATTGCATCGCCAAGCTCTCTTCGCCAACGCCGAGCGATCAGTCGAAATGCCTCGATCCCAACAATTATATTGACGCGATCATGGCACTTGATCTCGATACCGGCGCGATTAAGTGGTCGAATAAGCTGGAGGGGTACGATACGTGGAATGTTGCCTGCCAGTTTGGCCTGGCGCGCAATTGCCCTGACCCCAAAGGAGAGGATTATGATTTCGCCCAGGGTCCGATGCTCTTTACCGTTAAAAATGCTGGACAACGGCGCGACTTAATCGGCGCTGGGCAAAAGAGCGGCGTCTTTTGGGCGCTTGACCGGGATAACGGTCAAGTCGTCTGGAGCCAAATCGTTGGCCCTGGTGGCACAACGGGTGGAATCCAGTGGGGTTCAGCCACAGATGGTCAACAAATTTATGTCGCCATCTCAAACGCTCAATCCCAGGAGTACAAGCTACAACCATCGGGTAAGACTACTAAAGGTGGGTCATGGAGTGCGCTCGACGCAGCGACTGGCAAGATTATCTGGCAAATTGCGGACCCAGCAGGTGCGAAGGATCAGGCTCCAATGACGGTAGCGAATGGAGTAGTGTATGCTGGCTCCCTGGCATCAGGGCAAGACTCAAATAACATGTATGCATTGGACGCAAAGACTGGTAAAATTCTCTGGGATTTTAACAGCGGGGGGTCAGTGGTTGCAGGTGCCGCGGTGGTTAATGGTACGGTCTATTGGGGCTCCGGCTACAGCCACTACGGACTAGGCGTGTTTAATAATAAACTATACGCATTCACAGTCTCCAAATCAAAGATGCGGTAGTACTAAACAAGTAATTAGGACTTACGCATTGACAGAGAAGCCAAAGTAACAGGTATAGTTTTCAAGGCTTATAGCTAGATTTTTCAATGATACAGCAGAATTCCGAATTCAGGAGGGGAGCCGGAGACGCTCCGCCGAGGCGTCAGAATTCAGAATTAGAATAGGCTCTGTGCCTAGCTTTGAGGCTTAGATGGTGTACTCCACTAACTTTAAATCTGCTGTATTTTAGCGATCGCAACCAATCAAAAGTGATTAATAAAAGCCTGAAACAACGTATTTACGTTTATCCATAAGATGGTTATTTTGTATAGTGCGTAAGACCTAATTAGCTCATGTCCGCCAAATTACCCATAATAAAAGAACCCTACCCCGGCAAAGCTACACTTTGTCTCCCTCCCCGCCGGCTCTTAGGGGCTGAGGGTGGGGTGCAATGACTGTGGGAATCATAACTTAATTATCCGAACTTGATTTAAGAAGTTGTTCGGTACTAAAAGGACACTCAAGGGGAAAAGTTTCTATTGGTATTTGAGTCTCATTTGCTGCATCTCTACGGGCGCGGCGATAATATTTCTGTATCCACTCCCAGTCTTCTAGAAAGCGCTGCAAACTAGGAGTATCTTCTAAACAATCTTGAATTTGGTTTCGGCTGTTAGAAATTGTGTTAACCCAACTTTTGGTTTTTCGCTCTGGTTGATATTGACATTTGAGTAAATGCATTAAAAGCACCTGCAAATAACTTCCAAGTTCCTTTTGTTCACTCCGACCCAAAGTCTCTAGTTCCTCTACCAAATGTTCAACGTCTAACTCAGCCCAGCGTCCTTTCTTCAGGCACTCAGCCTGTTGTTGTGTCCACAGTAGAAAGTCCTGATTGTAGAGTGTTGCTTTACTCATCAACAGTTATCCCCTCTGCTTTCAGCGACATTTCTCATATTTTCGCCCAATGCAATGCTGTACTAGACATCTTACAATTATTACCTCCTCACAGCAATTGTGTAACTAGGTAGATGTGAGACATCTGCTTGAGTTTTCACAAGTCGCCAGTCATTATCTATATATAAATGCTCAAATACTTGAGAAGTTGCTAAGTATGTTTTTTTAAATTCATTAACATGATTTATCTCTAGATTTTCTAAGTTGAGAGCTTTTGACGCATTCGGTTTGACTTTAGTGTTAACTACATTAGTAAACCAGTTATAGACTGATTCTAAAGTTAGAGGAACTTCTCTATTTTTAAAAGCCTGAAATCGATCAATGTTTTCAAGATACCATTTCCCATTTTTAACTTCATATTTCTGAATTACCATGAAATCATAAGCTGGTAATTTTGATTGAACATTATCGGATAAAGATGACTCTTTTCCTAGTAGATAACGAGCTACACTGGCACAGTAACCATCTTGTTGGAAAATTTGGAAGCACTGATCTTGTATTCTTTTCGGTAAACTCTCATGAAACGATATGGTAGACCAGATTGGTGTCCAAATACCTACTAAAAGTCGTAATTGCTCTGTAACACTGAAAACAGGATTCCGTTGGCTCAATTTGATAAAATAGGGAAGTAACTCAGTTTTATAAAAATTTATTTCGGTATTTAAAGCTTCTGGGTTTCGTCCTTGAACCCGTGCCAAAATTTCATTTTTAAATTCTAGTTTTTTAGGAGCACTTAATTGATTTTTTAGTAAGAGTTCGAGCATTACCATTTATCTTTTAGCTCCTCTTTTTGACAGCTATTAGGTATTTATCTGCTTGATACTATCTATTCTCACTCCCAAAATGGTGTGATCTAGATCACTGTAAGCTAAAATGTATACCCTTACTTAATCATTCGTAAACAACGAGATCCCCGACTTCTTTAAGAAGTCGGGGATCTGAGTCTTGTAATTTGAACGAAATCAAATAGGATTGCTATGTTTAAGGGCTATCAATTCACAAACAATGAAATGCGAAGGATGAAAATTTTGCTACTTCACACTTCCATGTTTATCTGAAATTTCTAAGATTCTCTTCCCGACGCCCAGGTGTCACGCCATTTAACGGTACCTTCTTTGGCAATCACCCAACGGCGATTTACGAGATTTTCCCGCAGAGGCGATCGCCCTTCCCGCCACATGGCATATTTATAAGCAATCAGCTTACCAGCACTTTCATCAAAGGGAATCTCAGCAGACCAGGTATTTAAGTTGATGTACTCTAAAGGATATGCTTTATTAATATCCCAGTTACCCAACTCTGGGCAATCTCCTGTCACCACAATGATTTCACCGGGTTTAGTATCCACACCAGTCAGTTGGACGCGGACAATTGTCTGTCCTTTTATCCTTTCCCCAACGTGGCTGAAAACAAGCACTCCCCGTTCTTCTAATACTAGGTTATAAATCTTGCCGTCTTTTACTTCATACTTGTTGCGAGTCACCACGCAGGTATGTTCGCCATCGGGTAATTCTGTTTCTACTTCTGGTAAGGTAACTTCTCCTCCCCGGTTTAAAGCTACAAAACACAAAGAGTCACGATAACGGCGCACATAACAGTAAATGTCAGGGGTGAGATATTTTGACCAATGGCTACCCATTGACACGGCTGGATTCAGTCGCCGTAAGCCAGACAGCAGCCTGATGCAACGATAAATCTCACTCTCAGTATCCCAACTTTCCATCATCGGACGGTTATAGGGATCGTTACCGCCATCGGTGTCGTTATGTAGATACTGTTCTGTGCCGTAGTAAATGCAGGGAATGCCGCGAGATGTCATAATTAAGGCGATCGCTAGCTTCAACATCGCTGGATCGGGGTTCAGCGATTGGAAGCGGGACATATCGTGGTTATCGATGAAGGTGACTAACTCTGTTGCCCCCTTATAGCGATAATCTTGGTCAAAAATGTATTGAATTGTTTGGAATCCATTTTCTGAACCTTGCGCTAGGGCGGCTCGAATTGCCACGCACAAGCCAAAATCTAGAAGTGTCATCCCTGAGTGGTTAACAAATTCCACAGAGCGATCGTCACTAGGATTACTGTAAATCCATTCACCAAATATAAATACATCTGGTTTGTGATTGGTCATCTCGCCAGTGAATTCTTGCCAAAACCAGATAGGCATGTGCTTGACAGTATCCACCCGCAGTGCATCCACACCCCGGTCTAGCCATTGTTTGATGGCTGACTTAATATACTCTCGATATTCGGTATTGTTTTCATTAAAGGTTGCTAAACCAGATAGTTCACAGTTCTGTACTTGCCAATCGTCTTCCCAGTTCTGCACCTCACCATAGTGGTGATACCAATTATTGACATCATCATTGAAGTCAGCAATTTTCACACCATCATCATACAATTCGCCTTTACTACCACTAGTATCAGGGCTGCTATGGTTGCAGACAATATCTAGCACCAACTTCATATTCCGTTTGTGCAGTTCCGCAATTAACCGATCAAAGGTCGTATTTTTTTCTTCTTGGGTAGCGTTTAAAGAAGGGTTTTCTCCGTCAGCAATGTAGCGAGGATTAAGCCGCTTAAAATCTTTTGTCCAATAGCCATGTAGCGCTGCATTGCCAACAAATAACTCTTCAACCTGCTCGAACAGTGGAGTTAGCCAAAGGGCTGTCACTCCCATGTTTTTGAGATAGTCCAATTTGTCGATCACACCTTGCAAGTCGCCACCCCAATACTTACCCCACTCTTGTCTAGTTGGATCGTAGAGTTCTGAGTTTGCACCTTCGCTGTTATCTGGATCGCCATCATAAAAGCGATCGACCACAAGAAAATAAATCGTTTCCTGACGAAATTCAATATCTCTAGTGTAAAGAAACTCTAGGTCAATCTCAGTTTCTGATGGTGGTGTTTGTATAATAGCGTCTACTTTTTCTTGTGCAGAATCAACTTTGTATTGATCTGGTGAAAACTGAGATGGAGGGGTTTTTACCATAAAAAAACTCAAAATTTCATGTAATTCATATTTATTTGTAGAACCAACAGTACAATCTTTTGAGTATTGTCTGTCACTACAAACTTTTGTATTGTGACATCCGTCCCACGGTGTAGGTATCTATCGCTAGCTAGTTTATAATTCTATCGATAGATATAATTCATCTGCTAGAGGATAAAAATAAAGGAATATAGCATTTATTAACGCTATAACAAAAATTTACAATATTTAGTCAAAGTAACTTGCAGTAAATATTGAGACTATTTAGGGTTTAAGTGTATATTTGACAACAGATTTTAAAAGAGTCATCAAGGTTCCGTTGCACCTGAGCAATACTGATTAAACCACGTATTAGCCAACTTTTTCTCTAGAAGATTTGCTCAATTGATCAAAGGTGCTGAGTACTTTTACCTGACTCAGCACTGAGTAAGGTAAACTGACCATTGTCACTTTCAATCTGTTATTACTATTAAGCAATTAATTCAGGTAGCAATTATGACCAAATATGACAAGGTTTTTAACTCACCAAAGACATCAGAGGAATCACTAAGTGCAGAGGAAGCGGTGGCGGCGATCGCAACTGTCACGGCGATCGCTGATTCATCCATTGAAGATGTAGATGCAGAAAGTTTAGCAGGTATCCTTTGGGAATTCGAGGTTTTCGAGGAATACTCAGAAGATGAAATCACAGAAATAGTTGATAGACTGATAGGCATTGCAGAAGAAGAGGGAATAGGGCCTTTGTTTAATGTCGCCAAAGTATCTCTCTCAGATGAATTAGTGTTGGATGGTTTTGCAGCCGGGGTAATAGTGCTTTTAGACGATGAACTCGCCATCCCCAAATCGAAACAAGCCTATCTCAAAAAGCTACAAGCAGCCTTGGAACTTGAGGATGAAGAAGCAGAGGAAATCATCAAAGAGGTAATTGCAGCCTTTAAAGAAGCAGAAGAGGAAGAAGATGCAGATGATGAAGATGAAACAGTAGTCATAGAAGATTTTACTGAACAGATATATCAATCACCTTTAGGTAATTTTACGGTGACAATTCCGGTTGATCCGCAGCAGGGCGGTAGAATTCAAAGTCAGGAAGGAGTAGTTGGCTTTTCCGATGACATCGGTACTTTGCTGAGAATCGATTATTATCCTTTCCCCTTGGAACAGTTAGAGGAACTGGAGTCTGTTGGACAAGAAGAATATTTACAAACAATCTTAGTAGACAAGTATGTACCCCAAGCGATTTTTACTAATGTACCAGATGCTTCTGTGGAGTATTCTGAATATCTGGAAGATATTTTGCGAGGCGCTTACTACGTGTTAATCGATATGCCCAAAGGTTCCACGATTTCTAAGCAAGAAAATAATGGAACTGCGATCAGATTAGACGCTTACCGAGGGCTGCTCACTTTTGTCAGTGGGGAATTTTTGTATATAGTTAGTAGTCAGCACAGCTTCATTGACGGCGAAACTCCCGATTCTGTTGAAGAAGAAGCTGAAGACATCAAGGAGAGTATTTTAGAGTTTGTTGAGACTATAGAGTTCACTTAAGTATATGTCACCGCAAAAAAGGGTTGAAAATAGAGTTTTTATGGTGACGTGTATTAAATAATTTCTCTATCCAAAAAAGCGATCGCGCTTGGGATTGACAAATAAAAACATATCCAACTACTGATTGTGGGGTGGGCGACACGAGCGCCCTTAACCAAAGGTGAGCAAGACTTTCCTGCGGAACGCTACGCTAACGGCGTGAGCGCTCAGTCGAACGCTGCCCCGCGACAATATTGGATAATTTATTTTAGGACTTACGCAAAACTACACGCACTGTAGGGGCAATACCCTGCGGTCAGCTAAAGCTACATGAATTGCCCCTACAGCTAAAACATCATTTATACCAAAATCCGTCCTATAAGCGATGCACTGAGCTTGTCGTACCACTTCTCTAGGAGACGCTCCGCGTAGCTTGTCCTCCGCAGGAGTACGTGGAAGCAAGCTACGCGCAGCGTCTCGTAGAGAAGTGGACGGGGTTTTAGACCCAATTTTTCGATAACTGAATCCACTCATCTGATGTACATTTGAAAAGGGCGATGTCTAACGACAAGCCCAGAGGCGGAGTGTCTCCGGTGTCTACGCTTGTAATTTTTCATGACAATAACCCTGCTGAACAATCGTTATCAAGTTATTCAGGTAATCGGCGCTGGTGGGTTTGGCGAAACCTTTCTAGCAGAAGATGTCCATATGCCTTCTCGCCGTCGCTGTGTGATCAAGCAACTCAAACCGATAACCAATAATGACCCGCAAACCTACCAACTTATCCAACAACGGTTTGAACGGGAAGCAGCAACGTTGGAATATTTGGGTGAAAGTAGTCACCAAATTCCTAAACTCTACGCCTACTTTTCTGAGAACGGGCAATTTTACCTTGTCCAAGAATGGATTCACGGCCAAACCCTAACACAAATTGTCGAAGCCAAAGGATTTGAGAGTGAAACTACTGTTCGGCAAATTCTCTTGAGTCTGCTTTCAGTCTTAGATTATGTTCACAGCAAAGGGATTATTCACCGGGATATCAAGCCAGATAACATCATTCTGCGTTCTGGTGATGGCAAGCCAGTTTTGATTGATTTTGGTGCAGTCAAAGAAACAATCCGTTCAGTAGGGAATTCTCCAGGATACCCGACACGATCGCTCGTCATTGGTACGCCTGGATATATGCCTAGTGAACAAGCTGTTGGCCGTCCAGTTTACGCCACTGATATCTATAGCTTAGGTTTAACAGCGATTTATCTGCTGACTGGTAAACATTCGCCACAACTACTAACTGATCCCAAAACTGGGGAAATAATTTGGCAGCAGTACGCCCCTAACGTCTCTTCCGAATTTGCGGCGGTAATCAATCAAGCAATTAAGCCTCATGCTGGCGATCGCTACAGCACTGCTAGTAAAATGTTACACGCCTTGCAGTCTGCTACTAATATACCACCGACTGAGTTAGTTGCAAATACTTCCACAGTCATTTATTCTCCCACTGCTACACCGACTCGGCAAACTCAGCCATTATATTCCCCACAAAAAAATTCTGCGTTAGCGTTCGCGCAGCGTTCCGTAGGAAAGCTCACCGTTGGCGTAGCGTCTCGCAGAGAAGGTATCGCCCCGCCTAACTCTGGGGGAAACTGGCAAAAACCTGCTGTAATTGTTGGTAGTTTGCTGGTAGGCGGCTTGGTTGGTGCGATCGCATTTTCTAGCATCACTCGTCAGCAACAACCAGAGATAACTATTGCCACAAGTCCCACCCTATCACCAGAATCTTTGCCCACGACTTCTCCATCTCCCGAACCGCCTGTTTCTTCCCAAACTTCTCCAGTTCTAGTTGTACCGACCTCACGACCACAACAGCCAGTAATTCCCGATCCTTCACCAACCTTTAAGCCCCTAGTTGTATCCAGACCACAGCGAAAAAAGAAGCCTGTAATTTTAGATACTCCAGCACCAGTAGTAGTATCCACACCAGAGCCAGAACCAGAGAAGGAGGCGATGCCGAATCTGGGCAATACCAACACAGTTCCCACACCAGAAGCGCGTTCCATACCACAGAACAAACCGCGCAGTAAATTAGCTGCCACTATTAGCAGAGAAAGCGTTCCCGCATTCCCTACAGGTACAGCAAGAAACATCGTAGAAGCTACCCTCGGCAAACCAAATCAAGATTTAAGAGGCTCATGGGGCAATACCCGTGCTGTGGTTTACAAACTTGTGCCAGATAAAATTGACCTTGGCTACTTATTTGATCGTAATTCTAAAGTGCTACGTCAAACTGAGGTATCTTTTGCCCAATCGGTAGACCAGGAGGTAATGCAGACTACCTTGAATGGATTGTTAGATGGGCAAGCCACTGAAAAAATTAAGCAGGGGCTAAAACAGGTACAAGAGCGCCAGTCGGATAATTTTAGTTTCAAGAATGGCTCAGTTAAAGGTCAGATTATCCGCCAAGAATGTGATTTTATTTACATCAGCATTTGGGATGTCGATTTACATGATTTTGTGAGTCCATCGACAGCCAAAAGGTGTTAATTTCATGGGAGATTAACGGAAGTATTATTAAAAACTGAGTTTTAATAATACTTGTTTCAACTTCTACTTCATGTCGTAAACTGCGATCGCAATTGTGTAATCTGAAGACAGTTAAGCCAATTATTGAATTGAGGTTTGATGACTTCTACAATTATGCGTCAGCTTTGGTCAGTGGTTGAAACCGCTCAAGCCAAGCTCCTCTTGCAACTGGATGATGCTAGTTTGGTGCAGTGGTTAGTGAAACAAACCGAAACGCAAGTGTTGTTAGATTCTAACGAAACTGATTTTCTCAATCACTATATTCAATCTCGGCTAGCCCTAATACGTGATATTGCCTATGAACGTCATTCTTTATGATGCCTACGGCGGGCTACGCCAACAGAAAATCACGATCAACAAATTGATAATCAAGTGTTATTACTATTGATTTTTTTGGGAAAATAACCTTCTATTAAGCAGTCAGAGCCGACTACACGCCAACGAACACGTTCTAGAGACAACGCCTCAGTCATGGTAGTAAAACCTAAATCGCCTACAGGTGTGGGAGCAATGCTACCACCAATGATTTTCGGGGCGATAAATGCTAAAACTTTTTGCACTGCTCCTTGAGCGATCGCACTTGCAGCTAAAATACCACCACACTCCCACAACACGCTACAAAAACCCCGCTCATATAAGTACGCCATAGCCTTATCTGGTGTAAGTGATGTGAATTTCACGACCTCCACCCCTTTGTTGAGCAACAGTTCTTGAAAATCGGGGTTAGCACCCTCCTCTGTCAACACCAAAGTTGGAGCATCCGCAGTTTCCCACAGATGGGCACTTTCCGGTAAGTTGAGCTGGCGACTCATCACCACCCGCAGGGGATTATGTGCCCCCACCTGATGGCTGGTTAAGTAAGGATTATCCTGTCGGACTGTATTACCACCGACAATTATTGCATCACAACCCGCTCGCAATTGATGTACTTCCCTGCGGGAATCTTGGCTTGTCACCCAGGCGCTGTTACCAGAGGTGGTGGCAATCTTACCATCTAAAGTCATGGCATATTTTAAAATTCCCAAAGGTCGTTTGTAGAGAATGCGATGCACAAAAGCTTCATTTAGCTGATGACAAGCTGACTCTTCTACTCCTACCAAGACTTCGATCCCCGCCGCCCGTAAACGGGCAATACCACCTCCAGCTACCAGGGGATTAGGATCAACCATACCCACCACCACTTTTGCCACCCCTGCTTGGATCAATCCTTCCGAACAAGGGGGAGTACGTCCGTAGTGATTGCAAGGTTCGAGGTTGACATAGATTGTTGCACCACGAGAGCCAACACCTGCGGCTTTCAAAGCAAACACTTCTGCATGAGGCTCACCTGCACGAGGATGAAACCCAACGCCTACAATCTCGCCATCCTTGACAATCACCGCTCCCACTAGCGGATTTGGCGAAGTACGTCCTAAAGCGCGGCGAGCAAGTTCTAAACACCGCAGCATCATGCGAGAGTCAAAGTCAGTTCCTACCTTTTCCTTTATAGGAGAATTTGATCCAAACAATTCTTCTTACAGCCTTTTATCATCTATTTGAACCACAATCTCCTGTAGGGTAGCACACCTAGCTGTGCTACCCATCCATTTACAACGTCGCTACAAGTTCCTGTAAGCGATCGCACCCATCGCGGAAGACTGGCCAACCATCCCCCACCAGCACTGCTTCTACTCGACTCAGTTGAGCCAACCTGCGAACAGAAGCAACAGCCTCCTCTCGATTCAGCAGCTTGTCATCTGGCAAAATCGTTAAGCTACCTGCTTTGCGTGCCCGTACTAAGTCCCCTGTGATCAAAGTTGTTTCCTCCAGTAACAGAGCCAATTCACCGGGAGTTTTCGAGCCTTGAAGTTCAATCGCCTGAAGTCCTGGTACTAATTCTTCACCATCAGACAGCCAGCGATCGCAATGTATAGGAAAAGTGTCTTTTTCTGCCAGAGGACCGGCAATCTTAGCATAGGTTTGATCGGCAATTTCTTTACTTGCCCTGATATGTTCAGAATTCGTCAACACAATCCAAACTACACCACCGAGGGATTTCAGATGATTCCAATCATGGTTTGATAGGGCTACTGGGTCAATCAAGATGTTGCCATCTGGGCGAATCCAGGCAATCCCATTGAAATCAATATTTCTTGCCGGATTGAAATTAGACCAGCTATAAAGATCGGGACGGTGCAAAGATTTCATGATGATTCTGGATCAGTACCTTCAATAATTGACTATTAATCTCAATAATTAAGTATATAGATTATCAGGTTGCATTCCCTCTGGATCTGGAATTTGAGTATACTACGATTAATCTATCGATTTTATCGGTTTGAGAAAAATTCCCCCATAACTGCAATAGAGAGCAACGGAGGTATAGAGGTGAGTGAGATTGGGCGCAAAAAAATATCAGTGAAGGCAGAGCAGTTTAGAGAGTCGGTGATTCGAGAAATGACCAGGGTAGCACTGCAATACGGTGCAGTGAATCTGGGCAGGGGTTCCCTGATTTTCCCTGTCCCTTGGAGTTGAAACAGGCAGCTTACGAAGCAATAGAGGCAGATGTAAATCAGTATGCCATCACTTGGGGCGATGTCTGGCGACAAGCCGCTTTGCGTCTACGCCCCTTTCGTCACGCGATCGCCAACAAAGTTCGTTGGTATCTGGGCTTAGATATCGATCCCGAAACCCAAATCACCGTCACCTGCGGCTCCACAGAAGCAATGGCAGCTGTGATGCTGGCGACAGTCGATCCCGGTGAGGAAGTAATTATATTTGAGCCGTATTACGAAAACTACGGCCCTGATGTGATTTTAGTTGGTGCCACACCCCGCTACGTGACACTGCATCCCCCCGATTGGACATTTGATCAAGCACAGTTGCGTCAAGCTTTCAATGCCAATACTAAAGCTATTATTATCAACACACCCCATAACCCCACAGGCAAAGTCTTCACCCGTGAAGAACTCACCCTAATTGCTGAACTTTGTTAAAAGTGGGATGTGTTAGCGTTCACTGATGAAATCTATGAACATATTCTCTATGACGATATTCAACATATCGCCTTAGCGACCCTTCCCGGTATGGAAGAACGCACTGTTACTATCAACGGCCTTTCTAAAACTTACAGCGTCACCGGATGGCGAGTCGGCTACATTTTGGCAAATCCCGAATTGACAGGAGCGATTCGCAAAGTCCATGATTTCCTCACCGTTGGCGCTCCTGCACCATTGCAACGAGCCGGAGTTGCCGCCATGCAACTGCCACCATCCTATTATGAAGAACTAGCCAAACTTTATCACCAGAAGCGAGACAGTATTTTACAGATTTTAGATCAAGTTGGCATTCCCTATTTCGTTCCCCAAGGAGCCTATTATGTGCTTGCAGATATTTCCAAATTCGGCTACAAAACAGATATTGAATTCACTTACCATCTAATTAAAGAGATTGGTGTTGTCGTAGTTCCCGGTTCCAGCTTTTTCAGCCAACCAGAAAAAGGACATTCATTGATCAGATTCTGCTTTAGCAAAAGACCTGAGACATTACAAACAGCGAGCGATCGCTTACTCAAATTGCAATCAACTCTACAACTGACATCTTAACATTCTTCTCCTCTCTGATCTTTGCGTCCAACTCTTCTCTACGAGAGGCTGCGCCAAGGAAACGCTACGCGTAGTTTGTCCTCCGCAGGAGTGGTTTGTTTAACATCCAAATTAATTCAATACGAAAGACGCATCACACATTGGCGAAAATGCTCTACAATAACCTGAGTTTTTTGAGCTAGGTTGTGTGCATGGAGTGATAAAAATTTAGCGATAGCTCGACTCGTTTTCTTTTTATTAATGTTAGGATCGTCTGCGATCGCCTTACTGATTTTGAAATAAGTTCTGTCCTTTGGCTGGTCATTGCATAGAAGACCTTTTTTAGTTGGCTTTGAGAAGGGTTGCCCTCATCCCCTAACCCCTTCTCCCATATTTGGGAGAAGGGGAACTGGAGAATTTACTTCCTTTTACTTCCCTCTCCCGGAATCAGGAGAGGGGCTGGGGACTAATGCAGCCTGAAACAATCAGATATAAAACTTTTTCCAACTGTTGCATAACCTCTTCATTCTGGAAACGCAAAACTTTATAATTGTAAGTTTCTAGATATTTCGTTCTATCTGCATCATAGTCTGTCTGATTATCATGGATTGCTCCATCTAACTCAATGACTAGTTTGCAAACTGGACAGTAAAAGTCAAGAATAAAACGTCCAACTGGGTGCTGACGGCGAAACTTGAAACCACCTAGTTTACCTCCTCTTAAAGCTTGCCATAGTTGCTTTTCAGATGGCGTGAGTTTTTTGCGTAGTTGTATAGCTGCGGCTTCTATTTCTGGTGTAGTACCTCGAATTCTGGCAGATGATTTGGGCATGAGATTTTGAAGCTTGATTTGGGGTGTGTCTAGGTTATCTTGCCCTGATTTCCTGTTTTTTCCCTCACCCCCTACCCCTCTTCCAGGTTTTGGAGAGGGGAGTAAGAGAGCAATCAAGGTTGTTACAATGTATGGGATGTTTTGTTATTTTCTCTTGAGTCTAGGCAACACAAAGAGTCATGCAGCCACCTCCTCTCTGATATCAATTTTGCCTGTGACTATCTCCATGCTATTTACTTCATCTGGATGGAGATTTATTTCAGCAAAGTTTTTAACAATTAAAAATAACAGATTAGCTTCATATAAACGATTAATTTGGTCATTAAAATTAAAGTATTCAATGCAAAACTTGCCCTCAACCCCTTCTCCCAATTTTGGTAGAAGGGGAGCCAATTTCAAAGTCCCTCTCCCAAGCTTGGGAGAGGGATTTAGGGAGAGGGGAAGAATTCATGCAAGAAGTATATTGATTGCCATAATCATCTTATCCTCTCTGCGCCTGTGCATGAGATAAATCATCCCGCAACCATGCAACGCCCAACTATTTATTGTAAGGTGAGCATCTCACGCTATAAGATTGGAGCAATTTTTAAAACTTCCCTATATCCCGTACATCTCTGCGTTCACTCCATCAAAATCAAGCGCAGGGGATCTAAACGCACATGCCAAGGAAAAGGTTGGTCTTTCATCGTCGCCCATTTTTCTTTGAAAACTTCAGCTTGCAGATGGTAATCTTGAGAATTCTTGGCAGGCGAATGTAATTTGAGAAACAACGTCATTCGATGGGGCGTTTCACTTGTGCGGACTACCCAGCAGGGAAAGGTATTTTCCTGTGATGAGTCGTTGGTAAAAATGAACTGATGGGCACGAATGCCGACGTGAGATAATTCGCTCTTGATTGGTTCAATTAATTGAAGAGTACAACCCCAATCAGTCGCTTCTACCTGTTGTGATGACTGAAGAACAATGCGGGAGAAGTTTTTACATCCGGTAAGTTGGGCGACACTAACGGTAGTAGGATGCTCGAAAATATCATGTTTGCTGCCAGAATGAACGGCTCTACCATGCTCCAATACCAACAGATTCGGACAAATCCGATAAGCTTCTTCCATATTATGGGTGACAAATAGAGTCACACCTTGATAGTCAGCTAGAGTTTCTGTCATTTGCTGCTCTAATTGACTACGTAGATGGGTGTCAAGTGCCGAAAAAGGTTCATCCAAAAGCAATGCTTCCGGTTGACTTGCCAAAGCTCTGGCTAAGGCTACCCGTTGTTGTTGACCCCCAGAAAGTTGGTGCGGATAGCGATCGCCTAATCCCTGCAACTGCATCGCTATTAGTTGCTCCTCTACCTGCACTCTAATACTTCCAGCAGATAGTTTTTTAGGTAAGCCGAAAGCGATGTTTTGCGCCACACTCAGATGTGGAAACAGGGCATAATTCTGCACTAAAAAACCGATGCGGCGATCGCGGCTGGGTAGATTAATTCGCTGTTCGGAGTCAAACAGGACTCTGCCATTTAAAACTATGCGTCCTCTAGTGGGCGTTTCTATCCCCGCAAGGCAGCGCAAAATCATGCTCTTACCTGCTCCAGAACCCCCTAACAATCCCAAAGGCTGATCATTGCTATTAAAAGACACCCTGAGATGAAAACTCGGCAGTTGTTTTTCGATGTCTACAAAAAGTCCAACTGCTGACGAAGGTGCAGACAATAAAGATGATTCACTCCCTTGTCCCCCTTGTCCCCCTTGTCCCCCTTGTCCCCTCTTCTTTTCCCTCAATTCTTGCCAGAAGTTGACTGCAATAATTCCAGATAGAGAAATCACCATAATTGCGATCGCCCAAAACCAAGCCTCGTTCATTGCTCCCGCTTCCACAGCAAAATAAATCGCCATTGGAATTGTCTGCGTTTGTCCGGGAATATTACCAGCTAGCATCAACGTCGCCCCGAATTCTCCCAAAGCACGGGCAAAAGCTAGCATTGTGGCGGCTACAATCCCAGATACTGCTAAGGGTAAACTGATGCGCCAAAAGATTGTGGCTTCAGTTGCACCAAGGGTTCTGGCTACTCGCAGCAGATTACCATCTATTTGTTCAAAGGCTCCCAGTGCAGTTTTATACATTAAAGGGAAAGAAACTACGGTAGCTGCGATCGCTGCACCATACCAAGTAAAGACGATGGTGAAGTCAAAAGCCTGCATGAGTTTCCCTACAGGGCCATTTTTCCCAAAAAATAGCAGCAACAAGAAACCGACAACTGTGGGGGGCAAAATCAGTGGCGCAATAAAGATACCCTCAATCAACGATTTACCTTTTCCACGATATCCCAGCATCCAGTAGGCAGCAGCGATACCCAAGAAGAAGGTGATAAATGTAGCAAGTAATGATGTTTTAAGTGATATCCAAAGAGGCGATAAATCCAATGGCATAGTTGTGTGGGGGAAGAACTAGCTCAACTAATCCCTAATTTACCAACTTTAGTTTAAATATGTTGGTAAAAGTTGGTAAATTACCTAACAAATAATAAAGAAAATTGCAAAAACTAGACAATGCTGTAGGGGCACAGCATTGCTGTGCCCCTACGACAGGTGTAATTCAAATAGATGAAAATAGCTGTAATTATTCCAGTTGACTGCTATAGGCACTAAAACCATAAGCCAAAGTTTCCTTTAAACTACCTGATGGCTTGAGACTTCTATTGATAGCATTAGCAAATGGTACTGGAATTCCTTTAATAGTTTCCGGCAAAATTGCATATTCTTCTGTTGGTTCAACAATGTATTGTGGACATTTCGTTTTCATCCCAGCAGTAGCTAACATTTCTTCTATTTCAGAGGCAGAATATTGTTTGAGATAAACTGGATTTCTGACAATTGGGTTCAGCTTTCTCACAAAATTATGGATAATATGAGAAGGACAGGATTTGTTGTGAAAGGAATGATTAAAAACAAAAATTCCGCCAGGTTTTAGCATCCGAGAGATATCAGCCAATAAATTTCTTAATTGTGCATCTGGGATATGCATAAAGACACAGTTAGAAATTACCAAATCTATAGAATTATCTTCTAAAGGCAATATTTCAGCAGAATTGCAAATCAAGTTAAATTCAGCTTCCGGGAAAAAATTATATTCTTGTTTAACTTTGATTAACCGCCGTAACAAAGGCTCAGAAATATCAATTCCATAATATTTTTCGCATCTCAGATTTTTCGCTTTAGAAAGATGCAAAGGTGCACGACCATAACCACAACCAATCTCTAAAATAGAATCAACCGATTTATTCAACGGGAATTTATTCCAAGTACCTCCAGGTGTGCCAGTTAGCAGAGTGTAATCTTGTTTTATGGGCGATGTATCTGCAAGCTTTTCAACTTTTTGGGAACCATAATATGTTTTACCAATTTCGTCCCACTTTTTTTTATGTTGAGTATTATTCAACTGTTCGTAATCGCTAGGAAAATAAATGCCATCTCGTAATTCAAAGTCATTTAGACTGAATTTTCCATTTGCTAATTGGGTCATTATGATTATTCCTCATGAATAGTTAAGTCTGTTTTCTGTTATACTCTTAACTCAGCATTAACCGCAAGTGATTTTTACTGAACTGGTTCTCCTTAGCCTTTCTTCAAAGTCCTGGCGAATAGAATTCGCGGCTATACAAACTTATACCATTTTAGATTTTAAATTTTGGATTGTGAAACATCCATTGGATAAGCATTTCAGGTTTCCATCTGTCGTAATCATTTTTAAAATTGGTATTAGTCCGCCTACGTGGACTAAGGAAAAATTCAGGGTTTGAAACCTACGGAAGTGGCTAAAGCTTCGTGTAAACGCGGTTTCTAAGCCCCCAGTTGACTACCAAAGCGCCGATTGCATCCAAAGGAAAACCGCTATAATAGCAAACCGTCGCCTGATTCAGAACACAAGTTCGGATACATTAGTTGATGGACTGCAACAATTGGAGGCTGTGATGGTAGAAGGGTTACAACAAAAACGGGTAGTAGTTGTAGGTGGAGGTTGGGCTGGTTTAGGAGCAACCTACCATTTGGCAAAGCAAGGCTATGATGTAACACTTCTAGAAGCAGGGCCCTATCCCGGTGGATTGGTCGCAGGTTGGCAAACAGCCGCTGGAAAATCTGTTGAAGCTGGCATTCATGGCTTTTGGTATCCTTACAAAAATATTTTTTCCCTAATCAATGAATTAGAAATTAATCCTTTTACTACTTGGACTCGTTCTTCCCAATATTCGCCAGCAGGTTTGGAAGTTGAATCACCAATTTTTCAAGACTTACCGCGACTCCCCTCCCCACTGGGAACTTTTCTCTACACTCAGTTTAAGCGGCTGCCACTAATTGACCGTCTTAGCGCCTTACCTTTACTTTATGCGGTTGTTGATTTTGACAATTCTGATGCAGCTTGGCGGCGCTATGACTTTGTAACTGCCCGTGAATTGTTCAAAGACTTTAATGTTTCGGCACGGCTTTACCGCGAGGCTTTTGAACCAATGTTATTAGTGGGCTTGTTTGCCCCTGGTGAACAATGTTCAGCCGCAGCAACTTTAGGGATGCTTTACTTTTTTATTCTGGCTCATCAACCGGATTTTGATGTAGTTTGGTGTCGGGGAACTGTTGGAGAAAAGATATTTCGTCCTTGGGTGGAACGTATCGAAAAAGCTGGTGCGCGAGTGTTACCCAAGCGCCGAGTTACAGACTTAATTGTTGATAGTAATCATCGAGCCAAGGGTGTGGTTTGCGGTGATGAAGTAATTGATGCCGATGCTGTAATTTTTGCGGTTGGAATCACAGGGATGAAGAAAATTGTCTCAACTAGTCCTAGTTTACAAAGCCGTGAAGAATTCCGTAATTTGAGCAATTTAGGAGCAATTGATGTTTTAGCAACGCGACTATGGTTTGACCGGAAAATTGATATTCCTCGTCCTTCTAATGCCTGTTTTGGATTCGACGCAACTACAGGTTGGACGTTTTTTGATTTGAATGCTCTACATGATGAATATCAAAATGAACCGGGAACAGTGATTGAAGCCGATTTTTATCACGCGAATCAGTTTCTCAGTTTGAGTGATGAGGAGATTTTAGCAATAGTTCAGGGTTATTTAGCAACTTGTGTGCCAGCGTTTCGAGAGGCAAAGATAATTGATAGCAGTGTAATTCGTTTATCTCAGGCAGTGACTCACTTTGCACCTGGTAGCTATCGTTATATGTTATCCGCTAAGACAAGTTTTGAGAATGTGTTTATGAGTGGCGATTGGATTGTAAACCGTCATGGTTCCTGGTCACAAGAAAAGGCTTATGTTACTGGTTTGGAGGCGGCGAATTTGGTGGTGTCTTATTTGGGAGAAGGTCAGCCATCTGAGATTTTAGCTGTAGAAGAGGATGAAGTGCATATACAAGTGGCGCGATCGCTCAACCAAACTTGGCATGACTTCGGCAAATCTATCCTACCTAACTTTTGGTTGCCGTAATCTGTAGGGTAGCAAAGTTGTGCATCCCGACTGTATATTTCTCACAATAAGAGTGAAGTATTAATTGTAATCTAAATTCGGTAAGCTAAAGAAAGCGATCGCATAATGTAAATCAAATAACATAGCTTATGGAGCCAGACTCTTTACAAACCGAGGTGATTCTGACGCATCCGCGTGAGTCTCTTGGCAGAGTGCAACTTGATTGGACACCCCAACCCGGAAACTATCTCGATTTTCAAGGTAAAACCTATGCGGTTTTAGAGCGCCGCCATAGATACCAACTTCAATCAGGGCGCTACCGCTTGCATAATATTGCCATTTACGTGCAGTCGGCAAAACGACCATCTGAGAAAAGTTTGGTAGCGGGACGTTGGGTAATCGGTGATGCTACCTGCTGCTACAATGCTCATTCAGAAATTATTCGCTGTGCAGTCAACCCAGATGGCCCTTGCCAAGCTTGCCGCTTTTATGAAAAGAGACGCGATTAATCGCGTCTGTTATTCTCCCTCAACTCCCCGCACCAAAAACTTCTCCCACAGTTAAGCGGGTACCATTAACAAAATCCCATCCCGACTGGGGACGTTTACCAGCTAGCTGAACCTCTCGCAACAGCAACAAACCTTCCCCAGTTTGGACGATCGCCCCAATTCCTTTGGTAATACTCACTACAACTCCCGGTCTGTCTGATAGATTTGACAAATCAGGCAATTTATGCAGTAATTCTGGTGGGAGATTGCGATCGCCTACAGAACCAAGGGGAGCAGAAGCGGTGATTTTTAGCAGATTGTCACGAAAGGTAGCGGTGCAATTAGGGTAAAAGCCTCTGATTTGATTGTGTAATTGGATAGCGGTTTTTGACCAATCCAAACCATAATCTTGTTTTTGAATTAGAGGTGCATAAGTAGCTGCTAAATTATCTTGAGGAATTGGTTGAATTTCCTGGCGTTCCAACTTCAACAGAGTTTCCACCAACAAATCCCCACCGATCACAGCTAGTCTATCGGCTAAATCTTGGGCACTATCCAGTAATCCAATGGGTGTAGTGGCTATTTGTAGCATTGCGCCAGTATCCATCCCCACATCCATTAACATGGTTGTGATCCCCGTTTCGGTCTCACCGTTATACAAACACCACTGAATCGGCGCTGCACCCCGATATTTGGGTAAAATCGAGCCATGCACATTAATGCAGGCTAACTTGGGCATATTTAGGATTTTTGACGATAAAATCTGTCCATAGGCGACAACAACAAACACATCTGCGCCTAACTGTTTGAGTTGGGTTAAAGTTTCAGTGTCTTTTTTCACCCGTTCGGGTTGCCATACTGGTAAGTTGTGAGCAGTAGCGATCGCTTTTACTGGTGTTGGCGTAAGTTTATTTCCGCGTTCCCGGCGTTTATCTGGTTGGGTGACAACTGCCAACACCTCGAATTCTGAATGATTCAATAACTTTGACAATGTGGGCACAGCAAACTGTGGTGTACCAAAGAATACAATTTTCATTAATAAATAGTTGTTAGTCGCTAGTTATTAATTTATGGTAAGTGCGCTGCTCATAACTGACAATATATAAGTTGCATATTGAAATGGAATTCACCAAGCCAGGATTTAGCAGGCTCCTGTATCGTGGAAAACAGTTCGGAGCATCTCAGTGAAAGCAAATATACCAGATGAGAAACAAGATTCTTGCTCCCTCTCCTTACCAAGGAGCTGACTTTTTACGTTATGTGGAAAAGCCACGAAAAACCTAACCTCCTACGAGGGAAGGGGGAAAATTCTATTTCTCTCTCCTTTTAGGAGAGAGAAATAGAAGTGAGGTTTTCTAGATACGGTGAAAAGTCAGACCAAGGAGAGGGTTGGGGTGAGGTTTTACAAAGCTTTTTACGAAAGTCAGATGTTCCCAAACATTTGCAAAGCAGAGTTGATTTGCTGTAAATCATATCGGCTGTTTGGTGGTACAATGTTTTCGTATTGGTCGAACCCAAGGCTGCTTGATTAACTTAATAGTTAAGTTAACAAGTGTAACAGGTCTTATCAACTGCATCTGCCTAAGGAGAGCCTCATCGTTTAGTGGTGTCTCCTCACGATCTGCTAGAGCATCTACCGAGTAAGTTTAGTTGTGTTCCTGATAATTTATCCCCAAATTGGCGTTAAATGCAGTTAGGTTTCTAAAAAACTATTGCGTCTTCTAGCTATTTTTGTAGTTTAGATCGTAATTTCTCAATTGGGGTTGCTGACAGCAGGATTTTCTGAGTATGATGTATTATACGTCCGCTTTGCCAGCTTAATTCACGTAACGCCTCACGTTTACCATTATCGGGATTTGCGCTGTTATATCTAGTGTGGAACTTGCCTTAGTTGCTGCGTACTAGCGATCGCTAGTACGATCCCCAATAGCTGAGTCATCTCACCCTTGGTTGTCAGCTTCATTAGCCCAAACTATACCTTGAATATCCCTTGACTAATACCTGTTTTTGGTTTAGTTAGGTATAGCAACAGCAACATTATATATCGTGTAGTAATTACTGAGTTTTCAGCATATTTACTATATTTGCATATTTTGGCAACCAAACATTCAGTACTTGAGTCAAAAAAAGCTGTAGACAATGATACTTAATTTTTGTAACCCTCTGCAAACTTTGAAGAAAATATCTAGTCATTGCTTTTAGTTTCTTGTTATACATATAATTACTGGCTGCCCCATTGCTGCATAGGTATTGCTTCTCACATAGCAACCGCCCCTTCTAGAGAGTCTACAAATGCTTAAACCCCTTTTGCTGTCAGGATGGTTCCGCGCGCAACCATTTCTTAATTACGTTGTCGTTGTAATCCTAATCACACCCTTGCTAGGGGCATCGGGTCACTCGACCCCAGCCAGATCCGAAGTAGCTAAAGTAACTTCGATAACTGGAGAGTCTGACTCTGTATCAAAGGAAATAGCTGTAGTTGGGGAACCTAAAATACCTGAAATATTAAAAACAGATCAAATCAACTCTTTAACAGCAGAATTTGACTCTGTGCCAACACAAACTACTGTTGTCCAGGAACCGCAAGTATTACCAGCAGATAAAATTGAGTCTTTCGATCAAGCAGATAGTTATGTGTCAAACAGCGATTTAACTGTTCCTGATCCTTTGGCAGCAGTTGAACTCGCACCATTAACAGATGTTCCTGTTAGTCAACTTAATTTAATCCGAAAACTTAAAGCTGCTAATATCCAGTCTTTGAAAGTCCAAGAAAATTATCTCTCAAAAGAAAACTCTTTTAATGAATCATTGACAGCAACTCAAGTAGCACCAACTCTGAGAGAATCACAACCAAGCACAGAAATACGTGTTGCTGAACCACGCGATGAAGCCCAAGCAGAACAAATAGATCCCATAGGCAGTCCTCATCCTATTCCTTGGAAATGGATTACAGCAACTCAAGAGGCAATTGCTTCTAAGGGGGGTTCGGGAATGCGTCACTACCGCAGCGTACCCGTGGTTTCTCCAGATGGTAAATATGCTGTTTATAGCCGGGTGCAACTAGAGGTAAAACCCCAAATGTACAACAGCCGTGTTACCAGCGTTCTGTTTGTCCAAGATATGCAAACCCAAAGGTTGTGGGTGATGGCTTCAACTGCTGCTGTTAGCGATCCTTTATTAAAGGTAAAGGCGGCGCAGTCAGAAGAAACTGATACAAATGGTCAGATTGGGGTATTAGTTCCAGTTAGCTGGTCAGAAAAAGGCGATCGCTTCTTAGCACGCAAGTTTGAAGGTATATTTAACACAGGTGATTCTA
Organism: Nostoc sp.; assembly: GCF_036919815.1. Classification (GTDB taxonomy): domain Bacteria; phylum Cyanobacteriota; class Cyanobacteriia; order Cyanobacteriales; family Nostocaceae; genus Nostoc. The sequence goes on from NZ_JBALCE010000044.1 coordinate 80,890, forward strand.
CAGATAGTGCAGTGATTTGGGATCGGCAAAAAAATCACGCTAACACAGTTGCTCCTGCCCACGAGGAAAATCATGAAAAAATTGCAGTATTGTTAGGTTGGAGTAAAAGCCAACCGGATAATGTGCTATTTCGTGCGGGTGAATTGGGCGAAGAAAACTGGCCACTAATCCAAGTTGCTAATGATGGCAAGACTGTTACTACAACAGGCAATGATCAGCCGATTACCTTTGGTAAAAAGGTTACAGAAATTTGGGCAGGCCCACAAGTAGCCTACCGATAGTTGATTAAAAATCTTACAGAAATACCCGGTAAGCGTAGAGCTTCAATCCCTTTAGGGCTGAGATATCAGCGACATTTCGGCAAGCTCAATGACCACTCGCGTGACAATAGTTCCCCTAACTCCTTGACTGGTCACGGTATATCTGATATAATTACCAGTGTAAAAAATTTAGTATAACTAAGCAACGTAAAAACCTGACTAAATTGGTTGGGTGCGTAGTCATGCCTAA
>NZ_JBALCE010000045.1:0-9744 GCF_036919815.1 Nostoc sp.
TAGGGGTGCGATCGCAGCGAAATAACTGTTTTTATTGAGAATGCACCTCTTTAATTGAGAATTAAAGCCCGATCTAACAAAATCGCATTGCTCCCGTCTTTGACTGGGAATGAGGTAATCTTGCAAAGGTTTATCTAGTCAGGCTTCTACTTTATTTGCTATTTTCTGTATTAACCACCGGCGACAGCTGGGACAATACTTACTTCATCCCCATCTTTCAGGGTTGTATTAATACCATCTAAGTGTCGGATGTCTTCGCTATCGACGTAAAAATTTACAAACCGACGTAGTTTGCCTTCTTCATCGCACAACCGCGATTTAATACCAGGAAAGCTTTGTTCTAAAGAGTCCAACAACTCAGCAATGGTGCTACCGTTGGATTCTAGAGTAGCTTGATTATTAGTAAAACTCTGAAGAGTCGTAGGAACTAAAACTTTTACAGCCATAGAAGTACAAAGTGAAGAATGAAGAGTGAAAAATAAAATTAAGAGTAAAGAGTTATGAATAAAAAAACTCATAACTCATAACTCATAACTAAACGAGGACTTGTTGCCATTCCAAGCGATCGAGAGTACGCGATCGCTCCAAAGCCCGTTCAAAACTATCGAGTTTGGCATCAATAGTCAAGGGTTCGCCAACATAGCCTTGGATTGCTTCTTGGGTTTTCAGACCATTGCCGGTGATGTAAACCACGGTAGTTTCATCTGGATCAATTTTGCCAGCTTCTACCAATTTTTTCAGCACGGCAACGGTTGTTCCACCAGCCGTTTCTGTAAAGATACCTTCGGTTTCTGCCAGCAGCTTGATGCCATCAATAATTTCTGCATCATTCACTGATTCAATATTACCACCAGTCTTCTGAGCTAACTCCACAGCATAAATGCCATCTGCTGGATTGCCGATCGCTAGCGATTTCGCAATGGTATTCGGTTTGACTGGCTTAATAAAGTCGCGTCCTTCTTTGAAGGCTTGGGCGATCGGTGAACAACCTTCAGCTTGAGCGCCACTGAAACGGACATTCTTGCTTTCAACCAAACCAACTTCTATAAATTCTTGGAACCCTTTATAAATTTTTGTAAATAGGGAACCCGAAGCCAAGGGAGCAACAACATGATCAGGTAGTTCCCAGCCTAGTTGTTCGGCAACTTCAAAGCCTAGCGTCTTGGAACCTTCAGAGTAATAAGGACGCAGATTAATATTGACAAAACCCCACCCGTATGTATTAGCAACTTCTGAACAGAGACGATTTACTTGATCATAGTTGCCCTTCACTGCCATCAGGGTGGGACTATAAATCAGGCTACCGATAATTTTACCAGCTTCTAAATCTGCGGGAATGAACACACAGCAATCTAAACCGGCGTGAGCTGCGATCGCAGCTGTAGAATTTGCCAAGTTACCAGTGCTAGCGCAAGAAACAGTAGTGAAACCCAACTCCCGCGCCCTAGAGAGGGCAACTGATACTACCCGATCCTTGAAGCTAAGGGTGGGCATATTAACCGCATCATTTTTTATATAAAGCTTATTTAGACCCAGGCGACGCGCAAGACGGTGGGAACGAACTAAGGGAGTCATACCAGTTCCCACATCTATAACATTGTCAGTTGCAACAGGCAAAAAGGGACGGTAGCGCCAAATTGAATTGGGACCGGCTTGAATTGTTTCACGAGTCACAGTTAGGCGTAGGGCGCTGTAGTCATACTTAACTTCTAACGGTCCAAAGCATAACTCACAAACATTAGTGGCTTTGAGTTCATATTCTGCACCACATTCCTTACATTTCAGGGCTTGAAAGTAGGCAGTGCTGGCTTTGGTTTGGGTTGTGATTGCCTGAGTCATAAACTAGCTTTCCCTGTTTGTCTGTCAACTGTTGCCTGAATAGTAACACGAGCAAAAATACCAGTCAAACATACCCGATAAAAATTGTCGGGTATGTTTAGTATTGAAAGGAATGATTTTTGTAAAATCTTGATGTCAGTAATGCCTGGAATTAGTATTTACACTTAGATTTTATATATTATCAAACAAGGGAATAGCTGAAATTATTCAATTCTACAGTGGTAATTCAGTTACTAATGACCAAACTGGAACTACGGCAGCCACAGATGTGACTAAGTATGTAGATGCTGTGACTGGAAAGGTTGCACCGGGTATTCAAAGAACGTTACCTATACCAGCGATCGCGCAACAGACTAATAATTTAGGACTTACGCATTGACAGAAAAGCCAAAATAACAGGTATAGTTTTCAGGGCTTGTAGCTAGATTTTTCAATCATATTTTGGCGATGCCTGCGGCGGGCTGCGCCTACGCCAGTAATCAAAAGTGACCTCCAAAAGCCTGAAACAACGTATTTACGTTAATACACAAGATGATTATTTTGTACAGTGCGTAAGTCCTATAATTTAGCTGCGTCTTTGCCATTAATAAATCAAGCTACTTATACTTCTCGATACCCAGATTGGGGATATTCAAAGTGATGGTCTTCATAAGCTTTAATAGTCAGGTTTTGTCCTTATACCAATTCTAGACATAGGAGTGAAAAACAATTGTTTTGACGTAGCACTGCTACGTCAAAACAAGGGTTATGGATAACGCATATTTAATTTCACCAGATGTCTATTTTCTCAGACAGATAAAGCTTGTCTCACTTCAACTGGTTCAGCTGTCAAACTAAAAGGGCGAACTTCGGTAATTTTTACCTTGACTAACTGTCCTTGCAATTCTTTGATGTCGCCACTGAAAAATGTCAGACGATTACCGCCAGTGCGTCCCATCACCTGGGTTTGATCTTTGGGATTTTGGTCTTCTACTAAAACGGATTCAATGCGTCCAAAGTAACGTTGCGATCGCTCTGCTACTTTCAAGTTTACTAAATGATTCAGCCTTTGCAGGCGATCGCTTTTAATTTCTTCACTCAGTTGATTGTCCCACAAAGCCGCAGGTGTCCCTGGACGCGGCGAATATGCTGCTGTATTCAACATATCAAAGCCAATATCTTCCACCAGTTTCAGAGTATTTTCAAACTGTGCTTCTGTCTCCCCAGGAAAACCCACAATCGCATCAGCACTAATTGAAGCATCTGGCATATACCGCCGAATGATATCGATAATCCGGCGGTATTTCTCATGGGTATAACCCCGCGCCATCGCTTTTAAAAGTTCATTATCCCCAGATTGAAAGGGAATATGGAAGTGTTTGCAGACTTTGGGCAACTCAGCACAAGCCTTAATTAATCTCTCTGTAAAATAACGGGGATGGCTGGTAGCAAATCTTAACCTTTCAATTCCCGGCACATCATGCACATAATAAAGTAAATCTGTAAAGTTGTGCAAATGCCTACCTTCTGGCGTTGTTCCAGGCAAATCTCTGCCGTAAGCGTCAATATTTTGACCGAGTAGAGTAACTTCTTTGTAACCTTGGCGTCCTAATTCTTCTATTTCAGCCCGGATAGCTGAGGGTGTACGAGATTGTTCGACACCTCGCACGTTGGGAACGACGCAATAGGTGCAGCGTTCGTTACAGCCGTAAATTACATTTACCCAAGCTGTGACTTTACTATCCCGTCGCGGCTGGGTGATATCTTCAATAATATGAACGAAATCGGTTGCCACAACTTGGTTGCCGTCAAACACTGACTCTAGCAAATCTTTAAGACGGTTGGCGTGTTGTGGCCCCATTACCAAGTCTAATTCTGGGACTCGCCGCAATAGCGCTTCCCCTTCCTGCTGGGCAACACAACCAGCAACGATGAGAGTTAAATTAGGCTGCTCATGTTTACGCTTTGCCTGTCTGCCAAGGTAGGAATATACCTTTTGCTCGGCATTATCCCGAATTGTGCAAGTATTGTAGAGAATCACATCTGCATTATTCGGATCTTCGCACGACTCAAACCCCATGTCTTCTAAAACGCCAGCCATGCGCTCTGAGTCAGCTTTATTCATCTGACAACCGAAGGTAGTAATGTGGTAATGGCGTTTGGAAGTGGTCATGTTGCTTAGTTAACCAGTTAGAGTGAGGTTATTCTTTAGCCTCAAAGTCAACTTTATCATAAATATCTGATAGAGGGATTTGAAATTGAATAGAGGATAGTGTTAAAATACTATTCTCTTGTTCATACTCTGAGAAAATCCATTTATTTTCGTCAGTTTTAGAATACTGTTCTACATGATTTTTGTATTGATCAATCAGAACATATTCCTGAAAACTGGGGATGGTGCAATAAGCCGCAAATTTTTCATCTCTATCATAGCTTCTGGTAGATTTGGATAGCACTTCACAAATTACTAAGGGATTAGTAATTGTATCTGTACCTCCCTCAGAAAATTCTAATGAACCTGCAACAACCATTACATTAGGATATGTATGAATTCGCTTTTTGGGAATCCATAGACGTTGATCGGCGACGAATACTCGATAAGGTTGTCGCTTCAAAGCAAAATTCAGGGTTGCACTCAGATTACCAGCTATTTGGTTGTGATTTGGTGTTCCACCTGTCATGGGTATAATTTCACCATCTATATATTCATGACGATACTCGGAAATGACTTCTAGTTCTAAGTATTCTGTGGGAGAATAATGGTGTTTTTCTTGTAATTGCATAGGGCAAGGCTCTTTGGGATTTTTGATTTTGCATTGACCAGATGCGAAAAATTTATGTCTGATCAATGCTATTCGTTTTTACTGTAGTGTTGTTTTTTAACGCTCCAGGTAGCTAAGGGAAACGCAGAGGTAACGCAGAGGCTGGGTTCCAAGTGCCGTGGAAGCTGTGGGGGATGACGCTGGGTAATCCTAGTTTGCAAACTGGTTCTGTGTCTAGGCGATCGCTATCAAACACCCAAACTTCGCTACTATGAGAATTACCATCGTAGACAACGGTTAACACCCAACTTTGTTCAGGGTTTTGGGCGTCTTGGGCGTGGATGGGTTCGGAAGGATAGCGATTTTCTCCTAAGTCTGCTTCGGTGAGGGTTTCGGTTTTATAGTCGAAGCGGGCGATCGCACCAAACAATTCTTCACCTGTATCTGTTCCTTGGCGCATTAATGATACATAAGTATAGCGCCAAGGTTGCCCAACTTGCGATCGCTGCACTACCGGAAACTCACACCTGCGGTTGATAACTTCTTGCGTTGCTGTCACTTTAGCAGTTTGAGGATTGAGACGCACTTGCCATAATCTTCCTTTAGGAACTGTGTGTGTCTCACCAGTTGCGATTTCTCTGAGATATTCATTAGTTTGTTGAAAATCTGAATATCGCACCACGTCCAGAATCACAGAACCGTCTTCATCTTCATAGCCATTGCCAAAATGCCAATTAAACCAGGGATCGGTTTCGCCACGACTAACTAAGGATAAGTTTTCGCGATCAAAGATTAACACTTGGGTTCCTAACTGAGGTTCCCACAACAAAGATTCACTAAAGGTAGTCATGCCTAGCATAAGTGACAGCATTTTCATCCGCATCGGTGGCATGAAAAACACCAGATACCTTTGAGTTAAAACAAAATCATGCATTATTGAGTAGCGATCTAGCTTAAAAGCAGCTTTTTGGATAATTTTGCCAGTCGGTTGGCGCAGCCCGCCGCAGGCATCGCTTTTGTAGAGATTCAGTTGTACAGAACTTCCTATACTGATTCCAAAGTTAAAAATCTCTCCTGTGTCTGGATCGCGCTTGTAATGAGCAGAATAAGGTAATCCATTGTCCAAAGCACCTAAATCATCTAATCCCTTCGTTTCTAAAGTTTCCAAGTCAAGGGCATAGGGATTTGTTGCTTCCCATAAAGCCAACAGCTTATCAGGTAAAGCCAACACTGAGGTATTCGCTGCATTTTTCATTTGTTGTCCCCAGCGCTTCCAGATCGGCCCTGGGGTGTGCATACCATAAACACCATAGAGGAACCTATCTGCTTTAGTTTCAGCTTCATATTCTGCTGTTTGCACATAGCGATAAACTCCAGTGACTCCTGCATCAGTGAAATGGACGCCGAGAATTGCTCCATCTCCATCAAACCAGTGTCCCACGCAATCGTCACCGCGTTCTAGCCGTGCCGGGCCATTGCGGTAAAGTGTGCCACGCAAGCCATCTGGGATTTTGCCAGAAAGGATTGGCAGTTGGGTAAGAGGAAATTCTTTTGCCGGTTCAGCGATCGCACCTGCCCAGCCTTTTTTTATTGACTTTTTCTCGATGGTATGCATCTTAAATTAGTGTTCGATAATAGTGAAGATGAAAAACAACAACTTGTCCATTCCTAGCTACAAGACTTCCTGTAATCACAACAGCTTCAGGGTTTATTACAACAACTGCAACGTTTCTAACTACAGCTTGAGCATTCATAACACAAGTTGAAATTGTAGTCACAACAGCTTCTATTTTACTTATAACAATTGGAGTTGTACTAACTACAGCTTGAGCATTCATAACACAAGTTGAAGTTGTAGTAAAAACAGCTTCTATTTTACTTATAACAACTGGAGTTGTAGTAACTACATCTGGAGCATTCATAACAAAAGATTAAGTGTTTGTTACAAAGACTTAATCTTTTGTTATGAATGCTTTGAGCGTAGCGACTTCAGCAAGCGAGAACTCTTCTAAATACAGTTCCGTTGCTTCCTGCAAATTAGCGTAGGCGTAGCCCGTCGTAGACATGGCTTCTTCTACCGTCTCTCCTTGGCTGGCGGTTCGCACCTCTGGACATTCAGCTAGATAAACATCCTCTTCCCAATGCAAGATTGGTGTAAAGGTTTGAGTTTTTGTATTCTTAGCCTGTTGTAATCAACTCAATTTTCTATTGTTGCTTAACCACTTGGAACTAACAACAATCGCGCCTCAATCGCTTCCCAGCTTTGGGGTGACACCTGCACTGCTGCTTGTTTGCACTGGATAATAAGATGATTAGCGTAGAGATAATCGCCGAGTGCTTTCACTTCTTGCTCAGATAAGTTGACCATTTCTTGCGTGAGATTGAAAGCATTAAATAAAGTTTTTTGGAGGTGTTCAGCAAATACCAGATGCGGTTTTTGTAGTTGTTGATCATCAGTAACTTTAGCTCTCAGTGCTTCTAGTCGAGCAATCAGCACAGTAAAGTTGATGTTATTGAAGATTTTTAATTTTCCAAGTTCACGAGAGTAATTGATCGCTTTGGTGATGTCGTTGGCGTTGACGTTGGCGATGTCGTTGGCGTAGGCGATCGCGTAGGCATAGGCATAGGCTCTGGCGTTAGCATAGGCACTGGCGTTAGCATAGGCTCTGGTGTAGACGTAGGCGTAAGCGTAAGCGATGGCGTTGGCGTTAGCGATCGCGTAGGCGATGGCGTTGGTATTGGCGATCGCATTAGCAATGGCGTTGGCGTTGGCGATGGCGTTGGCGATGGCGATCGCAGCTGCACGTTTACTCACAGGCTTATAATTACCTTCAGATCCAACTGTTACCTGTTCTGCCCAGTTTAATAACGCTTCCAACTTCGGTGTATTAATGTATTTTTTTACTTCGGTTTCCATCAACAACAGTAGCTCATCTGCACCACCCCGCATTAACCCAGCTACCAGCAAAAACACTTCTTTCCAGCGTCTATCTATAAGATGTTCAGTAACTAATTTCTCAACTTGGCGATAGTCATCAATATATTGTGCTGTTAAATATTCTTGTAGTGTCAGATGAGAAAACCAGTAGATATCCCTTGCTCGTTCTACTAAAATTCCCTGCTGAATAGTTATAGTATCGAGAACTGCCTCGGCGTCTAAATCTTTGGGTGCATTGTCGTTATTGTCCAGAAACTCTTTTATTTGACTCACAAGTTCTTGGTGAGATAAGAATAGCCGTTGTGATTTAAAGGTGTGACATGCAATCTCAGTTAGCATAATTTTCTCTAAATCGATGCCAAGCTGACGATAAAGGGGAGCGGTTTGAAGGCATTTTTCCGCCGCCCATTTTTTGAGTAATATATCTAAAGCATCACTGTAAACTGTAGCTCGGTTTTTAGGCAAGTCTTGAGATTCGGCATACACCAAACAGAGAAAAGTTAATAATACAGGAGTTCTAGCTAACTCTTTAGTTGATTCTTGGTTTTTAATTAACTCCCAGCAATTATCACCAGTTTCGGCTTTTCTATCTACCTCTGAAGAAAACCAATTTTGAATAAACAACTGAATTTGAGCATCATCAAAATCTGCGATTGCAATTTCCATCAAATTCCTAAACTGCGATTTATAAGCAGCAGTCCGGCAAGATATAATAAACCTATTTTTTTTGTATTGCTCAAGAAAAATTTGAATTTCCCTAACTAATAAATCCCTGTTTACAGTTGGTACTTCATCCAAACCATCCAGCAAAATTAATAACTTACCTTGTTGTAAAGCTTTGGTAGTAAATTCTGCTTCAAAGGGCAACTGACACAACCGCATTTCTTGCTTGATAGCTTCTTCAAGATTAATTTCTCTATCAGTCAATAGTTTTAATTCAATGAAAACCGGAATACATTCATGTTGTAATTCACCAGATTTTCCCTTGAGTGCTTCTAATCCTATCTTCCGCAAAAATGTAGACTTACCTGCACCTGCTGCCCCAAGTACCATCAGATATTGCTGCTGATTTACAACTTTAATCCCTTTTTGCTGATCAACATCTTCGGGCTGAAATCCACGTTTTCCAGCTTCGCAAAAAAGATTGTCTAAAGCTTCAATTGATTCCAATCGCCAAATATCACTTGGCTGCAAATATTGCACAGCTATGTAGATTGAATCCAAATCTACAGGCTGTTGCATTCCCAATATTTGCAACTTGTTATGGCGCTTGTGGTAGTTAATAATATATTGCTCAGATGCTTGATAAATTAATTTTCTGGTTTTCTCATCTAAAGGGGGGTCAAGTGTGTTTATATAAATCTCAGCAAAATGTTTAACCCCTGCATCTGGTGCAACTTCCGGCACTGCAATCAGCTGATTTAAAGTCACATAGTTAACTCCAGATAGTGCTAATGAGCGCAAAATCGCATCAGCCGAACCTTCTACAACCACGACGCCGCTGAGTGCATCTCCAACAGGTTTCAAAGAAAGTTGTTCGAGTTCTTCGATAGTATCACCTAGCACCTCGGCTAGTTGGGTTTTACGCTGATCAATTAATGCCTGTTGCTCAGCCTCAGATGATGTAAATTCCTGAGGTTTCAACGATGAATTGCTAGTATTTAATCTAATTTGATTTTCGTCCCCTAAACTGATAATTGCTCGAATTACTTTATTTCCCTTAGCTTCCATCAAAACTTCCTTAAGCAGAGGGTCAATTTTGGCAATTTGACTTTCGTTAAGTTTCATAGGGCTACGATTACCTTAATTAAACCTTTACCTTGGTGTTCTTTGTAATGTCTCAAATCTTTACAACTTGTGAGCAATGCGTCAATTAAATTCAATGCTGGAATTTGCTTACTATACTTCTCTAAGATTAACGCTGCTATACTATAAAAGATTGGGGTTGCCATTAAAGTTACGTCCTAAGATTCATAACCACTACTTTGAACTGATGAATAAACTCCTTTCCCAGAAGCAACCAAATAAGGAACATCTTCCAACCAGTCTTTAATTTGTTGGTATATTGAATTTTGTTGCCAAAAATTTCCAACTTCTGCAACTTGCACGTTACAACTTTCCGGTGTAAATTTTTACAGCAGTTTGCGATCAAATTCACCACAAGAAGAGCTATCTAATAGGCTCAAAAAACAGACCACAATGATTAAACCAATTTAGAGCATTTTC
>NZ_JBALCE010000046.1:0-72164 GCF_036919815.1 Nostoc sp.
TGCGTTTGCCATCCGGGCTAAAACTGGCGCTGTTGACAGCTTGGGTATGCCCTTTGAGTTCGGCGATTTGCTTACCGGAAATATCCCACACCCGCGCGGTGTTGTCTGCTGAGGCGGTGAGAATGCGTTTGCCATCCGGGCTAAAACTGGCGCTGTTGACAGCTTGGGTATGCCCTTTGAGTTCGGCGATTTGCTTACCGGAAATATCCCACACCCGCACGGTGTTGTCTGCTGAGCCGGTGATAATGCGTTTGCCATCCGGGCTGAAACTGGCGCTGTAGACATAGCTGATATGTCCTTTGAGTTCGGCGATTTGCTTACCGGAGATGTCCCACACCCGCGCGGTCTTGTCTGCTGAGCCGGTGACAATGCGTTTGCCATCCGGGCTAAAACTAGCGCTGTTGACATAGCTAGTATGCCCTTTGAGTTCGGCGATTTGCTTACCGGAAATGTCCCACACCCGCGCGGTCTTGTCTGCTGAGGCGGTGACAATGCGTTTGCCATCCGGGCTAAAACTAGCGCTGTTGACATAGCTAGTATGCCCTTTGAGTTCGGCGATTTGCTTGCCGGAGATATCCCACACCCGCGCGGTGTTGTCTGCTGAGGCGGTGAGAATGCGTTTGCCATCTAAACTAAAACTGGCGCTGTTGACAGGTTTGGTATGCCCTTTGAGTTCGGCGATTTGCTTACCGGAAATATCCCACACCCGCGCGGTGTTGTCTGCTGAGGCGGTGAGAATGCGTTTGCCATCTAAACTAAAACTGGCGTTGATGATACTGCCGGTATGCCCTTTGAGTTGATTTCGTTCGTGAATGTTGTCAAGAATTGTCTGTAAAGCTAACTGGGGGCTAGCAGCTGGATATTCTTCTAGTGGGCGACCATCTTTGACTAGTTTTTGCAACTCTTGACCAGCCTGCATGGCTGACAGTAATGGTTCTATTTCTTGTGATGAAAAGTTTTGCCAAGCTGTGATTCCTTGTCGTTCTAACCTTGTGCCTGTCTGCGCTTCTTCACTGAGGCGAGATGCTTGATTTGCCAGCACTCCGGCAATTCCTGCTAAAACCAAAGATATAAACAGTACTCCTGAGCCAAAACGAATCCGCTGTGTTGCCTTTCGGTTAGCGTCTGCCAAAATTGTCTTAGCCTGTTCTGATTGTTTTAGCTCCTCTTCAGCTAGCAGGCGTTGCTTTCTTTCCTTATCCACTTCCGCCATTAACTCATTTAACTTCGGCTGCTGTTGCTGGCGAATAAACAAAGCTAAATAGTCATGCACCAGTTGATAACGGTCAAAAGGATTCTCTGGTAACAAAACCACCAAGCCAGATTTGACAAAAATCTCTAAAACCAAATTTAATTTACTCGCTTCAAAAACGTGATCCTTCGATCCCCCCGCCTGTGGCGACCCCCTTAAAAAGGGGGTAGAAGAAATATAGCCCCCCTTTTTAAGCGGGGTTGGGGGGATCTCCGAGAAATACGAGAGCAAATCGCGTTCCAACTGGGCGCGAGTCTTCAGAGGGCGAGTTCCTTTTTCATCAGTGAGCAAATATAGTAATAATTCCGCCACCTGCTGATTCTCAACACCGCAATCATTAACAACTTCATCCAAATAACGCTTAACCAATTCGTCTTTAGTGCCACGCTGCTGATATTCTGCCAGAGTTACGATGTTCTCCGTTTGCAGTTGCGCCCCCACTACCTGTAACTCAATGGGACGCACTTCATCCAATTCCCCGGCTAAATCCAGCACCAGTTGCTCAACTAAAGCAGGTTGTAACTGAAAATTAGCTTTCTCTGTTAAACACTGGATAATCGACTTAGCATCATTGGGTGAAAAGTTCCCCAACTCGTAGAGGACATTAGTGCTGAGAATGTCATTGCCAATAATCCTCATGCCGGAGAAACGATTGCACTCCAGCAAGTAAGGCAGGTAATCCAGGCGCAACGACAGAATCACTTTCACCGAGAGAACATTGAGACACTCTCCCAGAAACTCAAAAAACTCCTGCCTTTGCTTGGGTTCGGTGTAAACAAAGAAAAATTCTTCAAATTGATCAAAAATTAGGACGGTGCGGAGGTTGCGCTGTTCATTTTCGCGTAGTTGGGAAATTAGGAAGTTAGGAGTTAGGGGTGAGGAGTTAGAAGTTAGGAGTGAGGAGTTAGGAGTTAGGGATGAGGAGTGGGGATTTTGAGTATTTGAGGTGGATGAACGGAGTTCTGAGGTCGGAGTTCCGAGTTCAGAGGCTGAACTTCCGAGTTCAGAGGTCGAACTTCCAAGTTCAGAGGTCGAAGTTCCGAGTTCCGAGGTCGAACTTCCGAGTTCCGAGGTCGAAGTTCCGAGTTCCGAGGTCGAACTTCCGAGTTCCGAGGTCGAAGTTCCGAGTTCAGAGGTCGAACTTCCGAGTTCAGAGGTCGAACTTCCGAGTTCCGAGGTCGAACTTCCAAGTTCAGAGGTCGAAGGTTGAGGTTCCGAGGTCGAAACTTGAAGTTCTAACTCTCCCTCATCCTCCTCATCCCCCACCCTGCGGGTTCGCGTAGCGTTCCGTAGGAAAGCTAAAGCTACATCCGCCTCATCTCTTATCAAAAGCCGCCCCAACTCTTCCACCCAGTTGGTGTAAACGCGCATCGTTACAGGTAAATTATCTTGAATACCTATTGCTTTATTCTTTAAAGCTGGTATGAGTCCCGCATTCACTAGAGAACTTTTACCTACACCTGATTGCCCATAAATTACGATCAACTTTTTGTCTGGGCGACCGATGCGTTCAATTAAACGTTCTACATCCAATTGACGACCAGATGCAGCGATTTCTGGGGCAATACTATCTTTATTATCAATCCTTAAAGGTGCAAGACCTTGCGCCCCTAACTGTTTTGTCGCTTGCAATCTCCCAGCACCGATAAACGCCCGCAAACCAAATTGCTGCTCGACAGAACGCTGCTGCTGCTTCATTTCGTATGCTGGGAGATATGCTTTTTGCTGAAAGTAAAGCTTTTGCAAATGACTAAGAATCTTCAGATAAAGCCTTAAATCTGTTAGTGGATTGCTGATATCTTTTGCAGTTTCTAAGTTACGAATTGCCTCTTGGTAGTCACCTAAATGACATTGAGAACGAGCCAAAATAAACCGATAGAGACTCAAATCATTGGAGACGACAACCTTTTGTCCTGGGAGAGTAGCAGGGCTAGGCGCTCCTAGATTCAAGGCTTGCTGTGCAAATTGATTTGCTTCTAACCAGCGTTCTTCAGCTAAAGCTACCTCAGCTAAAAAACCATAATCTTTAGCTAATTCTATGGTTTGATTATTAGCCTGATGTATTTTTAATGCTTGTCGCGCCAGACTTTTTAACTGTTTCCACTCTTGTAAATCACACAGGAAAATCCCAAATTTCAAGATGAAATTAGCAATTAAATCTGGGCGTTCAGCCTCAGTTAAAAAGCTAATATATTCCAGAAGATAATGCCGAGTAGCTTGCCAATCTGGATGAGTAATATCTTGATGTTTAAAAGCTTTGAGATAATAGCAAAAAGCAATATCAGCGAGGGTTTTACCCCATCGTTCTAGATTATTAAGCTGCTGCCAAAGCGCCAGAGCTACTTGATAATGTTCCAGCGCCACATTGATTTTATTATTAACCTGTGTTGCCAAACCCAACAATGATGCTAAATTAGCCTTTACCTCTTGAGAAATCTCTGCATCATGGAGTAATTCTCTCTGGGCTGCTGCTAATTCTGCTTCTAAGACTAAATAAGCATCTAGATTCAGGGTTAGGGTATTGCTAAAATATTGATCCGCAACTTGTTGGAGTAAAGTTATTAAATCATGTTTAGCGATCGCAAAATTCCTCGTAATCGCCCAACTCTCTAAATCAGGAGCCAGCTGTATCAGTTGCTTATAGATTTGATCATCAATCCACAACACCAAGGGAAAAGCAAAGTTCTTGCGAAACTCCTCCCGCACCTGATTAGCAGAAGTTAACATCACAGTTAAATCCTGCACTGTCTCCAAACCCACAACCATCACGCAAGCTGGTACTTCCTCCCCAAACTCCTCCCGAATCGCAGTATAAAGCGTCCGGCGAGATTGCTGCACCACCAAAAGCTGAATTTCGACTTCACAGATTTCACCCAATTTTTGGATCAGGCGATCGCGCCAGCTGGCATAATTACACCGTGCCAAAATCAGCTTAAACTGCCCCAAACTCGCCTCAATCCCCCAAGCCAATTGTTGCAGTGAGCGTAGGCGTAGCCCGTCGTAGACATCGTTGTTTACAAGGTTATTTTCAAGTGGGTGTGCTGAGTCGGTCATAAGCTAATCTCAATCTAGACTTATGTGCAGGTTTGAACATTGAGTCAACCTATCCCGCCTTACCCTCAAGTGCAAGGTTAATAATTGTAATAATATTTAACATGAGTCGAGATTGTGTAATTTAGATTAAATGTTGCAGAGAAATTCTCTCAGAGTGAGTAGAATCACAAATTCAACGATGCAACTCTTTTCTGAATTAGCTACCCTAGAAGTGTAGACTATTTTTTCACGTCCTGAGTTATTTCAGTATTTTGCCTCTGAGGCATACCAATTTAGACCACACCAAATCCTTCATTAACAGATTCCAGAAATCATAATGGCTGTGATTGAGAAGAAAAGAACTCGCGAACTGCCTCCAATTAACGAACGAATTCGCTTCCCAAAAATTCGGGTTATTGACACTGACGGTGCCCAACTGGGAATTATGCCCCCACAGGAAGCACTGCAACTAGCAGAAGAAAAAGAGGTAGATTTGGTGCTAATCAGTGACAAAGCTGACCCGCCGGTTTGTCGGGTTATGGACTACGGGAAATACAAATTTGAGCAGGAAAAAAAGGCGCGGGAAGCCCGGAAAAAGCAGCACACGGCTGATGTCAAAGAAGTTAAAATGCGCTACAAAATAGAAGAACACGACTATAACGTGCGTGTTAAGCAAGCAGAGCGCTTTTTAAAAGATGGCGATAAAGTCAAAGCCACTGTGATGTTCCGGGGTCGAGAAATTCAACACAGCGACCTAGCAGAAGATTTGCTCAAGCGAATGGCAACAGATTTGGAGCCTTATGGTGAGCTCCAGCAAGCGCCAAAAAAAGAAGGGCGAAACATGATGATGCTCATCTCACCTAAAAAATAATCCTCTAACTATTTAATAGACCAAGTTTGAAAATCCCCTGAGTGTCTAGCTAGGGGATTTTTTCATTTTTCGTTTGGATGCATGCAACATGCCTTTTCGTCCCACATTTGTCATACGTGATTTTCTTCTTAGGGGCAATACCCTGCGGAAAGCTAAAGCTACATGAATTGCCCCAGAGTGCGTGTAGTTTTGCGTAATATCATGTCCGAATAATTAGCTTATGATTCCCACAGTCATTGCACCCCACCCCGCAAGCGGGGAGGGGAGACGAAGCGTAGCTTTGGCTCTTTGGGGTTCTTCGGGTTTAATAAGTAATCAAGCGGACATGATATAAGTCCTATTACAGACGCGACAGCTTAATTAGGAATTACGAATTATTTCCGCACCACTACTAAAGTTCCTGTTGAAGCCCATCTGTAAAGATTGTGAGCTTGCTTAACAGGTAAATTTACGCACCCGTGACTGACTGGAGTCCCAAAACGGTTATGCCAGTAAGCACCGTGGATGGCATAGCCTCTGTAGAAATACATTGTGTAAGGAACGTCAGGAATGTTGTAGCCGCTACCTCGCATCCGGTGAGTGCGATACTTAGAATTAATCCGAAATCTGCCTATGGGTGTGGGAGTCGATCGCTTACCTCCAGAAATTCGGTATGAATAAACAAGTCTTTTACCTTCCCACGCACGTAAGCGTTGCTCTGACAGGTCAATTTCAATCCAGCGAGATTGGGATGTTTGCCTGATATTGTTTTCATCGATTGACGTGGCTGTTGCTGTAGTCGAGTTGGGTGTACCTGTTAACGGTGATGACCAAGAAAATAAAGTCAGCACCATCAGCGCCACGCCTGTACAAAAAGTTCCAGAGGAACGAATTGCACCACTGCTAATCCAGGTTTGCATTATGCTTCATCTTCTAAACTACGCAAAAATCATCAAGTGAAGTAATTTTCTGGAACACTACAAATTTCCAGATCGACTACTCGCTTTCTGTGGAGGATTTACGCAATTCATCCGCTAATGCTTCTCAAGACAAGTTCTAAGCTAATCTGCGTCCAATTTGCACATTTGTCATTTGTTATTCACTAAGGAACATGGATTTAATCAAGAGCAACTTTCGCAGGGTGCGTAAAGCACCCTGCGAAACAGAAGTTTTGCATTTTGTTTAATCCACATTCCTAATGACTAATTACAAAGGACAACTGTTACAAAAAATCTGTCATTTAAATACCTAAATGCAAACTTTTCCCGAATTCTTATTTGCATTTGTAACTTCACAGAGGAATTGTCAGGATTTACGCTTATTTTTTTGGGCAAATTGTTTAATGCCCTCTTCTATATTTTATTTCAAGTTCAGTAATTCCGACTCCGAAGATTCCCAGCAAGATTTTATGCTGGGAATTACTTAATTGTCTTGATTTGTTGTTATTTATGATTTTACCTAAATTGCTTTTTAGCTGCTTCACCTACTATTTCTGGATAACTACTGGTGTCCCTACTGATGCCCACTGGAATAGCCATTTAGCATGTTTAGGTGCTATATTCACACAGCCGTGGCTGACTGGAGTACCAAATGTCTTACGCCAGTAAGCTCCGTGAATAGCGTAATTACCTTGGTAAAACATTGCATAAGGAACGTTGGGAACATTGTAGTTTTCCCCCTGCATCTGTGTAGTTTTGAACTTTGATTGAATCTTAAAAGTACCAATAAGAGTAGGAGTGGATTTTTTGCCAGAGGAAATAGCGCTTCCATAAACAACTCTGTCACCTTCCCAAGCTATTAATCGTTGCTTTGAAAGATTAATTTGAATCCAGCGCTGATCCGATTGTTGTAATATCTGGATTGTTTGTGCAATCACTTCATTTTTGGAATTCGCCCAAACTTCACTGGTTTCAGTAGTAGTAAAAACACTTAAGGACAGTGCTGTACCAGTGAGGAGTATTTGTAAGCAACGCACCCAGTCAGGATAAATCAGTTTTTTCATTTTAGATACACTCACACTCAAATCATCGGGTATTGGGAAACTTATCAGTTTTCACCTTTATTTCCCTATCTACTACTTTAATAGACGTGAGTTTTTGATGATTTGATTCTAAGTTAAGCTAACTGTCGCATCAGCTTTCTTGCCCTATATGCGATCGCTTCCCAATTTCCCTCTGTGACAAGCTTTTTCGGAAATAATCCACCGCTCAAACCGACAGCGATCGCTCCTGCTTCTAAAAATTCTTTGGCATTTTCCAGAGTCACGCCGCCAGTAGGAATTAAGGGAATCTCACCCAGCGGCCCTTGCAAACTTTTGATATAATCAGCCCCTCCCAATGCTTGCACAGGAAACACTTTTACACAACTAGCGCCCTGACTCCAGGCGGTAACAATTTCTGTAGGAGTCAGCGCTCCTGGGATGATCGGTACATCTTTTTGTTGTGCTGCTTGAATCATTGCCGAATCAAGATGGGGTGTGAAGAGGAATTGCGCCCCAGATGCGATCGCAGATTGTAGCTGCTGCACATTGAATAGTGTACCAGTACCAATGGTACAGGTTGGTAATTGTGAGCGTAGTTGACTGATTAATTCCCCAGCGCGATCGCTATTCCAGGTAATCTCAATTAACTGCATTCCCCCAGATGCTACAGCCATTGCCATTTCCTGTCCCAGTTCGATTTTCGGGGCGCGGATGACTGCGATCGCTCGATGTTTTTGCAACTGTGATAACCAAATTTGATTAGGCATTTTAACTGAGAATGGGGACTAGAGAATAGTTTTCCTAATACCTAATTTTCAATTATCCTGGCGATGCCCAAGTGGGGAATCTTGGTAAGAAGGTTGCTACAACTAAGCAGGTAAGAATTAATCAAACTAAGTTACGTAATGTAAAATACTTAAACTGGCTTGTAGTAAGGGCTTCAGCTTTTACTATAAACCTTTAATTATTCACGCCCATTTAAGAGCGCCCATCCTAGATATCGCCTGATTTTGCTTCCTTTACATTACTTTAGAGACAGTCTTTGAAAATTAAGCTTAATTCTTCTAGTAGAGGAGCGAGCTAATTAAAAGGTATATACTCCAATTACCAAGCAATAATTTGATACGCTCCTAGTTCAAGACCTACTAGGAGCTTTTTTTAATTGATTGTCTACCTCAATAGAGGGGATATCAAAAAACCTAGTAGCAATTAGGGTATTCCTTATGGATATAAATAATTAATTCTGATGGTAGATGTAGTCAACAGATTAAGATTGATAATATGTACTCGTGGGTAAGAAAAGTCTACGAAATTAATAACAATGAATATTATTGCTTGGATTGTTTTAGGTTTAATTGCTGGTGCGATCGCAAAAGCTATCTACCCTGGTCATCAAGGTGGCGGAATTCTAGGAACAATCTTGCTAGGAGTTATCGGTGCTTTTGTTGGCGGTAGTTTAGGTGTCTTCTTCAGTACGGGAACATTAACTTTAGCAGCTCCTAGTCTTAGCATTCCTGGTATTGCGCTAGCAGTTCTTGGTGCAATTATTGCGGTTTTCGTGTGGAACTTAATAACTAACCGCAGTGCTGCATAAAAACAAAGTCGCAGTTAATGAATGAGGAAGATTTAGCCAATTCATCTAACTATTGTTATTTCTGAATTAAATAAAAAATAGCGCCAGCCTAATTACAGGCTGGCGCTGTTTTTTTAATGACTGATGAATAAAATAATAAATAGTGTGTGGGTGCAGTGGTTCCCTGACCAGAAAGAACGGGGAAATTTCGTACACCTTTTAGGTAACTTACTTTTGCTATCTCGTAAGAAAAACAGCGAAGCCCAAAACTATGACTTTGCTAAAAAGAAACAGATATACTTTACTAGTAAAACAGTTTCACCTTTTGCATTGACTACTCAAGTGTTGATGGAACAGGAATGGACACCTGAAGTCATCAACAAGCGGCAGAAACACCTAATTTATAAACTCAAAGAAGTTTGGCGTTTATAGCAGTAGTTTCTGAGAGTGCGATCGCACTCTAAATTATACAGGAATCTGGAAAGCGATTGCACACCCAACCTAAAGCAAGTAGTATTTTTAACGTAAATTAATAGTAAATTTATTTTGGATTTAAATAAGTATAAATACGCTAAAATTTCCAACTTTCATAAAATTTTCAATAAGTTGCATTGGTCGCTACACACAAAGCAATAATGTTCAGTTAAGCTGTAAGCGCTATGATTAAGGTTTATTAAACGTCTTATGCATTGGTTGTTATCTGGGCCGTTGAGTACAGAAGAATTGACGGTTAACATTGCAGGGTTGCCTGCATCCTTACAAGGTAAGAAACTGGTGCAGTTGTCAGATTTTCACTACGATGGTTTGCGACTATCGGAAGATATGTTAGAAAAAGCGATCGCACTTACTAACGAAGCTGAACCAGATTTAATTCTATTAACTGGTGACTACGTAACTGACGATCCCACGCCAATTCACCAACTGGCACTTCGACTCAAACATCTGCAAAGTCGCAGTGGTATATATGCTGTTCTTGGCAATCATGATATACATTACAGACACGCAAAAGCAGAAGTTACAGATGCCCTTACTAGCGTTGGAATTCACGTCCTTTGGAATGAAATTGCCTATCCACTAGGAAAAGAATTACCACTCGTTGGACTGGCGGATAGTTGGTCACGGGAATTTAATCCTGTACCAGTCATGAACCAGCTAAACCCCGATACACCTTGCATCGTTTTATCCCACAACCCAGATACTGCGGAGATATTACAATCCTGGCGAGTCGATTTACAATTATCTGGTCATACTCACGGTGGTCAAATCGTGATTCCGGGAATTGGGCCTGCAATGTTTTTTTACGAAAAGCTTGTAAAAAGAATACCTAGAAAAGTGCGGCGTCGAGTCCCATTTTTGCAAGTCAATGTTTCTGTAGTCAGCCATTGGGAATGGGCACAGGGTTTCCATCGGCTAGGAAAAAATCAGCTATATGTCAATCGGGGTTTGGGAACTTACCTCCCAGGACGTTTATTTTGCCGCCCAGAAGTTACTATAATCACGCTACAAGGTGAATGAGAAGCCAGAAGGAAAACCCGATAACTAAATTCAGCGATTTCAATTAATTGTATCTGGAGTCTGTGACATAAATTATTGCAGTTACTCAAGTTGTATTTTAATTTTTGGTAAGCTGTAAACGCTGGTATGAGGAGTATCGGTTGCCTTATGCATTGGTTGTTTACGGGACATTTAAGAGTAGATAAAATAACGGTTAAGATTGCGGAACTTCCAGCATCTTTACAAGGTACAACGTTAGTGCAGTTGTCAGATTTTCACTACGATGGTTTGCGGCTGTCGGAAGATATGTTAGAAAAAGCGATCGCACTTACTAACGAAGCTGAACCAGATTTAATTCTATTAACTGGTGACTACGTAACTGACGATCCCACGCCGATTCACCAATTGGTACTTCGACTCAAACATCTGCAAAGTCGCTATGGCATCTACGCCGTACTTGGTAATCACGATATCTATTACAGCCACTCAAAAGCAGAAGTTACACAAGCGTTAACTAGCATTGGGGTACATGTACTTTGGAATGAAATCGCCTATCCATTAGGAAAAGAATTACCATTGGTAGGACTAGCTGATTATTGGTCACGGGAATTTTACCCTGCACCAGTCATGAATCAACTAGACTCCGTTACACCCCGCATCGTTTTATCCCATAACCCAGATACAGCCAAGATATTACAACAATGGCGCGTAGATTTGCAACTATCTGGTCATACCCACGGTGGTCACATCGTCATTCCGGGCATTGGCCCTGTAGTATTCTATTATAAAAAGCTCCTCAAACAAATTCCCAAAAAATTACGGCGTTGGCTAACATTTTTCCTCGGAGACTGTTCTAAAGTAGTGCGATATTGGGAGTGGGCGCAAGGGTTTCACAAAGTGGAAAAAAATCAACTATACGTCAATCGGGGTTTAGGAACTTATAAACCAGGACGCTTATTTTGTCCGCCAGAAGTGACTGTGATTACCTTAATTAGTGATTAACAATTCTGAGCTTTTTAATTAACTCAAAGCAGAAACCGCCGGAAGCTACGATGGATAAATATCAGCAGCTTGGGGCGGTTTCTTGAAGATTGGAGAATTCAGAAGTAAATAACTCAACTAACTAAGGTGGACAGCATTTGCGCTCGCTATACTCAGAATTGCACATCCTGACATTTGAAGTTAGGCAAATTCTTTGCTGTGCGTTCTCAAACCTCCAAAACGACTCATTGAACTCAAGGTAAAAATACATTCAATGGATGCCACAATTTCAGAGCAATGTCTACGACGGGCTATGCCTACGCAAGAACATTAGAGCAGGAGGCACAGGCTCTAACTTGAAAGTTTTTGTTTAACTTTTAACCTGTTTGTACCTTGCTCTTAATCTAGCCTATGTTTGTTCAGCTACACCACATCTTTACTAAACTTAAATACCATTAATTTATCGCAACAATTCCGAAATATTGATTAAAAAATTGTCCCACTTGATATGTTGGCGTTAATGCCAGGATATCAAGTGGGTTGAAAGTTTAGAAGCCATTATTGAGCAGAACTGCCATTAGATTCACTGTTTGACTGGTCTACTTATTGAGGTGGAGTGGTTTTAGAAGTATCACTTTTGGTACCTGGAGCGACAGTACTAGTAGAAGCATCGTCCTTGTTCTGCGAAGTCGGAGTAGTACTAGTTGGACTCGCCGTCGGAGTTGGTATCACTTTCGGGGTTGGCTGGGTTACAGGTGGTTTTTCTGCCGCAGGCTGCTGGGGTGGAACAGTAATGTTAATATTCGGTTGGCGAGGTGCAGATGGAGGTGTAACCTGCTGTTGTGGAACAGGAACAGGAACAACAACAGGTACTTCTCTGGTTCTTTCGATGATTGTCGTTCGTGGTTGAGCAGATGCACTAGGAGTTGGACTACTCTTACTCGGTACAGGAACTACGACTGGCACAATATTGTTAACGGGTGCATTATTCTGCTGGCTGAAGTACCAGACCCCACCTATAACCAAAGCAAGCACGGAAGTAATAATAATACCCAACACCAAACCACCATTGGCATTATTATTATCACGCTCGGCTAAATCAGCTTGCAGATTGCCATGCTCAGTATTTCGACCTTGTACGTAACCTTTTTGGTAAGAGCTGGGATCAGGTGTGTTGTTCTTAGATGTTTCAGTGGTTCGTGTCACATGGGTGTGAGTATCACCATTACTATCAGTGTAAGACTCTTGCTTGACTTCACTATTTTCACTTTCGCCTTTATTGGTAGGAATAGGCATAACTGTTGATTTAACTCCTTGATACGATATTGAGAAACTAAAGCTTTGTAAAAACGAGAGGTTTTAATGAGTCCAAAAATGTATGTCGCTGATAAATATCAGTTTTATTTGCTACTCAAGTGTTGGGAGTTTTCAGTATAACCTCTGTGATCAGCAAGTGGCTCTATTTCTAAGGAGTTAATACTTAATCTAAAGAAAAAGTATCCCAAAGATGGATGTTATTAAGCTATTATCTGATGTTTTTATACAAAACCTAGCAATTTACTGAAATCATCTAAATTTTTAATTTCTCGTTAGACATCGCAGCGCCAAAGCTTGATTGTCATGTCTCGACTACCACTAACCAAAGTTTTGCCATCAGGACTGAAAGCGACAGAGTTAACCCAATCTGAATGGTTATCCAAAGTATAAAGATTTTGTCGGGTGTTAATATCCCATAGTTTCACCGTATGATCTGCACTACCACTAGCGAGATGCTGACCATCGGGGCTAAAAGCGATCGCGCAAACATAATTATGATGTCCGGCAAGTGTGTTAATTAGCTTACCTGTATTGATGTTCCATAACTTGATAGTCTGGTCATAACTGCCACTAGCTAAAATTTGTCCATCAGGGCTAATGGCGACACAAGTCACGCAACCTGAATGCCCGTTGATAGTTTGCAGCAGTTTTCTACTCTTCAAATTCCACAGCTTAATGGTATTGTCTGCACTACCACTAACTAAAATCTGCTGCTTTGGGCAAATGGCAAGGGAGTAAACCAAGTAAGAATGACCTTTGAGGACGTGCAGCAATTGTCCCATCTCTATATGGGAAATCTTGATAGTAGTGTCTCTACCGCCACTCAGCATAGTCTGACCATCTGGACTAATGATTACAGAAAAAACTGGGGTTGAATGTACTTTGAGCGTGTTGAGTAATTTACCTGTAGACACTTCCCAAATCATCATGCTGCTGTCATCACTGCCACTAACCAGAGTTTGACTATCTGGGCTAAAGGCAAGACATCTTACCCATTTTGTATGTCCAGTGAGAGTATGTAGCAATTTACCTGTGTCGAGATGCCAAATTTTGATAGTCTTATCAGTACTTCCACTAGCCAGAGTTTGCCCATCTGGACTGATTACAGTTGTAAAAACCCAGTTCAGATGAGTCAGAGTGTGTATACATTTCCACGCTGAAGGTTGAGATTGTGATTCAGAGGGTGGCGGCGTTGCTGACTTTGGCGGTGGCGATGTCGGTTTGGGTGGTGGTGGCGGCGTTGCTGACTTTGGGGGTGGCGATGCAGATTTGGGTGGCGGCGTTGCTGGCTTTGGCGGTGGCGATGTCGGTTTGGGTGGTGCTTTTTCCTGTTTTAATTCCAGTTCTCTGGCATTTTTCAAATCTGACCAAGCTC
This sequence comes from Nostoc sp., assembly GCF_036919815.1. Taxonomy (GTDB): domain Bacteria; phylum Cyanobacteriota; class Cyanobacteriia; order Cyanobacteriales; family Nostocaceae; genus Nostoc. Next base: position 13,857 of record NZ_JBALCE010000046.1, read on the forward strand.
TATTTTCATATCCGAGTTTCGAGCAAGCAAGCCCTCGGTATTTATATGCTTCAAAGTAGTTTGGGTTAAGACGAATTGCTTTGCTAAAGTCTTCAATTGCTTCAGTATATTTTCCTTTTTGAGCTTTCACCATACCCAGTTTATAGAAACCTTCAGCATTGGATGGAGTGAAATCAATTTTGGTCGAAGTGGAAGCAGATTGATTTATCTCATTTGGCTGATAAGATTTTAACCTTCCATAAGCTTGATTAATTTCTTTGATTTTTTCTTCTGCTTCTAGCTTTTGCTGCGGTTCCAGAAAACAATCTGGATGCCAAGTCTTAGCCATCTGGCGATAAGCTTGCTTGACCTCATCAACAGATGCACCTGGTTTTAACCCAAGAATATTGTAAACATGATTTATATCAAAGCGATCGCTCATACTAGGAATACTAAGAAATTAGCAGCAAATATTAGTACACTTAGTATTCCCAAATATAAGTATGAACTAACACCAGATATGGTGTCGCCATCTGAAGCGTCTTAAACTATATTCGCTTCTCATCTCCAACGCCGATTTAGCCGCAGTAAACTTTTTAGCCTCTGACAAAATCTTTTTATCAGAGGTCTAGGTTTTGATGTATATCTAGCTGACCGTGATGTAGGCGTAGCGCCCGGATTTATTAATTCTTGTTCTATTTGTACAGCTTTATTTAAATCTGAAGCGGCTCTATATTCGTATCCCAGTTGAGAGCAAACTAGCCCACGATATTTATATGCGTCAATATAGTAAGGATTGAGACGAATTGCGTGGGTAAAATCTGCGATCGCATCCTCATATCTTCCTTGTGTAGCATTCTCTACTCCCTCAGTATAGAAAGTTTCTGCATCCCAACGATTGACAGATATTTTTGGGGGATTTGTAGGCGAAGATGAAGATGGATTTTCACTAGTGGGAGGCTCGGATGGGCTTTCGGATTTAAGCTGGTTGTAAGCTGCGTTGATTGATTTGATTTTTTCCTCAGCTTCCTGTTTTTGCTTTTGCTCAAGAAAGCGATCGGGATGCCAAATTTTCACCAGTTGACGGTAAGCTCGCTTCACTTGTGCTGGCGACGCACCTGGTTCTAGCCCCAGAATTTCATAAGCATAATTGATATCGAGGCGTAGACGCCTTTGTGGCTTGTCGTTAGACATCGCGCATACTGAAAAAATCGGCAACTATATAAACCTATGTTAACTATTCCCCTAAATTTTCTCCAATCAACTCAAACGCCCCATTCTGGTTATCACTGGGATGGTAGTAGTCGCCGCTTCTTTGAAGGCTGGTATTACCGCGTCACTTTGCCGGAAATTGGGCAAACATTCGCCTTTATGTACTCCATTGAAGACCCCATCGGCGGTAAACCCCATAGCGGCGGTGCAGCCCAAATCCTTGGCCCGGATGATGAGTATTTATGCCGTACTTTTCCTGATGTGAACAAATTTTGGGGTAGTCGAGATGTTTTGGGTTTAGGTCATTGGGGTAAAACGGATTTGCAAGTTTCTCCTTTATACCTACTGCCAGCAGAGTTTGAGCATCATATTCAAGAAGGATATCAAGCCACAGCCACCTTGAATCAGGGAATTATCCGCGAACGCGCCACCAATAATTATTGCCGTTGGGACTATGAAATTCAACCAGTATACGGTTGGGGCAATCAAAATAGCATTCAGCAATCAACCGCAGGATGGGTGTCATTCTTGCAGATTTTTGAACCTGGATGGCAAATTTTGATGGCTCACGGTTTAGCTAGTGGGAAGATTGACTGGAATGGCAAAATCTACGAATTCACCAACGCCCCAGCCTACGGCGAGAAAAATTGGGGTGGTGCTTTTCCCCAAAAATGGTTTTGGATAAATTGTAATTTATTTGAGGGTGAACCCGACTTAGCATTAACTGCTGGCGGTGGACGGCGGGGTGTGCTGTGGTGGATGGAATCTGTAGCGATGATTGGCTTGCACTATCAAGGCAAGTTTTATGAATTTGTTCCCTGGAATTCACAAGTAGACTGGGAAATTCAGCCTTGGGGTAGATGGCAAATGAAAGCTCGTAATTCAAATTACGAAATTGAATTGACAGGAACCACGGATTTACCTGGTACACCTCTGCGTGCGCCCACAGAGGAAGGTTTAAGATATTGTTGCCGAGACACCATGCAAGGAAAGTTAAATTTAGAGTTACGAGAATTAAATGGCAGAAAATCTCAAATAATCCTGAAAGCAGAAAGTTTTCTTTGTGGTTTAGAAGTAGGCGGCGGTTCTTGGGATAATTGTTGGCAATCTCGCTAAAACTCCTGCTATGATTATATATGCTTCCTATTTGGGGCTGTAGCTCAGTTGGATAGAGCGGACGCCTCCTAAGCGTCAGGTCGTGCGTTCGAGCCGCACTAGTCCCGTAAGTAAAAAAATCCCTAAGACCTTGACTAATAGCAGGTCATAGGGATTTTATTTTTTATCGTAGTCGCTGGAAAACGCCTCTTTTAATTTTTCTACATCATGTCATTTTACGAATGCGAATACTTTTAGATGAAATAACAGTAAAAGCTCCTAATAATTCATCTGCATGTTGATTAATGGCATTGGCAATAATTTCTGCTCTATCATCTGGAGATAAACCGAATAACCGAATTAACACGACACCTGCTGCGATTCGACGCAAACGGAAAACTAACTCACCAAAATCTTTATCTGATGTCAATAGAATTGTACCTTCACTATTAGCCAAGGTTAAAACTTCATCGTCACCAATTCCTGGTTCCATTTCTACAATATACAAAACTTCGTGACCATCAAAACGCAGACGTTCAACAATTTGCCAATCTAAATTTTCGTCCCCTAAAAACTTCAAGAAGCTTTCTCAATCGTTGGATAAACCACATCATACCGCAAAGCTTGAGCCGCAAATGCCAAAGCTGCTTTAATTCCTTCATCGCTAAGTCGCGGATGCGCTTCGAGTATTTGCTGAGGTGTTTCACCCGCAGCAAGCTTTTCGAGAATTAATTCAACTGTAATGCGAGTTCCTAAAATGACAGGTTTGCCCATCATTATTTTTGGATCGGATACGATTTTTTGCATGAATTAAGATTATTTGGATAGATGATTAATATCTGACGCGGTACGCCCTTCTCGGAGGGTGTGCTTAGACGTTAAGGAACGTGGATTTATTAACTTACAATTCTTGCTCATCGGCTAACCTGCTATTTAAAAGTCTTTAAACCAAGTTTTGCAGTTTATTTAATCCACATTCCTAACCAACGTACCACCGACAGCATAAACAGCATCATAGCCAATTTGCTCTGTCCAAATGATTGCGTTTGGCTGTTTAGCTTGCAGCCGATGACAAGCCACAATGAAATCGTTATCGATTTCGTAATCACCTGTAGTGATGTTAATTGCAATGATTTTGCCGATATTATCTGCTGTTTCGACTTGGGTACGGATATTCTGCTGGTAAAGTTCTTCCCCATGTTGAGCAATTTCTTCGCGGCTGAGGTTGGGACAAGGCATAAAATCAACCTTTTCTGTATCCGATTTCTGATTCGATCTTAGAACAAAATTGTAAGCCAGAAGCAACTGATAGAAAATGCGGAGCCGCCAGAAGTGAAACTGACGGCCTAGTAGTAAGCAATAAATCATGTTGCTCTCAATATACGTATAATCATAAAAAATATAAATCCTTTAAAAGTACAATTACGTGTAAATACGTAAGCTATTCACTTTATTTCCGATTATAAAGAAATAGCGAAGCTACTCAAATCTAGCTACACATTAACTAAATAAAACTGAAATTTATTAGAAGTATACAGAAACTAAAAATTCTGTAGTTAAAAAAATTAGCAATAGGTTTTAAAATGAGCAATAAGTTATACAAAGTATTTGAAGATGTAGAACAAAATGCCCAACTTCTCTCTAAATATTGGCATAATTTTTCTACCGAAATATCTGAGCATTTGCCAGATACATATCACGCCGAAGTACAAGAACTTTCTGACAAGTTAGAGATAGCTATTGATAATTTAATAGATGAGCTTCAAAATCCTACTCTTACCCTTGCGACAACAGGAACTACCAATATGATGAAATATATAGTGCAGAAGCATCTAAAAAAGCACGAAATAATTTTTTAGGATTAATTGATGAAAATATATTAGAAGACCTTCCATTTAAAACAGAAAGATGGTCTAGATATGACCGAAATAGGGTTGCTGATGCGTTATGGCAAAAGTCTTATGCAGAAGAATTTCAGCAATCCTTAAAAGAGCATATTAGTCAACATTTTCCCCGGTTAGTTATTCCTCAAGCTATAGAACGTTTTAATGTTGCTGCTGGGAATGCTATTACAGAGTGGGCTTTACAGACAACAACAGCCATTCTTAATAGTTCAGAAGAACGCTATCAACAAGAATGTGAAAATATATCAAAACTTAGATTATCACTGAAGCGCTTCCTAGAAATTAGGAACACAATTTTGAAAACACCGTTTGAAGAAGTAAGTGCCAAGATTAAACAAGTTATAGCAAAAAAGTCAGAGGATGATTTGATATCCCATCTAAAAAAAAAGCTGGAAGAATTCCATAATGTTGAACCATATAATGAATTAGGAGATAAATTATCTCCATTTTTTTTATGGGAATTTGAATTTAAAAAAGGAATCAACCAAGTCTTGGACGCGGTAGCAAAGTCTTTAGAAATTGGAAAAGTAGATTTAGACAGTCCCAATTTAAAAAAAGCAAATGCTGCAAATGTTAATTTACTAAGAAGAAACTTAAACCGTTTGATTAACTTAGGTTACACAAATTCTGTTGCTAAAGAAGGTAAAACGATGGAAGCAAAAACAGAGGAAGAGAAAAATAAACTCAAAGAAGTAAATGAAGAATTGAACGAATTATCTATCCATCTCAACATTATTATAGGGGATGTAATAAAGCAAATATCTACGCAAGAATTAAACAGAATTTACGATGCTGTAGCTGAATTGTTACGTTGTCATTTATCCTATATTGAAAAAAAAGCAAATGATATTGCACCTAATATAGTGATTAAATTCCCTGACTCACAACTTAATCAAGTTGATACTAAGCTTACATTTAGTTTTCAGTTTAAAACAGAATTTGCTATTACACAAGGAAGCTGGCAAGAAGAAATAAAGGTTGAAACAAGAAAAAGGGTTTGGTATAAATTATGGTTAGGAAAGAAAACAATTTATGAAACGAAATATGAAAAACGCTCTAGTGATAATGCTAAACTACCTAGTACAGAAGATTTACTTATGGGTTGGATAATTCAAGCGAGAGAGAAAGAGTCAGAAAGAGCAAATCAAGTTGCAGGTTGGATACTACAACAGATTGATTCTCTAAAACAAAATGTAGATAAAATTCAAAATGATATTATTGACCGATATCAGGAAAGACTTGATAAAGCAAATCAAGAAATTACTACTGATTATGAACAACGAAAAAAAGTATGGCAGCCCATGAAACAAAAAGCTAAAAATCTAGCAGAAGAGTTTTATAAATTAGAGCATTTTGATAAAATTTAGCTAAATTTATAATTGCCTTATGAATTGAATAGAATTTATCAATATAAAAAAACAATGACATGATAGAAAAGATAAAAAGAGGATTAAAAAACAACTTGCAAAAAATTAATCCTTGGAAAAAGCAGCGATTAAATATTTCTCCAGAGCGACAAAATTCTCCTGTGGGATTGTGTCTCATCGTACCAGCATCGGCGTTAAAAAACTTAGGAGAAAAGGAGCCAATTAATATCTCTAATATAGAAAGATTGATAGATAATGCTTCATATTTTTTATGTACAGATATTGACGAAGCAGATGACATTTTTGAACGTATAGAAACGACAACTGAAGATATCAAAACTGTGAGCGAACAAAGAGAAGTCTACGTCAGAATTAATATTTCTGATGGTGAAGATATGATTGGAAAAAAAATCCCATATATTTTAAAGAGAAATTTGCCTCATTATGGATCAGCAAATATTATAGAACTAGCTTGCCTGAAATATCTATCTATATCTGGATTAGAAAAATTTAACCGTATTTAAGGGCTATTCAAATGGATTGGAAAACAGCATCTTCTTACTATGAGGCCCGTTTAAGTGAAGCTCTAAACGTACAGAGATACGCGGTTAATTTAGCTAATTTACCTCAAGCCGAAATTCCATCTCAATTAAAAGCAATACTGTTACAAGAAGCAGAACCAGCCCGTCGTCAACTTGAAAGGCTGAAAAAGCGAGAGTTTCGCATTGCAGTTGTCGGTTTAGAAAAAGCGGGAAAAAGTACTTTTATTAATGCCTGGTTAGAATGTGATTTACTTCCAGCCAAGGGAGGAAGGTATACATTTACAACAACGCAAATTTATTCGGTTGAAAATGACACCCAGTAAAAGCTTGAAGTACAAGCGAAAACAGAAGAACAATTTATCAATTTATTAAACGAGCTTGAAACAGCAAAAGCCCAAGAAGATATCAAAACTATCCGAGAAAATGAAATTACTTTGCAGCAAGTAATAAAAGAAGGTAATCGGACTTTTCCATTTACTCGTTTAGATGATATTAGGGAATCACTCAAGAAGTATGTAGCAGATGAAAAGTATGCTCATGCTGTTTTAGAAGCGAGACTTTATACTAACAAACTTGCCCAAGCTGAAGGTATTGTATTTTATGATGTTCCTGGTTTAGATTCAGGTTTAGCAAAGCACGTTGACGAAGCCAAGGAAATGCTGTCAGATTGCGATGCTGTAATATTAGTACAGCGTTTTACTAGCCTGAGAGAGAAGGAACTAGAAATCATCAAATTCACAGAACTTGGTGATAAAAACATTACCGTTGCTGATAAACTTTTTGTGTTTTTAAGTCGTATTGACTCGTTAGCTACTCCAGAAGCACTTCAAACTCATATTGAAGAAGCATCTCAAGATTGGTTTAGACGTGCCAAACTTCCACAGGAACGTATTATATATGGTTCGGCGGGAGCATATCTAGTTTTGAATGGATTAGCTGGAGAACAGACAAGGTTAGAGATTGGTGACGCAAGTAATATCGAAGCCCAGTTAAAAAGATTAACTGGAATTATCGATGAGGAAACTTTAAATAAGAAAGGTACTGGAATTCCCGAAATAAAAGAAAAAATATTTAATTATATTAATACTGAACGTGTATTTATCTTAAAAAAGAGATGCGAGGCTTCTATAAATACAATCTTAACTACCTCGGAAGAAATTTATAATTTAGTTAGCAAACGTTATCCTGAAAACCCTGAAGAAGCAAAACGATTTCAAGAAGACCGTAGGCGAGTTTTATTTAGCGAATGGTGGAATCATAGATGGGAAGAGAAGAAAGCTGATCTCCAAAAATTTTATGACTCTTCTGTTGCCAATAACTATCTCGATAATTTAACGGCGAATTCTGCAACCAGCCTCGCAAAATTTAAAGAGAGATATCTACAAATTGTCGCTAGTGAAATTCAAAAACTGAAAGCAGAAGTATTTATAAAAAAAGATATTATCTTTGCTGCTAACTCATTCCCACAGTTTGACCGCATGAAAGCTAATTTCGCTTGGCGTGAAGATTTATACGCCGACATTAGCAAACTTTTATCTTCCATAGCCCGACAACTCGCTCTGGAATTGAAAGATGAGGCATTAAATTTAGTCGAATACATGACAACATTATTGTGGGGCAGCAAGCAAGTAAAAGAAAGATTAATTGATAAATCGGAAGAATACTTTTTATCTAAGCTAGAAAATAGCTTAAGTGTGCTATTTTTACGTTTTGCCCGTCCGGTTGCAGAAGTATTAATTCGCGCTCCACTTAATAGCGATGCCCGCGATAAAATTGCTAAGAGCCTTGGTGTAGACATTGAAATAGTTGATAACTATTACATGGGAGAAGAACCCGCTTTTCAAGTTCTTAAAAGATATGCAAAATATGGTTATAAATTACTCTATAATCCTGAGACAAGGCAACAAGTTTTAGGAATACAAGGAATCGTAGCACCTATTATTAATGTTGTCACACAAATTACTATAGATGTTTCCAGGGAATTTAAATCTCCCCAAGATGATGTAACATTTGAAGTTGAAAATGATATCAATGCTTTTGAAGAATACTTGCGTGCTGCAATTTTTGAAGCAGCAGGTTTTGAATCGTACTGCATTCAAGAACTCAAGGGCTTGATTGATAGTTTTAGGGAAAAGCAAGGCACATGGACGGGGATTGCCCATAATGAATGGTTGCAAGAAAATCCGCTTTTGTTGGCAGAGATACCACCAGAATTGCGATCGCAAGAGTCTAACTTAGAAGTTAGCGATCGCTTGCGCCAATTATCTACAGCATTAAAAATCTCCATCACCTACGAGAACACAAGGCGTGCTTATTCATTTTAATCATCTTGTGAGACGATTAAAATAGTGGGAAATCTGGAAAATAGAAATGCAGGGGAGCTATTAGCTAAAGACTTCAACATTAACATGAGGACATAAGAACGCTTGAACAACAAACACACTATGCGGATTACACCTGACGGTCAGATTACCATCCCTCCTGAAATCCGAGAGGTGCTAAACATTTCTCCCGACGTAGAATTAGCGTTTGAAATCGAAGGCGATCGCCTCTACCTCAAGAAAATACAACCTATCGATAAAATCTCAACCTGGATTGACACCATACGGAGTTGCGCTGCTGGAAGCCTCACCACTGACCAAATCATGACCCTCACCCGCAGCGACGACAATCAATGACCGTCTTGGTAGACAGCAACGTTATCCTCGACATTCTTACCAACGATCCCAACTATCTACCAGAACACAAAGCGCGATCGCTATTTATTACCTTCTGGTTAGCCTTTAAATAATCATGTAGCAAATCGCAACTCCGTGTCAGTAATTTTTCCAGTTGGATATCCGCCAAATTCTGTAAAATCACCGTACCGTTAGCACTACCCGCAGCCAAAGTTTTGCCGTCATGGCTGAAACTGACGCTGGTTAATTCATCCTTATAACCTTTCAAAGCAATCAGCAACGTTCCTTCTCGGTTCCAAATCCTCACTTTGTCATCACTGGAGGCTGCCAGAGTCTTGCCATCTGGACTAAAACTGACACTGATAAAACTATCGCCATCCCCAGCGAGATTAGTTAGCAAATCACCGTCCCGACTCCAAATCTTCACCGTGCTATCAATACTAACGGAAGCGATCGCCTGACTATCAGGTGTCCAAGCAACCCCATTTACCCGGCGGCTATGACCAGTTAAGGTATATAGTAATCTACCATCCACACTCCAGATTTTCACGGTTTTGTCATCACTGGCTGAGGCTAACAACTTACCATCAGGGCTAAAGCTTACCCAATTCACCGCGTCTTGATGTCCCTGCAAGGTGTTGAGTAGTTTACCGTCCCGACTCCAAAGCTTCACTGTTTTATCTTTACTAGCCGAGGCAATTACTTTACCATCAGGCGACCAAGCAACACCCAAAACGGCACCATTATGACCGTGCAAGGTGTTGAGTAATTTACCATCGTTACTCCAAAGCTTCACCGTTTTATCTTTACTAGCAGAAGCGATCGCTTGACCATCGGGACTGAAACTAACGCCCCAAACTTGACCCTGATGTCCCGTGAAAATACGGATTAGTTTACCGTCTCGACTGAAAAGTTTTATAGTTTTGTCTCGGCTCGCTGCTGCTAAGGTGCGATCGTCTGGGCTAAAACTGATGCTAGTTACCCAGTCATCATTATCAGCTTTCGGCTTTCGCAGCAGCACATCATCCCAATGCCAGAGTTTAATAGTTTTGTCCCGACTTGCAGAAGCAAGAGTGCGACCGTCTGGGCTAAAACTGACGCTATTCACCCAATTATTATGCCCCTTCAAGGTTCCGAGCAACACACCTTCAGAACTCCAGAGTTTAATTGTCTCATCGGTACTTGCAGAAGCGATCGTCTTACCATCAGGGCTAAAGCTGACGCTGGTAACTCCAGCACTATGCCCGGATAAGGTTCGCAGTAGCTTACCCTCCAGATTCCAGAGTTTGATAGTCTGGTCTAAACTAGCAGAAGCAAGAGCTTTCCCATCAGGCGACCAAGCTATACTTTTAACTGCATCATCATGTCCCTGGAACGTTTTCAGCAGCTTACCATCCCGACTCCACAATTTTACTGTCTTGTCAGCACTCCCGGAAGCAAAAGTTTGACCATCGGGCGACCAAGCGACACTTAAGACTGCACCATCATGTCCCTGCAAAGTTTTCAGCAGCTTGTTATCCCGACTCCAAAGTTTTATTGTCTTGTCTGTACTCGCCGAAGCAATAATCTGACCATCTGGGCTGAAACTAACACTATTTACTACACCCTGATGTCCTAATAGAGTAGCAAGTAGTTGACCGTCCCGATTCCAAAGTTTTACTGTCTTGTCTTGACTGGCGGAAGCAACGATTTGACTATCGGGGCTAAAACTGACGCTATTAACTACATCTTCATGCCCCGACAAGGTTTTAACCAAGCTACCATCGGGATGCCAGAGTTTAATTGTATTATCCGCACTGGCTGAAGCAATTAAAGTGCGATCGCGACTAAATATAACACTATTTACCCCAGATATATGCCCTTCTAAGCGGTTATACTCTTTTACCCCAGAAACTGCTTGATAGAGTGCCGTCTGTACTTCCTCTCTTGTATAGGAATCTACCCAGATTATTTGTTGTAATTTTCTTCCCGCTTTTAAAGCTTCCTTTAAAGCATCAATACCTTTTTGGGAAGCAAAGAGGGCTTCACTGGATGCACTAAGAGTTTTAATTTCGCTATCTACTGCTGTCACTATGGAAACACTTAATCCCAATATCGCCAGAACACAAGCAGTTAGTGCCATTTTCAACGAACGATTTAATTGAGCTTCACTTAGCCGTTGTTTCTTTTGACTTTCTGCGAGTTTAGCTGTTAACTCTTTTTCTTTGAGTTCAGATCGCAAGTGTTCAATTTCTAACTGACTCAATTCTTCCCGCTTGTGTAACTCCCGCAATTCTGTTAATAAGTCCAAACCCGGTTGGGGATGAATATCTACTAATTTGGAACGCTGTTTATTTTGGCTAAGTTCACTCTTAAGTCGCTCAATCTCAGCTTGACTCTGTTCTACTTTTTGGCGTAGCTGATTTAGTTGTACCTGTAAACTGGATTCTTGTTGTTGGAGGTAGCGAATCAACGATACTAAATAATCGTGAATCAGTTGATAGCGTTCTGGTACATCGGGAAAGAGAACCACTAAACCGGAACGCACTAAAATTTCTAATACTAACTCTAATTTATCAGCATCTTCTAACTCTGCTAGCTGCGCCGCTAACTCAGCACGAGTTTTAAAAGGTCGGTTGTTACTTTCATCTGTTAATAAATATAAGACGAGTAACGCGGCTCGTTCATTCTCTGGGCCGCAGTCTTTAATCAGTTCCTTAATATATCGCTCAATCAGTTTATTCGGTCTATATGGCTGATATTCTTCTAGTGTAGTAATGCGTTCATCTTGAATTTGCGCTCCCACAACTTGTAATTCAATCGGGCGGACTTCTCCAAATTCTGTGGATAAATCTTCGATTAAGGCATCAATTAAAGCAGGTTCTAAATTAAACTGCGATCGCTCTGTTAATTTTCGGATAATTGCTTTAGCATATTCTGGCGTAAAATTATTTAATTGGTAGCGGATATGCTTATCGAGAATATTATTATTAATCGCTTCCAGTGCCGAAAGATGCTTAAAGTCTAATAACCGATGTAAATAATCTTCTCGCAAGGAAAGGATAACTTTCACAAAGGGTATATTCAGGCAGTCACTAATAAATTTATCAAATTCTTGCTTTTGATTGCGATCGCTATTACCAAAGAAAAATTCTTCAAACTGGTCAAAAATTAAAACTGTGATCAAATGCTGATCGGCATTTTCTTTTAGTTGTTGTAAAATTCTCAGGATGGTGATCGGTTGGGCATAGTAAGCTAAAGCTTCCGGTTTAATCGCTACTTCTGGCTTTATATCAGCATACACGGCAAGGGATGCGTCACTAGACATCGCCTCACTTAAAGATTTTCCTAATTCTCGCGCCCAATCGGTATAAACTTGCAATACCACAGGCACGGCTATTTGATCGCCAATAGCTCGATTTTGCAGCGCTGGAACTAAACCCGCCGTGACAGTCGAACTCTTACCCACCCCTGATTGACCGTGAATTACCGTCAGCTTTTGATCGGCGCGGCTGATTCTGCCAATTAAGTTATTAATATCACGCTCTCGACCAGAAGCTGCAATTTCTAAAGCAACGCTACTACTCCCAGAAGGTGACATCAATGCTGGGTTTGTCGCCTGTCTTTGCGGTTGCAAGCGTCCCGCACCGATAAAAGCCCGAAAACCGTACTGTTGCTCAACAGAACGCCGTTTCTGTCGAATGTAATAGGCTTCCAAATAGCGCCCTTCTTCAAAGTAGAGCGATCGCAGTCTCCGCAACAAGCGAATATAACGATGGGCATCATATTGATGGGTGCTGCTTTCTAAGGCTGTTGAAAGTTCTTTTGTTGCCTTCTCCAGGTATTCACGAGCGACTTCTAATTCACCTAAATTTCGCTGCGCTTTCGCCAAAACTAAATAAAAAATTTGCCCCAATAATAATGGAAATAAGCAGTTATAAGGATCGTTCTGCTTTTGCGCCTCACCTAATTTCAGCAGTGATACGTGTGCTAATATACTCGCTTGTACCCACCGCGACTGATGCACAGCCACTTGTGCCAGAAAACCGTAGTCACAAGCTAATTGGATTTGACTACCATAAATTTGATGTAACTCCAGAGACTTTTGAGCAACCGTCTGCAATTCTTCCCACTCTTGCAGATATTCTAAAACCTCAGCGAGTTGATTAATAAATCCAGCAACTATATCTAAACGCCCAGCCACCTGCAAAACATTTAAGCATTGCTGAAAATAAGATTTAGCTGTGTACCAATGGCGGCGGCTTTCTGTTTGATTTTGCTCTGCAAAACGGCAATAGCACAGCCCAATATAAAACAGTAAAACTCCCTGGCGCAGAAGTAGAGCAGATGGGCGATTAGGAGGCGCAGAAGAAGAAAATACTCCCTCATCTCCCACCCTGCGGTCAGCTAAAGCTACATCCCCTCTATCAACTAACTTTTGCCAAACTTCCAAGCTTTGCTGAAAATGGTTTAAAGCTGCATTAATGCGATCGCTAATATAATTATCTAGACCAAAAACAAATTCCAAACTAGCGTCTAATTCTGGCTCTAAGTTAATACCACGATTATGCAACTCTCTAATGGCGAAGTGGAGTTCATAACTATGTTTCCAAACTTGCTCCACAGTGGAATAATGCTTTGCAACTTCAGGAGGTTGGTGTTGTGCAGCATTGGTTGGTAACACCGTAGCAAATAAAGAGTCAGTTTCCTGTTGCAAAAATTGCAGCAATGCCTCAGTTGTCATTTCAAACTGAATCGGTGTTGCCGCCCAACTAGCAAAATCTGGTGCTAAACGCGCTACCTTTTGCAACACTTCTTCATTCACCCAGACAATCATCGGAAACGGGTGACGTTTGCGAAATTCATCACGAATATGATTGATAGACCTAAGTAAATCATCAAGTCCATCTACTGATTCTAAACCCAAAATCATCAACGCCGATGGCGGATTCTTTTCAGTTAGCAGTTGTAAATGAATACTTGTGTAAAGACTTCTGGCATTATGCGGCAAAACAACCTTTTGAATCTGATGTACTCCTGAAGAGAGTTCATCGAGTTGTTGCAGCATTTGCTCTTGCAAAACTCGATAATTGCAGCACACCAAAACCAGAGAGAACTGCCCGCTAGAAAGGGCAATTGCTCTCCCCAAATTCCGTATAGCCCGCTCGTTAGCTGCTCTTACATCTGCTTGTGGGTGTCGTTCAACCATGACTTAAATTTTTCTGTCTCTGCTAAAACTGGGTTGACGGCAAACCAAGCTCCCTGATGATCGCGGTATTCAAAAACAAATAAACTTCGCAATAGGGTGTGGTATTCTATATCGCCTCTAACTCTCTGCTGTTGCACTACCTGAAAGATTAATTCCCACTCATGAGGATCGATGGCGTTAGTTCGGTAATCGCGTTGTCTTCGGATCACCAGTTCAACACACTCCCGATCAAAAGGTGGATCTTGTTCTCGCAGACAGTCAAATAGCAACCCTAGCAAGTCGCGTACATGACCACCACTAATCAAGCACAATCGATCTAAGGTTTCCAGACTATCAAACACTTCTCTAATTAAGCCTAACCGATCGCTAGCCAAAATGTCTGGGAAAGCTCTAGCTAGCACCATTTGCCGCAACATCGTTAGCCCTTGAGGGAAAATTTGCCCAGAGCGCAGACGTACAGGTATCATCGGCAAGACTTTTGGTGCAACTCCTCCCCCCAAACGATGCTGAAGTTCGGCGCTATCGTTAGAGAAAGTCAGAGCTAAGGGAATAGTGTAAACTACATGACAATTAAGTTTGCGTAACTGTTCGCCACGCTGAATAAATAAATATTCTGGCAGCGATCGCCCCGATGGTAAAGGTCGAATTGCGACTCTATCTAAGTTATCAACAATCACCACCAGTCCTTTTTTACCCCTGGCTTTCAGTTCCTTAGTGGCACGTTCTAATAATTCTTGATTAATTGACTGTAAAATATTTGCTGTTCGCGGTTCCAAGTAATCTCTTAACCGCCGCCGCAATTGCGGACTTTCCTTAGTTTTAGCTGTAATTTTGGCAATTCCTACAGACAACTCGGCTTCTACCCCAATGTCAAGTGGCGTTTGCAAGAAATCGACAAGTTCACCAAACAACTTGGTAAAATAAGTAGGTTTAAGCCGAATTTTCATCGCTTCTAGGCTTTCGCTTACCTGTCCGGCGATCGCCAACAAAATATCAGTCACATCCACATCTGCCATTTCTAAGACATGGGTAGACTCAAAATAAACTACATGAAATTGCTCCTCCTCTAACTCAGCTTTTAGCCGTAACAACTCCGTTGATTTTCCACAACCGAGATGTCCTGTAAATAGCTGACAGGTTGGAGCATTCGGGGATATGCGAGCGATCGTGCGCTGTAAAGCTTCGATAATTTTGCCACCCCGCACCGCAGCAAAATCGATATAGTATCTGCGATCGCTGGCATTTCCTATAATTAGAGGTCTGCTGGGATTGCAAGCCTGATAGAATCTTTCTAAATCTAGGAGCATAACTAATCGAGTTCACTTAGGAATAGGGATGAAAAAATCTGCTAAATAAATATATTTGGTTTGTGGAAATTTCTTCCTTAATTTAAGTACATCTCACTCAAAATACTAACGAAATTAGCAGTATTCGGGATGATTTTTCATATCTAGGTTTTATCTAGCACAAGGCAAGGCTAATATTTGATTTTAAGTAAGCAGAAATCCTACTATAAGTACAATTAGGAGAAATACCTGATCTTCAATAAGGTACTCTTATCAATATTAAAAATATCCAGCACAAAAAAAGGTACTGTTAAGTACAATTTTGTCGCGCTCTTAAATATATAGCGGCTCTCAATTCCATAGAATACAGACAACTTGTAGGGAACATTGCTCATGGCTATCAACGCTCATGGGTATCGACTTAAGCCCAAACCCCTTTAAAACGTCGTTTCCAGTCTCCGGCTAAAAATGCTCCTCATTACGGCTCTGCCGCAAGTCTTGAAGCGGCAGCCATCCTATTAGGCATTAAGAGACCGAGACTCGGAATGAGAGAAATTTGTTCCTTTAAGGAATAATTTAGTCCTGAAAGTGATGATTTCCCCCTGAAAGCGATGGTTTACGCCTTAACGCCATTATTTACTCCTTAAAAAGATGATTTTTTTCTTAAAAAGATGACTTTTTTCTTAAAAAGATGACTTTTTTCTTAAAAAGACGATTTTTTTCTTAAAAAGATGATTTTTTTCTTAAAAAGATGACTTTTTTCTTAAACAGGACTTACGCATTGAAAACCTGAAACCTCGATCCCCCCTAACCCCCCTTAAAAAGGGGGGAAAAGAAACTCTAAGATCCCCCCTTTTTAAGGGGGGTTGGGGGGATCTCTAAAGACTCAGGTGCTTCAAGAAAGGTTTGAAAACACGCACTAGGGGATGAGGGCAAGTACCCTACAAACCCATTGAGTATAAAATTATACGGTCATGCAGCTTATCGGGTAAAATATGCTTCAGCACAGATCCAATTTTGGCATCTCGTCCAACGAGATAGCGTGTCTTTGGCTGCTTTGCTGTCAGCGCATGGACAACAGCTTGAGCAACAATATCCGCAGAAATTCCCCCAGATGCGAGAATCTGCATTTTCTTACGGACAATATTCATCGCCTGACCGTAGAGATTTTGTGCCGATTGTGATAAATCCTGCTGTGCTATTTCCGATTGACTTAGGGACTTTTCCCAAATTGGAGTAGCGATCGCCCCAGGTTCGATAATGGAAACCGAGATTCCCCAAGGTCGTAACTCCATCCGCATTACATCATTGAGTGCAACGAGCGCAAACTTGGAAGCATTGTAAGCTCCCAGGAACGGTGTCGGACTTCTACCGCTAATGGAACCCATATTGACAATTCGACCCCGACTTTGGCGTAATAGACCCAGAAATGCTTGTGTGACTGCTAATTGTCCGGTAACATTAACCTGCATCTGGTGTTGAAATTCTGCGATCGCTAATAATTCCAACGGACCAGGAACAGCAATGCCGGCATTATTCACCAAACCTAAAATCCCGACATCACCGACTGCATTTGTGACTTGATCAACCGCAGCTGCGATCGACTCAGCGTCAGTAACATCTAAAAAAATTGGAATCAGCCTTTGTGACCCTTTCTGCTTCAGTGTTTGAGCATCAACATCTTGACGCACGCCAGCAAAAACAGAGAAGCCCAACTGGTCTAAAAGCAAAGCACACGCCTGACCAATTCCTGTTGATGCTCCTGTAACCACTACTGTAAGTTGATTTTCTGTAACCATTAATTTTTTTATCAGCAGACTGCCGTAAATACGAATTAGTATCAATCTTTGCAAGTACCCGCGCGAAGGCAATCTTCGGTTTGGTCATCTCTAGCTGATATTTGCCACGGCAATATGCATGACTGAATATTTGTCCTGTGAACGATTAGAGCAGCCATCATCGGAAGCTGGTTTTTGACAATTGACACGTCACGACTACAAATATTGCCTAGCTCAACATTGTATAAATAAACAGGCAATGCCATCAGGGCAATGCAAATTGTCCGGTTCATACCCAACCTCAACTAAAAATTTCCGATTGCGCTATATATAGATGCCACCTTGATGAACCGGATTTTCAAAACTGAATATTATATGTTGATGTTGTGTCAATTTACTCAGCGTTACTAGCCGCAAAGACGTGATTTCTAAATTATCGGTTCCACCCTTTTTGAGGTTAGGCATTGCCTACAAGATGGCTTACTACTAACTTATGCAGATGCAACCCCGAAAAACAGGACAAAAAACCTACAGCATCCAAAAACATATCTTGGTAGCTGCATTCCCCAGATAAAATAATGAAGAGTGCTGAGTCACCGAAATGGTCGATGACCGACAAAGAAAAGGATACAAACCCCTAAATTTATTTATGGGATTGTTAATTTTAAATTTTTAATTTTGAATTGGGAGCGAAGCGACGTGACGCCTTCACAAGACGTAGATACTGTAAACCTTCCCAACATAGACCCAGAAGGATATGGCAACTCAGACACCGATCCTCTTGATGAGTTGCCAGGTGAAATCGAAATGTCCCTTTTCGACCACCTAGAAGAATTGCGACAGCGAATTTTCTATTCGCTGATTGCCGTAGTAGTGGGCATTATCGGCTGTTTCTTTGCCGTTAAGCCAATTGTCCAGTTACTTGAGGTTCCAGCACAAGGAGTAAAATTTCTTCAACTTGCACCTGGAGAATATTTCTTTGTCTCCCTGAAAGTTGCAGCCTACACTGGCTTCATACTTACTAGTCCTTTCATTCTTTACCAGATTATCCAGTTTGTGGTTCCAGGACTGACTCGCCGCGAACGCCGTTTACTGGGGCCTGTGGTTTTGGGTTCGAGTGTACTATTTGCGGGGGGATTAGTATTTGCCTATTTACTGCTTATCCCCGCAGCGTTGAAATTTTTCATCAGCTACGGAGCAGATGTTGTTGAACAACTTTGGTCAATTGATAAATATTTTGAATTTGTGCTGCTACTGTTATTCAGCACTGGTTTAGCATTTCAAATTCCCATAATTCAACTGTTGCTCGGTAATTTGAACATTGTCTCGTCTAAACAGATGGTTTCTGGTTGGCGTTACGTGATTATGGGCGCAGTAGTTTTAGGAGCCGTTCTGACACCTTCTACTGATCCCCTAACTCAAAGCCTCTTAGCGGGAGCAGTTTTAGCCCTTTACTTCAGTGGTGTTGGACTGGTTAAGCTCATAGGTAAATGACGATCGCACTGCTTTAATTGCAAATTCCCAAAATCTCAACTTAGTTGATGAGTGCAGTTAGTAAGATCCTAACCACTATTTCCAACTCTTCGGTTACTCGATAAAGGTTAATTGCTTGCTCAATACGCTGTGTCTGTCGATACAATCTGCCAAATTGCCAAACATTACCTGTTGTTACTGCTCCTAATATTTCTGTTTGAGTAGAATCAGTCCAGCGATCAAGAGCTATCATCTCAATTGCCAGTTGTGTAAATCCCCTATTTATATCTGCTTGCTTGGCTTCAATCACAATTAAATTAGTTTGTGTTCTGAGGAAATAATCAAAATTACCTTGAAGTCGGTTATCAACTTTGATAGTGTATTCAATTCGTAATTGAGCGCGGGAATAGTGAATTAAATCGGTAACAATTGGCGCAATTAGCATTTCGCGGCGTGTAGCTTCGTTCTCCAAATCTACATACGGTAAAACTTCCTCAATTCGCTGTTTCAGGTTAGAAAGTCGGTCTAATGTGCCAGAATATTGTGGTAAATCAATAAATTTCCGCTCGAAGGAATAGCCAAATTCAGCAACTAAATCGTCAACTGCAAACCCTAACTCAAAGTAATTACTAAAAGTATAAGAACGATTTGGGTCTAGCAATGGTTGGCGGCTCATGTCAATCCCCTATTTTTGGATAAAAAACACTGTAATTATGCAGAAATTTATTAAAGTTAATCCAATTGCCGGTCATAATATCCATTCCGAAGCGCGATCGCCCAAATCTAGAGGAATGCTGACAGCTTTGCCGAGCCGGGGGCGATCGCGTGTTTGAGTAATAAATGTTTGTACTTGTGTTGATCCACCCAAGCCATGAAGATAATTGGCGACGCTATCAAGATGCTCTTGGTACTCCGCCTCGCTCAAGGGAAAAGAAGCTTGCTCCAGATATTTCCACATGACTTGCAAAAATATCTTTCCCTGTACCCGCCGCAACTGGACATCGTAAGAATATCCCCATTTATCAAGCAACATCTGACGTAATTCCTGTCCTGTCATAGCTTTTCTCAATCAGATTTTACATTTAGTTATGATGTTAAGTTCCGTGACTCCAGTATGATAAGGATATAAAGAAATGTAATGCTAACAGAAAAGATGCTAAATATATCTTGGAATAGAGAAGTCTGGCATCGTTGTGAGCGCTAGCATTTCGACTTAGACAAGAGTTACTCAAGTAGTAGTACTTTTGTCAAAATGCTTAACAAAATACACAAAGAGCGCGTAGATTATGGCTCAATTTTCGGAATCAGCAGACGTGCCCGATATGGGTCGGCGTCAGTTCATGAATCTGCTCACTTTTGGGACTGTGACTGGAGTAGCTCTGGGTGCATTGTATCCCGTTGTCAAGTACTTTATTCCACCCTCTAGTGGTGCTGCTGGTGGCGGTGCAACGGGAAAAGACGAGTTGGGTAACGATGTTAGTGTCAGTAAATTTCTAGAAAGCCATAACCCAGGCGATCGCACCCTAGTCCAAGGACTAAAGGGAGATCCGACCTATATTGTGGTAGACAGCAAAGAGGCGATCAGAGATTATGGGATTAACGCCATCTGCACCCACTTAGGTTGTGTCGTCCCCTGGAACATTGCTGAGAACAAGTTTAAATGTCCTTGTCACGGTTCTCAATACAACGAAACTGGTAAGGTTATTCGCGGTCCAGCACCTCTGTCTCTGCCTTTGGCCCATACCAATGTAAACGACGACAAAATTGTCTTGACCCCTTGGACTGAAACCGACTTCCGCACCGGTGATGCCCCTTGGTGGAGTTAATGAGTGCTGAGTGCTGAGTGCTGAGTAAGGGATGAGGGAGTGAGGGAGTGAGGGAGTGAGGGAGTGAGGAAGAAATAATCATGCCCCATGCCCCATGCCCAATGCCCCATGCCCCATGCCCAATGACTAATTCAATCGTTGCCCTTATTAGAGATGAGAAATGCTTTCTTAACAGCGAGGTTAACTCGCAGTGCTAGAGCGATCGTCAAAACATTGCTCATAGCGATCGCTACCGTGACATTCTACTTCACCAGCGATCTAGCCCTTCCCCAATCTGCTGCCGCCTATCCCTTTTGGGCACAGCAAACCTATCCTGAAACCCCCCGCGAACCTACCGGGCGAATTGTGTGTGCCAACTGTCACCTAGCAGCCAAGCCGACAGAAGTGGAAGTTCCCCAATCGGTACTACCTGACACTGTATTTAAAGCTGTGGTGAAAATCCCTTACGATCTGGGCGCCCAGCAAGTTGGTGCTGACGGTTCCAAGGCTGGCTTGAACGTTGGTGCTGTCCTGATGCTACCTGAAGGCTTTAAGATTGCTCCTGAAGACCGTCTTTCCGAGGAACTTAAAAAAGAAGTTGGCGATACTCCCTTCCAACCCTACAGCGAAGACAAAGAAAACATCGTCATCGTCGGACCTTTACCCGGTGAACAGTATCAGGAAATCGTCTTCCCAGTTCTTTCTCCCAACCCCGCAACCGACAAGAACATCCACTTCGGTAAATATTCAGTTCACGTAGGTGCTAATCGTGGACGCGGACAAGTTTATCCCACTGGCGAAAAGAGCAATAACACTGTTTACAACTCTTCCGCTACTGGCACAATTACCAAGATTGCCAAAGAGGAAGATGCAGATGGTAACGTCAAATATCTAGTAAACATTCAACCCGAATCTGGTGATGTTGTCGTTGATCCGATTCCTTTAGGGCCAGAACTGATTGTTTCCGAAGGGCAAACAGTTAAGACTGGTGATGCTTTGACCAACAACCCGAACGTCGTCGGTGGATTCGGTCAAAAAGATGCAGAAATCGTACTGCAAGATGCTTCTAGAGTCAAATGGTTGATTGCGTTCATCGCTCTTGTGATGTTAGCTCAAGTTATGCTAGTGCTGAAGAAGAAGCAGGTTGAGAAAGTTCAAGCTGCTGAGATGAATTTCTAAATTCTTTGCTAAATCATTACTTACGAGACAGGCAAGATGCCTGTCTTTTTTAACGTTAGTTACACGAAGCCTAGAAATTTGGAACTTAACTGCTAGTATTTGAGCGTACATTGCTATAGAAAATTTCCGTACTGGAAGAAACGACATGGATGGAACAGCCTTAGTTGTGGGCGCGAGCGGCATCATCGGCAGCAATCTTGCGAGAGAACTGATCGCGAATGGATGGACGACCTATGGGTTGGCCCGAAATCTTAAAAAAGGGGTGGAAGGGTTACGCCCTGTTGCTGCCGATCTGCTCGATCTAGCTAGCCTGAAAACTGCGCTGTCAGACATCGCCCCAACACACATCTTCATCACAACGTGGATGCGTAATCCGACCGAGGCCGAGAACGTCAGGGTCAACGGCACAATGGTTCGCAATCTGCTAGATGTTCTGTCACCGAAGGACACGGTGCAGCACGTCGCCCTCGTCACCGGACTCAAGCACTATCTAGGGCCATTCGATGCATACGCCAGGGGCGGATCGCTGCCAGAAACTCCATTGCGTGAGGAGCATCCGCGGCTCGATGTGGAAAATTTCTATTATGCTCAGGAAGATGAGGTCTATGCAGCAGCCGCCCGTGACGGTTTCACCTGGAGCATTCATCGCCCTCACACTGTCATTGGAAAGGCGGTCGGCAATTTGATGAACCTCGGCACGACGCTGGCCGTGTATGCCGCGATCTGCAAGGAAACCGGGCGCCCGTTCCGCTGGCCAGGTTCTGAAGCGCAGTGGAAGGGCATCTCCGACATGACCGACGCACGGGTGCTGGCGAAGCATCTATTATGGGCGGCGAAGACCGAAGCAGCCCACAACGAGGCGTTTAACGTCGTCAATGGCGACATCTTCCGCTGGATATGGTTGTGGGGGCGACTGGCTGACTGGTTCGGCATCGAGCCTATCGGGTTCGACGGCACAACCCACCCGCTCGAAGCTGAAATGGCGAATGAAGATGCTCTCTGGCGCGAGATCGCAAAGCAGCATGGCCTCGCCGAGCCGGATCTGAGCCGTCTGTCGTCTGCATGGCACACCGATCTCGATCTTGGCCGTCCGATTGAGGTTATGACCGACATGTCGAAGAGCCGCAAACTCGGCTTCTCCATATACCAGAAAACGGACGAGTCGTTTTTCGACCTGTTCGAGCAACTACGCGCAGATCGGTTGATTCCGTAGAACCTCGGTGGATGGCACTGGTAGCGTTTTATGGATGCCGAACGACAGGAACTCTGACTAAGCAGCGATCGCAATCTGGAATTTATCGTGATTTCTCAGCCTCCCAGTCATGGCGATCGCATTTTGAGCGATATTATTGAATCTAGCCCTAGTTGAGGTATCCGACCATGACAGCCTCAGTGGAGTATATCCCCATTACCACGATTGAGTATATTAAAATTTCTGATGCTGAAAAAATCTGAATGTTTTTCTATCAAGCCTTTTCAAGCATTTTTATTTTAGTTATATATTATCAATTATCTCAAAAGATGCATATTCTAATTTTGCTTATTCCAATGAATGATTGGGGCAAACGCATCTAAATTACTCTTGCTCACAATTCAAGTTAAGAACCTTCACCTAAAGCCAATTCCCCACTAAAACATAGGGTGCCCAATAAAATGGATGTTCTTTATCCCTCAAAACAACATTTTGAGCACGACGTAGGGCTTCTGCTTTACTTAAATTGGCATCTTGTGTTAATTCTCGATAGAATTCACTCATCAGAACGGAGGTGGATTTATCGTCTACTTGCCACAGTGAAGCTAGAGTACTGCGTGCGCCGGAGCGCACAGCGACACCAGCGAGTCCCAAAGCAGCACGCTTATCTCCAGTCGCTGTTTCACAAGCACTGAGGACAAGTAATTCAATTGGAGGAGGTACGCGATTCGAGCGCCCTACCACTTGTTCTCTAGTTTGCAGAATTTCACGCAACTGTTTAATTTTAATCTTGTCATTCCAAGCAAGAATATATGTATCTTCGAGTTTAGAACTAAATTTGCCGTGAGTTGCTAAGTGAACCACAGGAAAAGAAACTGCACTGACTTGCTGTTCAATGTTGATGCTAGTAAAAGATTGGTTGATGAGTTGTTTAGAAGGAATAATAGACTCTATTTCCTTCAATTCGGTGCCGACATTTGATAGGGAACTAAAGCCGAGGCGAGATTCTGTTAATCCGGCGATTAATGCTTCCAATCGTCTCCGTTTTTGTTTGGGTGCTAGCAGTTGCAAACCGGGTGAGAGGGCGACGCTGTATTTTTCTATCAAATACTGTTTGCCGTCGTAAAGCGCAGCCATTGGGATATTCTGCAACGAACCATCCATCACAAAGACTAGATTTTTGACATTGCTTTGCTCCAAGTCTGCAATGGCAGGTTTGATAATCCAGTTATATACTTCTTGGGAAAGTTCTTCGCGATCGCGAAATGTATAACGTTGTTCTAGTTTTTGTCGCAGTGCTTCTAAAGTCTTTTCTACTTCAACTTTCGGTTTATAAGTCGTGTAATGCCGTAATTCGTCAGAATGCGGTAATTTGACAATTATTTCGAGGCTGTCTGGTAAGATAATTGAGTAAATAACTGCTGTCACTGGATTAACATCGTCCACCACTTTGTCAATCTCCGTTGACTGGATGGTAATACAAGCATCTTGGAAAAAGTTGTCTAATTCAGCCAATTGTAAAGCTTCAATCATCTTGCGAGCTTGCTTTAAATTTTCCTGGCTGACTTGTTTGGTTACTGCTTTGTCAGTCGAGGTTTGATCCGATTGTAAAAGTAATCCTACCAATTGACGATATACTGGTTCTACTTCATCTCGAAAGTCAAATTGAATGTCGGGATTAAGAGCTACCAAATCACCGCGTAAAGTATGAAGAGTTTCCACTGCTGTGGTGTAAGCTGCTACTGCTCTTTCTGAATCTCCCTGTACCAAAAGCAGGCGTCCGAGTTGCCATTCCCACTGATAAGCAATATCCGGTGCATTTATCATCTGAGCAAGATTTAAAGCTGACTCGGTATATTGCTGTGCTTTTGACAATTGTTTTTTCATCTCGTAAAATTGAGCCAGATAACCCAGACTAGAAGACTCGGCTCGTTGGTCTTTGATATCTTTGGCTTGTTGCACTGCGGTATTTAATAGCTCGACAATTTCTTCAGGATTTTGGATTTTAGCTCCTTCTCTGGCTCCTGCCTGGGAATCCTGATTTTGGATTGGGGAATTGAAAATTTCTCTTGTTGTCTGCTTGTGTGCCTTTTCAAGACAAACCAAACTCTGGACAAAATTTATTCTGGCGTAGACTGCGGCTCGACTGGGGGTTAGATTGGAGAGTGCAGATTTAATTGATCCAAGATATTCCCTCGTCGGTTGTTGCCCAAGAAACTGCAATACGCTCAAGCGATTGAGTTGGGCTTGTACAGCAGTAATGGGAGAACTTGACTTATTAGCAATTTGATGATAATAATCAGATGCTTTTTTGAAGTAATTGGTATCCTCTGTTTGGGCGTAGAAGCTCTGCTTCTTGTCGTCAGACATCGCTGTTTGTCCACACCGCGACGGGAGAAAATTATCCTCGGTAGTGCTTTGTTTGATGATATTTCTCTTGCCCCTTGCGAATGCGGCATTGCCTAAACTGAGTAAAGTTGCACTTTCTTCTTGTGGCGATCGCAACTGTTGCGCTACTGCCAAACTTAGCTCCAGTATTTCCTCAGGATGTTCTCTATCTCCACTAGCTAGCAGCGAATTTCCCAAACTTCGCAATCCAGCAGCTTTTAAAAGCGAGTTTGGCATGGAAAGGAGATTTTTTTCTACCTGCTCAAATATTTTCATCGTGCGGCGGTAAAGCCCCAAAGATTGGAAGGCTGTAGCCTGGTTAATTAAACTACCAATGTTACCAGCAGTATCACCAATTTCAGTATAGGTTTTAGCTGCCTTTTGCCATGATTGCAAAGCATTTTCAGCTTGGCCTAGTGCTAATTGTAAATTGCCTTGAGTGTTGAAAACCAGGGCGAAGATGTGTTTTGCGCTACTATTACTTAATTTTGATTGGTTTAATAAATCGAGACTGGTTGTAATTGCAACACTTGCTTGGTTCCAATGTCCCAGTTTTTGCTCAGTCAAGGAAAGGTAATTTAACGCCAAAGCTTGGTTCAGCAGGTCATTTTGGGACTGATAAATCTGTGCAGCCTGCTGAAAACTTTGCGCCGCAGAGGCAAATTGTCCTGATTGGTATAAAGTCTTGCCCTTTTGTATAAGTTTTTCTCTGCTTTCGGGGACTTCGGTATGAAATATAGAAGCATTGCTAATTGGCTGACTTGATCGGATGGGGACTTTTTCAATAACTGGGACAATTGAAGCAGCCGATAGCAGATGAACACCAAAGCTGAAAATCAATCCCAGCAAAGCTAACAGGATAATTTGCCACTTGCGAAATACACCCTTTTTTCTAGCCGTGTTCCCAAAATTAGGTCTTGCCATTCAAAATCTCTTCCAAAATAATCATCATTGCCCTATGCCCCGTGTCCATTAATTGGCAATTGGCGGCTGACATCCAGATGATGAACTCTCTACTTTGTGTAGTGTAGCTGTGGGAGCGTAAGCTGTAAGAATCACTTCCCCATTCTGATTAATTATCCACCCTTGCGCTTCCACAATTTCAGTAGGGCGTAAGGATTTATTCTCTCCCCCTTGCCCCTTTATCCCCAGAGGGGACACCGAGTTACCCTTATCTCTTTCTCCCTCTCTTCCCTTTGGTACAGCAGTGAGTTGCCAATCTTCCCATACCGCATCACTATTAAGTATGTTGTTGGGAGAGGCAGGTAAACCACCACTTCCGGTATAAGTGAAACTACTGTTAGCAGTTCTCGCGCAGATATTATCGTCTACTAAACGGGCGACATCCACCACATCTGTTGTTAAAGAAACTAATCCTTTACTAGGGTCTGTATCAGGAGTATTGATTTGTATATTTCCGCTCAAGTCAGGACTTGCTCCTGTTGCAGTAATACTACTAATTAGCGGGAATGATGTTCTTTGGGATTGAAAACCAAAGATTTTAGCTACATTAATTGTGACTTTTCCACCACGAAACTTTTCAGAATCAGCACGAATATTACTATTTTCATTTTTCACTGCAACAACAAAGGCATTTTTGCCATCGATTGTAATATTACCACCAGTAATATTGCTTCCAGAAGCTTTAGTAGTAATTTCACTATTACGACGCATTATTAATAAATCTCTTGGATTTAGATTTATATTGCCTTTCCCTGCAATGGTGTCGGCTGAAATTTTGCCTC
The DNA here is from genome assembly GCF_036919815.1 of Nostoc sp. Classification (GTDB taxonomy): domain Bacteria; phylum Cyanobacteriota; class Cyanobacteriia; order Cyanobacteriales; family Nostocaceae; genus Nostoc. The sequence continues at coordinate 40,668 of NZ_JBALCE010000046.1, forward strand.
GGTTGTCAAGACGAATCAAATCAGCATTTACCGTTAAATTGCCTGCTGCTCCATTTCCCTTACTGCTGCTAGATAGTTCGGCACCATTGGTAATAAGAAGTAACGTACTTGTAATATCAACATCACCTCCATTGCCCACAGCATTTTCTCCTACCTTACTCTCAATCGTACTTGGTAATCCATTAGCGCTTGCTCCATCAATAGATACCATATCTTGGGCAATAATATTTATTTTTCCTGCATTCCCTTCTCCCTCTGTGCCTGCGCTCAAGATCGCACCATTTCGCAAAAAAAGTGAGCCTGTATTAATGTTAATATCCTTTGCCGCACCTGTTCCTTGAGGGAACACAAGACTATAGGCACCACTTCTGTTGTTGTTACTGCCTACACCATCAAATAAAACGAAATCACTCGCCTTAATATTGACACTACCAGCATTTCCATTACCATTTGTACGACTAGCCAAGAGTGCACCATCAGTCACTTTCAGCGACCTGGCAGTGATATTTATATCGCCTCCATTACTATTTGGTTGAATGGTCGCAACTTCGCTGTAAATGCCTCCTGCAAAACCTTTTTGGTTAACTCCACTTAAATTAACGGAATTAGCGGCATTAATAGTTACACTACCAGAATGTCCTTCTCCTAGAGTGCTTGTTGCTATAAAAGAACCATCACTCAACGTCAAAGAATCCGCTTTAATATCTATATCACCTCCCCTACCATTGGCATTTTCTTGTGCTCTACTATAAGCTCCTCCCTCAGTTATAAAAGACACATTATCTCGTGCTTGAATATTAATATAACCGGCGTCTCCCTGTCCATAAGTATCAGCCTGGAGCGAGGAACCACTGGCAACTGAGAGAGAACCTGTGGTAATGCTGATATTACCTGCTTTACCCGTTATTTGCCCTCCTAACAGGCTTTTTATAGAACTTCCATCTGATAAAGAGACGGCATCACGGGCATTAATGATGATATTACCTGCATTTCCTTCTTTGCCGTAGCTTTCTGCTGTTAATATGGCTTGGTTGGTGAGCTGAAGCGAACCTGTAGAGATTTTTACTATACCTGCGTTGCCTAATCCTACGCCATATCCATCCAAACCTACGCTGCTAGCAGCATAACTTTTATTACCATCAAATCGAACCGAATCGGTAGCCTGAATTATTACATTACCTGCGTTACCTTCACCGAAAGTACCTGCTGTTAAAAATGATCCATCAGTAACTGAAACTGACCTTGCTTGGATTGAAAGGTCATTTCCATTTCCTTTGCCGCCTGCTTGAACTGTGGTAAACGCGCTACTATTCTTTGCAAAGGATACAGTATCGCCGGCCTGTATTTTCACACTGCCCGCATCTCCTTTGGCAATGGTACTAGCACTAAGAAACGAATGATCATTCAGTGTAAGTGAACCCGTATTGATTTTTATGATCCCGCCATTACCTTCCCCTTTTTCAACTTGGCTCAAGGCAAAGGAATTATTATCAAATTCAACGGTTTTACGAGCATCAATTGTTAAATTGCCAGCATCTCCCGTACCTAAAGTACTAACCTTTAATTGAGAGTTGTTACCAACTAACACAGAATCAGCTTGAATTTGCAAATCTCCACTTTTTCCTACACCTGTAGGTTCTGTAGGTTCTAAAGTAGTCGAGCCAAAACTTCCATCTAGAAAATAGACTTGTCCGCGAGCATTGATATTGATATTGCCGGCATTACCTGGGCGTAGCAAGGAATGATCGCCCAAGGAACGAGTATAAATTCCAGATCCGACCTTTACGGACAATAAGCCAGTAGTAATATCAATATCACCAGCATTGCCGATGCCATTCGTTCGAACCTGATTTCTAATTTCGCTTTGCTCTTCCATCCTAATTGCTTCGGTGGCGTCAAGAGTAATATTTCCTGCTTTTGCAGTTGCTGATCCCAAATTTGCCTCGATACCAGCATTGAGCGCACTTCCTTTTAACAAATCTATGTTGCGTGCGTTGACTGCAATACTACCACCACTCTGATAAGCAACATTAGCGATCGCAAAATTATTCAAAAATACATCACTTCGTGACAATTCAGGTACTTGAGTACTAAAAATGTCGCCATCAATCGCAAGATTTATACTTCCTGGAGCAGCTAATCCTCCTAATTCGATTCGTCCACCATAAGCATTTAATTGTCCATTATCCATCGTCACATTACCACCGATTAGTAATAAGCTTTTACCATCAGGTACTCGCAAACCATATGTATCAAAACCTGTTAAATGACGACCAGCATATGCAACTGAGTTATTTTGAATTGCTCCTGTAGGGATTTGGTTGTATAAAAAAGCTGAAGGGTTAATCGTCAGTAAGGGTGAAGGCGCTTCTGGATTTGTAGCGCTGAAGTTGCCTAGACTACCGAATTGTAAAGCGTTGGCTGTTGTCCCAACAAAAGAACCACCAATGTTCAAGCTACCATTTCGCCCAAATACAATTCCATTCGGATTAAGTAAGAATAAGTTTGCTTTACCGTTAGCACGAATTAAGTCATCAATATTAGAAATTGACTTACCTGTTACTCGTGTCACGATGTTCTGAATATCTAGTGAATTATTGAAAAAAGCAGGACTTCCATTGGGAACAGAGAACTCAGAGAAACTGTGGAACAGATTAGTGCCTCTTGTCGTTCCACCCTCAATAATTCTGGTGTTGCCATCTAATTTGACATTAGAATTATTCGGCAGAGTGCCATCCGGCGTAATTTGGGCAATAGCGCAATTAGCAGAGAGTATTATTCCACCAGCGAACTGACAAGTTAGGACTTGCCCGATAATCGCAATTCCTGTTCCTCTGAAGTATCCAAAACGCATATATTTTCTCAAAATCGTATCCCTCTAAAGTAGTAGAAAAAGTTGTTGCAGATATCCAATGCCCTATGGCAATGTCAAAGATTACAACAAGGTGCGATCGCTTCGGTAGAAATATTTTCCAACCCTATAGACTCCAACAAATCTTTCCAATCAGCCGCCAAGTCCGCATCTTGTCGTTGCCGGGCGCGAAGTTTTCCTAAAGTAGTCAGAGCATCTTGCCAAATACCTGCTTGAGCATAAAGGGCTACTCGTTGACGTGGGGTTGCTATCTGTAAGCGACGTGTTAATCCATCTTTTGGGACAATGCGTTGTACTAACCCTTCAACTGCTATATCTTCTGAGCGATTTTGCGGGTTACAATCAATCAAAAAGTACCAGTGATAATATTGTCCAATTTCCAGGGGTTTCTCTGTTGTAGGAACACTAACTCTAATCACTCCTGGCGTGTTGGATAAAGTAATAGGAATTGGTTCTTTGGAGAGATAGTTCTTTTGTTCATCCTCTAAGATAAATTTCACCGAGTTGATATTCTTGGGTAAATAGGGAACGTAAAACCAAAAAGTTGGATGTTTCTCTGTGGTTAAGCTTAAAACATATTGTGTGGTAGCTGTGCCTGTTGTTACTTGCTTCTGATTTGCGGTTTTTGACACTAAAGGTACTAAGGCTGTGAGAGGTTTGTTCGTAACTGGGCAATCACCGCGAGTTCCTGCACCTCTTCTGTCTCTCGGTGCGCCCCGATTTTCTGGTTGTTTTTCTAAAGATGGCTGAACAAAACGTATTTTTGTAGTGTTTGATTGCTGAGATTGTACTGCTAATTGCGTAATATTAACTAACATAAAAGTTGCAATCAATACTAATGCTTTTGGTGGTGAAAGAAAGTTGATTTTAGTCATAATTAATTTTTCAATTATTTACAGTTATTTTTTTTATGAATAATTTTTCGTATTTTTCACACTGATTCCAGTGATTACTAATCCCAATGCAGAGGGAAGGAATGGCATCCAACCTCCATATAGCAACAGAACAAAACAGCAACCGTAGAGGATGAGTAATTCAGCACTGATAAGAATAGCAAGTTTCAATAGTGACCGACTGTATACAGCTAATATTCCGGCTACCAAAGACGTACCGCAAATCCACAGGATTTCACCCCATGCAGGTAAAACCCACAGCAGAGGGCGCTTGTCTAAAACAGCACTTAGAATTTGACTAACCATATTTGCCTGAAGCAGTACCCCTGCAATTTCCTGGTATGGGATAGTTGCCATACTATAGGGTGTAAGAAAATAATCTTTAGCGCCTTGTGAGTCAACACCAATCAAAACAATCTTATCTTTTACCCAGTTGGGGTTGAATTGATTATTCAGAACTTGTGCGACAGTGAGTTGTTTTGCAACCTCCCGCGAAGAGCGATAATTAAGTAGTATTTGGTGTCCTTTTGCGTCAAATTGTTGGTAACCACCTGTGGGAATATCTATGGGTTTAAAGACTATTTTGCCAAGCTGCAAGTAGCCTTCGTCAGTAATATCGAATTTGATGCCTTCTTTAGCTAGATATTGTCGTGCAAGTTGGAAGTTGAGGGAGTAGGGCGACTTGCAATTTGACCCCAGGTCTGGTGTCATATATAATAGGTTACGACGAATTACCAAATCGCTATCAGATTCAACATCACTAAAACCTATGCGGTTAGATGGAATTTCCGGTGGTGGTGAAATCCCAACTGTTTGTTTATTGCTACCCCCAAGTTGACAGATAGCAATAAAGTTGTTGTTTGTCCGCAAACGATTTGCTAAATCTGGATATTGAGAACCTACCGGAAAATCTCGATAAATATCTAAACCAATGGCTCTTGGTTTGTAAAGTGACAATTTTTGCAATAGTTCTTCTAATGTCCTATCTGATAGCGATGATTTTTGTCTTTGTTCTTGAGCTTGAATATCTTTTTCTGTGACAGTAATCACCAAAAGACGTTTATCTACACCTTCGTCAGGTCGCATCCGCATCATTGAGTCGAAAGCTAACAGTTCCCATTGCTGCATGAAGCCGAGCGATCGCACTCCCGCAATTAAACAGGTGCTCAACACACTCACTAAAAATGTGATTTTCAAATTCCGCGCTGTCAATTTAGGGAAAGCAACTATGTTAGTTTGACCGCATAATTCTTGCCAAGTTAGAGTCTCTTCCGCTATGTTTTGACAAATCACAGGTAGCCAAGAAGCACCAGGAAATTCTTCTTCCAAACCCTGTAATCTTGAACGTGCATAACGCACCGCTAAATAGAAAGATTGACCTTCAGAAAAAGCTCCCAAGAAATGTTTCACAAACTCTTGTGCTATAAAGTCCGGTATTTCTTCCCGCATGACAATAATTTGGCTAATTTGCAAATCAGTTAACTGTCGCGCTAATCCCAAACCATCACAAGAATTGAAAATAGCTATTTTTAAACCGCGTGAAATTGCGTAACTTAATGCATTTTTTAACTCGGTTATTGTTAAAATACTAGTTTGATTTATATGTATCTGACCCCGATCATCTTTGCTATGACTGTGGCCTGCAAAAAACAGTATATCCCAACCTTGTTCGTCCCAAAGGCACTTATCTAATTCCTGACGTGAAGGCTCTACTAAAAATACTGTTGATGCAGATGGTAATTGTTCTAGAATATTTCTATCTTGCTGAATATCAATTCCTTGACTATTACCCAAAATTGCCAATATTCTAACTTTATTTGTTTTCTGTTTAGGTAATGGTATTACTCGCTCATATTTTGAAGTACTTACAGCAACTTCGCATAATTGGTAATGCTCAATAAAATTCCACAAATGCCAAGGTAGCCGTTGTAGGAGATAATCGCTTGTTTCAATAATAACTTGAAATTCTTCATCTAAAGCCAATTTCTCTCGTAATTTTTGATCTATTGGGCGGAATAAATCAGAGTTTAGCCAACAATTGATTTCTTGATATAACTGTTCTTTAACCTCACTAAAATCTACTTCACTAACGTTATTTAAACCTGTCGATTCTACTTCGATTCCCGAACGACCCACGAATCGTTTATGAAGTGCTTGATATATTAATTGAAAGCGTTTATAGATTTCAGCAATTTTTGGTGCAGGAGGTAAACTTCCTGTAAATTTTATCGGACGAGAGTTGTTAGTTTCCCATAATTGTGCAGTTACAGGGAAAAAGCCATCGTTTAAGTTACCTTTTTCTAAGCTGATAACAATTAATTTACTCATCTTTAATTATCAGATAGCTATGATTTACAGGCAGAATGCATACTGTTTTAATATATATCATTTTTTTGTTAACTCATGACTTGAAAATACTAAGATAGCTAATCTCAAGTTTGCTTAAACACTTATAATATCTATAAGTTATTAGGTTGAGGAACGTAGATGCATACTCCTAGGTCGAAGCAAGCTACGCGGAGCGTCTCGCAGAAAAGCGGCTTTCCGTTCGCGTAGCGTCTCCGACAGGAGAAGGCTAACCCAACACAAGTTTAGAGATCATGTTGCGTTGAACCTTGTCAAACCCAACCTGTCCTGTATTGATAAATTTTCTTATAAGTAATTACCCAAACTTGATATGATTTCAAATGGAAAAATTTTCTGTCATCCTGAAATTATCAAGAATCAGTTGGATAGAAAAGTTGGTTCCGCTTAAACCTTTAAAACGGTTAAGTTGAATGTAGCAATCTAGACTTCTCGATTCAATTTGTTGTAGAATGTTTCCCGATTCTAAAAGTATAACATTGAGATTTGGTGGCAAATATTTCTTATTACCAGTGGGGTGAACTTGTACAATGATCGCAATTTTTTTGTCTTCTTCCTGCGAGAGAGCAAGCATCAATGCTAAAGATTGTCCTCCTAATTGTACCCCCAAATCAATTAGCTTGACTCCATTTACACCTGTTTTCTTAATTGCCGAAAAACTTCTAAACTCAAATGCTAAATTTCCTAGCTGTGAATTTAAAACTTCGTCAATAGGTTGCCATCCGGTTGCAAACAGGTTCTGAAACCATTGATTAAGGTTCACCTGAATAAATGAGGAGTCTACAGAGACGTTATTCATTGATTCTATGCTTGATGACAAGTATTTCTTAACAGTGGATACAGTATTTTTTTCTTTATTTAAACGTTGATGATACAGTTGTTGTCGCCACTGTTCGTTGGAAATTAATGCCGCCCATTGAGCAAATGGTATATCCAAATGTACCCTGGGAGAATAAATAGAAGCATCACTCAATGTCTCCAATATGTTTTGAGCTTCTGCTGCTAACAAAGTTACTTCAGGTGGAACTTCTTCTCGCCAACGCAATCCCAATGTAGCAAAAAGTAAGGTGAAATTTTCAGTTAACTGTTCGATAGGTAAAGAATAAGTGCGATCGCTTGAATTATATTTGCCTTGGTTTTTCAATTGACGATGGGTAGTAAACCCGCATACTCGTATCCAACAATCATCATCATCGCCATCCAAATTTACCTGCACTGATATATAATAGTCGGCTGCCCAACTATTAATATCTACCCATTCTTGCGGTACGCACAATTCTTCTATATCTATTGTTTCAGTCGGCACTAATACTATCTTGGTTTCACCCACCTTAATTGCTGTGCCATTTACTATCTCTAAGATCATAGGTAAATTTTCTTCACTAGGAAATACCTGTGCACGTAACGTAGATTCTTCTAAGGACACCTGAAACCAAGTGAGTAAGCGGCTCAAGCAGATGCGATTAAGATAAGCATTGTAAATTGCGATCGCATTTGAGTGATGTTGGCAAAGCTGCCATATTTTTTCTTGTTCGGCTGTTTCTACTTGTAACCAAATATGCTTAGTGTCAATATTTACGAAATCTGATAAACTCAACATAATATTCCTCCTCTCTAATAAAGTTAATACAACTGATTTTGAATATATATTTCCACTAGGAAAATCTTTTCTTCTAATTTTAATTCTTTCTTTCCTAATTTAGCTTCATTTTTCAACACTATTTTTATCAGAGATTTGTAATAATTACTTAACCACTTTTCTAAATATTCTTTAATCCAAATGGTTATTTCCTGCATCAATTTTTCTTGTAATTGATTTGTTATTTTAGTAAGTATTGTAGCTATTTTATTCAAGCTAATACCTAACTGAGAAGCAATTTTTATTTCATCCATTTGCTCTCCATAATAAAGTTGCAAAATCTCGCGTTCTTCGTTTACTAATTTCTTTATTGCTGACACCAAAGCTGCTTGAATCAAATCTGAGTGTACTGGTGCATGATACTCACTTTCTAACCATCGTCCTACATACTGTTTAACCCATCGTTGTGGTTGGGAGATTCTTGCTATAGTTTCTAATAATTTGATTGTAGATTTAGTTAGATAGCGAGAAATTGTACTTTGATTCATTCCTAATCTATCTGCTAGCTGTTTTTGATTTAGTCCAAACCCATAATAGAGAAGTAAAATTTTCCGTTCATCCAGTTTCAGGGATTGAAGTTGCTCAGATAAAATTGAATTAGCTTGATTCGCCAAAAATCCTTGTTCTCTTGTATCCTCAGTGCTTGATATCTTTTCCCATTCGATTTCTGGAGCTTGTAATTCTGATTTAACTTCAAATTCACCTTGGAGGGCATCAAGTGAAAATTTCGGTAGAATTGATATTGGATAACTTTCTAAAGCTTTAATACAAATCTCCATCCAATCTTGAATTTGTTTTGCAGTTACTTTAGTAGAGTTAGCAAATACCTCATGGGGTGCAGTTGGTAATACCTTTTCTAGGTTATAACATTGAGCAGATTTTGAAAAATCTTCTTCGTCAGGGGCTATCCATTTTTTACCTGTAGTTCTGGTGGGATTTTTAACTTTGTTAATTAAATAAACTTGTTTAAAGTATTTTCTGGCAAAAATCATTAATGAAATTTCTGGTTCGATGATTCCGAATACTTTTAGTGCTTCTATGAGTTCTTTATCACTCTTTTTGTATAACAATCTCCACCGTGAAAATCTACTAACTTCTGCTGAAGATTTAATATGGTTTGTTAATGTGTGAGTTATATATGTATCTATATTCGCACTTTGAGAATTATATTTAACTAAAATTTCTTTCAATTTTAGGGGGTTGTAAACTAGCAATCTAGCAATACATAGATATTCTTCCCAAGAATTGGCGTTACGCTCCTTACATAAGTCTTTGGCAGCCCAATAGCATTTTTCTTCGAAGTAACTTGCTAAATGTTCATAGGCAAGTTGTATTTTATTGCTTGGCTTCCAATCTGCTATTAATTGTGATTCATCAAATACTACTTTTCGCCAAAAATTGGCGATGTCTATTCCTCTATCCTGGTGGCAAAATAAATTAGAAAACTCCTGATGCTTGTCTTCATATAATTTCAAATTACGTTGCAGAGAAGGTTGATGTTTCCATTGCAACGCTAATTGATTATTTTGGTTAATTAGCACAATATAAGTAGAAAATTTGTTAAAATTATCCCTCCGCTTTGGTAATACAGGAATACTGTCATATTTAGTAAAATTAAGCACCATAATTTTTCTCCTTACTAGATAACAAAATGAGGTTTACAATCTATGCAAGGGGAGCAACGCGATTTGGTGAAGAAGTGCTAAAACCAAGAACGGAAATAGGCTATTTCGGGATGCGTAGGCGCAGTCCGCCGTAGGCATCGCAACGAAAACCCTGGTTTTATTGAGAATTTAGCGATGTAATTGATAATTTAACCTTGATCTCACCAAATCGCGTTGTTCCTATATGCAAGTATTAAATATACTGCCTTGTTTTGTGTGATTTTACCTTCACTGAACTTATTGGGAGCAAAGCAAGCTAATTATGCAAGTTGTAGGCATTATAAAAACTTGAGAGTAGAAATTGGTCAAAACGCTTATACTTTTACCTCGTTTACATATAATATCTATTTATCAAACAACAAAAAGGCTGGTTTTAGCAAGCTAGGAAAAATAAATAATATCAAAATTTACGCAACCGCTACATAATTTGGGTATAATTAAAGACAAATTCCGCCAAGGTATGACAAGTACTACAACTGGTACGGTGCTTAATACCCCTCTTTTGCCACTTTCCGAAAGCAAAAATCAAAAGCAACTTTTAAAACTCTGACTGGATTCGTGTCTCAAATTTTTGAAGTTGCTGCATAACTAGATCCACTTAATTAAGCTCATACTATTTTAGTGAACTATGAAATGTTAGTAGACTTATGTCTATAAACAGGGTTATTCCATTAATTCACAAGACTCTAGACAGAATTATTTAAATTAAAGCCATTAATATTTCTAGCAGGGGGTGTGACTAAAACTAAATCTCGTCGTATTCTGCTCCGGAGTCTACGTTGAACGACTCATCCATTATCTGCTTCAAAGTCGGAATGTATCCTAGTCCCGCAACTATGCCTTCATTATACAAACGCCCAAATTCGTCTGCGGGAATGGTAATAAATTCCAATTGTTGACTAGCTATCTCAAGGCTCTCTCCTTCTTGGAATTTTTTCTTGATTGCATTCATTTGTGCGTCTTTATTACCTGCTAACGCATATATTACTTTTCCTCCTAGCTTTTGTGCAAGCTTCTTATTTTTATCAACTTGATGGGTATCTACACTGGCTGTGTTTTTCGCTTCAACTATATTTGTTTTTTCATCTTCGTCAAACACAAAATCTATTTCTCTATATTTTCCATTTTCTGTTGGTGTTGTTATGTTTTGTGAATCACCATTCAAGCAACTATTTTTTTCTTCTTTCGTTAATCCCCGACTAATTTGTTTTCCATGTACAATCTTGAAATTTCCTACTAAGTGCATAGCTGTTTGTATTTCATGATACAAGCCACAATCAATTTGTTGATACCTTACTTTTAAGCTGTCATTAAACTGTTTAATCATTACGTTTATCCTAACCCTTGGATCTTTCTCATTGTCTGGGACATTAGGATAATTGATAGTACCTTCCAGTTGTGGCTCCTTATCCTTTTGTTGAGTCGTTTGGGTTTGTTGTTCTATTTCTTCTTGTGGATTTACTGTATTATTTTCTGCTGCTTCAAATTGTGTATCTTCTGCACCACCTCTATTAAAATCTGCTCGTGCCACCTCTCTTGGATTAGACTCTTGTCCATTCGTTTGTGTTTGTTGCAGAGGATATGCAGATGTAGTAGAAAGGAGTTTAATACTCTGTGTTTGTTTTTGTAAGACATTTGGAGGTATTCTGGAAACCCGGTTGTTACTCTCCTGAATATTTCCGGTATGTGGGCGATTTGCAGATTCTATTTCTTTTTTTCTCACGGAAATAAGATAGATAATTTCCCATAATATCCTTGATGTATTAGTGAGTGAACTTTCTGTTTCTATGTGCAGATGTCTTTCTGCGCTAAACTAGTTTCAACTTTATGCTGAATTATTTGACAAATTCTTCCTCGTTTATCTGTAGTATCTTATTAATTTTCACTATCAATGTCTATAGACAAAAGTATGAATACAGAATATAAATTTCTGCCGAAAAAATTGTGTGTTTGGCGAATTATTGCTGCTTTAGGGACAACTATAACTGCTGACTCATAGGCAGAAACGATGCAAATCAGTCTGATTTAGGCGAACGTGTTTACCGTCCTGATTTTGGCTTGTTTTATCTTCAGTAAGTTTTTGCGACACAACCTTAAATCCAGCCAGAAATTTCTACGCTCGTTAATGATTTCCCTAGTTTTTCATACTCTGTTTGAGTTGCTCTAAGAATATGCTTCATTTGGACAGGCTCTTGTGCATCGGCGGCCATAAAGGCTGAGTTGAGGGCAATAATGCGGATATTACCGCCAGGAGCGTTAAGTTGAGCTAGTCTTTCAACGTTTAAGCCTTCGGTTGGCGTATCAGGCGGAAAAATCCGTCGCCAAATTTCAGATCGATGGGCGGCATCTGGGAGAGAAAATTGAGTCACGAACCGAAGTCGCCGCATGAATGCAGGGTCTAAATTACTCTGTAAATTCGTCGTTAAAATAGCCATTCCTGGATAGGATTCCATTCGCTGAAGTAAATAACTGACTTCTAGATTGGCATTGCGATCTTTAGAATCTTTAACTTCACTCCGCTTACCAAAAATAGAGTCTGCTTCATCAAAAAGCAAAATTACACCCCCGCTCTCAGCCGCATTAAATATCTGCTGTAGATTTTTCTCAGTTTCGCCAATGTACTTACTGACAACAGCAGAAAGTTCAATTCTATAGAGATCAAGGTTCAGCTCATTGGCAAGAACACCTGCTGCCAGAGTTTTTCCGGTTCCGCTAGGCCCAGAAAATAGTGCTGTAATACCCAGTCCACGTCTACTTTTAGATGCAAATCCCCACTTTTCGTATACTTTGGCTTTCTGTCGGACATGAGCCGAAATTTCCTTTAGGATTCCCTTCTGAAGGGGCGGCAATACCAAATCTTCCCAGGACAATTTAGACTCAATTCGCTCTGCAAGCTCATCTAATCCAGGACGAGCTTGGACGCGGCAGCTTTGCCATAGAGCCTGTTTTAGGGAAGGAGCGGACGGCATTGTCAACTGCCCGACAGCTGCGGTACAGGCTCGACGAATCATAGAGGTACTAAGTTGAAACTGAGACGTGAGTTCCTGCAAGTCTTGCAGCAGCTTATCTGAGTCTGGTATATATTTCCCTTGCTCATTGAGTTGAGTTTTGAGTTCGGCCACAGAGGTTTCCCAGGTAATTAACTGTTCTTGAGGTAGGGGTTTAGGAACATCAAAGCGAATCATCTTACACTTTAACTCTTGGAGTGGAACACGCGTTGTGATAATGATAAATCCTGAAAATTCCTCCAGGAGTTGATTGAGCGCAGCACGTTGTTCTGGATCGGAAAGATCCGTATCATCGCAATTGAGCAGGAGCGCCCTATGCTCTAAAATACATTCTCTCTGCAATCGGCGAGTGAAAGAAGTTAAGTCGTTAGAGTTTAGAGGAATGCGATCGCAGTTCAGGAGACTGATGCCTCGCTCAAGTTGGTGACAAACAACTTGGGCAATATCTATCTTATCTTCTATCTCTGAACCACACAGTTGAATTATGGGGGCTTGAGATGAACTTAGATGCCATAACGCTGCTATTTTATCAGCCAAGCTCTGGTGAGAGGGCATTAGTTGATTGGGACGATCTGAAGGTAGCTCAGTAAGTCCTGTCAGTAATGGGTCTGTCGTTTGGAGACCTTGAAGGTAATGAAGGATTCTCTCATCTATAAACAATTGTTTATTCAAAAGGCTATTACCCGAACCTAAATCGATGAGCTTCCAGTAGCGAAGCGCTCCATCAGGAGCTAATGCACTCCAATGAGGATTTGGTAAAGCTCTGAGGGCTAACCCAAATGTTGGATAGTAGTAGTTCCGATCGTTATAGACTTTAGTGCATAATTCTGGAAAACGCGAATCGAGTTCAATGGCAGCGCAAAAAACCAGTATATAAAACTCAAATTCTGAAAGTCTAAATTTTTGACAAATTTGCTCAAAAGCTGGAGGAAATGACATTTCAGAAGCTATCTTCCAGAGTTGAGATCGATCGCGATCGGTGTTTGAAGATCTTGCGTCGGGATCGTTTTCAGATCGATCGGTCGAGTTTTGTAGAAGATTGTGGACTAGATCGAAAGCGGCAATTGAATAGTGGTGGTTGGCCTGGTACCAGACTTCAAAATCGTGCTGCATTATACTTTTTCCAGTTGCGAACTCTGTATTTGGCTTTCGTCTTTATACTTAGGCTGAGTGTGGCAAGGAAGGAAATAGGTGATTGATAAAATTTACCATTCTCTCTATTCGTACAACAACGCCAATTAAAAGTAGTACAAACAATGCTTGAAACGTTGCATTTAGAGGGCGTTGTGTTCAGCATAGATGCCCTACACTGCCAAAAAAACTACTGAGCTAATAGTTAAGGGCGCAAACGACTTTAGCTAGGGGAGGGTCATTCACGCCTACAACAAATCATTACTTCTAAGGCATAAACAGGCCCGTCGGATCTTCCCCCTCAGCGACTTTCTCGGGTCGTACCGGAACGACTTGATTGGAGGGGATTGATTGACTTATGGTGTATGAGGCCCTGGAGTTTGGATCTCTCTTTGTTAATTCGGGATGTACGTTTCTGAAACCTATGAAGGCACTGTTCTTTTCAATACTCTCTCCTCCAGCACTGAGTTTGTCATGATACTCTGCATAAGCGTTGGCTACTTTCCTGCTAGGAGTACCATGAACCACGCCTTGAGAATTTTCTATATATTTCGGGTCATTCATTTTTCTACTAGCTCCTCCCTCCTGTCCTCCATAAGATGTTTGTAGCCCCGTTTCTAATATGTTGGCTGCATTGCTCTCTGAAGTTCCATGAAGCATATATCTTGGTATAGAACGGTTGCTATCCACTGAGTCCCGACCCTCGTTTTGCGCTGTAAATTCTCTGCTAAAGCGGCTAGGCGTTAGTGATGATACTGAGCTAGATTGTAATGGCGGTCGTGCTGGCGTCGTCGCTTGCTGAGATGATGAAGCTAAACCTGGCGGCGGTTGCAAAGACGATTCTCCCTGCTGTTGCTCTCCTTGCTGACGATCTTGTCGTTCTGCCTGACGACGCTTATGTTCCTGCCGTGGATGGAGTATATTTTTAGCAATTTTTTTCATCGTTGGTGCTCCCTGCTTTAGATATGGTTCAAACGGTCAAAATCTGGTTCAAAATCACCCTAAATTACAAATTTATTGTTGTGGCGATCGCAAAAGGCGCGTCTGTTTTAAGGCTAAAAAGCGCGATTGCGGGCGTTGAAACTTTGATTATATCCAACCAGTGACTTCTACACTCGTCAATGACTTGCCTAATTTCTCATACTTGGTGCGATCGCACATATTAGCCTTGAAGAGCTAGAATAGGCTTATCGTCTATGGTTGGATGTAAAACGAAAGTCTGCTCGTTCGACAATACCTCTGATTCTTGATAGTTTTGGTAATTATATAGTTGTTGATGAACAACCTGAACCTTCTGAACCCCAGCATATAGATTTTGGGGCAGTTTAAACAAAATTCTGTTATCTTCAACAATTTGTGGTTCTAATAGGTTTTCTCCTCCGTTCAGACGCAGCAGAGTTACATCCCCCCTAAGGTTGTTCCCATAGATGATTAGACTGCTCCCAGCGACAATCTCGTTATTTGTAGGCGATGCCACAATTTTCTCAATTTGCGGCTGATTCAATGCCCCTTTACTAGAACCTGGAGCAAGTGAAGATTTCTTAGAGCCAATAAACACCATCGATACTTCGTAGGCTATTGAGGGTCGATAAGAACCTTTTAAGAGCGACCACAATTTGGACATCTGTTCTGTATCGAACAAGTTTGGCGCGATCCTTACTTGGTCTAACTGCTCAGTTAAAGCTTCAACAGAAGTCGATTCAATCGCTTGTGCCAAAAGACCGGAACGATTGATGATTGCGACATGATTTAGCATTGTTCGAATCGTGGCATTGGATAAAACCGGAGTTTGATGCATAAGCTGCATGACATAACCCAAGAGTATTTCCGTCTGAAAGTCTTTGTTTCCGTAAGCGGTCAATACATAATGGAGATTGATGGCTAAGGGGAGAATTGCACCTTCTTCTGTACTAGCTTGATGGTAGGCTGGCTGGTTGTGTAGCTTGTCGCCTTTAGCATTGCGCCCACCCATATCTGCATTACGATTTTGCGAAACTTGGTAGAGAAACAGGTTTAACTGAGGTTGACCATCGACTCCAATAGAAATCTGATCTGGGGGAAGTGTGGTTACTAGCACATTTCCCATACTCGACAGTGCTGCATTTTGAACCAAGCCGTCTTCTAATAAGTTTTTGAAGACAGCTGTTATCGCTGCGATCGCTAATCCATTACTCATAAGCTTTCAACTGATGAAATATCTTTTCTGATGGGCATCTCAGATATGAGAAGAAACGTGGATCTAGTAAACCACGAAAGAGCTGCTAGATTTTTACACGCTTGAACCCTTCGTAGGCTACTTCTACTTCTTCAATCTCTAGCTGTTGACTATTTGATTTGACATCCGAAAATTTGTATCTGGTAGGCCAGGCTGCTGTAAGTTCAAATCTTGCCTGAGGTTTTCCATCATCATAGATCGTTAGAAGAGCATTTTTTCTCTGTTTAGCCCAGTTGCCATCCTCAACCAACTCAAACCAGTTCCATAGAGCCATCGAACTTGTCATTCCTCGAAGTAATGTTAAATTTCCGCTCTTGGCATTACCTGGAAGTTTCGTTTGCACAAACTTTCCTTTGTTTGCTTTGCCCCATCGACCGGAAGTAACCTCACTAAACTCAATTACATCCTGCGAATAGTTAAATCCCTGACATTCCAAGAAAACTGCGTCTACCACGTCACTTGAGCCATCAAGCTTTAAATCTAAATAGAAATTAGCTCCAGTAAAAAAAACGGGGCTTCTAGGTAACTTTGACATAATCTATTTCGTCGAACCAAAATATCTTAATTGCCGAATCAAACAGGATTAAAAGAGAAGATTTGCCCTCTATTAAAAGAGGGCTAGTGATTTTTGCGTGAGAGGAATGCGAATATTACCTATTTTTCACGCTTGATCTCTTGAGCAACTAACTCTAACGTTTCAGTAACTATTTCTGCTCCACCAGCCTTCATTGAAGAGACCGTATACTTGCAGGGAAAGCATTGCTTAATCTGCCATTCCATAACTGGTTTCCCGTCAAAATACCCAGTAATTTTTCCATCTTCAAGTTGATTATCATACTTAGGAGCCTCCTTCCCAAAAGGATTAACTTTTGAAAACCATTCATAGGCACTCTTACTTGCAGTTCCAGACAAAACAATCGTTATGTTGGTCGATTTGACAGGTCCCGGCTTTGATTGCCTTACTTTGACTCCATCTTTCCCAGTTCCAGCAACCTGATCGGTGGTAGCAGCCTCCATCCCCATATTACTGAACTCTTGGACTGGTAAGTCCTTGACCTTAGACCCTGCACTAAAGTAAAAATCCGAACAGGTGATGAGTTTTGTATCTGGCATGATTTTCTCCTAGTTATTTCGTTCAATGAGTAGTTGACTTGAGAGGATTGTTAATTTTGTTCTGTTTCAAGAGCATTCCACTGGCTGATGCGGAAAACCACAAATTCAGCCGGACGTACTGGACATACACCAACATCGATATATAAACGCCCCAAGGTCATTGTTTCAGGTGTATTGTTTTCGGCGTCACATTTGACGTAAAAGGCTTGGCTAGGAGTAGCTCCGAACAATGCACCCTCGCGCCATATCCGCTCTAAAAAATTACTAACGGTATATTTGACCTGCGTCCAAAGCTCTTCGTCATTCGGTTCAAAGACAGCCCACTGAGTTCCAGCTTCAATTGAGCGCTCAATATAGCTGATGAGCCTTCTAACGCTGATATAGCGCCATTCGGTTTTATCTGGTTCAACTAGGGTTCTGGCACCCCAAATCCGAATTCCTCGGTTGGGAAATTTACGAATGCAGTTGATACCCAGTGGGTTAAGGAGTTCTTGCTCTCTAAAGTTGACATCATATGCCAAGCCAGTAATTCCTCTGGGGACTTCATTCGCAGGAGCCTTATAAACACCCCGCGATTCATCCGTTCGTCCCCATACGCCCATCATGTGACCAGAAGGAGGAACAAGAATTGAACGCCCTGCATTTCGAGGATTGGGTACTTTAACCCACGGATAATAGAGAGCCCCAAACATGGAACGACGACCAAACTCATCTAACCAATCAACGACATCTTGAGGCCTAGTGCGATCGGGGGGAGGATCTAACACAACCATTCGATTCGTTGGTCCTGGCATATCACCGCTAGTAGAACCTTCAGACATGCTTACCATGGTCTCCATCACACCATGAACTTGTTCAAGACTTAAAATTTGAGCTTCATAGACTCGCATTAAATCCGGAAAACATATCATTGTAATCTCGTCGATTTCAAAGATGCCGAGAACGCCAGTTCGTTCGCTCCGATCCCCTTCTATTTCACTAGCAAATTTATCAGGTGTAGAATTCGGCGCTGGAGGCAGTAGTTCGTATTCGCCATTCATAGGCCGTCGGGATAAGGGCAGTCCGGGCTGGGCAATATCTCCAATCGAAATATACTTAGAGTTTTTCAGAGCCTCAACAACGTAGGTTACAGCCTGCGTTTGGGGTTTTGGATCCATACTCAAGTGATTGTATTCCTCAAGCACTTGATCATCTCGGCACACTTTTACAGAGAAGAACTCACGTGGATTATAAGGTATTTCTACTTTATCTGTTCCCTGCATTTCTACTTTATCTGTTCCCTGCGATTGACCTTTAATCTGGTCGCTCGCTTTATCGACATTCTTCGCAGGAGGTAACGCACGAGGCTTTCCATCCTGAATTTGGATTTTAATCGGTCCGTTATCGAAGTGTTCAGGCCGGATGGATAAATTTAAACTTGGGCGATTACCGCGTCTTGGGATCTCCAAGGAAGGTGCTTGCCGTTTTAAATTTTCTTGGCCAATACTGGGAAGTTGCGTTCCAATACTTGTAACCCAACAACGTCCGCCTCCATTCAGGAAATATCCTCGAACTGAGAAAGGTAAATACGCATCGAAGTCTGTAAACCCGTTAGAGGTGCGTCGGGCAAAGTATTCAAGATACTGAGTCCAACTTGTGACAAGCATGGGTTTAAAGAGTTCGGCCCCGCCTCGTATATCTTCAGTAAAGCCGATAAATCCTGCAACCGAAGTACTGACGCCTTCAATCGGACGACTTCCGCGATCGACTTCTTCAACATAAACGCCTGGTGCAAAGTAATCTAGTCTAGCCATGTTAAGTGTTCCTTGATTTGTTGGATAATCGATTGATATAGAGATCTAGTAGGCGGGCATAAGTAATATCTCTTTAGGGATACATGGTTTTCCGTCCACAACAACAGTGCAAGTCTTAAACTGATAGCCAAATCGTCTAAGCTGTAAAATGTAGTTTCCAGAGTCCAAATTCTCAAAGATAAAATACCCTTCCTCGTTGCTAGTTACTGATTTTTCGGTTCCTTGAAGTATAATTTGAACTTGTTTTAATGGCTTTGAGTTCAAAGTATTTTTGACAATGCCAGCAATAGCAACTCGCTGAGTTTTAGATCCGCTCCTGCTGATAGCTGGAATTGAATTATTGACCCCAAAATGTCGTTCAGTAACCAAAGGCACAGTTGTTTTTCTCCATACATTAAAGGGAACGGTTACTGTCAAATAAATAGCAGGCCGTATGGGAATAGAAAGAGAACTCCATAAACTTCCTACATCAATGGGCGGGTCGCTAGTGACTGATAATGATAAGTCGCCGTGACCACGAAGGTCAGGAGTTAGAAACTCCTCCCGCAATAGTCGACTACGCATTAACAGCAGTAGAGTCTCAGACAGAAGATAATGCTCTCCTAATACAGTGCGATCGCGGGCTGTAATTACAATGGAGATATCGAACCAACTGGGTGCTCTAAATACTTCTGCAACCTGTCGTGAATCATCAAAATAGCGTTCCACCTGCCTGCCATTATTTGGCATTTTTTTACTGATTCGAACATCATACAGATAGAGATTAAGTGATAGCTCTCTATTACTATTTTCTAAGCTTCCAGGGTGACTAAAGTTTATTTGCTCAGTGCTATTGAGAACAGATCCGCTAGTCAACATTTCAGCAAGGGTTTGAAGAATCGAATTCAGCATAAGCAGAAATCTAATTCGTTTCTATATACTCAGATTAAGCGATCTATTAGCTAATGCAATCAGACTTATGTATGAATAAAAATTTAGAAGTTATAGCTTAATTGTTTTTCAAAAATTACGATAAAAGATTATTTTGGTATAGACCTTTATCTGTGGCTTGTCCAAAAATTTTTTAGGTAGATAAAAGCTTATTAGCTCCTGAAATACGGGACTTGCACGAAAATAAAATACCAGCTAGGGAGGAACTACAGTGACATCCTATTTGGGTAAATTTTCAGAACGCAGCCAGAATGATTTTAAAGTTTCTAACTCTTTTAGGACTTACGCAAAAGTACACGCACTCTGGGGCAATACCCTGCGGGAAGCTAAAGCTACATGAATTGCCCCTACCTGAAAATAAGGGTTTCGGTTATTGTTTGCGTAAGTCCTATCTTTAGAAGAAACAACAACCCCTTCAATCTACTTCGTAGCTGAATGTGGTCGGCTGGGACTACTTATGGCATTCCCCAGTTGTGCTTATCGCTATAAAGTACCCGCCATCATTTGAATAATTTTATTCCCCAATTTTTAGCAGCTTCTTCAACACAACTTCACGGAATTTATCGTACTTTACTTAAAGTCATTGCTCACAAGGCTATGAGCTAAAAGCAATGCAGGGGGTAGAAGCTTCAGATAAAGTAGTACACGATACAGTGCGTTATCAAATGAAAGCGAAGCTAAAAGTGCCGCGAGCAGTAAGTGTCAAACACAGTAGTGAAGCAGAATCAGAGTTTAAAAAAATGAATCCTTACTTAAATACATCAATCGGCGCTTCTATTACAGGTTCGGATTTTATTCTTGATGCTTTATTTGTATCAGGTTTTTCATGAAATAGTATTACTTTTGGAGAATTGGTATTAGTCGGCTTCTGAAGTGGTTTTGGCGTATCAACTTGGAGCAAAAACGCACGTTTGACTGATTGACCTTGCTCGGTTTCAGCCGTGAGGATAATTTGAGAGAGATTCGCAGTCGCTTTCAATGTCCTAGAACCGCTAGCTGGCACATCACCTAAAGGTTCGAGTTTAACCTTGACACCATCCCCCTGTACCTGCCAGTTGAGAGTCACAACTTGTCCAACTTTCAAGAACATTGAGGGATTCGCCTCTGAACTTTGATTATTGAGGGTAAAGTCCATAATTTGAAGGGGTGTTGCCTTTAACTGGACTTGAATTGCTTTGGAGAGTGGCGATTGTTTTTGACTTCCACTAGACACAGGTTGAAGGCTAATCGCATAGTTGCCTGGTTTAGCCGGAAGCCCTATATTCACGTTGGTACAACTCAATGTCTCGTTGACTGGAGGTTGACATTGCTTCGTTAATTCCAAAGGAATTTGTTTTTGAAAATCATAAGTCTTGAAGAGCGTTGGTTTACCCTCTTTGAGTTGACCGATAACCTGAAGCTGACTAAGTTGGCTAAAGTTGTTGATGTCCCAACTAAGGGTTAAGGGTTTGCCTTTTTCGAGTTGAGACTGGCGTGCTGCAATGCTCACCACCTGCGGCAGTGGCTTAGGTTGAATTACGACATCCAGTTTCTGCTGAATACGCTTTTCTGCTGATTTTGCCTTAATCTGAAGTTGGAAGGTGTATTCTCCCGCCAGTCGCGCACCTGTATCGACGTTGGTGCAGGTTAAATTGCGATCGCTAATTTGGCAATAACGGTTCAGTTCTGTCGGTAAGCCTTGATGAAAGTCGTAAACTTGAGGACTGCTCGCAGTTCGATCTTTGCTTGAGGAAATCACCAGTTGATCAAGCCGATCTGAATTCGAGATCGTCCAGTTTAGGCGTACCCTCCCTCCCTCTGTATAGCTAGCGCTATCCGGTTTGAATTCTGTCAAAATTGGCGGGGGAGCGGGTTTAAAGAAGACAAACCAAATCAAAAAGCCGAGTCCCGACAATGCACCAACCCCTGCCAGCAGCAACAGTAGAAACTGCCACCAAGGGCGTGCTTTCCAGACTAACAACCCCATCGGTAACTTTTCTGGCGTCGGTAATCCTTGAATATCTTGAAGATTGACTTGAAACGGTAGCTCTAAGCCATACCCAAAGAGGGGACGTCGCCATTTCTGTTTGGGATAAATGGTTAGACTAATCGTTGCTGTTTTGCCAATCAACAAATTGACAGAAGAAGGACTGCAAACATAGTAGCACAACTCCGTTTCATCTCGGCTGCTAGCACTTACGGCCAATTCTCGAATTGAATTTCCGTGATTTGTCAGTGTGAGTCGATACTGGCCTGGACTGTGACTGACTTTTCCCAGAATAGTCTCCAGTTCAACACTCAGGTGAAGTTTTGGTTTTACCTCTAAATACACTAGATCCAAAAAGACCTGCTCTGGGGCATTATCAGAAATTATCTGTAGAGTCGGTGAATAGTGACCAGCAGGCATGTCTATTGGATAATGGAACTTAATGATGATTTCGCCTTGACCTCCAGGATTAAGCTCCAAACCATCAATACTGGAAACGACGCCTAACTCACTCAGTTCCTTGGAAGGATATTGAATCGTGAACCACGTTTTATCCAACTCAAGACAATGGAGCCGAAACCGATCCACTCGACTGGAGTGGTTGTTCACGATTACTGATAGCGTCTGGTGCTGCTTGGGCTGAATTAGTAAGGGCTGAACGGGACTAGTTGCTGGGCTAAGTGAAAAGGTAAGCTTTTGTGACCGTATAATAGTGTGCTCTTTGACTAGAACTTCAAGGCTGGCTGGGTAATGAATCGGAGTCTCTTCTGGATAATGCTCTGGGGCATCTACTAATACCGTGTAGGGATAACTTCCTGGTAAAGCATCTGAGGGAATCTCAAAGAGCAGGCTGACTTCACAAGCCTGTTGGGAGTCGAGGGCGACCCGCTTTCTTGCAGATGGACACCATGCCAGCAACGGCTGAGTCATGGGATCGACAAACACATCAATTACGGCTCCCTGCTTGCCTTGATTAATCAGACTGATATGAAGAGTAACGCTCTCCCCTGGGAAACCCTCTAGGCGGGTGGGAGGATTCAGCATAACTTTGAGTGGTGTTATCAGATTCAACATCTCTACAGCGTCTTCAGTAAAGGACTATGGCGTTGCTGAAATATAATGGTAGTTGCACAATAAAAGAAGAAAATTTCCAGAATGCAGCTTTATCGAAATTAGAAAAAACGGTTGTCGTCGTGGTAAACTCGGCTTTTTGATTCAACTTAGTAGTTTTCTTCCAACTAATTCCTGCCGTATCAAACAAGTCATAATAGCTCCGTTTTGACTCGGAAGTTACATCATGTTCAAATGCTAATTTATACTCAAGTTCGCCAAGCTCCCAACTATCTTTCGTTTGCAGCCAACTTAATATTTCTTCTTGTTATTCAACATTCAAATAGCTCTTTCTTGCTTTATTTTAAAAAGGATTATAGAGTAAACTAAAATACAGACCGTTTTCTTGTAAAGTTCTCTCATTTGAGTTAACAGATATTAAAGGAATGCCCCAGTCAAGACGAACGGTGAAGCGATCGCCCTGTGACCAACGCAACCCTAGACCAACAGCAGCTAGAGTATTAGGGTCGGGATTCTCTCTACCAGAACTATTCCAGCCAACACCAAAATCTACAAAGGGGATAACCTGCAATGTACTATTAATCTGGGGTAAGCGCAGAATCGGTACTTGAACTTCAGCAGAAACAAAAGTGCCATTATCCGTCAGCAGGTAATCTTGACGGTAGCCCCGAATGCTATCCTGCCCACCTAAGCCAAATTGCTCTATAGGCAAAAGCGCTCTGGATGCGAGTTGCGTATTTAAACGAAGTAATAGTAAGGTTTCAGGAGCTAAAAGGCGTGCCCACTGCGCTTGCCCTTGCCAAGCAAAAAAACGGCTATCAGGAGCATCTTGATTAACCGTCGCATTCAACACATCTATGCCCAAACTGAATTGAGAGCGTAGGGCGATAACTTCACGACTGTTACGACTCGTCCATTCTTGAAAAAATCGCAACGCAGATACCCTAGTGCGTCCCTGTTCATCAGCACCAGGCGAAAGCTCCGAGGCTGGATTTCCTATTCTCTGTAGCAACGACGAGATATCACTTTCGCGTCGGGAAGCAGTTAACCCCAGAGCGAATTCTTGTGTAGGAGTTTGGACTATTGGCTGGCGGAATGTTAGTTCGTAGTAACGAGAAGCCGATTTGATATCTAGAAAGTCGAAAGGAGGCTCAATGACATTACTCGACGTGATGCCATAGTTGAAGCTAAGAGTTCCATTGCGGGGATTGAGAGGCAATGTGTAGCTGGCATCAAAGGAGTTGCTACCATCGGTATTAGTGTAGCCTAGACTCAAACCATCTCCAAATCCGAGTAAGTTGGCTTCATTCAATCTTAATCCGCGTCGGAAACTGCCAACGCTAGGCGATCGCCCATTATCAAGAACTATTTGACTACTAAAGGTTTTTGCCTCGCTGACATTAACTTCTAAAAGACTCGTACCCGTCCCCGATCCTGCTGAGAGTTCAGCAGTCACGTTTTGAATCAAAGGATTAAGTTGCAAAAGTTGCAGTGCTTCTAATAGACGCTGGCGATTGAGAGGCGGTGATGTCGCTATTGCTAGTCGGCTGCGGACATAATTCGGATTCAACCGCCGAGTCCCAGTTACCTGGATGTCTTCTAATTTACCTTCGACCACCTGAATTTTGATAACACCAGATTTAATTGTTTGGGGTGGAATATATGCACCAGATGTAATGTAACCTTTTTTGACGTATAGTTCAGTGATTTTAGAACGTGCTTGATACACTTGGGTCAGCGAGATCGGTCGTTTGGTAAATTCAGCAGTGGCGAGGGCTAACTCTTCAGGACTGAAAACTGTGCTACCAACAACTTCAAACCGTTCAACAACAATAGTTTGGGGAAACTCGCCAAGGGGTGGTTCATCAGGTGTAGGATTTGGGGCAGAGGGTGGAAATAGTTCTGCTGGTGGGGGGAGTGGCTGTGGCAGTTCAGGAGAGGGAAGTGGGGAACGTGAGGGTGGTTGGACATCCTGTGGTGATGGTAATTGTTGCGACAAAATGAAATTACTAGTTCGTAATTGTGTAGTATTAGCAGCCTGAGCTTTCAGTGGACTAAAAGATATGCTGTTGAGTAATACAAGCATACTCAGAGGTAAGTAGCACACTATCAGATTTTGGGGATATTTATCAATCATCGCACTAGACTATTTTTTGTCAGTAACTATGGGATAATATGGCGAGTGCTTCAGCTCGACTTTATCCAAAATTAATAACTTGGATCTCTTGTATCGGCAAAACCCTAGCTTTTTGGCAAAAACTTTTTCCATATCACTGATTTTAGGTGAAAACTAAAAAGTAAAACTACGGTCATACAAAGCTTTCAGCGTCAGCTAAAGCGTTGCCAAAAAATGGATAAAGTCGAGTTCAGAGGATGTTTGAAAAGTTCTGTGATCGGTAGCAAAAGCCTATTTATGGCGGCGATCAACTTAGTCAAACCGAAACTTCCTTTAATTGCAATCAAAGAGAGCTCAGTTCTTCGGCTTTATTCATCTGGGTTAAAGCGATAGAGGCGAACTTGTGCATCATCGGAGCCACTGGCAATCCAAACCCCCTGCTCTTTAGCAATCAAGTCTAAAGAAGTAATCCTGCTAGGCAGGGTTGCAATCCGCTTCGGTTTTTGAGTCAGATCGGGAGTGACGTTTGTGGTCAAACGCCAGGCCAGGATTTGACCATCATCGCCTGCACTCACAAGCCATCGTTGATCTGGAGTAAATAGAATGTTGCGAACCGATGTTTTTGAGACTTGCCACCTCGCCCGTTGTTCACAGCTTTGCTGAGGGATCTGCTCTTTAAGCGACCCCTTTCGCGCTGCTTTCTGACATTGACTTAAGTCCCAAAGAGTAACGTAACCATCAGAATCAGATGCTGCTAGGATCGAAGTATTGGGCGCAAAGTTGACATCCCAGAAAAAGTCGTTTTCTCCGCGATTTTGAGCATTCTCTGAGAGCCTTAGCTGCCGAGGTTGCGAGTTTGCGACATCCCACAAGACAAGCCGCTTAAACTGTCCGGCACTCACAAGGATCTTTTCATCTGGACTGAGTGCTAAAGACCAGGCTTGATATGCGAAGCGATCGGGCACCTTCAAAACCTTGGCAGGCTTTGAGTCAAAACGGACATCCCTCGGCCTTCGCCAACTCCGAATAGTTCCGCTCCCATAGCTGGTGTATAGCGTCAGAGAGTTGCGAGTAAACATCAAGTCCAGAATGCGATCGCTTGTCTGGTCGTTGGGGTCTTTGAGCGTATAGAGTCCCTTCCCAGTGTTGATATCCCAGACCTGAACGGTTCCATTCTCTAGACCTGCAAAGACCTGATTATTTTTCACCGGAATTAATGCTAGCGACCGGATTGCTTGCTGAGTAATCGCCAGAAGTCCCTTGGAAGAGTTAGGTTGAGCATCAGTGCAGGTTTTGGCTAACGTCCCCTTGCTCAAGGTACCCTGTGGGGTTAGCGTTCCCCAATCTGTCACGCCCCAAGTCCGAATTGAACAGTCGTCTGAGACACTCATTACAAGCGGCGATCTGCCACTCGTGCCACTGAGTCGCACGGCATTAACGCCAGCCAAATGAGTGATAGGCGTTGGTCTAAACACAGCGGCTGCAATTATCAAGAGCAATGCCACTAATAACCATAGGGGTACGATTGGGAAAACCTTTAAGAACAAAATCTGGGTTGCTGGATCGCTACTCCCTAATCTTGGGTCTGATAGCCAAGGCTTGAGTTCAAACTTTAGTGTTTGCGACCAGCCAATCCAGGGACGACGGGGAGAGAGGGTTAGGTTTGTAGAAGTTATTTCTCCCAATGGCAGAACGGGTTTTTCTGGACTAATCTTAATTTGGCATCCTTTCGCGTCTTGGCCTCGTACTTCAAGATCAAGCGTTTGCAACAGATTACTATTGTTCTTAAACATCAATTGGAAGGTACTGCTACGCGATCGCCAATTCGGGAGCCAGGGTCTTTTAGCCGGGATACACTGCTGCTGAGGCTGGACTTCAAACTCCATGAACCCAACAGGCAGAACTTCTAAAATCCCTTGTGCTTCAACGGTAGAACCCAGATGACTTTTGGCAATTATCACAAAAAGATAATCGCAACTCGGAACTCGATCTGCTCTAGGCGGCTGACATTGGAAAGTTGCTGTTGTCTCTCCATTTGCTGGAATTTCTATATACCGTTCAGAGCTACCAACTAGCCAGGACAACTCAAGTTCTGTACATTGCAAGCGCACTTCTGAAGGCTGTGACCCCACATTCTTGACAGTCACCGGAATATCCACGACGTTACGCGGATAGACTTGAAACCGCTTGGTAGGTAGTCCGATCTGCAGTAGGTTTAATTCACCGTTAGGTTCTAACGTTAACCGCAAAACTAATCGCCGTTCTTCAGAGAGCTGGGGCGAAAAAACCCGCACCATTAGATTGACGATTCCGACAAAATCAGGTATTGGAGAGTCTAAAATCTCAACTTGAAAATCAGTGCGATCGCCGGGTGATTTAGCTGTAGATACATCTGGAGAAAGGTGATACCAGTTACTCTGCTCGCCTGCTACCGCCGCTTTAATTTCAAGTTGAAACGACGCAAACTGATTGCTGCGGTTGATGACCGAAACACCAAAAAAAACCGATGGTCCACCGGGGCGAAAGGATATATTTTGCGCGGTCAAGCTAGCATCGATAATTGAGCTGGCAAGCATAGTAAGGAAAAATATTTGGGCTGTTTTAATATTGAATAACAACTTTGATTGGAATAGATCCGACTTCTGTCTAATTCACTCTGGGCCGTTTTGTCATTTTTTAGTCTAAACACCAAAAAACATCTTAAAAGCTGCATATTCTGATTTGAGTTATCCCAATGAGTGATACAGAAGCCTAAGTTCGACTTGGGCTTTAAGTCGTTAGTTATGCTTGCTTACAAACATCGCTAATAACTATCTATTGTCAAAATTTTATGGACA
Organism: Nostoc sp.; assembly: GCF_036919815.1. Taxonomy (GTDB): domain Bacteria; phylum Cyanobacteriota; class Cyanobacteriia; order Cyanobacteriales; family Nostocaceae; genus Nostoc. Next base: position 68,280 of record NZ_JBALCE010000046.1, read on the forward strand.
ATATTCATTTGGGTAAGTTTCTTTCATTTCCTGATTTTAAATAGGCTGTTTAGTAAAAATCTCTGGTCATACTTTTGTTATAAGTTTGTCATAAGTGCGTCAAGTTAATATGAAATGATTAAAGATTATGTTTTACTGCTTATGTAAGTTGGGTTATCGCCTTGCCTGGTTGACAGGCTTGCTCCCTCAGCATTCCATCACCTACAAATATGTATCTGCACCTGTGGTGATTACAATTTTCTGCTATGAAAAGCCAAGCTTTGGAATGTCCCCCACAAGGGATCTACCGTAGCTTCTTTTAGTGGGTGCAAAATTTTCAACATAATTACGGAATTGAGATGACATCGCTTGAAGTCATAATTGTCAGTTACAACATAAACTGACTGCATTCACTGGATTTCTTACTTTACCAACTCCAAGTAAGAAATCTTGAAAACGCCTAAATGATTAAGGGAACAATGCTCCAAAGTTAGATCGGGTTTTAATTCTTAGTTACAAAGCTAGATTCTCAATAAAAACAGCTATATCGCTGCGCTCATATTATTAAATAGGTGATTTATACCCCTAATTTTTAGAACCTCACTTTGGAGCACTGCTCCCTATGGGAAGCCGATCGTCAACAACAATGCCTTCGTATCTTACCATCTGATTCACTCTTTGCGACACAACTTTTTTGCAACAGAACTAGAAGTAGAGCATATAATTTGGAGGAAAGTATGGATAGTCTCACAGATAATCCAGGCATAGGTCTCAAACTCTTAAAAAATCTGAGTCCTCAGTCAGAAAAGGGGACTCCCCAGTATTACAGCCGGAAACTCAAGCATTTCTTGCAGCTACAGATCGATCAACTGGCAGCTCTATCGCAGATTCAATGGACGAGATTGGTTTATCAAGATCCGCAGATATCAGATCGGCAACAAGTTCTTGAAACCTCTCAAATGCCTTTTTCTTTTGCGAAAGAGACCCTAGCTTACTTACAGACCGAAGGTTGGTTAGCTAATGTTTCATCCGCTCTAGCGTTAAAGCCGATTGATGCAGAGACAATAGAAAAAGGCTTCTATTATTGTCATTTTGGTGAATCAAGTCAGCCTAATCAATACTTACTATTATTTGCCAAGGGGCCTTTGTCTCATACTCAACGGCAATTTATCAAGCGAACGGCTGCCAGTATCGGTGAATATTTAGACGAACATCAACAAAACTGGCAACACCGCCAAAAGATTCAAATTTTAGAGCATCTTGTTCAACGAGTGGGGCATCAGTTACGTCATCCTTTAGGTTTAATTAGTCTCTATGCCCATAACCTTAGTCATCTTCTGCCTCTGAGTAAGGAGCAAGAACAAGCTTCAGTCATTTGCAAGACTGCTCACGGCTTAAATCAAACTCTCACTGAGATCGTGCAGTGTGGAAGTAGTAATAAGTTGCAGATTGTACCGCAAGATATCCGTAGTCTCGTCCATAAAACACTGGAAGAATTTCAAGGCTGGATTTCGGAGAAAGATATTCAGGTTTGTTGCAGCGATCGCACACTTATTTTAAAACTCGATCCACTTCAAATCAAACAGGCTATCAGCAATTTATTGAGTAACGCCATTCATTTTAGTCCCCAAGGCGCAAAAATTTTCATTGATTGGCAAGAGCAGCAGGGCGATGTTTTACTGACCTTGAGAGATGAAGGCCCTGGTCTATCCTCAGAGGATTTACAGAAGCTGTTTAAGCCTTTCTATACCCGGCGTTCCGAGGGAACAGGTTTAGGATTAGCCATTGCCCAAAAAGTTGTGCTCGATCACGGAGGGAAACTATGGGCAAGAAATGCACCCAAAAAAGGTGCAGAATTTTCGATAAGCCTACCTCGATTGATTCCATCCATTAACTTATCAGAGGACAACGCCGTATGTTAACCCAAGTAGAACCAACCAAAACCCTATCGACGCTTTTAGTCGATGATGATCGTCAATTTCGGGCTGGAATCAGAACCCTCCTAAGCTTCTCCCAGATTCAGGATCGAGCCATTAACGTGATTGGGGAAGCGAATTGTCCGGCTCTGGCTTTATCCCTTGTCAAGCAGCATACTCCCGACCTAATTCTGATTGACATGGAATTAATTGAGGGAGATGGTCTCTCCCTATTACAGCAGCTCCAAGACAGCAATGCATCGAGTAAAACCCTTGTTCTATCAGGTCATCAAGAAGACTACTGGATCTATCAGGCTATGCAGTCGGGGGCGGATGGCTATGTATTTAAGGGTCAGGTTTCACAGCAGTTGTTAGATGCGATCGCCACTATTATGCAGAACCAAATCTATTTACCACCTGAAGTTGCCACTGGCTTCTTTAGAAAATTCCAAAAAACCCAAGCCTCATTACCCTCACAGATCGGTCAGCCCTGCAACCTGTCCGAGAGAGAAAACGATGTTCTATATTGGCTAGTTCAAGGAGCTTCAAACGATAAAATTGGGAAGCAACTCTACATTTCAGTGGCTACTGTTAAGACTCATCTTACTAATATTTTTCTGAAGCTACAGGTAACAAGTCGGACACAAGCTATTGTGGCAGCCATCAAGATGAATCTGATTCAGTCGTAATTGGGTTCAATCATTTTGGTTTAACCTTAACTACCGAGAAGATTCTATGCCTATTCTTGATTCTAATACGCTAGCTAAATTCTATCGATGTACCCAAAATGCGCCTCTGGGCTGTCGAAAGCCGATAGAAACTACTGAGAAGATACCGGGTGCCAAGTTTTGTCTGGAATGCGGATTCCCCACTACATTGCCAGTTCAGACTGAACTCCGGGGCAGCTTAGGCACCTATCGCATTACTGAAATACTTAGGTCTCAGGGAATGGGAAGGCTTTACAGAGGAATTCAGACCAGCAATAGTCAACCCGTTGCCGTGAAGGAGTATTTACTGCCTAAGCAATGTTTTAATGCCGTGGAAGCACACCAGCGTAGAACAACCTTGCATCAAGTTGCTAAGGGCAATTTGACCACCCCGAAGGGTCGGGAGTTTCGGTTGGTCAGTCCATCAGAAACCATTGCCGATCCATCCAGCGATCGCGTCTATCTGATTTTTTCAGGCGAAATCGCGCTACTTCCTACCCTGAAGCAGACTTTGAGAGAGACAGGAGCCTTTTCTGCATCGCAAGTACGACAATTCCTAAATCAAATGCTGCAATCGCTACATTTCCTCCATAGTCAGCCATCGAGTTTTGCATCTGTTGCGATCGGTTCAGGAACTGCCCACGGCAACTTGGGGCTTGAGAGCTTGGTGATAAGTGATAGCGGCTACGTCTATGTCTGCGATCTGGCATCCTGGGAGCAGCTTTTTGTCCCTGCCCCGCGCCAGGTGCTGTTACCGGAACAAGACTTAATCGATCTTGGATCGGTCGCGTTTGCTCTCTGGACGGCTGAAACGATTCACTCTGGTTCTGACGCACCGCTAAATCCGCGCGAGGCTCAACATTGGCCCCAGAACGATCCGCCCCTGAGAGATTTTCTGCATCGTTTACTAGGGTTAGACACCCCGTTCAACTCTGCGGCAGAGGCGCGTCAGGCTTTAATTAAACTGCCTCAACCTGAAACGGCTGCTGGTTTTCATGGAAATCTTAGCCCAGAGTCTCCAGCGAAATCAAAATCTCGAAAGTATTGGCTTTTGAGTTTACTCGCTTTGCCTCTATTGGGAGGGCTATTGTGGTTGCTATTGCCCCGATTTATGTCAAATTCTGATGCAGAGACGAATAGCTTTAAGCATCTTTTGCCATCGTTTGCAGATGTTAATGGTATTGGGCCGTGCGATTCGTTGGTTAGTGAATCACGGTAATCAGTCCGTAAATAACTAATCCAGCCCGACAGCAGATTACTGTCATTAAAGGCTGAACTCTCGG
>NZ_JBALCE010000047.1:0-41461 GCF_036919815.1 Nostoc sp.
TTTGTAAGAGTTGCCCGTTGCGATTCCACAGCTTCACCGTCTTGTCACCACTGGCAGAGGCAATGGTTTGACCGTCGGGGCTAAATGCCACACTAGAAACCGAACTGCTATGACCTTGGAGAGTTTGTAAGAGTTGCCCGTTGCGATTCCACAGCTTCACCGTGTTGTCATCACTGGCAGAGGCAATGGTTTGACCGTCGGGGCTAAATGCCACACTAGAAACCAAACTGCTATGACCTTCTAGGCGGTTACGTTCCTTGATTCCATAAACTATTTGCTCAAGAGAAGCTACTGCTAAGACGCGGGTATCTGGTTCTACATTCTTATCTGGTCTTTTGAGTCGTTTTCCTAAATTCAAGCCTGCTACTAAAGCCTCAACCTGTAAATTTGATGCCAGCAGATTTTGTGATTTGAGACTTTCGATAAGGATTTCTGAATTTACTTGCCGTTTTTCTACCTCTTTGAGAGCATTTTGGGCAATCTTACGTTGGCCATTCACATACACAGCCACTCCCGTCATTAAAACCGAAAATACTACCAGTACCGCCACATAAGGGAGTGCAGGTTTTAAACGCTCCCACCTATCCCGCAAGTTAAACGGCAAATGTTTATTAATCCACTTATCATCAAAGACTTGCCGATAGATTTGATTTCGCACCCGCAAAACATTATTCTCCCGCCGCACCACCCCCGATAGCTTCAAGTGAGATTTAGCTAAAGACTGCTCCTCATCCACAACCGCCCGCTTACCCCAGCGAATCTCGCGGTAAATAGTCAAAACCTGTGGGTCTGGTGAGCGTTTAGTCAGCATATCGCGGACAAATTGCAGGTTATTGTCTTGCTCGCTCATCGTGCCGAAAAATGTGCTGTTAACTATTTTGTCTATATTCTTAATTTCCAAAGACGCGATGAATCGCGTCTCTACAAGTTCTCGACTTTCGGCTAATAATGCACCACAAAGACGCTGGGTTAAATATGGGTGTCCGCTTGTCCACTTCAACACCTGGCGTAATATCTGGTTGGCTTCATTGCTGGATAATCCCAATCCTTCAGCTAAGGGTAAAGCTTCCTCAACGGTAAAATCAGTTAAATCTACACGCTGTCCAATATTAAACGGTGTGCGCTTGGCATCGCGGATTAAATCGCCCGGAGTCGCTACCCCCATTAAGACAAAAGAAAGCCGCCCAAACTCAGGATTAGTCGCACGGGCAACATAGAGATAACGAATCGCTATAAAAAAATCATCGGTAAAATCCAGGCTGAGGGTAGAGTCAATTTCATCCACAAAAATCACAACTTGCCCTTCAACCTCAGCCAGCAAAACCCGCTCAAAAAACTGTGTCAGCCGTTGCGATACTCCTAAATGCTCGTGTTCTTGCCACCAACTAACCACATCTGTATTAAACATCAGTTGGTCTTCGAGTTTGACCAAAAAGCCAAAATACCACTGTTCGGCTGTGACATTTGCCCCCAATTCTTGAAGGTCAACAATTACCGAGCAAATTCCCTCGTCTCTTAATGTTTCTGCTGTGCGTACCATCAGGCTAGATTTACCCATTTGGCGCGGTGTGAGGACATAAGCGAAAGTTGCCGACCGACACAGACTGAGCAATTCTTCATCAGCTTGACGAGGAATATAAATACCACCGCCAGCCTGTACAGTTCCGCCTACGGTGTAAATAGTTGGATTAACCACGCAGATGCTCCCGGAAATAATCGCTGTAAAGTTGACAACGGGGAAACACTACACGCCCTTCCCGGCGCACTAAACCTGCACCCCGCAAGCGGAAAAAGATGCGCTCATCTACACAGGTGTTCTGGTGAATTACTTGGAACATACCCTGAACTAACTCCTGTTTATTATGCAACCGAAAAAGGTGGTTACGTAGATGATTGCCAAAGGGACCATTATCTGCGATCGCATTGGCAAATAGTTCGGTAGGATCGAGGCGAGCGATCGCAACTGAGTAGAGTGCAAGGCGTACTAAATAAGGATGTCCAGCCAGCAACGCCATTAATTGCTTTTCTTCACTGGCGTTAAGGGGTGAACCATGACGGCGGTTAAGGTCAGCAACCTGTACTGCTGTAAAGTCCTCTAAATCAATTACTAGCCCAACATTAAAGGGAGATTGGTTGAGATTATCAATTAGTTGGTAGGGTTCAGTGGAAGTAACTAGCGCTAAATCCAGTTGCTTCCAGATGGGAGTAGTGGCGCGGCTATTGTGCCAGCTTCGCAGCATTCCAAAGAAATCAGAGCGAAAATCAGTATCAAATACCCTTTCAACTTCATCCATCGCTAAGACAATGGGGTTGCCAAACTCTTTGAGCAAATAGCGGCCGACATAGCGAGTGCAACGCTGATTATTGCCCAAAGGCATATTCCAATACTCATCAACTTTGTCAGTCATTTCCAGTTCATCAGTTAACCAACTACAGAACTGGCGAAAGAAAAGATCAGCATTAGTGAGGGCGGCTTTATCAAACAATTGGAAATCCAGCAAAGCAACCCGCTTCCCTCCATTCACAGCAGTATGAATTGTGCGGATTAACAGCGAACTTTTGCCCATTTGCCGAGGGCCTTTAATTGTAATTGTCACACCCTGCCGCTCAATAGTCTGCAAAGCAAGTGGATCAGATGAGCGTTCCACGTAAAAAGCAGATTGCGATTCCATTGTCCCTTCCGGCATTTCCAGCGACACAGGCTGTGCTGAAGGAAAAGGACGCGGTAGGAGTGACGGCTGACTCATATCGAGTAAATCTGCTTTCGATTTTTCTGCACTGATAGCCAATGCACCACCAGAGACAGCTTGCAACAACTCTGCAATCAGGCGCTGCGTATCATTCTCATCTTTCCAGAACGCCCAGTTAATCCCATTTAAGTAAGCACTCAAGGGATACAGGAATGGTTCTTGATAGGCCAGACGCACTGGGAGAATTATCGGTCGTCCTGACTGTGATTTTGCCAAGTGGTGTGCTGTCTCTATTTCTGCTACCACCATCTCGCTGCTGGTTGACAAGGCTGAAAGGAAAGTAATTATAAAATCAGCTTGGCGGATTTCTGCTTCAATACATTCAGCCCAGCGTGTGCCAACGGACATGGTTTGGTCGATAAATACTTTGTGCTGCGGCGATAGTGCTTGGAAGACTTGTAGCGCCACCGGTTCATCGGGGCTAACATTACGCTTATAGCTGATGAAGATGCGTTTAGCCTGTGAGTTTAACATTACTATTAACCTTGTTTTCCTTCAGCTTTTTGAGTGGAAAAGCTTGTCTAATTGCGAGTCAATCTTGTACAGAAGTTAGGTAATTCTGTGCTTCGTCATCTAAGGGCAGCTTTTCCCTATTTTGAGGATTAGCTGAATAAATCAGGATTTTATTCACAGCGCTATCAATTAAATACACTCTACTACAGCGCAGTTGCAGGCAATTACTAGCACCACAAAAAAATTGCTTACGGAGTTCAAACACTCGTTCACGGAGTTCAAACACTCATTAACGGAGTTCAAACACTCATTAACGGAGTTCAAACACTCATTAACGGAGTTCAAACACTCATTAACGGAGTTCAAAGGCTCATTAGACACCTGACAATTTAAAAGCCCACGAAAGACCTAACCCCCTTCCCGACACGGGAAGGGAGAAAATTCAAAGTCTCTCTCTTTGTAGGCTACGGTGTACACACAAATCTGAAGTAATTTACGAATCTGGTTTTACCCCACCCTAACCCTCCCCGATGGATTGGGGAGGGAACTAGATTTCCGGCTTCCCCCCTTTACAAGGGGGGATTGAGGGGGGTAATTTGACTTGTGTGTACACCGTAGCTTTGTAGGAGAGAGATTTAGAGAGAGGTTTTCCAGATACCATGAAAAATGAATGTAGAGACGTAGCAATGCTACGTCTCTACAAGAGTTCTGGATAATGTATATTTAATTTCTGGAGATATCTATCTATATAATAAAGTTCAAAGACTCATTAATGGAGTTCAAGGGAATTAAACCCCACCTAAAACCCAAAAAAAAGCCTGTCATGCAGGCTTTCTTTCGGTAGCCCCAGACTAAAGGTCTGTGGGCGCTTTCATATTTTTGCAGGAGATTGGATAATTAATCTCAATCAACGTCTTTGATTGTCCTCTTCACTGCCTTGCCTGCATCCTCAGCTGTGCGCTGAACATTTTTACCAGCATCATCAGCCCCACGCTGAACATTTTTTGTCACGTCTTCGGCAGCATTCTGGGTATTACCCTTGAGATTTTCAATTCCTCGCTGAGTCCCCTTAACAACACCTTTGCGAACTTCTTCAGCTGAACTGCCGATATCTTCACCCAGGTTCTTCACTCTTTCACCAAAGGGTGTACCTTTTTGGTAATTTTCGCCATATTGGTCTTGACTGTCAATTCCCTTCTGCTCAATATTTTTTTGAGAATTTTTCGCTAGCGCATCACCTGTGTTATTCGCTGCCTTTTCATCTTGCGCTCTGGGATCTACATCACTAAAGTTATTTATCCCACCAGCCGGAGCAGAGAGAGGAGTATTTTTTGTGGAATCTACGCGTTTGGAATAAGGTGATTGAGCCTCAGGTTTTGGTGGCGGTGTTGCTATTCCTGGATCACCACAAGCTTGTGTCAGAAATAAGAACATTCCTGCTAAAAAAACAGTTAAAACTTTCAAGGGACGAATGTTTTTCAGCCAAGTACCTATTTTTTTCATACTTCTACTCCTTGCATTTTTGTGACTAAGTTAAACTTCAACCAAGATGGCATTTAGAATCTATTTAAAATCTCAAGCATTGAGACAAAATAATTCTTCTATCTGCCTACTGCTGGATTTTTTTGTAATTCCGGTCTGGCACCCGCTTCATCTGCCTTATTTTTCAAAAAGCCGGAAGCTTCTTCAACAGCCTCTTTTACAGTCTCAAGACGCTCTTGAACCCGAGTTCCTAAATTTGGTTCATTCTGAATCAAACCACCTGCTTCAGGTTCTTGAAAGTCCTTGTCTGTGATGATTGGCAGTTCTGCTTCTTTTTGAGCTCGACCTGCTGGTGTCTCGCCACCAGGATAAAGTATTTCCGATTCTCCCTTTGTAGCAATCAATAATTGCGAATTTGGTTGTAAGCTAGCTTGGTCGCGCCCCTGATTGGCCTTTGGGTTTGCTATTTTCGGATCGGTGGACATTCTGTAGTTGGTATACTTGTCTCCACCGTTCTTATAAGGATTGTTTGCTCCGCCAGCTTGTACAGCAGGATTTTGGGGATTTGCACCTTGAGCATTTGCCCCACTACAAGCAGTGCTAACTATCAACACTAGTCCAGCGAAAAAGATAGTTAATATCTGGCGTAATCTAATTTTTTTCAAGAATACTCTTACAGCCTTCACGTAGTCCTCCTGACCAAAATATTCATAAGCTAATAGTTTGCTGAATCGTTGGATTGGTCAGCAAATCATTGTGCTTGTTTTGCTTGCCGAATCTTTGATAACCTCTATCAAGGATATGAATAATAAAATTAACTTTACCTCTAGCGCAGGCCACATTTTAATTATGATTGATAGAATATTTATATCTAACTCTAGGAAGATATAAAATAAAATCATATCCTTTTGTGAAAAAGAACTACATAGACCTGTTTAATAAATTCCCTGCGTTTAAGTAAGCAGCAACTTTTGTGGCTCTTGTCTTTATTCTCGTTACAAAACTTAATTACGAATTACGAATTATTTTAATACTTCAAAAGCTTTGGATAGCTAGCTGATGTACTGTAATACTTGAGGTATTCAGCCCTTGTTGCTCTCACCGTTAAATCACTAAATTGATGAAGCAATTTTTACGCTGGATAATTTTGGGCGGAACGCTGTTTTTTTTAGCTAGAGCTTTGAAGGATAATTGGATTGAGGTAACTGCTATCCGCATTCATGGGGTAGGATGGGCAATTATAGCGATCGCAACAGGCATCACTTTACTAGCACATACTTGGGCTGGCTGGATCTGGACTTGGATTTTACAAGAGTTAAATCAACCTGTATCGTCTACCCAATTTATCCAAGTTTACCTAAAAACGAACATTGCTAAGTATTTACCAGGTAATATCTGGCATCACTACGGGCGAATTGTCGCCGCTAAAAATGCCAATGTTTCTGCTGGTGCAGCCACCTTAAGCGTTTTGTTGGAACCTTTACTCATGCTAGCGGCTGCTTTAATCATTATTGTCCTATGCACTAGCCAGTTTGCGGCAGCTAATACTACCGTTGTTATACAAATATTACAATTGCTGAGTTTAGCTGTAGTCCTTTGTGCGATTCATCCTTGGTTTTTAAACCCAGTTATTCGCTTTTTGTATAGATTCAAAGCAAAAAAGTCTGCTGTCACCAGTGAGTCAACTGTTCCCTTCACTCTTAAAAGCTATCCCCTACGACCTTTATTAGGAGAATTGGGCTTTATGGGACTACGCGCCACTGGGTTTATATTAACTATGTTCGCCCTGGGTTCCTTGAATGTGAATCAAATTCCTTTATTGTTAGGGGCTTTTAGTTGCGCTTGGTTATTAGGGTTTGTCATTCCGGGTGCGCCCGGTGGGTTAGGTGTGTTTGAAGCGACTGCGTATGAACTTTTACGACACCACTTTCCATCTGCTCTAGTATTTAGTGCGATCGCTCTATATCGCCTCATTAGTATTCTAGCTGAAACTGCGGGTGCTGCCTTCGCTTGGTTAGACGAACACCTCGCTAAATGGTGAATCAGGCGACACTCATTTTTGTCTATCTACCTTCATCTGTGAAAACACACGATAACCATCTAGATTTAACTGCAAATTATTGCTTTGCTCTTCTTCCATCTTAATTAAGTTATATTCTACGTTTTCTGCATAGATTGCAAACGTGATATTAAAGACTTCCATAAAATTGATTACCCACTTACACTCATCTTCAGGATATTTTTCGTAATAACGAATCAGATGAGCAATCCTAATTTCTAAATGCCTGCGGGAATTTCGAGAAATCAAAATAGTCTTTAGCAGTATAATCACTAATGTTAGAGAGTGACCTTGGGTAAGCAATAATATAAATAATGACGAAGGTTCCTGACCATTTTCTGTTGTCAAAGAATCAATCACTCGATTACAAGTTCTTAAGAACAATTCTTTCGTAATAATTTCTTGACTATAATCTTTCTTCCATAGGGATAAATTCTCTGCGAACTTCCGCCGCAAAGTCTCGACTACTTCTTGATTATCTACAGAAAAAAATAGATATTTTTCTATACTTATTTTAAATTCTTCAAGAGTTTGCTTTTGAGTTTGCGTGATAAATATATTGGCAATATTTTCATGGCTAAATACGCCCCTTTTTAAAACAATTGTTTTTATTAAACGCAGAACGTTATCTCCCAAAACACTGGGATTTTTGTAGCGTGTTGTACTTGAGACGGCAGATTGAGAACGAGCAATATACATTGCCAGTTCAAACTTAAATTTGTCTTTTATCTGTCTCGAAAGCTTTCTAGCAGCCTCTTGTTGCTCTCTGGGATTATTCTCATTAACAGATTGATCAATTAATAAATAGGAAGTGTAGCGATTAGCCCAATGACCTTTAGATGATTCATCATGCTTACCAGCAAATAATTTTAGTTCTTGGTAGTCTTTGCTATTTATGAAATTGTCCAGCCAGCGTTTACAGATATTTATATCTGGGAAATTCTTGGTCTTAACTTTCAGGCTTTCATTCGCAAATAAATTAACTAGTTCTTGGATATATTTGTCTTTTCTGTTAGTTGTCCAATTGTTAATTATTATATAGGTACACCGCTTAAGTGTATTACAGAACTCCTGTTCGTTATCTTTTAAAAAAATGCTGTATATCCCAGGTATAGAATGGGCATACTGTGAATCAAGACCGTCTATAAATAAACCTTTGAATTCCCGTAAAACATCATCTGGCGACAATTCTTTGACAATTCCCACGAAGAAGCTATAAACCTCTTCTTGTGCCATTTGCACATTTAGCTGTCTAGATTTAGATGTCACAAAATGCGGATATTGCTGACTAATTGAGAAACTATTAGCGGTCATTCCAGTTCTCAGTACAAAAAGGCTTCCTGTTCATATTATTACCAGCTTACCTTGGTGAACAGTAGCATCAATCTATTCTTGAAAGATTCAGTAATCTTTTTACACAAATTTGATAAACTCGGACTATAAATAAAGTATTAAACATAAATTGTTTAATACTTCATGAAATACTTCAGTAAAATTATTTACTTTTAAGGGTTTGTTTGTAAAATAAATTATAAATAGTCTCTAAGTATCAGAACCAGTAAACAAATGTATGGGCGAGTTCATCTATGATTAGATACAACCCGCCCATATTTTCTATAGGAGTCTTTTGGCATTTTAAATTTTTAATGGGGGTGGAGGGACTTGAACCCACACGACCTTTTAGGGTCAACGGATTTTCATTCTTCCGCAGTTTTCACTGCTACCTAATAGCAATAGCCAGCTCAGGTTTTAAGAATTGGACTCTCCCTTTACCCTCGACTTAACGTTAGGGTAGCTCCCGTCGGGTCTCTGCACCTTCCGAATAGTTAGGAGTTAGGAGTTAGGAGTTAGGAGTTTTAATTTACTCACTACTCAGTACTCATTACTCACGACTTTTTTCGGCTTGGCTCAGGATTGCCATGTCTGTTGTCAGATTTAGGTTTCCCTGAGTTTGAGAGCTTCCACTTGAGGGATTTCTCCTCCAAGGCTCAGTTATCTAAGTCCGTAGCGTCTACCATTCCGCCACACCCCCGTTGGTGTTTAGCAACTAGTGTAACTAGTTATTTTTTCGAGGCAGTAAATACCTCCTCATCTATTCCACCATCAATTGTGTCTTTTGTCCAACTAGATTGAAAATATTTTTTCCAGATTGTACAATTGTTTTCCAGAGTTGGAAGTCTTCCTTGTTTTCTGATAATCAATCTGGATGAGTTTTCGATCTTGTCTGACTAGAGCATTTGTTTGCCAGTGGATTCTTGATTATAGCATAAATTATATCTTTTCTCAGTCAATCTGGACATAAATGACGAATTCTGGCACAGTTGTGTTGAAAGCATTAATCACTATACTTTCCTGAGTCTAGCTCTTCAGCCTATGATGGAAAACAGATGCTTAAGACTTGAAAGTTATGATTGTCGCCCTGCTGTATCTGATTTTGGCTGGAGCTTACCTTTTGGTAATCCCGATCGCTATTTTGCTGTACCTGAAGCAGCGTTGGTTTGTAGCTACATCCATTGAGCGTGTCTTTATGTACTTTTTGGTGTTTTTCTTCTTTCCGGGTTTGTTGGTTCTATCGCCGTTTGTAAATTTTCGACCCCAACGGCGACAACTTGAAGTTTAACGAAATTGGTAGGTCATAATTCTCATGCGACGGATTGACGCTATTGGAATTGGCTTGGGTGTTTTTATTGCTGGCGGCTTGGCCTATCTAGGATTGCAGCTAGTCGGTTTGGATAATCAGAAAGCTGGTATATGGAGCCAAGTCTTACTATTCAGTGGGTTAGTTGGCTGGTTAGCTACCTATTTTTTCCGGGCGATGGGACAAAAAATGACCTACCACCAACAGCGCGAACAGTATGAGCAAGACTTTCTGCAAAAGCGGCTAGAAGAGCTTACTCCCGAAGAACTAGCAAGAATTCAAGCTGAAATAGAACAAGAAGAGCAATCTCAGGTGTAAAGTTATCATTGATGAGTCAAGAGTCTAAAGTCTAGAATTTGGACTCTTGACTCTTGACATTTGACTATTGATACTTGATTAAATGACTGCGATTTCTGATTGCTTTGAAACTCTTGGGCGCAATCGTGAGTGCGCTCTGATTCCGTTTATTACTGCTGGTGATCCAGATTTAGAAACAACAGCAAAAGCTTTGGAGATTCTAGATCGTAGTGGAGCCGACATAATTGAACTAGGTATACCCTACTCCGATCCTCTGGCAGATGGGCCAGTGATTCAAGCTGCTGCTACCCGCGCCCTGCAAAGGGGAACGAAATTGGAGCAGGTGCTAGAAATGTTACAAGGGATTACTCCCAAATTGCGATCGCCCATTGTCTTATTTACCTACTACAACCCAATTCTGCACCGGGGGATTGAAAAATTTCTCTCTGCAATTGCGGCGGCTGGGGTAGCAGGATTGGTAGTCCCAGATTTGCCTTTGGAAGAAGCCGCCGGGTTGCTCCAACCAGCTAGTGAGATGGGAATTGACCTAATCTTGTTGGTTGCTCCCACCAGTTCTGCTGAACGGATAAAAATGATCGCTCGTTCTTCCCAAGGATTTATTTATTTAGTTAGTGTCACAGGGGTTACAGGAATGCGATCGCAACTGGAAAACCGCGTATCCGATTTACTCAAAGAAATTCGTAGTGTTACTGATAAACCCATCGGTGTCGGCTTTGGGATCTCCGAAGCTGCACAAGCACGTCAGGCAAGGGAATGGGGCGCAGATGCCGTGATCGTAGGTAGCGCTTTTGTGAAACGGTTAGCCCAAGATACCCCAGAGCAAGGACTAAATGCGATCGCCGAATTTTGCCAAAGTCTCAAAGCAGCCATCATGACTACCAACACCAGCATAAATACTCCTCTTGATTAGAGAGGGAAAGTAAAAAAGTATAACAATCTAGTTTTTCTATCCTTGCTTAGTAGACAATTTGACCATTATGGTCTTGAATATTAACATCAGATGTGATGATCTAAAAAAACTAGTTGATATAGTTGCTTATAGTTTGAGTATTATGTGAAATCAAGTAGGCATAAATTATGAGTGTGAGAGTGAGTCAGCCACAAATGATTATAGTTACGTTGCGATCGAGGAGCAAAGGCGATGAGTGAGAGTATGGCATTTATCGGCGGGGTTGCCGTAGCTGGGCTGGCGGCTCTCGTATTGCTCAAAGGAACAAATACCCCCCTACAACCTAACTTTGCTGTTGCGTCCCAAATCCCAGGAACTGTAGTAGCGCCGGGAATGCAGCCACAAATGTATCCTTACAGCCCCTATGGGCAACCAGTGTATCCCGGTCAGGTTCAGCCACCGACTGCTGCCAGTTCTGACCAGCGTCTGGAGATGGAGAAGTTGAACACGCAGATGCAGCTAGAGCGTTTAAAAAATGACAATGAACAGCTCAAGGAACAGCTAAAGCAGCAAAATCAACAAATCCAAGGACAAGTCCAAAATTTTAATACTCAGCAGCAGTGGCAATTAGCCCAGCAGAATAACCAACAAAAAGCAGCAGCATTCCAGCCGCAAAATCCTTGGTGGTCTTCACCCATGCTTTGGGCTGTGGGAGGCGCAACTCTCACTATTGGTGGTGGTGTTGTCGTTGCTGGGGTATTAGCTTTATTTTCACCCCGGCAGCGTCCAGCCCGTACTGTACAAGTGATTCATCCCTATCAAGGAAATACGCCGTCCTTGGTTCCAATCCGTCGCGCTGAGTTTCTGCCTGCTTCTCGGATGGAAGCAAGACGAGTTGAAACCCCAGAATACGACGAAATGCACTAAAAGGGAAAATAAAATCATAGATGGATACAGATGCACACAGATGAATTATCTGTGTGCATCTGTAGTTTAAAATCATCAACAATGCGTAGACAAATCACCATTGCTGACTCAATATTGTCTATCACAAGTATTATTGCCTTTCCTTCAACTTACCGCAGTCTGCGATCGCCCTTCGGCAACTGTAAACTGCGGTAAAATGTATAGTTAGGAAGGAATTGCAGATGTATCATGATGTTGTACTCTTTGCAAGCTTTCACGAGTAAAGGATTCTGGCGGTAAAACTGGTATTTGTTCCGCTCTTTGAGCTAATAATTCCATGTCCGCTTTCCATTGTTGTGAGTCAAAAGTAGGCTTTGTACCAAACTCTGCAAATGTATGTTTATCTCCGTGTGATGTGCCAAAGATATCCCTTTCCAATCAAATCACGGATATACACTGCTCTGTCGCCTCCAAAGTGCCTCACTCGCTCATCAATCAGCCTTAGTAGAGGTTTGCTTATTCCAGTAACCTCAATTTTGTTATTGCCCATGTTGTTTCTCATTTCCATAGTTATACAACTTACGCATTGACAAATGAGGTAAAAAATGCATTAAGAAAATTAGTAACCCGTAAACACTTGTAACTGTTAAAAGCCGCCTTTTGGAGTTTCTGTAGGATTAGGACTCTCTGTAGTGGCAGGTTGCTTAGTATCGGGAAGTTTCTGTTGGGTACTCTTCTGACTACCTTGATTTTCTAGTTTAGATAGTGCCTGTTTTGCCAGATTTTCGGCTGCTTGTTTAAATAATGGTTCGATTCTATTTCGCCAATATTGAGTATTAGGCAACTTTTCTGGATGGTTTTTGTAATCTAAAACTTTATCCCATTTTCCATCATCTAGCGCTTTGTTGATCTCATTAGATATCGCCTCTGCCTTAGCCCAATCTTGCTGCCACTGGGCAATTACTTTACCTGTCTGTTGGATACCAGAAACAGCATTTGCCGGAACCGATTTTAAAAGTGCGATCGCTCCAATTATATCTCCTGATTCATACTTCTGTCTTGCTTGTTCTATAATATTGGCACTGTGATCCCTAGGCTGCGATCGCTCTAGTTTCCCCCCATCGACAGTTGACCTCTCCGGCTTTTCTGGTAATGGAATTGATACATTCCTCAATTTTGGTTGTGGCTTGGGAATTGGTCGAGTTGCAATCAGGGTATCATCATCTACTGTCTTAGTTGCAATGCCTTTTTCGCGCAGGCAAGAACCCCATTCTTGATTATTGGCTATCACATCCGAGTATGCCCAAGCCAAACGACCAGATTTAAGTTTAACTTCTATCCAACCTCGTTTTGTTCGCTTGCCAGTTACCTCGAAACTGGTGTTATCAGTAACAGTTTGCAAAACATTATCAGAATTTATCGAACTAGGTTCAGAACGGATATTAGAATTTCCGACGACAACAGCCGAGCATTTGTTTACTAAGGCGGTATCCTTACCTGTAAGATTAGCAGCTAAATTTTTCACATTGGGAGCTACATTTGCTACCAATGCAGCCCCACCACCTGCCAATAATATGGCAATTAATATTGGCCATGGGTCGGATTTGCTAGAGTCTTTATGGGTAGGTTTGAGAGGATTCGCTGGTGCAACTGCAACCGTTTGTAGTCGAGATACTTGAGGTGTGGAAAGTGCAGGGACAGGATTAATCGTGTCTTTACATGCTTGCAGTGCTTCCGTGGCGTTTTGGTAGCGGTCTTTGAAGTGATAATGCACCATCTTGGACAACACTGCCGCCAGTCGATAGTTCACGGTTACTGATTGCTGCCAAATGATTTCGCCCGTTTCCGGGTCTTCTTGCAATTCTGTTGCCGATAATCCTGTTAATGCTTGAATGGCGATAATGCCGAGGGAATAGATATCACTGTTAGGACGGGGTTTACCTTGCCCTTGTTCTGTGGGCATATAGCCAGGAGTGCCAATAACTACTGTAGCGGAAGGTTGTCCCCCCACTGTTACCAGCTGTGTACGTAGTTGCTTCACTGCACCAAAGTCTACTAAAACTAACTTATGATCACAGACGCGACGGATGATATTATCCGGTTTGATGTCGCGGTGAATCACGCCTTGGCGGTGGACAAATTCGAGAATTTCCAGAACTTCTTGCAATAGTTGAATTACTCGGCTTTCACTCCAGCGCTTACCAGGTATAAGTTCTTCAGCTAGAGTATGTCCTTCAATATATTCTTGTACTAAATAAAATTCTTGGTTCTCGTCAAAGTATGCTAGCAGCCTGGGTATTTGGTCATGGTTGCCTAGTTTTTCTAAGGTTTCAGCTTCGCTGTTGAATAGGCGTTTAGCAGTATCAAAAACTCTGGGGTCAGTTCCGGGTTTGAGGTGCTTGACAACGCAGATGGGATTGCCTGGCCGCCTAGTATCTTGGGCAATGTAGGTTTGACCAAATCCTCCCATAGCGAGGACTCGAATTACTTGGTAACGATGGTCTAGTAGCTTGCCGATCATATTCCCTCCCCAGAGTTATTACCTAATTTTCCAGCTAGTAATAAATATCTCCAAATTTTCTTCAATGAAATCCGCTATCTTGAGAAAAGATTTAGATTAAAAACGCAGCTTTTTAATAAACGTAGACTGTTTATTTTTCTTTTAGTGTCCCTGTTTACTACCAATGCCACCGAAAATAACAAATCCAGTTGCATGGCAGCAGGCTGAAATCCTCATGCAACCTGCTTTCATTCGCGTTATCGACAATATCCGCAAGCTGCTTGATGAATCTTCCTGGACGGGAACTTACCACGATGTCCTGATTTGGCCGGCTAGCACCACTGATGAAATTAAAGTATTGGTGACTGAACTGTTGCAAACGATGGAAACTGCAACGCCGGAAGAAGCAGATGAAATCAGAGAGACTCTTACTCGTCTGCCTGTGCCCCATCCAGGATATCATCTGCGTTTGGAGCGTCAACAGCAACAAGCGAGTATCGATTTGTGGGAACTGTGTTATCAAGTGTGTTTTCTGGAATACACCCCACAGGAGGAAGCTGCTGATATTGATACTAGTTTAATTGATGAACTGGGTGAAGTTGATTGGTTGCATTTAGATGCTAAGACAAAGGAGTTAGTTGAGCAAGCGTTTGCTAAATTGCCAGAGGGTCAGCATAGTCACGACCTTTGAAGATGAAGGAGGCAATGTCAGTATCAATAAGCAGAAGAGCCAAGCCAGTGCGTTGGGGAGGCAGCGCGGGAACAGGGGGTTTCCCCCATGAGTGACTGCCGTCGGCTCCGCCGACTTGAAGCACCTGGCGCGCGAATTCCAGTTGCCCGGTGCAATAAGCAAACATACTATAATTTATGAAAAGTGTAATTTATATTACTTCTAAAGACCTAAAATTGCAGAGGTATCACTGGTGTCGCTCAAGGTATTCTGTTCCTACTCTCATAACGACGAACCCCTAAAGAATGAACTAGCTAAATACCTGACTATGTTGGAACGGCAAGGTGTAATTTCAACTTGGTGCGATCGCAGTTGGTTAATAGAAAGTGCGTTAGCGTTCGCGCAGCGTTCC
Organism: Nostoc sp.; assembly: GCF_036919815.1. GTDB lineage: Bacteria > Cyanobacteriota > Cyanobacteriia > Cyanobacteriales > Nostocaceae > Nostoc. The sequence continues at coordinate 15,078 of NZ_JBALCE010000047.1, forward strand.
GTAGGAAAGCTCACCGTTGGCGTAGCCTCTCGTAGAGAAGGTATCGTCACAATCTCCTAAATGAGACTAAAATAGATAGTAAAATAACAGTTATTATCAACTATGTCAACTACTATTATTGATATTGGCACTCTCATTACCCGCCACCCTGGAATTCATGGGGGCTGTCCGATTATTGCTGGAACTGATGTCACAGTGCGACGAATTGCCATCTGGTATAAGCAAGGTTTGAGAGCAGAAGAGATTGCTGCACGAATTGGGCATTTAAGCATTGCACAAGTTTATGCGGCATTAACTTACTATCATATAAATCGAGAAGAAATTGATAATGATATTGCTGAAGAACAAGCAGAAGCTGACCGGATAGAATCATTACATAGAGCAAGCAGACAGTCGTGAGTCGAATTCGTTTGTATATGGATGAGGATTCTGGTGATACTGCATTGGTGTTAGCTCTGAAAAATCGGGATGTAGATGTCATCACGACTCTAAGTGTTAACAGATTGAGCTTTCCTGATGAAGAACAATTAATCTGGGCAAGGTCGCAAGGTCGCGTTTTGTATAGTTCTAACATTCGAGATTTTTATAGTTTACACACAGCTTTCTTGACTCAAGAACAACCTCACTCAGGAATGATTTTAGTACAGCAGCAACTTTACTAAATCGGAGAACTGATGCGTGGTATTTTGAGATTAGTTGCAGCTAAGTCAGCAGAGTCAATGGAAAACCAAGTAGAGTTTCTTAGGACTTGGATAGGGGAATAAACGTAATATCATAGCCAATTACTCACAATCTCTGCATACTTTGAATAGTCAGCGCGATGTCTACGACGAGCTACGCCTACGCACTTTCAATTTTGCTAACTTACCCTTAATACCCATTGAACCCCACCCCACCAAAGCTGCGCTTATCCTCTTTTCTATGGTGTACGTGTACACACAAGTCTAAAACTCCACCTGAAACTTGGTTTCGTTGCCCTAACCTTTAAATTATAAGGATAAGTGGAGTTTCAAGTCACCCAAAATTATGGTATTTATGGGGCTAGAACAGTTGAAGCCTATACGGACAATACTAGTATGTACACCGTAGCCTTACTAAAGAGAGGGATTAAAGTCAGGAATTTGTGTTCAATGGGATATGATATTAGGCAAGTTTACCTTGTGGAAAACTTGTGGAAAAACTCAAATACTTTTCCACAAGGTAATTATACTTAATTAAGTTTTCCGAGAAAATATGAAGTTTTCCACAGTTTTTTCCCCAAAAAGTAATGTATTTTCGCTAATCTAAGTTAAATTTAATCAATTTTTATAGGTTACTTAATATTCTCGACTAATTATTCAACTGTCAAAGCTAATAATCAGATTGCTGGTTGTGGAAAACTTAAATCCATCTTCAGGATGGTTTTTGGGAACGGCTAGTCATATTGATGCGATCGCTCAGTTGGCGTAGTGTTTGTGCTAAAGTGCGATCGCTATCCTGAAGTTGAGTAATTTTGTCACAACTGTAGATTACCGTTGTATGGTCTTTACCACCAAACTCCTCGCCAATTCTCGGCAAACTTAGAGCCGTGTGTTGGCGCATTAGATACATTCCTATTTGACGCGCCCAGCTAATCTCTCTTCGCCGCGAGTTACTTTTGAGGTCATCTATAGAAAGATCAAAATTATCCGCTATAACCTTTAAAATTGCTTCTGGGGTAGCTGCCATTTTTTCATTAGGGGGTTCTAAAACTGGTGTGATATTTTCCACAGTCATCGGTAAGCCCCAAATAGAAACATAAGCCACTGCTCGAATTAAAGCTCCTTCTAATTCTCGAATATTAGAAGTATAGTTAGAAGCAATATACTCAATCACATCGCGGGGAAGAGAAATATTTTCATACTCGGCTTTTTTCTGCAAAATTGCCATTCTCGTTTCTAAATCTGGCTTTTGGATATCTGCGATTAAGCCCATAGAAAACCGAGAACAAAGACGTTCTTGTAAGCTAGGAATCTGGTTAGGAGGACGGTCGGAAGCAATGATAACTTGTTTACCAGCTTCATGTAAAGTATTAAAAGTATAAAAAAATTCTTCTTGGGTGTATTCCTTCCCTTCAAGAAACTGAATATCATCAACTAATAAAACATCAGCAGCACGGTAATGTTCTCGAAAACTTTGCATACTATCCTTACGAATCGCTGTAATTAAATCATTAGTAAACTGCTCAGTAGAAACATAAAATATTTTACAATCTGGAGAAATTTTCCAGCGATAATGACCAATAGCTTGCATAAGATGAGTTTTACCTAAACCTACGCCACCACATAAAAATAAAGGATTAAACTCTTTACCTGGAGATTCTGCAACTGCTAAAGAAGCAGCGTGAGCCATCCGATTGTTGGCACCAACTACAAACCGCGAAAAGATATATTTAGAGTTTAATTCAGTAGTTTTTTGATTGTGATTAGGAATACTTTCCGAAATCCGGCTGGGATGTGGTGATTCCCAAGAAACTTCTCGTTCACTAAAATGAGAAACTTCATCACCTTCAGCAACGGTAATGTAAATTCCTACAGGATGACCGAGAATATCTTGTACTACATGAGCAATGGTATTGATGTAATACTTCTGTAACCAATTACGAGCAAATGGGTTAGGAGTGCGGATAACTAAGCAATTATTTTCTAATCGCTCTGCACTAGCAGTTTTGATCCAAGTTTCAAAGGTAGGTTGGGATAGTTCAAGCTGTAGGCGCTCTAGTACCTGACTCCACAAACTTTCTATGGGAATTTCCATTATCCACCACCTTTGCTGCTAATCGTCACAATAGAAGATGAAAGCACCAATTTAGCATTGAGATACGCTAGACCTAGAATAAGCTTTAAGTTTTGACATACTCCTCGGCGTAAACGCACGAGGATTCTAATTCATGGTTCACAGAAATCCGCTTGCTATATCAGGTTTCCCATCAATAGTATTGGTGGTCTTCTCCCCATGCTTTCCCTCAATAGAGGCAGATCCTTCTTGCCCAGAAGTACTGTTTTGCCACTGTATCCCTAACATTTTCATTCCCTTTTTAAGGATATTAGTTGCGGCATTTGTATCCCGACAAATTTCTATCCCACAGTTAGAACATGAATGAGTTCGGGTGCTAAGTGACTTTTTTGCTCTATGTCCACAATGGCTACAGTCCTGAGATGTATAAGCGGGCGTTACCGCTACTACTGCTTTATCCCAGATTTTCCCATAGTAGTCTAACCATTGAGTGAACTGATACCAACTAGCGTCAGAAATCGACTTAGCCAAATGGTGATTTTTGACCATGTTCGCAATCTTCAAATCTTCATAGACGACGACATCGTTAGATGCCACTACGCATCGGGCTTGCTTTGTAGCCCAATCTTTACGCTGTCTTTGGATTTTTAGATGAACTCTACCTAATCGTTTCCGCGACTTATGATAATTGATTGACTGAGGTTTTTTACCTAAAACAAACTTTTTACTTAACCGCTTCTGAGCTTTTTTAAGTCGACCTTCTGACTTTCTCAAAAATTGGGGATAAATTACAGCATTATCATTTTGGTCTTTGGTGAAATATTTTAACCCCAAGTCCAATCCAACAACGTTGCCTGTATATACCCCCTCTTCCTTGCGTTCGGCATCAAAGCAGAATTGCACATGATATCCATCTGCCTTGCGTACCACGCGGACACGGTTGATTTTAAGTCGATGAAGGTCAACGCGCATTTCCTGATTGCAGAATACAGATAAAGAACCAATTTTGAAGCCATCTGTGAAAGTAATAATTTTGCAATCATCAGATAGTTTCCAACCTGACACTTTATACTCTACTGAACGAGAATGCTTTTTAAATTTAGGATAACCTGTCTTGAAAAACCGCTCCACTTGGGGAGACCCCAAGTCCGCGTTTTTCGCTTTATTTTTCTCCTGCTTTTTACAACGCTTATAGAAACTAGAGATAGCAGCCCAAGCTCTTTCGGCACTGGCTTGACGCGCAGCAGAATTTAACTTCAAAGCAAAGTCAAATTCCGAGGCTAAGTCTTTGCACAGCTTATATAAGTCAGCTTTACCAACCCCTTGATTATCCATCCAATAACGAACTGCTTTATTTCTAATAAATTGGGCAGCGCGAATAGCATTATCAAGAGCTTGGTATTGCTCCTTAGTCCCCTTTAGTAGCTTGGCTTCTCTTACTATCATTTGTATATTTTATCATAGAATATTGCAGATAAAACAATATAATAGAATATAAAGCGGTCCTAGAAGTGCGTAGCTCTAGACCCAATTTTTCGGTAATCATTTTGGGACATACTCGGTAGGCAAGATCCTAACACCCACTGACTGACACGGAGAAGCAACGACACATGAAGACAACAAACCATCACTCAGCGCCCAAAAAGCCCAAAAGGATTAATACCAGGGGTTTACCCCAGGGGTTGTGGATGCTCTCATCTGGGGTAGCAGTGGTGTTCTTGGGGAGCTGCTCTCTTCTACCTGCTAAGACGTTTGAGACTCAACAAAGTGAGACTCAAGCCCAAAAGACAATAGAACCCAATCCGGTAGTTTTCCCCCCGCGAATTATCTCTTCGTCTGGAGATCCTAATTTTGTGGTGAAAGTCGTGCAACAAGTGGGGCCTGCGGTAGTTCGCATTGATTCTTCCCGAACAATCACTTCTCGCGGACCAGACGAATTTAACAGCGATCCATTTTTCCGGCGGTTTTTTGGAGACAATGCGCCACAGTCTAGACAACGGGTAGAGCGGGGTAGTGGCTCTGGATTTATCATTAATTCATCAGGTCAAATTGTGACGAATTCCCATGTGGTAGACGGTGCTGATAGAGTTACTGTCACACTCAAAGATGGCCGGACTTTTGATGGTAAAGTTTTGGGTGAAGATCCGGTAACGGATGTGGCTACGATCAAAATTGACGCTAATAATCTGCCAACTCTATCTGTGGGTAACTCCGATACCTTGCAACCAGGAGAGGCGGTAATTGCGATCGGTAATCCGTTAGGCTTGAATAATACCGTTACTTCTGGGATTATTAGTGCAACAGGTCGTTCTAGTAGTGATATCGGTGCTAGTGATAAGCGGGTTGATTACATTCAAACTGATGCTGCGATTAACCCTGGTAACTCCGGTGGTCCACTGTTAAATACCCGTGGCCAAGTGATTGCGATGAATACAGCGATTATCCAAGGCGCTCAAGGTTTGGGATTTGCGATTCCCATTAATACAGTGCAAAAAATTGCCCAAGAATTAATTGCTACAGGCAAAGTGGATCATCCTTATTTGGGTGTTCAGATGGTGACATTGACACCAGAAAATAAAGAAAGAATAAAAAATATCGTCGGCGATCGCTTCAATCTTACAGCAGATCAGGGCGTTTTGCTGGTTGATATTGTGCCGCGATCGCCTGCATCTGCGGCTGAATTACGAGCTGGTGATGTGATTAAAAGGATTAATAATCAGCCTGTTACTAAAATTGAAGACGTACAAAAGCTAGTAGAAAATAGCAAAATCGGTACTAAGTTACCAATAGAAGTGGAACGCAATCGGCAAATTGTGAAAGTAGATATCCAACCTGCTGCTTTGCCCATGAGACGTGAAGAGTAAAGTTAGGAGTTATAACAGAGGCGATTAATCGCCTCTGTTATTAAAAATTTACCGATTCCCATTCGGCTACGCTCACGGCAAGCCCAATCCCATTCGGCTAGGCTCACGGCAAGCCCACTCCCCATTATTTAAAAGAGTTTTATCATGACTGAATTACCGCCAATCATTCAATTAGGCAATCCAACATTGCGGCAAAAATCTGCTTGGGTTGAGAATATTCAAGATGAACATATCCAAAAATTAATTGAAGACTTAATCGCCACTGTTACCAAGGCTAACGGTGTGGGAATTGCTGCGCCTCAAGTAGCACAATCTTATCGTTTATTTATTGTGGCTTCCCATCCTAATGCTAGGTATCCCAACGCCCCGGAAATGGAACCTACTGCTATGATTAATCCCAAAATTATTGGTCATTCAACTGAAGTTGTCAAAGATTGGGAAGGTTGTTTAAGTGTTCCAGGAATTAGGGGGTTAGTTCCTCGATATCAAGCTATTGAAGTGGAATACACTGACTATCAAGGCAATTTACAAAAGCAAGAATTAACCGATTTTATCGCTCGGATTTTTCAACACGAATATGATCATCTCGATGGTATCGTATTTGTAGATCGTCTAGAGAACACTCTCGATATGATCACTGAGCAGGAATATCAAGAACGAATCGTTAAACATTAGACATCTCCGAAAATCAATTAAGACCCCTCTCCAAACCTCTCCCCGTTGGCGTCAGCCTGCCGTTAGGCAAGCGGAGAGAGGCTTAATTACCATAAATGGGAGTGGGGAGTAGTGTATAGCAATCTGGAATCGTTCGTGAGAAACAAGATCCCTGACTTCTCAAAGAAGTCGGGGATCTCCGGGTTGCAATGACTGTGGGAATCGCCTTAAGCGGGTGATTCGCAAACTCGCTCGTCTCGCCACAATTGATATAGCCGTGTTGCTGGCATTGTCATATACAAAACATCCCCAGGACTGAGGTTAGCTTCTAATAAATCCCAGCCGTGAAGGGTTTGGTGATTTTTTTCTACATATAAAGGTATACACTCAGCAGACATAGCTACATCTTTTACCCACTTACCACAAAAGCCATGTGAAGGTGTAATCACAGTCGCAAAGGCCACCCAAAGACTATCTGCTGCGATGCCATTGCCAAGGATGCGTCCCCCCAGTGCAGCAGCAGCAAAAGCTGGGGCTGCTAGTTCAGCCGAACTCAGTACGGCCTCGAAGCCAAATAGCTGTTGCGCTATGCTAGCAAAATCGGGATCGGCATAATGAACAATCACCGGAATGCTAGGTGTCAAGCCTTTGGCTTTGAGAGCAATTTCCAGATTGGTAGCATCATTGCTAGTAACAGCAAGCACGGCGGCGGCAGAGTCTATATTGCTGGCTTTAAGTATTGTGCGAAAGCTGGCATCACCCTGAATTACAGGAATACCTAGTTCGCGGGCGGTGTTGATATATTTGTTGTTGGAGTCGGGTTCAACTACGACAACTTCATGTCCACTGGCATGGAGTTGCTGGACAATTCTCACCCCAATACCACTCAAGCCACAGACAATGTAGTGCGATCGCTGCGGAATTCGGGCTGCATCCCAAAATTGCTTAAAGCGGCTTCCTAAGACAAAATCGGTGAGCATTGCATACCAAATACCAATCACCACTGCTCCCACCAGCATCATTACAACGGTAAATAACTTAATACTGTTAGGAGCATTTTCTACTACTTTGTCATTACCACCCGCTCCAGTAATCATGCCTACAGAGAAATATAGAGCATCAACAGGAGACACACTCAACTCAGCCGACATATAGGTGAATGTCGCAATCCCAATAACGGTCAATAGTACGATCGCACCCACCAATACCGATCGCCCGTGTTGCTGAAACTGCCTAATATTAGTCAGGACTTTCAGCAGTTTTTTAATTAATGATCTCCGAGGAGAACGGATGCGAGGTTGTGTACCAACAATTAAGCGATCGCCTACTTGTATCTCTTGTCCAGATATCACAGCTGAGACTAAATCCATCTCACCTTCGGCTGGCAAGTAATAAATCAGCATCCGCGATCGATCTGACCACAATTCACTCAGCTTTCGACCCTTCCAGAAGTGGTTTTCATCAATGTATTCTTCGTGAATTGGCCAAATTTGCTGAAATAATTTGATTTGTCCGATCGCTTGGTTTCCCAGTGCTGCAAAGGTGAATACGGGTGCTGCTAATCCCACAACACTCAGACTCAAGTGGTCTGACAGACTTTGATCTAGGCGCTCCCCTAAATTTGTATTATAAAAACGGTTGATAATCCGAATCTGGGGATTCAGCACTCGCGCTTGCATCATAATAGACAAGTTCAGAGCATCTTTAGATCCAGCGATTACTAAAGTGTGTGCCTGTTGTATCCCTGCTGCTGTTAGGGTAGCAGCTGCTTGTAAATCGCCAACAATCACATCTCCTGTTGTTTCGCCAGGGATAGATTGGTGATGAATGCCAACAACGAAGGCTCCCTGCTGTCTCAGCAAACGAAAGGTTTTATATCCGGTACGTCCTAAGCCACAAACAATTATTCGGGGTTTCATGAAACGGCAGCATCTTTTATAGTTAGGGCTGCATTTCTAGTTATTTATGAATATTGTTGCCCATTTTTCTGGAATATAACTGTAGCTGACAACACGATTGTTTTAATTGGAGACAGGAGGCAGGAGGTATTTCTCTAGCCAGGGTTTGAACAGGCAATAAAATAAAAGAGCATCCTAATTTTTCAAAAAATCACGGGACTGATGCAAAAACCCTTTACAACTCTCTTACCTTTGCGCTCTTAGCGTTCTTAGCGGTTCGTTTCCTCATTCTCTTATTCCTATCTTCAGGCAGGATAATAGTAAATTTCAAAATTTGGGATGCTTTCATAAAATAATCTAGAAAAATATGGCAACTTTTGTAGGTTGTGATACGCTATCTGCTTGAGAAGTGTTGAGGAACCGAAAATGACTAAGCTGCGCGTGGGGTTACTGTTTGGCGGTCGTTCGGGAGAACATGAAGTTTCAATCAATTCAGCACGGGCGATCGCTAAAGCTTTAAGTGCAGAGGAAAATGCTACTAAGTACCAAATACTGCCTTTTTACATCCAAAAAGATGGACGTTGGCTAGCAGGAGAAGCACCCCAAAAGGTTTTAGCAACCGGCAGTCCGCTACTGGAATCTGAACAATCAACTTCTGAGGGAAATCTGACATCCAACCCGGAAGCCCAAACCCTGAGCAAATGGCAATCTCCCTCTCAAGTTGCCCAAGTGGATGTTTGGTTTCCGATTCTCCACGGCCCAAACGGTGAAGACGGGACAATTCAAGGGTTACTCACTTTGATGCAAGTTCCTTTTGTTGGTTCTGGGGTGTTAGGTTCGGCAATGGGGATGGATAAAATTGCGATGAAAATGGCCTTTGAGCAAGCGGGACTAGCGCAGGTAAAATATAAGGCGATCACTAGAGCGCAGGTTTGGTCTAATCCTTGTATATTTCCGAAACTCTGTGATGAAATTGAGGCAGCATTAGGCTATCCGGCTTTTGTCAAGCCTGCTAATTTGGGTTCATCCGTGGGTATTGCCAAAGTGCGATCGCGCCCAGAATTAGAAGCCGCCTTAGATAATGCTGCCAGTTATGACAGACGGTTAGTTGTAGAAGCTGGTGTTGTAGCTAGGGAAGTCGAGTGTGCCATTTTAGGTAATGATCAACCTCAAGCCTCTGTCATTGGAGAGATTACTTATGACAGCGATTTTTATGATTATGAAACTAAATATACTGAGGGTAGGGCAGATTTACTGATACCTGCACCAATTCCAGATGCGATCGCCCGTCAAATTCAGGATATGGCTTTGCAAGCTTTTGCAGCTGTTGACGCTGCGGGGTTAGCAAGGGTAGATTTTTTCTACGTGGAAGCGACAAAAGAAGTTTTGATTAACGAAATCAATACGTTACCAGGCTTTACTGCAACGAGTATGTATCCTCAACTCTGGGATCATAGTGGAGTCTCGTTTCCAGAATTAGTTGATCGCTTAATTCAACTTGCTCTAGAAAGGCATTCTCCTAGCTGACAGAGAAAATAAACGAAGTGATTTTCAGATTATTACGCTAAAAAGTCAGAATAAATACAGAATTGTGGCAAAAGTTAGCCAGATTTGGTAGCGTATATTTTACAAAAAAGCTACTTAAATCGAAAATTTTATTACGGATACCTGATGCTTCACTCCTCCAGTACAATTTATGGACTAGAGGGGTACAAATCTGAAAGTAATCATGGAAAAAAGTCAGAGTGTACAGCGCGAGCGAACCCAACCAAAAGGGGCTACTCCAGAGCTGACAAACAGGAAATCGAGACTAAGAAAAAGCTCGAATGTTCTGATATATCTGGTTGCACATCATCCTTGGCTATTATTAACTGGGTTTTTAGCCATGTTTATGGGAGGTGGTGTCTTTGCCGTGTATAGCTTAGGTAATGCTGGCCCGGTAGCACAAGAAGAACCAGAAAAAATCCCAGTTATAGTTGAAGAACCAATCAATGCGGCTTCTGAGAATAGTAATCCTACACCTTTATGGATGGTGGCTGCGATCGCCCTCAGTTGTGGTAGTGGTTGCTTGCTCATTTTCCGAATGCTGAAGTGGATGAAGCAACCGCAAAAAGTCCAAAAACAGATTAATCGCCATCAGGTACGCTTGGCACAGAGCAATTACCAAAAATTGGAACCACGTCTTCCCAAGAACCAGCCAATTTTTGTGCCACAGCAACAACTGATGCCCCTTATGCAGATGCAACCAAAAACAAAACATCTGGTGACGGTTCTACCAGCAGAACACAAGCATCACTTGGATACGCCCAAAGAACCTTTGGCAGACTTGATGGATCTTCGTAAAGATAGTTCATTATCTGCAATTTTACGTCAGTATTAATACTACTGTAAAGCAAAAACCTGTCTAAATAATACTTTTTGCAAATTAGGGCACGGTTCTACCGTGCCTTTACTAGTATCTATATTGTCCAATAACTAATGATTAAAGTGAATAAGATAGTGCGATTAATTTTGACAGCAATATTGCTGATGCTAGTGACAGCTTGTGGCAGTATTGGGCTGCTACCGACTAGCCAGTTAGTCCAAAAAGCGATCGCACTTGGGCTAGAACAAACTCAACAAAAACTTAGCCAACAGTTGGATCTAGATTTTCAAGGATTTGAAATCAAGCGGCTCTCAATTACCCAGGAACAACCCCTAACGATTGAAAATTTACCAGCTTTCCGGGTTCGGGGAACCTACGACTTAATTGTTAAGTTACCAAAACGGCGCTTGACGCAACCACAAAAACCCTTTGACGTTTACCTGCAAATTCAACAAGAAGGTAAAACTTGGCGATTGCTGCTTCCAGAAAAAGGTATTAAAGGTACTCAATCAATTTGGCGCAGTTATCTCATCCAATAGCGAGGGGGAAAGGTTTGAATTGCCTCACTCTTTTTCCAAACTACAGGTTAAATTTTGTTATCCTGTACCGTCATCTTCTGAGATAATTACGCCAATAATTGTTGTCTTTATCTTTTTTAATTTCGTTGAAAACTTCACAAAGAGCATTGAATCTTGTGAAATCATCTACTTGAAACTCTACAAAGCAGTATTCCATTATTTCTCCCTTCTTTGTGGGTAAACTTTTTCTACCTACAAAAAAATTTTGGACAACTCGTATATCTGGTTCCACTGTCTCTGCAAGGCATAACGATCTGACTTTTCCCGTCAAGTCGTAAAAGGTTGAAATAGTAAGGGTTTTAAACTTAGATATATTATCAATACGTGAGAGTTAATGACAATAAGCGACCAGAGAATAGGACTTTGGGATAGCGCTTCCAGGAGCGAGCGCGTCCTCTCAAAAGATAAGGGGAAAAGTCAGATATATATTTAAGTCATGTGATTTTATACAATCCCGAAAATGCGAGCAAAAATACGAGATACAGAGATTTTCTTTGATGTGGAAGGTTCTGCATTAGTGGTGGATGGCACGAGCATCTGTTCTAAACCTGTCGCCTTTCTAATTCATGGGGGACCTGGTGCGGATCATACTTCTTTCAAACCAACCTTCTCGCCTTTAAGCCAAAAAGTACAACTAGTCTATTTTGACCATCGCGGTCAAGGAAGGTCTGCCCGTGGACCGAAAGAAACCTATACTCTAGATAATAATGTTGAAGATATGGAAGCGTTGCGCCAACACCTTGGTCTGGACAAAATTGTTGTGATTGGCGGTTCTTACGGTGGTATGGTGGCTCTAACTTATGCAGTTCGCTATCCTCAGAATGTCTCTCATCTGATTGTGATTGCCACGACAGCCCATAGTGGCTTTTTAGAACGGGCTAAGGAAATCCTAGCATCAAAGGGAACTGAGGAACAAAAAGCAAGCGCTCAACGACTTTGGGATGGAAACTTTGAACATGAGCAACAGCTAAGAGAGTATTTTCAAGTGTTGGGACCAATGTATTCGCTAAGATATGATCCCACGACGTCAGGCATTGCTTGGCAGCAGAATATTCTCTCAGTTGATGCAATTAATGTTGCTTTTGGCGGTTTCCTCCGCAACTACAATATTCTTGACCAGTTAGACAAAATTACCGCACCCACTTTAGTTATTGCAGGTCGGCATGACTGGATTTGCGCCCCAGAATTTTCTGAAGAAATTGCTCAGGCAATTCCGAATGCCGATTTGAGAATTTTTGAGAATAGCAGTCATTTGATCCGCGCAGATGAACCAGAAGCACTTTTGGATGTGATCACGGGTTTCTTGGTTTACAAACATTAGATCAATAATCGAGGTGATAGTTTCACTAAGGACAGGGCAAGATGTATATTAACTTTTTTATCAGTTCCATTGCTGGAATTGTGGTTGTGGTGCTAACGGCTTTTGGCTTACTGCAATGGTTGCACATCCCTGCTGGTAACTTTCTTGATTGGGTGATTGGTGGTGCCAGTTTTTGGTGGCTGTTGGTAATTGTTACTGTACCGTGGAATGTGCATTTTCAAGCCAAAGAAGTCTTAGCAGAAGCAGCACAATCAACTGAGAAAGGAATTCCAGTTGATGAGAAACAAGTGAAGTATGTCACACTTTTGGCAAAGCGATCGCTCTGGGTTGCCATTGCTTTACATTTATTCTCAGCCGTTGGTCTTTATACCCTCGCTGCCACTGGTATTAGTACAGTTGGGTATATAAGTTCTGGTGCAGCTTTATTATTAACAATTCTGCGTCCAGCGATTCGGGCTTATGAGTATTTATATGCACGGTTAGCGATGATTCGCCAAGAATGGAAGTATCCGCGCGAAGATATTTTTGAACTGCGCGATCGCTTCTCTATATTGGAGCAAAAAATTCAGTCATTGGAAGATCAACTCAACCCTGAACAACCCTATTCATTACCCACAACTCAACAACGCTTTGGCGAAGAGACTCGTAGAGATTTAGCGCGGATTGCAGCTAACTTGGAAGAATTACGGGCAACAAATCAAACTGAACATGAGCGTTTGGGGAGAGAAGCCAGAAATGCGATCGCGCAACTTTCCACCGACGGGCAATTTCTCGATCATGTCCGCGAAATCATTCGATTTTTTAAGACAGCTTAGTTATTACTCTAATAGCTATAGCGGTTCTCGCTTGCATAAGTAGATTAGACATCTCCAGAAATTAAATATGCGTTACCCAGAACCCTTGTTTTGATGTAGCACTGCTACGTCAAAACAATTCTTTTTCACTCTTATGTCTATTCTTCAACCTCACCACACCAGTTGCTACAACTCTGGGAAAATACACAACGCACTGCCTCCCCAACTCCTCTCTTTGCCAAGGAGAGGGGAGTGCTTAGGGACTTCCAAGAAATAAATTACCCAAATAAATGTAGACGCAGAGCGGCTTGCCGCAGGCTACCACAGAGACACAGAGACACAGAGACACAGAGGAATGAGGAGGAAGAGAGAGTTTTCGTCAGTTTTTTGAGTATTTTTTTATTTGGAAGTCCCTTATTTCAAATACAGGATGACATGACCACTGTATATGTTATAACTTTGTACGAATGATGTTTAGTGAAGCTCGCATAACTTCAGGAGTAGTCACGGTGAATCAGATACAACTGACTTTAAGTATTGGTTATCTGTTAATGACATGCTATTTTTTAAGCAATTGGTTAATATTTTTGCTACGTCATCCTGCTTCCACTCCAGAAGATAAATTTTTATCAGTTGTGATGTTTTTGGTAACAACTATCTTCTGGCCTCTGATGATTCCGATGTCTTGTTTAGAAATAGTTCAAAAAAAACGAATAGACTTTAGTAAAATGATTCCTGTTGTCTTAGCAATATTTGTATTTAGTATTTCATATTATTTAACTGAGATTGCCTACTAACTTAAATAATGCCTCTGCGATTATCCCAAATAGCACCTAACTTGATATCGAGTTTATAGGGCAAGACCTTAAATAATTCGTAATTAAGTTTTGCATTAGTGAGTATGCGTTCGCTTTTAGCGTCTCGTAAGAGAGCGTCTGGGGATTTTAACCCCACCACAAAACTTGTTGCTTGTTAGAAGCGAGGGACTTAAACCCCTCAAAAATGTTAAATTTTGTCCCACTATCTACCAAGACTATCGGTTCAACGCTTTGATTGTCTCGTTGTCATACAAGTGGAATTCTTGCTAGGCTGTGAAACTCGTTTTGGGTTGAGATGGTCGTTATCGAACTAAAAAATAACTCTAATTTTATCGGTATAACACATGATGTTATTATTTTTGTATTTTTAATTGTGCTAATACTTTTATAATTACTAAATGCCATTTTAATTTACCTTTTCTTGAAAATTATGTCACTTTATCGCGCTTATTGCGTTTGCGAGGAAGACTTTCTGAGGAAGCGATCGCCCAACTGAACCAAGCACTATTGATTCCCCTTGATCTGCCAGGGCAAGATGATGAAATACTCTTGGATGTAGATTAACCGCTCACCTCACCAGCTGCGCGGCAGAATTGAAAAATTGACGACACAATCCCTTAGTAAGTAAAACTGTTGTCAGTAAATTAGCGAAAGCAACCATAAACACAATCAAAATTTCGTAGGATACAGCATCCAGGGGTTTAACACCAGCTAATAACTGTCCGGTGGTAATTCCTGGTATTGCGACCATACCTATGAGTATCATTTGATTGAGAGTGGGAATCAATCCGGCTTTGATGGCGTCTTTACGATACTGACTAACTGCTTGCTCTGGAGTTGCACCTAAGCTCAAATGGGTTTCTATTTCGAGATGGCTGGAGTTAATAGTGTTGACAAGGCGATCGCCTGCGATCGCAGCTGCATTGGTAGCATTACCTAAAACTATACCTGCTAGGGGAATTATATAGTGTGGTTCATACCATCGCTCTGGTTGAATGATCAAAAAGTTGGTGTAAAGCACTGTTAGGGCGGTACTAATTAAAATTGCACCCCATACCAAAGGCAACAGATGAGGAATTTTTTGGCTGATGCGATTTCGTGCGACAATCGCCGTAATTGTCAGCATTATTGCTAATAGCGCCAAAACTGCCCAAGCATTGTCTAAAGCCAAGATGAAATCTAAAATGTATCCCAATACAAGAAGTTGTAAGATGGTTCTCCCAGTAGCAAGGGCTAAGTTCAACTCTAATCCTAATTTTTCCCAGGCAGATAAACCAATGGCGATCGCCATCAATCCCACAGCAATAGCTAAATCCACGAAATCCAGCTTGATTAAATCCGGCATGAGTTCTCTATCTCCTGGTATTTTCTTCTCAAAGCAGCGCACACAAGAGGAACTTTGATCCGATGTGTTGGATCTTGGTTGATATATATCACTTTCATCAATTCAAAATGGTACAACCTTAAGATGGCAAACACCTAGTATGCCTACTATCTGTAAATTAAATGTGCGGTAGTTTCCCGCCTGACAATTTAAGTAAAAACCCTAATAGATGCGTATCTTGGGCGATAGTCTTTTAGTAGCTCCTTTTTGATAAAGCAAAAATTGACTGTCGAAGTGCATCCTTTGTATCTCCCGATAAAATCAGAACTCATGATCCAAAGTGTAAATCCCATCCCTGCCTTTGATATCAAGCAGCAATACACCAGCATTGAAGCGGAAGTAAGTGCAGCCGTCTTAGAGGTTCTGGCTTCTGGCCGCTATATCGGCGGCCCCTTAGTCGAAGGCTTTGAGCAACAGTTTGCTGCTTATAATACTGTTAGTGAATGTGTGGCTTGTAATTCTGGTACTGATGCGCTCTACTTAGCGTTACGAGCCTTGGAAATTGGTGCAGGCGATGAAGTGATTACAACGCCTTTCACCTTTATTGCTACATCGGAAGTGATTAGCGCCGTCGGTGCAAAGCCTGTTTTCGTTGATATTGACGCTACTACGTTTAATTTGGATGTGGAGCAAGTAGCGGCGGCGATTACACCCAAAACCAAAGCGATTATCCCGGTTCACCTATTTGGACAACCTGTGGATATGACATCATTGATGGCGATCGCTCAGTCTCACAATTTGTCAATAATTGAAGATTGCGCTCAGTCTACAGGCGGAATTTGGGCTGATCAAAAACTTGGAAGCATTGGACATATTGGTTGCTTTAGTTTCTACCCTACCAAAAATCTTGGTGGTTGTGGCGATGGGGGAGCAATAACGACTAATGATCCAGCGATCGCCACTAAACTGCGAATACTACGGGATCATGGTAGTAAAATTCGATATTTACACGAAGAAATCGGTGTAAATAGCCGCTTAGATGCTCTCCAAGCGGCTATTTTGCAGATTAAGCTACGTTATTTAGATATTTGGAATGATCGCCGACGAGATATTGCCAATTATTACTACCAGTTCCTCAGTAAAATTCCGGGGATTATCCCCCCCCAAGAATTATCTGGGGGTATTGGGGTATGGAATCAATACACTATTCGCATCTCAGGCGAAGGGCGAAATGGTTCTAGCGCCAAATATCGAGATTGGCTGCGTAGTCAATTGCAAGAACAGGGCGTGAGTTCAATGATTTACTACCCCCACCCTTTACATTTACAGCCAGTTTATCAAAGTTTGGGTTATCAAATTGGCGACTTACCAATAGCAGAGCAAGCTTGCCATGAAGTCATATCCTTGCCTATGTTCCCAGAACTGACACAACAGCAGCAAGACCAGGTGATTTATGCTTTGAAGGATTGTTTGAGGTGAGGGGAATAGGGAGTAGGGAATAGAGAATTTCCATATTTACTACTCACCACTCCCCACTCCCTAGTTCTTACTCAGCACTCTTGCAGTCGCTAAGGCTTCTACTAAACCACGCACGGCAGCAATCATTGCGATTTCGCTATTGAGTTGGTTAATGGCGGAACCAACACCAACACCAGCCGCACCAGCAGCGATCGCTAACGGTGCGGTAACGTTAGAAATGCCTGAAGCACACAATACTGGCACTGACACCACACGGGAAATCTCAAAAGCTGCTGCCAAGGTAGGGGCAGCTTTTTCAATTAATCCTAGAGTTCCAGGGTGAACTGGATTACTGCTAGTGCCGCCTTCGGTTTGGATAATGTCCGCTCCTGCTTTCACTAGTTCTTCTGCTAGCTGTACCTGTTGATCTAGTTCCAAGATGTGGGGAACGGTGACAGATAGGGTGATTTCCGGGAAGAGAGCGCGGGTTTGCTTAGTCAGCGCTAGCACTTCTGGAGCCTCAAAGCGGCGTCCTTGAGCATAAAAGGAATCAAAATTTCCGATTTCAATTAAATCAGCACCAGCTGCCACAGCTTGCACAAATTTCTCTGGTTCTACTGCCGATACACAAATTGGTAAATTTGTCAAACTTTTAACTAGCTGGACTAAGGTTGCATCGGCGGCAATATCGACAAAAGTAGCACCGCCAAAATCAGCAGCTTTAACGGTAGCGGCGACACTAGCGGCGTCGAAGTTATTCAAGCCGGTGATCACTTTCAGAACGCGGCGGTTATTAAATGCACGTTGGAGTGTGGAATATATCGTCATGGTTGGGCTTTTGATAGCTACGAAAATTAGGTATATTCTACCGTTACTCAGTTGATGAAGGACTAAATAACTATGGTAGTTGCCAAATCTTGATAGTTTTATTCTTTTTTTGGATTTGCGATCGCGATCTTATAAAATTTTACTAGCAGGTTTTTCTGTGGATGAATTTGAAGAACCAAGAATTACCCCAGAGCGATATCATCTTGCAGAAAACGACCAGAAGCTCTTCAATTCCAAAACACGTCCCTATTCGGTAGTTTTTAAACTCCAGAAACTTAAAAGAATTTGTAATTCGTAATTATCCTAATCAAACTCTAGAGGCCACAAATCTGCAATTGGTACTTCCCATCCTGGGAGCAGTTCGGGAACTGTTAAAATATCGCCATCACGAAGTATTATTGTCTCTTGTCCAAAGTTGTAAACTTCAACAATCCGCTCATGGGGATTGAGCAAAATTCCTACCTTAGTTCCCAAACTAAAAAATTCTTGAATCTTGGCTCTCAGTTCCTCTAAATTATCGCTAGGGGACTTCACCTCTACAGTCAAATCGGGAGCCAATTGAGCAAAAGACTTATGATGCAGTTAATGACTTTAGCCAGGTGATTCGAGAACATGGATTTACGAACCGCAGAGACGCAGAGGAAACAGAGAGAAGAAAAAATGCTTAACCCAAGCGTATTGAATTATCAATTATGAATTTGTAAAATACTCCATTGCTGTTTCTACTTTCTCAACTTGCCTGGGTGCTTGCATTTCGTAAAAAAGTGCGTAGGCGTAGCCCGTTGCAGACATCGCTTGCACAAAACTTTCCCTACTGTGATCAATTTCACCCATTTTTTTATGAGTCAATGCTAACTGATAATAAGCCTCAGCTAAGTCTGATTTAGCACCGATTTTATCCAGAATTTCTATTGCTTCTGAATGATGAAAAATTGCTTTGGTAAATTCTTTCTCTTCTCGAAAAAGTTCAGCGAGACAACTTATAGCTTTAGCTTTAATCTGGGTAAAGTTGTTTTCATCAGAATGAAGTATAGCTTGTTGGCACAACTCAAAGGATTTTTTAAGATTACCTAAATTTTTATAAGTTAAGCTGAGATTTACTAAACTATGTCCTATTCCCCATAAAGTCACTCTAGTTGATGATGACATTGCAGAAAAGGCATTTTCAGCAAGATTAAAGGCATCTTCTCCTCTACCAGAATATGATTTTATCAAAGCTAGACTGCATTCAGCGTATACCATGTAATCATCAAGGTTACTATTTTGTTCAGCAAGGCTACAAACAGAATTGAAACAATCTTCGGCTGCTTCTATTTCCCATAATTCAAGTTTGCAAAGCCCTGTATTGAATAAAATAGAGAGTTTTGTTGGCTTTTCATCTAACTGGTCTAATATTTCTCCTGATCGATCATAGCATTCTATAGCTTCTCTAATACACCCGATAATTCGATATGTATACCCAAGTATATTGTAAAGTTTAATTAGTCTTTCTGGCGATTTTATATTGTCTATTAACCGTTTAATTACAGAGAAATTTTTCTGGAGCAGTCCCAGTTGGTAAAATGAGCAACCCAAAGGCAACCCTATACTCCACTGTTTACCTCGCCCTTGTAAAATTACATCGCCAGCTTGCTCAAAATTTCTAATTTCTACATAGTGATAATAAGCTTCTAAAGCTGTCAAAGCATCATTGATATTTTTGATTACTTCAACCTGTTGCGTCCAAAAGCCTGCTGCTTTTCGGTTGACTAATTCCCATTCTTCACTGACTAACCTTAACCTACTAATCGCTTCATCACGAATTACAGGATGCAGCCAGTATTGTCCTTTTTTTGCTTCTATTAAAGACAAATCTTGCAGAGCTTTAATTACACTTCTACGTTTTGGTTCTGGTACATCCCAAAGTAAACATAAAACTCCCTCGATCGGTAATGAAGTAATATCTTGATAACGATAGCATCCTAAACGACACAGGAGGCGATAGGCTTCTAAGTCATTTTCTTGGAGACGGGTAAATTGACTGGCGACTAAATCTTTTAATTCTCTTTCTATTAATAAATATGTACAGTTATCCTGCCAATAAGCATATATATCACCGTGAAAATCTGTCAATATTGCTCCTCGGAGAATTTGCATTGCTTTGGCGTTACCTCCATAAGCTCTGCACATTTCACTGAGAATAATAGAATCACAATTGATGTGGCGACGACTAAAAAACTGTCGCCATGCTTCATCATCTAAACCTCCGAGTGGATAGAGATTAACCTCTACACTAGACTCACATAAACGCTCACGACTTGTTACTAAAGTAACTGAATGCACATCGACATCTGCTAATACTCTCAATAGCTGAACATAAGGACGACGATATTCTAGGAACTTGCCATTTTTATCGAGAGCAGTTTCAAGATTATCGATAAACACCCCAATTTTAGAAGTTTGCTCTCGCAATTTCCGCCGTAGTCGCTCCAAGTTGATGCCAAAATCGCGTCCCGGTTCTTCGTTAAAGTCTCGCCGCAGCCATTCTTCAACTACACTCTCTACAGGAGTGATGTTTTGGATTTCTGTGGCCATCCACAGTTCCAGTACAAAATTAAACTTTTGAGTTTTAAAATACTTGCGTGCTAAGGTGGTTTTACCAACACCGCCTTCACCCTGGATGAGAATAACTTTTGCTCCCCGACTGACAAGGGTGTGGAGATCGGCTATTTGGCGATCGCGCCCTACAAAGTTAGAATCTAAATCTTGGGGTTTAGCGTCATTGCCCGCTAAATTGGGAATATTACTAATTTTTTGGGCCTCTTGGCTTGTTCTAAATCCCTGAACCACGCCTTGGAAGGTAGATTTTGAGACTTTCTCTCTCAGCGCTTTTGATAGTAAATGCCAAAGTTCTGCACCAACTGCTTTTAAATGCGCTTCTGTATAACTAGAACTGTTGGCAATATCCTGGTAAGTCCGCTTTTCATCCTCCCACAAATGACGCAAGATAATCCTTTCAGTTTTATCTAAGTGTTTTCCCGTCGTCAGAAAAACCAAGTTATCTACAAACTCTAAGGCTTCTTCTGCACCCATTTGTTAACTTGATGTATCATTTGTAATTCATTATAACCATATTTTTACTACTTTTTCCTACCTATGATAGTACAAATTACTTTTTCCTACTCGGTAGGGGATTTACTTTATCCAACTGCAAAGCATTTTGGACTGTATTACTATTGCAATTAATACAGGCGAAGTTAAGTTAAGCGCGAATAAAAGGTGGTTGAGGAGAGATTTTACCAGCGCTGCTACTGCAAGAACCGTAAATCACAGATATTACTTGTTAGTGTCCCATATTAATCACTCATGAAAGTGGTGTTTACTAAATAGGCAGTAGGTATTAACTAACTAGATTCTGTAGAGGGTATTTACAACTAAGTATCTAAGTCTTTATCCTACAGGAGGTTCAATGATGTTAGACAAAGATTGTCATCATGATTGCAATCAAAATCAGTGTCCTTTTGCCCAAGATACACGTAATTCCAATAGATATGTCTGCCTCAAATGTGGTGTTGAGCGCGAAATAAATAAGTATCCCTCTGGTTTAGGCTCGTTTTTGCTGCTGTTGTTGAGCTTGTTTATTTTGTTCCAACTATTAGCTAATAATAACAAGCAAAATGATCCACAAAGGCAGCAAGAGTCTGGGAATAATTCATCGAATCAGGCAATTCTTCACCTGTAAAACTAATACTGTTCCGACTGGGGATGATTTTTCATCACCTGATTTTTTCAGAAAGCAATGGAAAATCAAAAAGAATATTCACTGTTAAAAATTTAGCTAAATTCGTGAGTAAAATTATGGACACAAATCAGGATACGCTTCTATTTCGCTTTGCTTCTAAATCCTTGAAATATTTCTTGTGGGTGCTATTTGGCATTGCGATCGCCTACGTTCTATCCAGTGGTTTAGGTATCTTACAAATCATCCCCATACTGCTGTACATTTTACAACAGTTTTTGCTTCCACTGGGAATTATGCTATTGTGTTTAATTACAACAGCAGTAATTATTGAATCCCTACGTTAAGAATCTAGGGAGTGGGAAGTAGTTCAATTTTTGATTTGGGATTTGAGATTTTTTCTTAAATCCCAAATCTTCCAAACTCCTGTACGCGATTAATCGCGTCTCTACTTTCCGTAATAAACCCTAGCATTCGCGTATCCTTTATTTCGCAGATATTTATTCCATTCCTCAGCTTGGAATCGATCAGAGAAAGGCCCTACTGCTACGTGTGGACCTCGTGGTTGCGTCCTTTGGAGGACTGCGCCAGATCGTCCTAAATATTGGCTAAATTGAGCTAGATTCTGCCTAATTTGGGCTGCGATCGCAGGTAACTGTTCTGAAGTGGTGGGGATGGCGACATAATATCTAGAGACTGGCCTAATAGCACTTATATTATTATTGCGATCGCCGACAAAGCCTCTATTGCCTACACCTATTTCCTGTCCGTTAGCGAAGCTGATAATCCGGGCGCTATATATACCTCGTGACTGTAACTCACTTACTCGTTGTTGAGCATTAGATACTCTATTAAAAACTCCTGACTGAATTACATTTCGTCCTTGATACTGGCGAATGTAAGCACTAGGTTCAATTCGACGTATTTTTTGTAGCGTCTGGAAATCACTACCATCAACGTAAACTAAATAGCGCTCATAGTTCTGGTTATATTGACTAAACTGTGCAGGTTGAGAGGGCTGAAAATTCTGCTCTAATTGATTGTTTTGTAATGGTTGAGAGGGTTGAAAATTCTGCTCTAATGGATTGTTTTGTAATGGTTGGGAGGGCTGAAAATTCTGCTCTAATTGATTGTCTTGGACTGGTTGTAACTGCGGTGATGGCTGTTGACTAAAGGGAATTATTGGCGGTGGCGGTAAAATTTCACCTGCTTGTTGAGCCAGTAGGACATTGCTGTTGGGGATTTGTGCTTGTGCTGGGGTAGAGTCGGGAATCAGCATTAACCATCCTCCCATTAACAAGGGGAGAAGTTTGATATTCAGCTTCCAACCCTCAGAACTTCGGCGTCGCATCTGAAATTGCATAAATTGACTTAGTATTCCTCTCAACATAGTAGTTAGAAAGTCATCAAAATATTTTTAGGTAATTTCCATCAGGAACTAATTAGTTCACCGTTGTAGTAACTATATAGCGATAACGTCAAATTAGCTCATCTGCGTGGCAAAAAATGCATCTGTAACTAATCTTAGATCAGGCTGATGGGAGAGTGAACAGCGATGTCTACGATGGTCACTGACTTGTGCCGAGCGCAGTCGTACTCCTGGCGGAGGACAAGCTACGCGGAGCGTCTCGTAGAGAGGTAGCTTTGTCGTACCACTTCGTGGAAGCAAGCTACGCGCAGCGTCTCGTAGAGAAGTGCGGGTTACGCCGGAGCTACTTTGGTGAGTTTAAAACTGAAGTGCTTTAGTAGCAAGGCAATGAAAGAGTGTGTGCTACAATTGGACAACCACGCAGCGATCGTGTCGTGCTTTGTATGAAAAAAGTCGTCGTTGGTCTTTCTGGTGGCGTTGACAGTTCCACCGCCGCAGCTATCCTGCACCATCAGGGCTATGAAGTGATTGGTTTGACTCTTTGGCTAATGAAAGGCAAAGGTCAATGTTGCTCTGAAGGTATGGTTGACGCGGCTGATCTCTGTGAACAACTGGGCGTTCCTCATCAGATTGTCGATATTCGGGATCTGTTTCAGACGCAAATTGTCGATTACTTGGTAAGTGGTTACAGTGCTGGAATTACGCCTTTGCCTTGCTCCCAGTGCAATAAAACGGTGAAGTTTGGGCCAATGGTGCAGTATGCTCGTGAAGAATTGGGATGCGATCGCATTGCCACTGGTCATTATGCTCGAATTAGCCATAACCAAGCAACTGGACGTTACGAATTATTAAGGGCTGTTGACCGCAACAAAGACCAGTCATACTTCCTCTATGATTTGTCTCAAGATTTACTTGCAGCAAGTATATTTCCTCTGGGCGAACTAGAAAAAACTGACACGCGCCGCATCGCTACTGAATACGGACTAAAAACTGCTGATAAGCCAGAAAGTCAAGACTTATGCTTAGTGGAAAGTAACGGTTCCATGCGAGCATTTTTAGATAAATATTTAGCTCCCAAAACAGGCGATATTGTGGATGTCACAGGCAAAGTTTTGGGACAGCATGATGGTGTTCATCACTTCACTATTGGACAGCGCAAAGGTTTGGGGATTGCTGCTGCCGAACCGTTGTATGTGATTGAATTAGATGCGGAAAATAATAAAGTAATAGTAGGCGATCGCACTAAGGTAACTCAGCCGGAATGCACTATAAATCGGGTAAACTGGGTTTCTATTGCCGAACCATCGACGCCAATTCATGCTGAAGTGCAAATTCGCTATCGTTCAATGCCTACACCAGTGACAGTGATTCCGTTGGAAAACTCCCGTGTGCGTTTGGTGTTTGATGAACCCCAAATCAGCATCACTCCTGGACAAGCTGCGGTGTGGTACGACGGCGAAAAAGTGTTAGGTGGCGGAATTATTGAGCAGTTTGGTTAAAAATAACTCTTACCCTGTTTTGGCATAAATTAAAACCACCCTTCCTCGCTTGTCAGGAGGGGTATTTTTATTTTTAAATTGGATATATGCCGGAAGAATCTATCTCTGACTAGTTTTTGATACAGTTATTAGAAAGCTATACTTCAGCAGAGGCGGCAGAGATTCAACAATACATAAGTGAGTGGGATACTGCTACTTATACGAGTGTTGCCCAAAGTATCTTAGACCATGCTAATAGAAAAGGAATTGAACCCTTAAAGTATCTACGCAAAGCTCATAACTTTAATAAAAAAGGAGCGATTAGAGTTCCGAAAACTGGATATCGTGGCGATAGTTCAGCTGTATATCGTAAAGGCAATGAATATCTGATTGTTAGACCTGACTAATATGGTACTGAAAAGATAGTAACTTATGGAGTCAATGATGACTAAAGCAATTTTAAATGAGCAAGAATTAATTAAGAAAAATATTAGTCAATTATTAGCACAGTTGACTAACACATATCAAAGTACTCGCACCGAACGACAAGAAATTGCTATTCAGTTTCCACCCGAAGATGAAGAGTTTTCACTTTTAGAAGAACTTGAACTTTTAACAGTAAATCTCAGAGGTTATGCAAGTCAAATTCAAAGCACAGGTCGAATTGTAAACAAAGAGCAGGCAATTGAGCAATTGCAAGCTATGCGAGTTTTAAATGTACGTCAAATTGCGAGTTTTTATTTTGGCAGTAATGGCAATTATGAACAGATAAAGAGTTATATTAGAACGTTAGATTACTTGCGGTTACTGCTGTTGGAATATTTGCAGTTTCAGAGGGACTAAAATCATTACTGATTAACCTTGGTTTGACCCTTTATGCTTGGCGATTCTTTGCTGCACAGCTTGGCGGATGTCTTCCCAGTCGTCATAAGTCATCTCAGAAGGCCATCGCCCTTTGAATTGTCGATGATACCCTATTTATCAACAAAAGCATGGGTTTCATCAACAAAATCGTTCTGTTCATCAACAAAAGCAGGGGTTTCATCAACAAAATCGTTCTGTTCATCAACAAAAGCATGGGTTTCATCAACAAAATCGTTCTGTTCATCAACAAAGGCATGCGTTTCATCAACAAAGGCATGATTTTCGTAACGACAGCTTTTGAGGGAATTGCCAAACCCTCAACGCAGAACTCTAAAATTCTCCTACACCAGGTTTAATTTTTAATTTAAGTCAAGCAACTGTTGACTTTTTACTAGTTGACAGGGTATTATCTAGATAATGGAAAAGGTGCGCTCAGGTATACCACCTTGTACAAAGATATTGGTTACTAATTTTCGACTTAGCGACGCAGCAGTAGAAAAGCAATTAAACCAACAAGAAAACAAAATGCGAATTTTACCCAACGCTGCTGGATAAATTGGATGAACCTCTCCTTTATTCCCCTTGTTGGTGTGGGCGTAGCGTTGATTTCGGCTATGCGACTTTGGGCGTATTCTTGGATTGGTGCATAGTTAATGGTGGTGGCGAGTTCAGCCGCATGAGTTAAAGAATTAATTGCAGCTTCTGAGTCTCCCATCTTTAACTGTGTTTTGGCGATAAAATATGCCAGGTTACGACTTTGACTGTAGATATCGCCAATTTGGATGTAGAGGTTTTGTGCTTGCTGGAGATATTCTAGTGCTTGCTGGGGATTTTCTTGCAACTTACCGAATTCTTGCAGGATGTTAGCTTCCCCCAAGCGAGAACCAGTGTCGCGGTAAAATGACAAAGCGGTTTCGTAGCGTTGTAATGCTTCATCACTGCGTTTGAGGAACTGCAAAACATCGCCGATCGCAATTAATGTATTAGCTTCCCCCAAGCGTGCGCCGATGTCGCGGTAAAATGACAAAGCGGTTTCGTAGTGTTGTAATGCTTCATCACGTCGGTCAAGGAACTTCAAAACATCGCCGATCGCTTTTAATATATTCGCTTCCCCCAAGCGATCGCCGATGTCGCGGTAAAATGACAAAGCGGTTTCGTAGCGTTGTAATGCTTCATCACTGCGTTTGAGGAACTGTAAAACATTGCCGATCGCAATTAATGTATTAGCTTCCCCCAAGCGTGCGCCAATGTCGCGGTAAAATGACAAAGCGGTTTCGTAGCGTTGTAATGCTTCATCAC
>NZ_JBALCE010000048.1:0-28238 GCF_036919815.1 Nostoc sp.
TTCTTCTTCATCACAGGTGATGCGTTCTCGACGGCGAGCGATCGCAGTTTCCATTGGCAATACACGGGTAAGTTTGGCGACATTCCCATGAATATCAGGTTTAATTTCTACCCCGCAGTTTTCACAAGTATCACGAAAATCGCCGTCGTGGTAATACCCGCAATTAGCGCAAACACTCACCCTTTTATACTCGCTTTCAATGCCACCAACAGGAATTTTAGTTTTGGCCACCATGAATTTGCTACCTTCGTAGTAAACAATATTATTTGGTGCAAACTCGCGCAAAGCTACAGTGCGTGGTCGTGAGATGAATCCACCGCCTTCACCAGCCGGAATAAATGCCCTAACTGGTAGGCGAGGAAAGTTAAACCCTGGTAAAAATCCCTCGGCAGCAAAGTAGCGATAGGGATAAAATTCAAACTGAGTATTAGTTGTGCCTTGCTTATGTCCCACCAACAAATCGATTTGCCGTCGTGCTTCTCGTTCTTGGGCTTCAGCATTTTTACGTTCCTCTTTGGTGATATCGCCTCTGGCAGAGCGATCGATGCTGCGGCGAGATTGTTCTAACTGCTTAACTGCTTCCGAGTACAAATCACGCCAACGCTTGCAGGCTTGGTCAAAACTATTCAGTGCATTTTCGATGGTATTTTGTAACCAATTTACCGAATACCAAGATACTTTTCGCAGATCGTTTTGGCAGAAAACATCAGAAAGGATGGACTCGGTAGCTTGCAGACATTGCGCGAGTTTCCCAGAACTTATGGTTAATTGCTGGCGCACACTGTCTCTGAGGGGATAACCTTCTATTTCCAAATCCAGAATTTTATTTATAGAGTCGTCCAGGTAAAGCCCAGTGTGTGCTAGCCAAATTGAATACACATGAGATTTAATTAAATCCTGGTTTGCCAGTTCTAATTTGGGTGGGGCGACAACACCGGCAACCATTTGATTTTGGCGTTTAAAGAAGTATTGGTCGTGACCGCTCCCAATGGAGGCATAAGCAATTACTAAAGCTTCCTGTCCGCTTCTACCAGCGCGACCGCTACGTTGGGCGTAGTTGGCGGGACTAGGAGGAACATTCCGCAGATGGACAACGCTGAGGTCGGAAATGTCTATCCCCAATTCCATCGTGGGGAAGCAAAATAATGCTGCTAATTGTCCTTGACGAAATTTATCTTCTCGTTCTTGGCGGTCTTTATTACTTACTTGTCCTGTATGTTCTCGCCCTTCCATTGCTTGAATTTGGCGGGCATTGGTTTGATAGAATTCTTTAAAAAAGCTGTTAACAAGGATTTTAGCTTTTTCGTTCCCTTGTAAGCGCCGGGATGTTAAAGGATCAAGGGGGATTTCGCTGAGTGTTGTAGCTTTCCACAGTAGAGAACTAATTTGTAGCTGTACCTCTGATTTTTGTTGGTATAAAAAACCAGCATCACACAAGGCATTAATTAAGGTACTGATTAAACTGGTGTATTCTTCCTCTGTTAAAAGTTGACTTCGCAATGACCACGCATTAGGCGATCGCAAAAACCTGCCAATTTGACTTCTAGATGTCAGCTTAAGTTTTGCTTTATCATTATTGCCACTAGCTGTAGTTGCCCAGTTTGCTTGATGTAACTGTTCGTTTTCATCAAAAGCCCAGGTTTGTTTAATAACTGGAATGACTTCATTTTTAAGCTGTTCTCGCTTTTCTGATTGCAACAGTGGCGCATTGATTGCCAATGAACGCCGCAGCAGGTTGAGTAAAGTTTGGGCTGCAATGAAACGTTCTTGGGGGGTTGCTTGCAGTAAGACTTGATGGCGGTGTTTTTGCCAAAGGGCATTGTCAGCACAGGCTTCTTGCAAGCCGTCATATTCAATTAGCAGCAATCCACACTGTTCGAGATTGGGTTGGACAATCCGCCATCCCCGGCGTAAGTCATCGAAAATAGGCACGACGTAAGTCATGCTTTTACCGGAACCTGTTCCGGTAGTGACTACATAAGGTTCTTGGCGTTGTGCAGTTTCAAAGGCTTGTTTTTGGTGGTAATGGAAAGTAAAGGGTTTACTGTTTATTGAAAAGTACTGTTCACAATTTGGATGAAGGACTTTTTGTTGCACCAATTCTGTGACAGTTGCACCTTTTTTGTAGGTGGGATTTAGTTGGATTAAGGGGTCAGACCAGAGTTGTCCTTTGTCTAATTCTTGGTCTACAAAGGCTTTAACTTTGGGGTCACGGATTTTTAAGAAGCTTTCAATATAGCGGCGGTAGTCGCCTATTACTTCGTTGCGAAAATTAAAAATATCAAGATAATTCGTAGGTTCTAATGAGGCTCGCGGACTCGCTACCGCTACGCTAACGTAATTCGTAATTGAGGATTGTGGTTGGGTGCGTCCTAAGCGTTGGTCGATATATTGAGAGAGTTGGGCGGCGAAGGTGTCTGTTAGGGTAGAAGGATCAAAAATTTCTTTTAGTTCGACATCCCATTCTTTGGAGATGCTGGTGAAGATTAGATTTAATTGTTCTGTTGGAACTGAATCAACACCTGTACAATCTAGTAATGCTAATTTTTGAGCTAATAAAGTACTGATGGTTAAGATTCCCGTTTCGGGCTGCTGTAATAATTCCTGTAGTTTTACGGTGATTTTCATAATTAGTAATTAGTAATAGTATGAATAATTAAAAGTTTTTAGAGAGAGTTTTAACCCTTAAAACAAGGTTAAAACTCTCTCTAAAAGACGCTACGCGAACACCAGAAAGCAATCTAAATTAATCATCGAATCTACATTAACAAACTTTGGGGATTTAAGCCCACCTTCTAACAAGCAACAAGTTTTGTGTCGTGGTCTAAATCCCCTTTGCAAAACTTAATTACGAATTATGAATTACGATTGCAAAGCTTTTCTGATAATTTCATCATCCAATCTAATAACTCTGCTATCTCCTGAACACTGAGTCCCCGTTGTACAAGCTTTGGCAAAATTTTTAATTTAGCTCGTAGTTGCGCTTTAGCGCTATAATCTCTAATGTATAGATGTGTCAAAAACATTGATGTACGAATATCGGCGACTTGCTCAAGAACAAAAAATAATTATTGTTCAAGAAAGATTGGCTAAGGGTTATCCTCCTCATTCACCACCACATCCAGTAAAAAACAGTGAATTTTATCTAATTACTGCGACTTGTTATGAGCATAAATATCGAATAAATAGTGAAGAACGTCGTCAGCAATTATTAAATAAATTATTTGAACAGTTCACATATCAAGATATCGAAATCCTTGCTTGGGTTGTTTTAGAAAATCACTATCATTTATTAGTCAAAAATATAAATTTTAAAGTATTAAGTAATATTTTGCGTTCAATTCATGGTTCCATTGCTAGATAATGGAATCTTGAGGATAACGTAACTGGTAAACTTTGGTGTTCTTTTAGTGACAGAGCGATTCGTTCTGAACGACATTACTATACGACTTTGAATTATATTCATTACAATCCGGTCAAACATGGTTGGGTAAAATCTCCTTATAATTGGGCTGAATCTAGTGTTCATTGGTATTTAGAAAATTATGGGAGGGATTGGTTACGCAGTTGCTGGATTGAATATCCGGTACGAGATTATGGTAAAGCATGGGATGATTTATAGTAGTTCATTCGTTCGTAGTAGCGCTTCAGCGCCTCTTAACCCGGATGCGCTGAAGCGCTACTACGAACCAAACATTCTATCCCATGCTTCTAAAACTAATCTTTGGGTGCGGTATTCGCCAAATTTCTTAATTTCGTTGTTCTTCAAAACGCGGAATGTTTCGCTGGGGAAGTCTGCGCCGTAGACATCAGAAGGGTCTAGAATATATCGCAGTTCATCGCGGGTGAGTCCGTAGAGTTTGGCGTAATATGCGTCTAATTCTGCTCTTAATAATGCGCGTCTATTGGGATTCCAAATGAATGGTTCGCCGTCGTATCCCATATCTTGCGCGAAGGGTTGCATATCGTAGGCGGTGTAGACTAATTCGAGTACACGATCGCTAATAAATTTGATATCTTCTTGAGTGTATGATTCAGGAGTTAGGACAGGGAGTTGTTTGACTATGAAATAACTAAAATCAGTAGCTCCTATTTTTGCCTAGTTATAAAATCAAATATTAGTGAATTAAAATTAGCTAAAAAGCAACTAACTAATGTTAAATGTTTTTGATCTATCAATATAATTGGTGCTTTATGTCCTACTCCAACTTTAGGTAATAAACTAAAAATAGCAGTACGTTCATCAGTTGACCTACAAATACTTCTAAAACCCAAAAGCCAATCTTTATTCCATTTTTCAGCTAACCGATTTTCCACCTCAACCCGACTCACCCAATAACGCGGCTGAACAGAAAAATGTGAGTTTTGCTTCACTTCCTCCTGTGGCTTAGGCAATATTCCTACATTAAGCTGTGCTTGTGTTGCATTTTCATAAGTTGAATATCGATGGTCAAACTGATGAAACATCTTTGCTTCGTAAAGTGGAACTAAACCATTACTTGCTTCATTTTTAAATAACCCGCTATCATTTGACATATGAAACATAGTCAGAAATGAAACACCCCAAGGGTTGCTTCCTCTACTTTCATTTTATAAAATGGGTACAGCCTGATAAATTTTCTTGGTTAGTTCAGCATCAGTGCAAGTGCGAAATATAGGACAGGTAAAAGTATTAGGATTTAATAATTTAAAATCCGAAGATTTAAGAACTACTTGTCTATTTAAATCATTTGCTTCTTGAAAAGTATAAGCAAGCCATAAGAATTTCATTTCATCAAAGTGTAATTGTGAACCACCAATAACAACAGTACAAAAAGTAACGACGTGTTCAATTCCAGTAAATATAAATTTTTCGTTTTTAAATCCTGTTATACCTTTAAGATTTCCTGATTCAACAAGATTACGGAAAAATTCCGATGTAGTCGCATCAGTTGCGATTCCAGTAGGAACAATAACTCCAAGCCTTCCATCAGATGAAATCAACTTTCTCGTAGTCTCAGCAAAAATAGCATAAGTATTGATGTCTCCCACCGCAGTTAAAGGAAATCTACCCGACTCCCGAATAAATTTACCTTGTGCCTCAGCATCATGTTTCGCATCTTCAAACGCTTGTGCTAACTCAGGATTTTTATTTGGTAATTCCTTAATCAACTTCTCCCGCGCCGCTTTATTTATAGCATTAGCAATTTCCGCACTTTGAGAAGCAAAAAACTCCTTTTCTTGTAACTTAATTCGTTCCCAAGGTGGATTACCCAATACACAATCAAACCCACCTTGTTCAAATACTTCAGGAAACTCTAAACACCAGTGAAAGAAGTGCTTCTCTTCAGCCAACTTATTAGCCGCATCTTTTATCTCCTGCGTTGACAAATTACCCCGCAAAAGCTGAGTTAACGCCGCCGTCGTCGGTAACAATTGCAAATTCTGTTCAGTCAACGGCATAAAAAATGCCGCAGTCCACAAATTACACGCCGAATAATCTCGCCACCATCCCGAATCTTTACGAGTTTGCTGATATCGCGCTTGCTTTTCTTTTACTTGTTGCGGTGTAGCTTCAGGAATATCTCCTAACTCCCGCGCACTTTCTGCGTAGTGTGTACGTTCGGTTTCTAAACCTCCAAATATTGATAATTGTCCTTGGTTATCCGTCTCCCGTTCTTTCTTATTCCGCTTTTTAAGCTGTGAGGATAACTTTTTATCATCCCCAGTTACCGCCTTAAATGCTTCATCAGGTATTCCCTCATCCAGACAATTAATATCTAACACTCCCACCAGAGAATTACCACACTTAATTCGGTGGTCTAAAAAGTTGAGTGGTAACTTACCTGGAAAGCCTTCAATCCACAAAGCCACTTTGCACAAATCTACCGCCAAGGGGTTTAAATCCACCCCATAAATACAATTTTGAATTACATCTCGAATCGCTAATTTTAAAGGTTCACTACCTGGTTCAGCTTCCCCAGTTCGTACTTTAGCTAATTCTTTACCTATTCGCCTTGCTGCTGCTAATAAAAAATGTCCTGAACCACAGGCGGGGTCTACAATTTTGAGGCTAAGTAACGCTTTTTCTTTTGCAGATATTACCTCTCTCCAAACCTCTCCCCTACTAGGGGAGAGGCTTTGAATCTCCCCATTACCTTGTAGGGAAGAGGCTTGGGGGGTTAGGTTTTTTAATTTATCTTCAATTACAGGTTCTAAAGCTGTTTTTATCAGTTGTTGTACAAGCTGCGGTGGGGTATAGTAAGAACCTGTGGTTTTCCTGTCACTACCAAACACCAATTTGAATTCGTAATTGGTAATCGGTAATTGGTAATTTTTAGGAGTGATTTAGGGGTGAAAATCGAGTAGGCTCTCATAGACACTTCCTAATTCTTCGACATCTAGGTATTCATAATTTACCCGCCGCAGTTGTGCTTTATTTTGGTAGAGTGAGAGATAGCGAATTGCTATTAGAAAATCATAATTATCAATGGTACAATCATCTAAATCTGCCAGTGTTTATGAACCGAATAAATCCCCATTCAGGGGTGATAAACCCAATATTTTACCCCGCCAGTTTTCATCAAACAGACAGAAAGTTACCCGCAAACCTTGCCACAAATCTTGAAAACCTTCCCGCCGCCAATTGGGACGTTCGGCTAACTCCCGCAGTCGTTCAATGCTGTAATATTCACGGTAAATTCGCACTTTCTCTAAATCATCTGTGATAAATAGCAATTTGCGGGATTCTGCCACCATTAAAAATAGTAGGCGGTAAATTAGCCGCAATAACTGACGATAAAATTCGTAATTCGTAATTCCTAATTGGGAATTATCGGAGAGTTTTTGGCGGAGGTGTTCGTTTTGGCGGTGTTGGATAAAGCCGTTACCTAGTTGAATTAAGGCTTGTTCTACTCCATCCCGCAGGCGATCGCGTACCCGTCCCCCTTGTTGCAGCGCCTCTTGGTGGTAAAATTCCAACAGGCACTTATCCGCATCATCAACACCAAGAGGCAAACGGGAACGGTGGAAAAGCCGATAAAATAACCCAAAATCAGCAAAATTTTCGCCGTTCAAAATTTGCTCTAAGTCAAATTCGATATAAGTAAGCCGTGTCATCAAAGAAGAATCGCGCAGTAACCGCCAGCGATAACCGTTAGTTGCGATCGCCCATAGATGTTCTGTCTGATTCAGATATTCTTGCACCAGCCCGTGTGCTGATAACCTTGGTGTCCCACTGGGCGGACGTTTATCGATTTCTAACCGACAACCAATAATGTGGATCGGTGGCTTATTTTCTCCTGATTCAGCACGGTGGGAAATTGCATAGGTTTGCCCATGCACCACTTCGGCTTTTGCAGTGTATACAGGGCTATAACCGAAGCTATGTAGCAGAGGTACTGTCCACATTTCGCGGGTAATACTTGTAGCTGAATCATTTTCATCCAGTCTTTCTAAAGCCCGTTGAAATGCAGCCCAATAAGCCTTGGCATCTCCCCAAGCGATCGCAATTTCATCAGCTAATTTGTCAGTTTTGGTAAAACCAAAATCCTCCACTGCTTGTCCTTTAACACTGCCTTCTAGCAGTTGGGCTGTCATATCTGGAGCAAGTAAATTACCTTCTATTTGAAGCGCAGTCAGAGAATTTTTCATATCTGGGGAATTAGGAATAAAAATTAATGTTTGCTTTAGCGCTAGTACAAGCCTTTTACTTACGTCCTGGTTTAAGGATGTAAACACCAAGAATGTCCATCGGTAATTGCGGAGTCACGCGAATTCGACCTTCTTGGGTAATTGCTCTCACCCGCCGATGGCTTTGCAAAAGTTGCTGGGTTTTTTGTTGGGCAAACTTTTCTAAATCTGGCTGTAGTTCTGTCAGTCTTTCTAGTAAATCCGCAATTTCCATCTGCTTAATGGACTGTCCAACATCCCCGACTGGCTTGGCTTGTTGCAGTAGTGAAGTTGCTTCTAGCTGTGATAACCAACTAGGACTAGACGGAGAACCAGTAAAGCCGATAACTGCACATTCTTCCGCCAGTAAGCTTCGATGTTTGGGACTTTCTAATAAATGCCGTAGCCTAACCAAAAGCAAAGTTGTGGTCTTTTGAACAGCATCAGTAGTCGTAAAACCGCACCGCGCCGCTATTGTATCTTTGGTATGTGAGAGTGCATCTTCGAGAATATAACGTGCCAAACCTTCAACCAAAGGATGGTTACGTCCCACATATTCAGACCCTTCTAGCGCAGGGGTCGTAAAAGTAAGCAAACGCGATTTATCCCCTAGTACTGCCTGAAGAAATTTTGGTGGTGTTGGCAGCAACCATGCCTGCTTTTTCTTGATTAAGGAAAAGGAGAAATCATCGTCTTTGCGCTGAGAGGGTTTACATTCAGAGGCAGACAAAACAAACCGTTTTACGTCTTCTTCATTACCTAAAATCTGGTCAGAGTCCATCAATTCCTGTTCTACTTGCTCAGGTTTGATGGCACGTTGAGCAAAGCGGGTGCGGTTGATTGTTTCCCTTTCCACAGCTTTATCCCAACTTTTGTGGATTTGCTCAACTGGGGATTCATTTTCATCCAGCAAATCCAATAAGGACAACTGCACCCCATCGGTAGCACGGTCAAATAAGGACTTGAATACTGCTTCTGCTACGGTAGTGCTGTCCATTGGTACAGGAACAGTAACTCCCAAAGACTTGTGAATTTGCACAGCTTTGCGAATCAGTACTTCCAGTACTGCACCATCCACGGGGTTATCTTGACCGTAAAGTAAGCAGCATTTCACCTGAGACGCAGTTTGACCATAGCGGTCAACACGCCCTTCCCGTTGCTCTAATCTGTTGGGATTCCAGGGTAAATCGTAATGAATTACGGCGTTAAAGTGGGTTTGTAAGTTTACTCCTTCACTCAAGCAATCTGTTGCAACTAATACTCGTTGAGGATAAGATTTCAACTCATCTAGGCGAACTTCTCGCTCATCCTCCGATAGTTCTCCAGTAATGGCAATTACCCGAATTTCACTACCTTTTTTCTCCAATTTTTGTTTTAACGCTTCAGCTACATAATTTGCAGTAGCAATGTAGCGACACCAGATAATTGGATTCATCTCCTTTTGCAACATAGATGTCACTGTGGCGATGCAAGATTGTAGTTTCTGGTCTTTATCACCCCGCAATTTCTCTGCTGCTTGCACAAAAGCTTTTAACTTTCGTCTGTCTGCATCTCTGTAGCTTTGCTGTCCTTGTTCCATCACTATAGTTGGTGATGCGTCAACGGCTTGCTCCTGTTCTGTAGGATCGTGAACGTAAGAACTCATCAACTCTTCGTCTAAATCAACGACTAATGAATTGCCTGATTTAGCAACCTGCCGATTTAAAGTGGCGATCGCCGCCGCAGGCGAAGACATTACGCAACGAATCAACGCCAAAGCTGACCAATATCTTCCCCGACGCTGGGCGTAGCTCATTTCTTTGGTCGTAGTTTTTACCAAACCACGAGCAAAATCATAAACTTCGTCGAATAATATCCTATATTCCTTCGATAACTTGTAAGATTGTTCATCCGAGTCCCTTTCTGGGAAAGGTGTTTCATTACCCAACCACAACTTCACATCTGCCCTTCGCCGTTGAACAAAATGGTTGGCTAGCTTATCCCGTTGTTTCTCAGTCAAGCGATCTAGATTGAAATGCTCAAATTCTGGCTGAAGCAATCCCAATAGTGACAGAAAAGATTGTTCAATGCCACTGTGAGGAGTTGCAGTCAACAATAGTAAATGTTGTTCTTGTTTCTTAGCGATTTCCTGAACTAACTGGTGACGCTGTTGCTGAGACGTAGTTTTGTTATTGGAACGCGTACAAGTATGTGCCTCATCCACAATCACCAAATCTGGACAGTGAGTAATAAAACTTGCACGGCGACGGTCAGCTTTGGCATAGTCCAAGCTAACAATCAGGTGAGGATAGTAACCAAATATATGATGAGAATCATTAGGGATTGCTCTCTGCAACTTAGAAGCCGTCCCAGAACGCACTACCACAGCATCAATATGAAACTTTTCGCGTAATTCTTGTTGCCATTGGTCGCATAAATGAGGCGGACATAGCACTGCAATCCGCTTCACCTCGCCTCGGTCTAGAAGTTCACGAGCAATTAATCCAGCCTCAATGGTTTTGCCGATACCCACATCATCAGCAATTAACAGCCGCACTATCTCTAACTTCAGCGCCATCAACAAGGGAACCAACTGATAGGGACGGGGACGCAGCGATAACCGCCCTAAGCTCCGAAATGGCCCAGCGCCATTGCGGAGTAATAGACGTGCAGCATCCATCAGCAATAATGCTGCTGTGTGGTCTTTAACACCAGCTGCATTCGGTAATGGAAATATTGCTGGTTCAATATTTTCTAGCTTTAGTTGCTGATATATACCAGCAATTTCATCTTCATTTCCCGAAAGCGGTCGCAAGCGAATAACATCTTCACTTTCGGTTGGTAGTACAACCCACTGCCGACTGCGACAAGCAACTATAGAGCCTGGTATGGGATTCAAGATTTCTTTCATTGTTTCCCTATATTTAGAGAGTAGGCAGCAGAAGATAGGCAGTAAGGATTGATTTCCTACTACCTGCTCTTGATTAAGTGCCAGTAGATATCGGTTGTAATGTTTAATTGGTAACTAGCTTACCTAGTAAATATTACGTTGATTATAAAAATATCAAGTTGATTCACATATCTTTGATAATTTAATTTAAAACAAATTCCCTGAGTAATATTACATAGTTAATTACCTCTAGCTGGCGTTTTGTGCGATCGCACAAAACGAAACATCTTTAAAAGCGATCGCTGTAAAGAAAAGGGATGCGACGCCGAATAGCCCGTCGTAAACATCGCCTGTTATCTTCGACAATCTCAGCCAAATTATCAGCAGAGGACTCTTTTTTCTGCAACCAATCTCTAATCACTTCCTCTAAAACTGCTGTTTGCGTGAACTTTAGACAAGCGCAAAAGAAAAGATTGTTGATCGACGGGATGACTTTTGGGCTGGCACTTCCAACAAATAGCTAAACTTTCTTCAACACCTTAAAACCCTGTTAGCCATTAACAACCCTATCTGTTGACGTTCAAAAACTGATGATATTTTTCAGAATAGTCATGAATCGTGAGTAAGCGTATTACTCAGATCAAGTAAGGTCATAGACATCATTCGCCCAAGGGCTGAATATAGAATCGATGCGCTCAGTGAAAAGCCCTTGGAGCCGATGGAATACTGTAAAAAATGGGTTGATATGTCCCCCGATGACCGGGGGTACAGAAAAGCCTGCATAGCCGCTCTCGCCGAAGCAACTGGGCTGAGTCCAAGGACTATAGGTAATTGGGGTTCCAACTTCGAGAAGCGCCCCAATTATGCAGCACATATTTTACGCATGGCTGATATGCTCAACCAAATCAAAAAAATAGTCCTACCGCCTGACTTTCCGCAACAATAATTTACTCGTGAATCGTGACTAAAATACTTGTGCTAAGAGCAGATATTTCTTAAGTTGAGGTCAGCAAGTATGGGTTTTGGGTGCAGTAGCTTGGTATCTTCACAATTCCCTGCTGCTATAACCCTTACTAACTCACCAACGCTCAAGATGCAAACTGGGAGGCAATCCCACCAACATAAATATCAAATTGATATCCTCTGTCAGTTGCCCCTAGAACCGATAGAGTATTGCCGTCGTTGGGTTAATCACGAACCAGGACGTAATT
Source organism: Nostoc sp. (assembly GCF_036919815.1). Taxonomy (GTDB): domain Bacteria; phylum Cyanobacteriota; class Cyanobacteriia; order Cyanobacteriales; family Nostocaceae; genus Nostoc. The sequence goes on from NZ_JBALCE010000048.1 coordinate 11,731, forward strand.
ATCGCAAAGCTTGCATTATATGCGATCGCTGACGTTACAGGTACTAGCCCAAAAACTGTTAAAGATTGGGGGACAGGCTTTCGCCGACGACCCAAATACGTTACCCGAATTTTACGGCAAGCAGACCTAATTAATCAGTTTAAACATCTCGTTGCAGAAGGAATTGCTACTTTACCACCAGACTTTCCTCAAGACTAAGGAAAAGCGATCGCTACTCACGACCAACTGCCCCAAAAACCCCTTGCTGTTACCCCAAAGAGAATCTTAGGCTGAGGTACAGAAGTACTAGCTGTAGCGAGTAGCCGCATCTTTCTTGATGACAAAAATGGCAGAACATCCAATGGACTCAATCTCTACCTTTGACATCACTAAATATTTTATCCTTGATGTCATGAAAGACATTAAAACTGGACGTATCCAACTTCCAGATTTTCAACGAGATTGGGTTTGGGACGATATCCATGTGCGCCGTTTGCTTGCCAGCATATCTCTGGGTTACCCAATTGGCGCAGTAATGATGCTTCAGCAAGGTAATCAAAGCCGACAATTCAAACCCCGCCTAGTCAATGGAGTATTAAAATCAGAAAATTATACTCCAAACCTATTAATCCTTGACGGACAGCAACGCCTGACAGCTTTGTTTATGGTGCTGCTCTCTGAGCTACCTGTAACCATCAAAGACCAAAAAAGCCAGAAAATTATCAAAAAGTGGTACTACCTGGATATTGAAAAATGCCTCGACCCAGAGTGCGATCGCCGTAGTGCGATCGTTGTGTTGCCAGAATCCAAAATTATGCGAATTTTCTCCGGTAACTTAATTGATTGTTCTACTCCCGAAAAAGAATATGAAGCGCTCTTGTTTCCTTTATCCAAGGTTTTCTTTTTTTCGGAATGGCGTAGTAAATTCTCTAAGCATTGGCGATACAATTCTCAAAAGCTGGAACTAATTGATACTTTAGAACTAGAAATTCTCAAGAAATTCGAGCATTATCAAATACCTGTTATCCAACTGCGTGACTCCTTACCAAAAGAAGCTGTTTGCCAAGTCTTTGAGGATACAAATACTTCTGGCTGTGACCTCAATTATTTCGATTTAATGAGTTCCAGCTCTTGCAGTGCTGACTTTAGCTTAAGAGATGATTGGAAGCAGAGAGAAAATCGCTTCAAATCATTAAAAGTATTGCGAAAGCTACGAAGTACTGATTTTGTACAAGCAGTTACCTTGGTAGCTGGCTATGCCAAGAGGATAGAAGCTTTAAAGCAAGGGTGGAATCTCGATAAATTACCAGGTGTTGCTTGTGGTCGCGCTGAAGTACTAAAACTCACCAAAGAAGAATATCAAAAATGGGTTGACCCAATTACCAGAGGTTTTGAAGAGTCTGCTCGTTTCCTTTATAGTCAAAAAATCTTTGATGCAGATGATTTAGCTTACCCCATTCAATTAGTCGTTCTAAGTGCAATTTTTACTCTTCTTGGAGAGCGTTCCCGCTCTTCTCAGGTACGTTCTATGCTGGAACGTTGGTTGTGGTGCGGGATTTTTGGTGAAGTATATACACGCTGGTATGAGACACGCGTAGGGCGGGAGATAGTTGAAGTAGCAGACTGGTTAGCAGGTGGTTCAATTCCTTTTAGCATTGTGCAAGCGAATTTCTCTTTTGATCGGCTGATTAGCGTTAGGAAACGTTACGGTGCGGTGTATCAGGGTTTGGCAGCTTTATTAAGACGCGAAGGGGCAATTGATTGGTGTACTGGAGAGGAAATCAATGATGTTATTTATTTTGAAGAACAGATAGATTCGCACCACATCTTTCCAGTCGCATGGTGTCGCAAACAGGGCATTGAACCCAAAAAATATAACTGTTTGATTAATCGCACACCTTTAAGTGCCAAAACGAACAAGAAGATTGGTAGTAAAGCACCTTCCGTTTATTTACAGGAGTTTGAACTTTCTGGGACATCAGCTAGAAGGCTGGATAAAATGTTGCGATCGCACGCTATATCTCCAAAAACTTTACGGGGAGATGACTTTGAAGCATTTTTCCAGATGCGGGCAAATAATTTGCTAACGCTAATTGGAAAGGCAATGGGCAAAAGTTTAAGTTTTGAATCTTTTGAGGATTTTGCTGGACACTCTGATAACGGGAAGAGCAAAGAGTATAAGCTTCATCCCGAAATCATAAATAATTATTAAGCAATTACTGCCACAATCGTTAACTTTACTCAATTGAGTATTTGACAGCAAACTTAACCGATAGCAACTGCGTCCCTCAATCGTCCTAGTGCTGTTTTTCAGAGGATTCTTTTTTTTGCAACCAGTCTCGAATCGCCTCCTCCAAAGCTGCTGTCTGCGTGGCTTCCAGACGAGCGCAAGCAATTTCAAAAGCGATTTTTAAATCTTTAGGAATTCTTCCCCGAACTTCTCTAGTTTCTTCTGCCATCTCCATATGCTGCTTTGGTTCGGGCTTAATTGTGGCACAGCATTTTGGCAAAAGCACATTTGCGCTAAAAAGCTATTGCGGCATTACGTCATTACGCTTATAATAAAAATAAGTAGTAATACTAGTCAAAGGGGCAAGAAGACCAAAAAAAAGAAAGAAGATTCTTTAAATACTACAGATAAAACACTTTTTGATGGATTATTTGATGCTTACGATAAAACCGAAGACTGCCTATCTAAGTGTGCTTTTGCCTATCTGCTAAAAAATAACTGTCAGGTCAATCAAGATGATGAAGACCTCGATAAATATACTAAAAGGAGGCGCAAAAAAGAAATTGAAATTGAGCGTTTAAGAAACCAACTCAAAAGTCAGAAACCAAAAGGTCGAGATTTAACAGCACAAAAGTGGTTAGGAACTTTAAAAGAGGCGACCAATAATCTCCCTCTGAATGAAGATGAGGCTAGGTCTTGGCAAGCTAGCCTCTTAACAGCAGATAGCTATATGCCATATCCTGTTGATTATGAAACGAATACAGATTTGGATTGGTTTACAAATTCTGTTGATGAGAAGACAAAGAGAGCAAGAATAAGGTTTTGGCAAGCATATTTTTTGAGTTGGGCTTTAAAATCAGGCACATCCAGCTTCATGAAGTATGTTTATTTTAATTTGGATTGGTTTACAAATCCTGTTGATGGTTATACCAAGAGAGCAAGAATACGATTTTGGCAAGCATATTTTTTGAGTTGGGCTTTAAAATCAGGCACATCCAGCTTCATGAAGTATGCTTATTTCAAAATAAGACGCTCTTCTCATGGAGATGTAAATTGGTATAACCTAAAAAAGAAAAAAGGTTGTATCTTTGTCAAGTTTAATGGGTTGAAGAAAAAAATCAAGAATCCTGAATTTTTTGTTTGTTGTGATTCTCGACAGCTTGATTATTTTCAACGCTTCTACCAAGACTGGGAAATTTGGCATGAGAACAAAGAAACCAAAGATACATACTCTTCTGGATTATTTCTTCTACGTTCTGCACGTCTGGTCTGGCAGGAAAGAAAGGGTAAAGGTAATCCGTGGAGGGTTCACCGCTTAATTCTTCAATGCTCTATAGAGACCCGCTTGTGGACAGACGAGGGAACAGAACTAGTACGCCTTGAAAAAATAAATCAGGCTGAACAAACTATCAGCAATATGCAACAACGAGGTTATCGAGAGAAGACCCATGTAGATCGTCTAACAAGAGACTTAACTATGAGGCGGAAACTTGAGAACCCCTTCCCTGGTCGTCCCAAAGAACCTATATATCAAGTAAAATCTAATATTCTGGTTGGTGTCAGTTTAGGTCTAGAAAAACCAGCAACTGTTGCTGTCGTAGATGCTGCCAGCAAAAAAGTTCTGACTTATCGTAGTGTTAAACAACTACTCGGTGACAACTACAATTTACTAAATCGCCAGAGGCAGCAACAGCAACGTCTCTCACACGAACGTCACAAAGCTCAGAAACAAAGCGCGCCAAACTCATTCGGTGAATCAGAGTTAGGACAATATGTTGATAGATTACTGGCAGATGCGATTGTTGCGATCGCAAAAACTTACTCTGCTGGCAGCATTGTTATACCCAAACTCGGTGATATGCGAGAAATTATTCAAAGCGAAGTTCAAGCAAAAGCAGAGAAAAAAATTCCAGGTTACAAGGAAGGTCAACAAAACTATGCCAAAGATTATCGTATCAGCATCCACCGTTGGAGCTATGGTCGATTAATCGAGAGTATTCAAATCCAAGCTGGGAAAAGTGGAATATCTATCGAAAGCGGATCACAGCCAATTAGAGACAGCCAAGAGGAACAAGCCAGAGATTTAGCTTTGTTTGCTTATCAAGAGCGCCAAGTGAAGTTGCTTTAGTTTAGCTAAAAAATTCTGTACCTTGAAAATATTATAATAGGAAAATAACAGCGCCGCAGTTCATGTTCTTTGGAGCCAATGTACTGTGAAAAATCTGGGTTAGTTTGACGGCTGCAAAACCGTTTTGCTTTCTGACCCTAGTAGCTGCCCGCTTCTGATGCTGCTGTCGCAAGACAGGATAGGTGCGCTCCCAGCAATAAGGAGTAAGGCTTGAAAAAGCAATAGCCGTTGTTAGCAACGGTGCGGATTACCGCAGTGGTGGCTACTGAATCACCCCCTTCGTCGGGGGAACCCTCTCAAATATTTTTTGGCATGTCGAAGCGGGGGCAAAATCCCTGGAGTCCTGCCAAAATCTTAAAACCCTTGTAATGTCTTAATTTCAGAAACTAGTATGTCAGTTGATTTAGTTTTTTGATGTTAGATAAAGGAAGCTTTTTCAGAGATATGCCAAATTTGTACCTGGAAAGCTTTATTTGCAAGGGGTCTAGGCGGCGGAGTTTCAACAACCATTCCGGCTAGGGGTGGGTTGAAAGTTATAACATGAGGCTTTTCCGGCAGAGTTGGCTTAGGGTTTCAACAACCATTCCGGCTAGGGGTGGGTTGAAAGATGTGCAATTTGTAAAAGTAGCGAATAAATTGATCGGTTTCAACAACCATTCCGGCTAGGGGTGGGTTGAAAGAAGAATACATCATATATAAATGTATCTCCATTGCGTTTCAACAACCATTCCGGCTAGGGGTGGGTTGAAAGGTCTTGGTTAGATTCCACAAACCTGAAGCAAAGAAGTTTCAACAACCATTCCGGCTAGGGGTGGGTTGAAAGAGAAAAGACTCACAAGTAATTCTCGTGAGTCTTTTGGTTTGAATAAACGTTCCGGCTAAGAGTGGATTAAGAAAAACATTTGAAGCATTAAAATTTTTTGAGAGGGTTGAAAGGCGCACTTCGTTCGGGAATATTCCAACATTTGTGAGTATATTAGAGATGTACTGGACTCAACTCCACCTAAAATATCGGCGACATTAATTTGTTAACGGATGTCTGGAGTAAATCGGCGATATTAATCTGTTAATACGACATTTAAATTGTTATCAACGACACTAATGTGTTAACGACGACAAATAATTAGTTATTCGACACAAAAAAATCGGGATGACTGGATTTGAACCAGCGGCCCCTTCGTCCCGAACGAAGTGCGCTACCAAGCTGCGCCACATCCCGCCAAAAAAATGGCATTGTAAACTTAAGAATATCACAACTTGGTCTAAAAGACAGAATTACATCTATATATGATCACTTCATCAAAGGCTTTGCTTGCTACGATTAAATTTGTATAACTCTAGTGGTAAAAGCGGATTGTGACTGTAAAACCAGACTGGTTGCGGGTGAAAGCACCTCAGCGTGAGCGCATCGGTAACGTCAAAGAAGTTTTGCGGGATTTAGCCCTCAATACAGTTTGTGAGGAAGCATCCTGTCCGAATATTGGTGAATGCTTCAAGGCTGGGACTGCCACATTTTTGATTATGGGACCTGCTTGTACACGCGCTTGTCCCTACTGTGATATTGATTTTGAGAAAAAACCCAAACCACTAGACCCCACGGAACCTCCACGGCTAGCGTCAGCTGTTCGCCGGATGAAACTAAATCATGTAGTAATCACTTCTGTAAACCGAGATGACTTGCTTGATGGTGGTGCATCTCAGTTTGTCGCGTGTATTGATGAGGTTCGCTCTGTTTCACCCGACACCACAATTGAGGTGCTAATTCCTGACTTGTGCGGTAATTGGGATGCTCTAGAGATAATTTTACAAGCTGCGCCAGAGGTATTAAACCATAATACGGAAACTGTCCCACGGCTGTATCGCCGCGTGCGTCCCCAAGGAAACTACGATCGCACATTAGAATTATTGCAGCGAACTCGCCAAGTTTCTCCTAGCACATACACCAAATCTGGGATCATGGTTGGACTCGGTGAAACTGATGCCGAAATCCGCCAAGTTATGCAAGACTTGCGAACTGTAGATTGCGACATTTTGACAATTGGGCAATACCTCCAACCGAGTCAAAAACACTTGCAAGTAAATGAATTTATCAACCCAGAACAATTTGCTGCTTGGAAGGCATTCGGCGAAGAAATCGGATTTTTACAAGTTGTTTCTTCACCCTTGACAAGAAGTTCATATCATGCAGAAAAAGTCAGAGAATTAATGGAACGCTACCCCCGCTCAAAAGTTAGGAGTTAGGAGTTATGAGTGATGAGTTATGAGTGAGCAGATGTACTCCAACTCAAAACTTTCTGTTGCAATTCTGGGTGCAGGTGCTTGGGGTGCATCTCTGGCAAATCTAGCAACGGCAAATGGTCATCAGGTGCGTATCTGGTCGCGTCAAGGTTCCCAAACTCTGGAAGCAGTTTTAAAAGATGTCCAAATAGTTCTGTCTGCTATCTCGATGATTGGTGTGAGAGATGTTGCTTCCCAAGTCCACTCTTTCCCCCTTTCTCCAGAGACAATTTTTGTGACAGCGACCAAAGGCTTAGACCCTCAAACCACCTGCACGCCGTCGCAAATTTGGCAAACAGTATTCCCTAACCATGCAGTAGTTGTTTTGTCTGGGCCTAATTTATCGAAAGAAATTCAAATGGAATTACCAGCAGCTACGGTGGTAGCCAGTAATATTCCCACGGCGGCGGAAGTAGTGCAGTTAGTATTTTCGTCTCATCGTTTCCGGGTATATACCAATCCCGACCCTTTGGGGGTGGAACTGGGAGGAACACTGAAAAATGTGATTGCGATCGCAGCCGGTGTGTGCGATGGTTTACAACTGGGAACTAATGCCAAAGCTGCTTTAGTCACCCGTGGACTTACAGAAATGGTTCGCATCGGCAATGACTGGGGTGCAAAGACAGAAACATTTTATGGCTTATCTGGTTTAGGAGATTTGCTAGCAACCTGCAACAGTCCCTTAAGTCGCAATTATCAAGTCGGCTATCAGCTAGCTGGTGGTAAGTCACTTACAGAAACTCTCGCAAATTTACAAGGAACTGCTGAAGGAGTGAACACTTGTCGCGTTTTGATGCAACGAGCCAAGCAACAAAACATAGCTGTCCCGATTACCGAGCAAGTTTATCGGTTACTTCAAGGTGAAGTCACACCCCGACAAGCACTTGATGAACTGATGTTGCGAGATATCAAGCCAGAGTACAACTACTAAGTAGTCTGCCAAGTTGAAATTGACGGGTTAATACTGACACCAGGACACGAGAACGCGGTGACACAGTGAAATTTTCATTCTCCGCGTCTAGTGAAGTTCCAAGCGCCGGAATTTTCTCCGTGTCCCACTCTCTTTGCGTCGATATAATTTTTGCAGTTAGGGATTTCCAACAAATAAATTACTACTACTTGTGGGGTGGGCGACACGAGAGCCTTTGGCTAGGATGAGCAAGATGGCCACCCCAGAATAAGTGGTTGAGTATTTTTTTATTTGTCAGTCCCTTAATACTAATCACTTCTCAGATATCTATTAGTTCTACTTATACCTTAATAATCCTGAGAAAAAATTGGTAAATCGTCAGGATATTACTTTTGTGCCATGTAAATGTGACTATGCCAATTATAAAGATGACATTCACTGAAGGATGTTTGTACTGTGTTACAAAAAATACTACCAATCCTCATTAGGGTTGAAATGTTAACTAAGTAGTTTAAATATTGAAAACCTAGCTGCGGATTAAGTTCAGTAATACTGTATCGAATGAAACCATTACAGTTAATTTGTAAAAAAAATTGTAATGGAACGTTCAACCGTGTTAGTTCATCGTAAATCACGGGAACAATAGCAACAGTTGAATAGCTGACCGTAATCTAAGCTGACCGTAATCTATTGTTACCTGGAGCCATTGAGACAATCTTTATGCCAGCAACATCTTTTTATGCAGATGCCCCCTACAACACCAGAAAGTCCCGCCAGGCTTTGGACTCTGACCTCACCGTTGATGACAGTGAGTTATCGGTAGATGACCTACAGGAGCTGGAAATTGCTTCTGTTGACCATGCTAACTTTGCTGCTAACAATAACCGCCGTAGTACAGACCTAGTACGTCTATATCTTCAGGAAATTGGTCGAGTTCGCTTGTTAGGGCGGGATGAAGAAGTTTCAGAAGCTCAAAAAGTCCAACGCTACTTGCGGATGCGGATAGTGCTTGCTAACGCCGCAAAGCTTGGGGATGAAGTGATTACCCCTTATCTTCGGTTAATTGAAGTTCAAGAACGTTTAACTTCCGAACTCGGACATCGCCCGTCTTTGGAAAGATGGGCTGCGACTGCTGAGATAATTTTAGCGGATCTCAGACCGACTTTGGCAGATGGCAAACGTCGCTGGGCTGAAATTGGCAAGTTGACAGTAGAAGAGTTGGAGCAAGTTCAGTCCCAAGGACTCCAAGCAAAAGAACACATGATTAAGGCTAATCTTCGCCTAGTTGTGTCTGTTGCCAAGAAGTATCAAAATCGCGGTTTGGAATTGTTGGATTTAGTCCAAGAAGGCACACTGGGTTTAGAGCGGGCTGTAGAAAAATTTGATCCCACTAAGGGTTATCGCTTCAGTACCTATGCCTACTGGTGGATTCGTCAGGGAATTACAAGAGCGATCGCTACTTCTAGTCGCACGATCCGCCTACCTGTTCATATTACCGAAAAGTTAAACAAAATCAAAAAGGCGCAACGCAAAATTGCTCAAGAAAAAGGTCGCACCCCAACTCTAGAGGATTTAGCAACTGAGTTAGAGATGACACCGACTCAAGTACGAGAAGTTTTGTTGCGGGTGCCTCGCTCTGTTTCTTTGGAAACCAAGGTAGGCAAGGATAAAGATACTGAGTTAGGCGAATTACTCGAAACTGACTGTGTAACTCCAGAAGAGATGTTAATGCGAGAATCTTTACAAAGAGACTTGCATCATCTTCTCTCAGATTTGACTAGCCGGGAGCGCGATGTAATTTTGATGCGCTTTGGTTTGGCAGATGGTCATCCTTATTCTTTAGCAGAAATTGGACGCGCTCTTGACTTATCGCGGGAACGAGTCCGGCAAATTGAATCCAAGGCTTTGCAAAAGCTACGTCAACCCAAGCGACGCAACCTTATCCGCGACTATTTGGAGTCTCTAAGTTAGTCATTAGTCATTAGTCATTTGTCATTAGAAAACTACACTTGGCAAATGACTAGGGACAAAGGACTGATTTTATCCCAGGTTAAAACCCTTTTCAAAGTCAGGACTTACGCAAAGAATAGCCAAAAAGAATGATTTTCAGGTAGGGGCAATTCATGAATTGCCCCGGAGGGCGTGTAGTTTTGCGTAAGTTCTGAAAGTCTCTCGTTCCCATACTCTTCATGGGAATGGTTGATTAGGGGCTGCTGCCGTAAGTTAAATATTGAGTCAGAATTCAGTCTCTGACTCAATGAATACATTCCCATACGGAGTATGGGAACGAGGAAAAGGACTGATTTGATCCCCAGATGAAGAGTGCTGAGTGTGGTGAAAACCCTCTTATAAGCTTGTAGCAAATAATTTGCATTTAATTGTACAAGAGTTTCACCAGAGCTTTGCTCAGATATCTTGAAAGTGGGGATCAACTAAGCAATTCAAAATTCACTCATTCAAAATTCAAGATCAAGGGATGCAATCATTACAAGTATCCTAACTATTAACTGTGTGCAAATTAAATGCACTACAGCTTATTACTTGAATTTTGAGCAATATTTGATCAATTGTTCTTAAATATTTAGTATAAATTCTCAATAAGAAATGATTGTTGCAAATTGCTCCCAAGATTTGTTATATTCTCAACTAATGAGCTTTGTTGAGAAATATTAGTATGACTGTCTACACAACTACTTCACTCAAGGCAGAACTGAATGAACGAGGCTGGCGTTTAACTCCCCAGCGCGAAACAATTTTACACATTTTTCAAGAACTTCCGCAAGGTCAACATCTGAGTGCGGAAGACCTTTATCATCGACTAGAAACTGATGGTGAAGGGATTAGTCTGTCAACTATTTATCGGACTTTGAAGTTGATGGCAAGGATGGGACTTTTACGGGAATTAGAACTGGGCGAGGGACATAAGCATTATGAAATCAACCAGCCCTATCCCCATCATCACCATCACCTAATTTGTGTCAGGTGCAACTCAACTATTGAGTTTAAAAATGACTCAATTTTAAAAATTGGGGCGAAAACCGCTCAAAAAGAAGGTTTTCACCTGCTTGACTGTCAAATGACTATCCATGCAGTATGTCCCAAGTGCCAACGGGCACTAATGCCGCTTTAGCACTTGGGTAGAGAGTCAGATAAACTACTCAAATTAACCAAATAAGTGGAATTTTGAGCAGTTCGTAATTTGCTGTTACTGGAGGCAAGTAACCAGTTGGGGACTGATAGTGACAATACCAAAGCGGATGCTAAAAGCGTCCGCTCTTAAGATCCTTGAGACTGATACCGTAGAATTCTTGGGCTTGTTTAATTGCTTTTTTGGTGTCATCTGCCATCACACCGTTCAGCTTCCCTTTATAAAAACCCCGCTCCCGTAGTCGCGTTTGGATTTCTAGGGTATTAAATTCGCTTTTGCTAGTAGTATTAACTGAGCTATATAACTTAGATCGGGTAGTTGGGCCAGCAACGCCACTTGCGGTTAAGAAATTAGCTGCCTGAAATCTTGTTACAGCATCGGCAGTATAGGGACCATAGTAGCCATTTGGCTCTCCCTCTAAATATCCTGCCCGGATCAATTGTTCTTGAACAATTCTAACTGGCTCACCGCGATCGCCTACACGAAGTTTATCTCGATTGACTACCTTTTTAGGAGCGTCATCTCCATCACCGATGCCAACTCCGGGCAATTTACCTAATGTTGCTGGGCCAACAATTCCATCAACGCTTAATTTGTATGAATCTTGGAACCGCTTCACAGATTCTTCGGTAATTGGGCCAAATATTCCTGTGGCGTTCCCGTAATAAAAGCCTGCGACTCTTAACCGTTCTTGCAAAAGCCTGACATCTTCACCTTCATCTCCCTTAGCAAGGTAGTTGGGATTGTGGCGCTTGCTGGCTGAACTAGCTGAACTAGTAGTACTGGGCTTTTTCGCTTGTGTACTGAGCGAAGTCGAAGTATTGGGCTTTTTAGCTTGTGTAGTGGCAGTACTGGGCTTTTTCGCTTGCCAGCTTTCTAATTTTTCCAGGGTGCTTGCTCCAACAATGCCGTCTACTGGTAAACCAGCGACCTTTTGGAAGCGTCGCACAGATTCTTCTGTGGATACATCATATACTTTGGTAACAGTAGCTTGATAAAAGCCTGCTGTTTTCAACTTTTGTTGGAGATTTCTGACAGAAGGACCTTGATCGCCTTTTTCCAGTGCCATAACGCTGCTGACAGCGCCAAGAATGGATAAAGACAGAGCAAGGGGCAACATATACTTCCAAGCCCTACCAGAAAGCCGATTCCAGTCTGGTGCAGCTGCGTCCTTAAACAAAGAACTGAGGGAGACCAATTCACTGGGTGTACTGTCTTCGTAGGCGAAAGCTAGGTGCAAATACGCAAGATTTTCCATATTTGTTTCTTACACCATTGATTTTTCTTCGATAACTGCTTCAGCTTGATGTACTAGGTTCCTCAAGGCTTCTAGTGTTCTGATATTCACATCCTCCCACAAATTGCGCTTGTGTGCTTCTAATAATCTTTCAGCAATATCACGCAGAGCATAAGGGTTTTTTTCCTGAATAAATTCCGAGACAACTGGATCGAGCAAATAAGCCTCTACTATGCCTTGATACATATAATCTTCGACACATTTTGCTGTTGCATCGTAGGCAAATAGATAATCTACCGTCGCCGCCATTTCAAAAGCACCTTTGTAACCGTGGCGCATGACTCCGGCAATCCACTTGGGATTAACTACGCGAGAACGATACACTCGTGCGATTTCTTCTTTCAGTTGGCGGACTCGCGGTTGGGCGGGTATGGAATTATCACCAAAATAAGTTTGGGGATTTTTTCCCTGTAGAGAACGCACCGCAGCAGTTAAACCACCCTGAAATTGGTAATAATCATCAGAATCGAGTAGGTCATGTTCACGGTTATCTTGATTGTGCAGGACAACTTGCATTTTTGCCAACCGTTGCTCGAAGGCTTCGGGGGAGGGGAGGGGAGAGTTAGGAGAGACGCGATGAATCGCGTCTGTACAAGAGTTGGGAGTGGGGAGTGGGCTTGCCGTGAGCGAAGCCGAATGGGAGTGGGAATTAGGAAGAATTTCTGCTTTTGTGTTCCCCTGCTCCTCTGCTCCGCTTGCTGATGAGTAGGCGTAAGAACTCCAGTTGATGTAGGCGCGGGCTAAATCTTGGTCGTCTGTCCAGTTTTGTGATTCAATTAAACCTTGAAGTCCAGCGCCGTAAGCACCTGGACGCGAACCAAAGATGCGATAGTGCGATCGCACCACTGCTGCTTCTAAACTTAATCCTTGGCTTGTCCACAAGTCAGTTTCTTGGCGAACTGTATCGGCGAGGGGGTTTTGTTCTGGCGGTTCATCCAAGTCTGCTACTGCTGACACTGCTTGAGCGAATAAATCAATTAAGTTGGGAAAAGCATCCCGGAAGAATCCCGAAATTCGCAAGGTGACATCTACACGGGGACGCCCCAAAATCGCTAGAGGCAAAATTTCAAAATCCACTACTCGCCGTGCTGCACCATCCCACACAGGTTGAACTCCAAGTAAAGCTAAGGCTTCGGCTATATCATCACCACCTGTCCTCATGGTGGCTGTTCCCCACATTGATAAGCCTAGTGTTTTCGGATACTCACCATGTTCTTGAGTGTAATATTCCACGAGGGTTTCAGCAGCTTTTCTACCGATATCCCAAGCTGTTTCTGTGGGAATGGCGCGAATATCAACAGAATAAAAGTTTCTCCCTGTTGGTAGAACTTCTGGGCGGCCGCGCGTGGGTGCGCCTGCTGGGGCGCTTGGGACGTAACCGCCATCAAGTCCATGTAATAAGTGGGTAATTTCTTGGTGGGTTTGTTGTAAAGCTGGAAGTAGGCGATCGCGTATCCAGGTAGAGACGCGATTAATCGCGTCTGTGCTGGGGGGAGAGACGCGATGAATCGCGTCTGTACAAGAGTCCTGATTTATGAGTTGTTCTACTAGAAGGGCGGCGTGTTCTTCTAGGACTTCGACGATATCACCGAGGGTGCGGCATTGTGTGCCATTGACTATTAACCATTCACCACTAGTCATTGACAAATCTGCTGTCAATGGGTCGAAATCTAAACCCCAATCTTGAGCGATCGCACGGGTAATACCTGAAGAATAGCGATTGGGTATGCGAGCGATCGCTACTATTAAATCTCGCAGCTGGCGTCCTTGGGGACATTGCCCAAAAATGTGCAACCCATCGCGGATTTGGGCTTCTTTCAATTCACAAAGATAGCCACCGATGGAATTCAAAACTAGAGATTCCGAATTAAAAATTTCTGTTTCATTCTGGATTCCTAAATCTAGATGGAGATTTTCTTTGATTACCAGTTCGCGGATGCGATCGCGAATCACTGGTAAACGAGAAGGATCTAAACTGTCCGCTTCATAATACTCATCAATTAAATTTTCTAACTGTTGCAAAGAACCGTAGAGTTCCGCACGAGTCATCGGCGGCGTTAGATGATCTATAATCACCGCTTGAGCGCGACGTTTGGCTTGGGAACCTTCACCAGGATCATTCACAATAAATGGGTACAGGTGGGGAAGTGCGCCGAAAGCCACTTCTGGATAACAATTGCTGGATAAAGCCACACTTTTACCGGGTAGCCATTCGAGATTTCCGTGTTTTCCCACATGAACTACAGCATCAGCACCAAAAGATTCTCTGATCCAATAGTAGAAAGCTAAATAAGCATGGGTTGGTTCTAAATCCGGCGCATGATAATTCAAACTGGGGTCATTATCATAACCCCTTGGTGGCTGAATTCCTACGAAGACATTGCCGAGTTTAATTCCAGGAACGGGTATTGGGCATTGATTGTCCTCATGTCCCACTCCCCACCGCTCACTAATACCTTGCTGCACTGCTGGCGGTAAAGAAGCGAAATACTCTTGATACTCCTCCCAAGAAACACTTTGCTCTACCGGACGCCATTCTCGACCTTCGGGATCATTTGTGACGCCAGCTGTTAGCCGTTGAATCAACTCATCTCCTTGAGCGGGTGGATTTTCTACTTGATAACCAGCCTGATGTAAAGCTTGCAGGATTTCTACACAACTAGCTGGGGTATCGAGTCCGACACCATTGGCGAGGCGGCCATTTCGGTTGGGGTAATTTGCCAAAATTAGGGCAATTCGGCGCTCTTGGGGTGGTTTGTCACGTAGACGCGCCCAATTTGCTGCGAGTTTAGCAACGAACTCGATGCGATCGCTTACTGGTTCATAAATTACCACATCTGTTTCTAGATGGGGATTACGAGTTTGCACTGTTTTAAAAGACACAGCACGAGTAATAATCCGCCCATCTACTTCTGGTAGCGCCACATTCATCCCAATATCGCGGGGAGAAAGCCCTTGAAACTCTGACTCCCACTGCTCAATTGAGCCACCACTGAGGATCACCTGTAACACAGGCACATCTAATTTTTGCCACAGATCGGTTTGGGGTGTTTCACTTTCCAAGCGTGCTAGAGAAAAACTGGTGGTATTCAGCAGCACAGCTATTGATTCGCCTTCTTTGGGTTGGAAAAATTCACTCAATTCAACCTGAACATCGGGTTCACGCAATGAGGAAACAAACACTGGTACAGGTTGTAAATTTTTCTGTACCAAAGCTTCGCATAAAGCATCAATTACCTTAGTATTTCCCGCTAAATAATGGGCGCGGTAGAAAAGGATGCCGACTTTGGCGATTGGAGATTGGAAGCCTTGAGTATCTGAGGTGGATGAACGAGATTCTAACTCTCCCTCATCCCCCTCATCCCCACTCCCCACTCCCCATTCATACAACCCCACACGCGGAATTGGCCGTGGTGGCGCGGGATTGTATGCAGTTGACAAGCAAGTGTCGGCGATAAATTGCAGAGCATTAACGAAATTTTCCACGCCGCCTTCGCTAAAATACTGCCATATCTGGTTAACAACACCCAAAGGCACGGTAGACAGGGAAATTAAATCGGGATCAAAAGCGTCGTCCCCTGGCATTACAATCAGGTTTCTACCATTACGTTGCACCATTTCCTGCACTACTTCTAAGCCATAACCCCAGTAAGAACGTCCTCCTAACAGGCGCAAAATAATTACTTGGGCAAGTTCCAAAACTTGCTCTGCATAAGTATCTACACTTAATTGTTGCTGCAACTGCAACAGGTTGGCGACTCTTAATGCCGGAAAGCTTGCAGGTAATTTTGTTACCGCAGCTGCCAAAGTTTGAATGTCGGTATCAGCAGCCGTAATCAACACGAAAGGCGCGGGAGTTTGTTCTAGAAAAATTAAACCCTCTGACTGATTCCATCCACCCGATGTGCTACTTATACGATGCATAATACTGTCTTACCGTTTTATAACTCAGCCAAAGGAAGAAATAATAGCACTTCCAAGCTCAATTGCGCTGAATCCAGAGTGATAAATTACGCGGTGTACAACTTTCTCTCAAACCTAACCCCCAGCCCCTTCCCTACCAGCGTTGGGGAGCAAGACTTAAAGCCTCTCTCCGCTTCTCTGACGACAGGCTGACGCCAACGGGGAGAGGAATGGAAGCGGGGTTTTAAGAAGAAGTCGCACATCGCGTTAAATTAGTTAACCAAAGCACTGAATTTTTTATTTTGAGGCTAGGCTAATCAGCATTTTTTCAAAAATTTTTAACACAGGCTCCTCTCCATTGTCTCTAGTGAAAATACTATAATTGGGGTGAGAATTGATTTCAATCAAACAATATTGGTTATCTCGATCTAAGACGATATCTAAACCACCATAATCAATATCTAATTCTTCAAAAATTGGTTTAGCGAAATTAGCAATCTCTGACAATATTTGTGGATCATTGATATACTTGGCTTTTGCACCATCCCAGTGAAGAGGGCTGAGATTACCTGCAAATTTTGCATTAGTTATATCTTTTTCATAGAGTAGAACTAACTCTTTATTCAAAAAAACGGC
>NZ_JBALCE010000049.1:0-63823 GCF_036919815.1 Nostoc sp.
AATGCACGAGCGCAATGCTCACAACTTCCCCCTAGATTTGGCTGCTGGTGATTTTGCTCCTGTGGCTCTAACCGCTCCTGCTATCAACGGTTAATCATAATCTGATATCCGCAGCTCACGCTGATCTATAAGTAAAAAACGCTCTCCCGAAAGGAGGGCGTTTTTGCATTGGGTTAATTGGTACCTTAAGCATGGCACTGGTTTTTTAAGTGCAAAAATATTCATGGGTGTTGCATCAAAAGTAGGCCATAATTATCAAAAAGTAAATTTTACGAGTAAAAATTGTTAGCAGCGCTGATAATTGCCTCAAAGCTCAAGTATAAGGAGAAGCCAAGAATGATTTTACACCGTGGGCGTAGGATAGTAGCTGCTTTGTTGCTGTCAGTGGTACTACTGACAACAGCCTGTACTCCAAAAGCACCGGGACGTTTTGACCAAGTACAAAAAGAAAGCACTCAACAAAAAAGTGGTCAAGCGGTAACTAAGACCGCAACTCAGGGTAGCAAATTTAATAAACTTTTCCCTGATGCAGGTGATGGCTACCAGCGCGTCTATACCCAAGAGAAAAAAGGCTTTGCGGAAGCGAAGTTGAAAAAAGGCGGTAAAGATATAGCGTTGCTGTCTATTTCTGATACTACCAGCACACCGAGTGCAGCAGCAAAGTTCTCGAAGAGTACTAAAAAAATTGGCGGTTATCCCGCAGTAGAAGTTGGTAACACGCAAACTGCAATTTTGGTAGGTAAGTACCAAGTAAAAGCACTTTCCCGTGATCCGTCATTTAAAGCTAGCGATCGCGCCGATTGGCTAGAGAAGTTTAATCTGAATGGTTTGGCTAAACTGAAATGATTTGTACTACGAACATTCAGATAACAAAACCTAAATAAGGAGATTTTTGTGAGTAAATCGATTGTTGAGTTGGTTGATCAATTACCAACTAGCGGCTTGACCATTTCTATGTTGAATTCCCTCGATTTTGTTGCTCCTGGACAGTGGCAAAATACCGTCGGCTTTGTTAACACCATTAAGACTGTTACTGGCGAAACCGACGAAGATTTAATTCAGCAAATTGGTGAAAGAGCGATTTATCTATTTAACGATAAATCCCAAGGATACCAAACAGCCTTGTGGTTATATCAAACCGTTGATGGTACAGATAGAGCGATTGGTGCAGCCGCTTTAGCTAACAAAGTTGGCGAGAAAATTCCTTTGTTGGGTTTTTTAAACTCTATCACTCCCAAACCTGACAAAGCCCAAACCATCGATCTGACATTAAAATTAGTAGCTGAGTTGGTAGCCTTCTGCCAAATTAACGGCATTCCTGGAGATAGTATTGGGGATTTTGTCGCCTCTTTAGGTGAATATAGTGGTGAGTCACTGATCCGCATGGTGGCATTAGTTTGCGTTGATGGTTTAATCCCTCTGGGGCCAGACTTCATCAGTAAAGCGATATCTGGGCTTAATCAAACAAATCCCCAGGAGTTAGAAAAAAACTCGACTTTCCAAAACATTAAAGATGTGATTCCAGGCAACAATGCTGGTAGTAAACTCGCCTTTATTGGCGAAAGCTTTGACTCAGTTAAAGGTTGGATGAGTGGGTTAGTCAGCGCGAATAATTTAACCCCACAAAAGGTAGTTGGCAATTTGCAAAATTTTGTCGATATTGCCGATGATAAGTTAGACTACCTCGCGGCGTTCCTGGATGTAGCAACGAATTATTATGAACATACTGGCACGCAAACTTTAGCACGTCGGTTGATTGAACGGGCGGTGGCTGAGATTTAGGTTGATAGGGAGTGGGGAATGGGGGAGAATAACCCATGCCCCATGCCTATTGGGGTAAATGCAAATCTGCTGCGATCGCATCTAAGTAAGGTTGAAAAATAGTCAAGTTTTCCAGTTTCTCAAACTTACCTGTTTGCGTACCTGGAGCAAAGGCAGTGGTCATTAGGTAAACTTTACTACCATCAAAGGCAACATGACTGATATGTTGCTCTTGTAATCCCCCTTGTTGGTTGAGTCCGGCGAACCCATAACGGATTCCCTGAAGCTTACCAATGGGTACCGGTTGCGGTGGATAAGCTGAGAAAAGAATCTGTTTTCCATATTCACTCTGACGAGCTTTCACAAAAGCAGCGTAGTCATCTGCAACCCAAGCCTTGAGTGCTGATAATACCTGCGTTTGGTATTTGGAACTTTGGTAGTCCACTTCGGAACCAGGTGGAATACCATCTGCTACAAGTTTCTTTTGGAAATCCTCATTCTTTGCTAGTGGGTAAATGTTAATCTCAACTGTACCCAAAAGTTCCCCTTTAGAAGAGACACACAATAAAGGTGCATTTCCTTTACAAGCAGCGACTTGCCAGTTAGTTGGAGCAGCAGCATTTCCCAGGATTTTTTGCCAGATATTTCCCTGGTTATGGTTGGGAAGTTTTGCAGCAGCAGAGGATTTTACTACTTTGGGTGGATAAAATTGGGGGAGAATAAATTTTGCCACCAGTGGTATTGACACCAGCAAAATAGAACCTATTAATAAATGATAAAGTCGTAACATTTTATTTAAAATCTAGAGTCCTGAGAAAGAAGAAAGAGAAGGAAAAAATTGCTTAATTAAACGAACCGCAAAGTACACAAAGTAAAGAGATCAGTCAAGGAATTAATTATTAAGTGTAAGTTTACAGAGAATTGGTATAAATGCCCCATTAGCTATGGTCAAACTGCGCTAAAATCTTTTCTGCTTCCTCACACAGCATCTGGTGATATTCACCGTTACTAGCCAACAAACCTCCCCATTGATTGATATCACCGGTGTTATATCGCAAGGGAGTACCGTCAAAGTGGGTAAATTTACCACCAGCTTCTGTTAAAATCAGTTCTGGGGCTGCCATATCCCAATCTTTGGGCGCAGACTTGCCGGAAAGGGAAATGTAGACATCTGCCTGTTGCTCGACAATTGTGGCGATTTTGCAGCCTACACTACCCACAGCTTTCTGATTTTGACAGGGTAATTTTTGTAGTAAATAATCTAAGCGTTGGTTGCGGTGAGAGCGACTAACGACTAAGGTTAAATCCTCAACTCGTTTACCTGACGACACTTTTAAAGGAACAGAACCATCACGGGTTTCTACAAATGTACCCCCACCTTTGGTAGCATAATATAACTTTTGAGCCTCTGGTACTACTACCACTGCTAAAACTGAGCGCGTTTCCTTGACTAAAGCAATGTGAACTGCATAGTCTCCAGTTTTTTCGATAAAGTCTCGTGTGCCATCCAAAGGGTCAATTATCCATACCCAAGGGGCGGAAGGCTGTGCCTCACTAGTTGGCGATTGGTAAGTTTCTTCACTGATGTAAGCAAAATCTTCGTTACCTAAAGTTGCTTGTAGCCTCTGCAAAATGTATTGACTCACAGCTACATCAGCAACGGTGACAGGCTCATTTTCTTTATATTGTACTTCTAAGTTAGGGTCTTTTGCAGTGCCGTGGTAATACGATCGCAGTATATCTGCTGCACCCCAACCTACCTCACGAGCGATCGCTAATATTTCTTGTAAGTCTTTCATTAATTTGACCTGATCTAAAAATATGTATAACGTGATTAGAGGCGTACAGAGATGCTTACGTTAGGAATAAGAATTAAATATAGCGGTTCTCGGTTGAGTGAGGTACAAGAACCCCACACCCAACCCCCTAAGAGCAAGCGATGAGGGGGCTATGATGTACCTCATGTGATTAGGAAACGCTATAAGATACACGTCACCCTCAATCCCTCTCCGATATATTGGAGAGGGAAGCTAGAGACAGGATGAAGTTTTACATTTTATTTAATCCACGTTCCTTAGCGTAGCGTTAGCGAGTCAACAAGCGTCATTACGAATTACGTAATTATTTTAAATCCATCCAGCGCCGGGTGCCAAAAAATTTACAGGAATCGGCAGCAATATTAGCTGCCAGTGCCAGTGCATCAATAAAACTTTCCCTTAAAATGTAATCACAGAAAGCACCGTGGAAAATATCTCCAGCCCCTAATGTATCAACCGGTTGAATCTGCGGCACATCTACGATACCAGTTTTAGTGCAACTCAAGTATTCAATTGGTTTTTGTCCGTGGGTAATGGCGATGTGAGGAATCTCAAATCCACCCAGATAGGTAAAAACGTCTTCTTTAGTCTGGCAGTTCGGGGGATAAAAATTAGCCGAACAGATGGCATAATCTACAAATGGTAGAATTTGCTCAAATCCAGGCTTCCAACTACCACCATCAATTACAACTGGGATATTCTTGGCTTTAGCAATTTGGGCTATGGAATAACTAACCGTCATCTGATGTCCATCAATCAGTAGTATATTGACATTTTGCAAAATATCTGGCGGGATAGATGCGTTGCTGGCTTGAGTTTTGACAGCATTGATCGAAACCACAGCTCGTTCACCCGTGGCTTGGGTGACAATGATTGAGGATACAGGCGGTGCTAAATCAGTGCTAGGCTCAAGGTCTGCGATCGCAACTTTGTAATTTGCCAAATCACCGCGAATTAGCTGCGTCATGGGATGAGAACCCACCACACCCAAGACTGTAGCTTGATTACCTAAATGCCTGAAAGTCACAGCCGCGTTTGTAGCTGGGCCTCCTGCCGCTACAGTATAGTCAGTAGCAACAATCTTCTGATTATTCTTCGGGGCAGAGTCAGCAAGGTAAATCAAATCTAAGGTTACTAAACCTACAAATAAACCATGATCCGATTTTGGACTTTCCTGCGGAACGCTACGCGTAGCTTGCTTCCCCGGAGGGGTACGGCTACGGTTCCGTCGAGCGAAGTCGAGATGCTCAGTCGAACGATTTTGGACTTTCCTGCGGAACGCTACGCGTAGCTTGCTTCCCCGGAGGGGTAAGGCTACGGTTCCGTCGAGCGAAGTCGAGATGCTCAGTCGAACGATTTTGGATTTTAGATTATCATTTGTCATATATGTTCGTATAGGTGCATAAATTATTATTTTTAACTCCAAACTCCTGTATAGACGGGATTAATCGCGTCTCTCCAAACTCCTGTACAGACGCGATTAATCGCGTCTCTCCAAACTCCTAACTTTTACCTCTCCCTCATGCAAACCGATCCAAAACCAGGAACACTTTACGTTGTCGGCACACCAATTGGCAACCTGGAAGATATAACCTTTCGGGCGGTGCGAATTTTGCAGACTGTGGATATCATTGCTGCCGAAGATACCCGTCACACAGGGAAATTACTACAGCATTTTCAAGTTAAAACACCCCAGGTGAGTTACCACGAACACAATCGTACCAGCCGCATCCCAGAATTATTAGAGCATTTAGTTAACGATAAAGCGATCGCTCTGGTGAGTGATGCGGGAATGCCAGGAATTTCCGATCCGGGATATGAACTGGTGAAAGCCTGTATTGAGGCGGGAATTCCGGTAGTTCCCATTCCTGGTGCTAGTGCCGCAATTACTGCTTTGAGTGCAGCTGGACTACCAACGGATCGGTTTGTCTTTGAAGGCTTTCTCCCGCCGAAAACTCAACAGAGACAAGAACATTTAGAATCTCTGCAAACAGAATCTCGCACATTGATTTTCTACGAATCGCCCCACCGCTTGCGAGATACTTTGCAAGATTTAGCAGAAGTTTGGGGAAGCGATCGCCAAATTGTGCTAGGGCGGGAGTTAACTAAATTGTATGAGGAATTTTGGCGGGGGACAATTGCCGAAGCGATCGCTCACTACAGCCAACGAGAACCCCAAGGTGAATATACATTAGTAGTGGCAGGAATTCCGCCCAGTCAGCCCCAACTGACACAAGAGGAATTGAAAGCCGAATTGAAACAGTTAATTACTCAGGGAATATCGCGATCGCAAGCTAGCCGTCAGTTAGCAAAAGCTACTTTCCTTCCCCGTCGCCAACTCTATCAACTAGCTCTTTCTATAGTCCTCACTCCTGAGTCTTGAACAATTAATAAATAAGTGGCAGTGAATAATCAAAGTTTTGTATTCAGGACTTACGCAAACAATAGCCGAAACCCTTAGAGGTTGTTTGAAAAGTTGCAAAATATACTAGAAACCACGCTTCCATTCCTCTCCCCGTTGGCGTCAGCCTGCCGTTAGGCAAGGGTCGAGAGGCTTTGATGTTACCAAAAATACTTTTCAAACATCCTCTTATACCAAGTTGCCAAAGTTAGTCTTGTTTGGGGCCGCTACTGGACTAACTTTTGAGCAAATAATACTATCTATCGCAACTTGGTATTATTTTTAGATAGGGGCAATTCATGAATTGCCCCTACAGTATGTAAATTTGTACAGTGCCTAATTTCTATAATTAGCGCTTTCAAGGTGGCTCCTAAAATCTGTTTTTTCTCTCTGTGTCACGGACACTTTGTTCAAGTCGGGAAACCCGCCCACGCAAGTGTCTTCTTCTGTGCATCTGCGGTTTAAAAGTAATTTATTTAACCTTACTAGCGCAGATAACACAGAGTTGTAGAGATTAAACAGGGATTTTTTCAGCAAAATTTTTACCTACCTTGAAAGGGCTAGTTTGATAATTTTACATTGCGTAACTTAGTTTGATTTATTCTTGCCCACTTACTTATATAGTTACAGTCAAAAAACTATGATTGCCATACCAAAGACATTATTGTTACTAATTTATCTATTCATCTTCAAATACCACCTAGTGAATATTCAAATGATATCTAAAGATTTTTGATATTAGTTCTCTAGATAGATCAGAAAATTTGTCGGAAAACTTTAAGATAAAAAAGTCAAAAGCAAAGAAAGCAGATTCTCACTAAGGAAAAATTCAATGGGTAACATTATTGCTTGGCTGGTTTTAGGTTTAATTGCAGGTGCATTAGCTAAGTTATTTTATCCAGGAACCCAAGGTGGCGGCATTCTCTCCACCATTGTTTTAGGAATCCTTGGAGCCGTTGTTGGGGGTTATTTGGGTCAGACTTTGCTAGGAAGTAGTTCTGCCGCCGCCGCATCTGTAGGAGCTTTTTCCCTTGGAAGCATTTTATTTGCCGTTCTTGGTGCGATGCTACTGATTTTCATTTGGGGTTTAGTAACTCGTCGAGCTGTGTAATTACCTGAAATTAGCTGACAGTCTTGGGAATCACTTCTAGCTGCAATAAACCGATAAAATGACATTAGAAAAAGAGCGAATAACTATAGGAGTTTTCGCTAGATGTTCGGATGCAGAATTAGCACTTCAGGAACTAAAAGCTTCTAATTTTCCAATGCACAAAGTTTCTGTAATTGCACGGAATGCCGAAGAACAAAATGATATTGCTGGTGTTGAACCTAAAGATAGCACTAGCAATACATTCTCAGAATATGCTGCTAGAACCGTTAATAGTGGTACTTTAGGCGGTCTTATTGGCTTATTAGTCGGTTTAGTGGTTTGGGTAATTCCTGGTATAGGCCGAGTCATCCTAGCCGGAAGAGAAGCAACAGCGATCGCTACAACTTTAGTCGGTGGTTTGCGTGGTTTGTTGCTAAGTTTAGGAATTCCTCAAGAGCAAGCACAGGTTTACAGCGATCTAGTTTATAAAGGTTACTATTTGGTGATAGTAACCGGTATAGATATAGAGATTCGTGTTGCTAAAAGGATTTTTAATAGCCGTGATCTTCAACAGTCTGGTATTT
Source organism: Nostoc sp. (assembly GCF_036919815.1). Classification (GTDB taxonomy): domain Bacteria; phylum Cyanobacteriota; class Cyanobacteriia; order Cyanobacteriales; family Nostocaceae; genus Nostoc. Next base: position 7,654 of record NZ_JBALCE010000049.1, read on the forward strand.
ATCAGCCATACTCTACTCCAAATAGTCGCTATAAAAATGCAGTTGGTATTTTTTCTACGCGCCAAGACACAGAAACAGCACTTACTGAACTGAAAAGTGCTGGCTTTCCGATGAGTCAAGTTTCGGTGATTGCTAAGGATACAAACACGCTAAATGGTTTTACTGAGATAGATATCAGCAGTTGCAAAGATAACTACACTATTTTAGGAATTCCTGAGGAGCTAGCCAGATATTATGAACATCAAGTGACCCTTGGCAATTACCTATTAGTCCTAAATAGTACTGATATCTACATGGCAGGTGCAAGAGCTATTTTAGAGAGTAACAAGATTCAACATTTTCGGATCTATAGCCAATCTGAACTTAATGCAGCTAGAAGCGATCGCCAGACTATTACGAATTTATAGTTAAACTACCGTGATTATGGATATCTATAAAAATTTATGTTATCTAATAATTTAATATTTATTAAATTATCTAAATTCTCTGAGAAAAAATTATTTTTTATTATTTAAAGTAACGTTACATTCTAAATGTATTAGAATACAAATGATCATATCTGACGCAATACTGCTCGGTTAAGAATATTCGTAGGTTGGGTTGAGCGATAGTGAAACCCAACAAACCCCGCTCTTAGGTTGGATTTCCTTCCTCAACCCAACCTACACATTTCTATTTTTTAGGCAAAACCTACGCAGGATTGATATCTGAGGTGCAAAAAACTAGGCAGATCAGATGTAAATTAAATATATTACATTTGTTTTGGATAATTAAAAGATCATCATAATAGTCTCAAAAACAGAAATAATTTGAATACCTGCCGGGAATAATGTTGAACAGTTTGAAGATTGGAACCAAGATTGGAGTAAGTTTTGCCCTGAGTTTGGCAACTCTGACCACCATTGGTCTAATCTCCTACCAAAGTACCAACGATCTAATCGAAACTTCGCGCCAAGAAAACCATACCTACCAAGTGTTAAGTCAGCTTGAAGACCTCAACTTGCAACTGATAAATGCTGAGACTGGGCAGCGTGGTTATATTATTACTGGAAAACAGAGCTATTTAGAACCTTATAATGCTGCCACTCAAGTACTGGCTCAAAAAGTTAATGAACTTCAGAGGTTAACAGCAGATAACCCCAAGCAACAGAGTCGGCTTGATGTTTTACAGCCACTAATCGCTCAAAAGCTGGCTGAACTTCAAGAAACCATTGACTTGCGCCAAAACCAAGGCTTTGAAGCTTCTCAGAAGGTCGTTCTGACAGACCGGGGCAAGCTGCTAATGGGTGAAATCCGCAAAGTTATCCAGACGATGAAAATTGAGGAGGATACACTGCTCAAACAGCGCGCTGAGAAGGCACAAGTAGCTGCTCGGCAAACGATCGCTAGCATTGTCTATAGTATCCCTGTATTTTCTTTGATCTTAGCTTTGATCGGATTCATCCTGACCAGACATATTTCAGTACCGCTAAAGAGAGTTTCTGATTTAGCAGAAAAAATGGCGGATGGGGATTTATCGGTGACTTTACCAGATAGCGATCGCCAAGATGAAATTGGCGTGTTGACGCGCACCTTCAACCAGATGATCGTTAATTTGCGAAACACAACTCAAAAAAATGACGAGCAAAACTGGCTAAAGTCTAACTTAGCTGAATTTACCCAGATGCTCCAAGGGCAGCGAAATCTAAATAGTGTGTCTCGGATGATCTTGTCGAATTTAGCACCACTAGTTGGAGCATCACAAGGCGTTTTTTATGCGATGGAATCTATAGACGACGATCCTGTACTGAAGTTGTTGAGTAGTTATGCTTATAAAGAGCGGAAAAACCTCGCAAATCAGTTTCGTTTGGGTGAGGGATTGGTGGGACAATCCGCCCTAGAAAAACAAAGAATCCTGCTCACGCAAGTTCCTAATGACTATATCCGCATCAGTTCCGGCTTAGGTGAAGCTCCACCGCTAAATATTATTGTCTTGCCTATACTATTTGAGACGCAGGTGAATGCCGTAATTGAACTTGCCTCTTTTGGGTCTTTTAAGGAATTGCACTTGACATTTTTAGAGCAATTAAGTGAAATTCTGGGTGTCTTTTTAAATAATATCGCCTCACAATCCCAAACTCAGCAACTACTTCAAGAGTCTGTTGCTTTAACAGAAGAACTGCAAACTCAGCAAGAAGAACTACAGCAAAGCAATCAACGCTTAGAAGAACAGGCGCACGAGTTGCAGGAATCACAATTTCTTGTGAAACAGTCTAACGAGGAATTACAACAACTAAATGAGGATCTAGAAGAAAAGGCAGAATTGTTAGAAGTTCAAAATCAGGAAGTTGCCCGCAAGAACCAGCAAGTTGAGCGGGCGAGGCAGTCTTTGGAAGAGAAAGCGGAACAACTGGCGTTGTCTTCCAAATATAAGTCAGAATTTCTGGCGAATATGTCCCACGAGCTGCGGACACCGCTAAATAGCCTGTTAATTTTAGCAAGGCTGCTAGCAGATAACTCTCTTAGCAATTTGACCGACAAACAGGTAGAGTACAGCCGGACTATTTACTCGGCTGGGACTGATTTGCTGGAGTTGATCAATGACATTCTAGATTTGGCAAAAATTGAGTCGGGTACTATGTCGCTCGATATTGAGCAAATTCTTCTTGCAGATTTGGAGACATCTCTAGAGCAGACTTTCCGGCAACTTGCCCAGAATCAAGAACTCAGTTTTACTATTCAACTGGATGATCAGTTACCCCCGACAATTTATAACGACTCCAAACGTCTGCAACAAGTATTGAAAAATCTCCTGTCTAACGCCTTTAAGTTTACCGAACAGGGAGGCGTAAAGTTACAAATTTACATAGCAACTGAGGTAGACGAAGTTGATAATCCGATGATTGCCTTTGCAGTTAGCGACACGGGTATAGGCATTTCAGCCGAGAAACAGAAGATTATTTTCGAGGCATTTCAACAGGCAGATGGCACAACCAGCCGCAAGTATGGGGGAACTGGCTTGGGCTTGTCCATCAGCCGCGAATTGGCTCAACTGTTGGGAGGGAGAATTGAATTAGTCAGCCAACCAGGACAGGGAAGTACCTTCACCCTTTACTTGCCCAGGCCACAGGAAAACAATGGTCAAAATATTCTCACCACATCACCTTCTGAGCCAATCACCTCTATCCGCACAGCATCGATCATCAAAGAATTGCCAATGGTCGAAAGCAGACCCATAACTGTAGACACATCTGCATCCGTTAAAGTACTTAGTACCTTACCCAGCGAAATTCCAGACGATCGCGAAATAATTCAACCGGGCGATCGCATTTTGCTAATTATCGAGGATGACGATAAATTCGCCCGCATCTTACTAGATATGGCACGTCAGCAGGGCTTTAAAACCATCGTTTCTTTACATAGCAAACAAGGTCTAGCATTAGCGGAGCAAGTTAAACCCAATGCGATTATGTTAGATATCCAGATGCCAGAGATGGATGGTTGGACGGTGCTGGATCGTCTGAAGCATAACCCAAACACTAGACATATACCAGTACACATACTTTCTGTTGATGAAAGACAACAACGGGGATTACAGCTAGGAGCGATTACTTATCTCCAAAAACCCGTTTCTCCAGAAGCGCTAACTCAGGTATTGAGTGAAATTAAAGGCTTTATTGATCGTCAGGTAAGAACTCTCCTGATCGTAGAAGATGACCCCGTACAAGCCCAAAGTATTATCGAACTGATTGGTAATAGTGATGTCCAGAGTACAGCAGTGGGTACGGGGGCAGAAGCACTTTTGATTTTGCGATCGCATCACTTCGATTGTATGGTGCTGGATCTCGGTCTGCCCGATATGAGCGGGTTTGCACTAATTGAGCAGATCAAGCTTGAACCTAGACTTTTGAAACTGCCGATCATCATTTACACTGGCAAAGAACTCAGCCGACAAGAAGAAACCCAACTGCGGGGACTAGCAGAGACAATTATTATTAAAAATGTGCGATCGCCAGAGCGGTTGTTAGACGAAACTGCCCTATTTTTGCATCGGGTGCAAGCAAATTTGCCCCCACCAAAGCGTCAAATGTTAGAGCAACTACATCAAACAGACCCGGTGCTGGCTAATCGGAAAATTTTGATTGTAGATGATGACCTGCGAAACATTTTTGCCCTCACCAGCTTTTTAGAAAGCTATCAAATGCAAGTGCTGTTTGCCGAAAATGGCAGAGATGGCATCGAGAGGCTGCAAGCTAATCCCGACATTAATATAGTATTGATGGATATCATGATGCCGGAAATGGACGGTTACGAAACCACCCGCGCCATCCGCCAGCAACAACAGTTTCGCTCACTACCAATAATTGCTTTAACTGCTAAAGCCATGCCAGGCGACAAGGAAAAGTGCATTGAAGCTGGAGCCTCTGACTACATCACCAAACCTGTAGATACTGAGCAACTGCTTTCACTACTCCGGGTTTGGCTGTATCGTTAAGAGGATGTTTGAAAAGTATTGGGCGAATAAAATTCGCTACTACACAAACTTTGGTCTTCCTCCGTGGACTAACGAAAAAGTAGGGCTTTTAACCCAATACGCTTGAGTTAAGAAGAATAGTAGGTTGGGTTGAGCGTAAGCGTTACCCAACAAAGCCTTGATAATCTTGGGTTTCGTTCCTCAACCCAACCTACGCCAGTTTTAGTTTTTAGCCTTAACCCAAGCGTATTGGCTTTTACACCCAGGTCGGTGGGTTTTGTCTGTATAGCCGCACCTGTGCCAGGGCTAGTAATAAATTAGACTTGTTTATTCAACCTCTAAGCTCGACTTTATCCAAAATTAATAACTTGGATCTCTTGTATCGGCAAAACCCTAGCTTTTTGGCAAAAACTTTTTCCATATCACTGATTTTAGGTGAAAACTAAAAAGTAAAACTACGGTCATACAAAGCTTTCAGCGTCAGCTAAAGCGTTGCCAAAAAATGGATAAAGTCGAGCTTAGAGGATGTTTGAAAAGTCATGATTGATGTATCAAATATTTTTTTACCCCACCCTAACCCTCCCCGATGCATTGGGGAGGGAACTGGATTTTCTTGTTTCCCCCCTTTATAAGGGGGGATTAAGGGGGGTAATAATGTGATTAAAAGCACAAAATACCACTTTTCAAACAACCTCTAAGCTCGACTTTATCCATTTTTTGGCAACGCTTTAGCTGACGCTGAAAGCTTTGTATGACCGTAGTTTTACTTTTTAGTTTTCACCTAAAATCAGTGATATGGAAAAAGTTTTTGCCAAAAAGCTAGGGTTTTGCCGATACAAGAGATCCAAGTTATTAATTTTGGATAAAGTCGAGCTAAGGAGTCATCTTTTTTATTAGCCTTTGCATTAACCTGTGCTGGTGTTCCTAGAAGTGGGGTATGAGTAGCATTCGCACCGCACGAGGAAAAGCCCACACTGTACCGGATCAAAAGGACAGCGTGGGTAATTTATGCTATAACACGAATGACAATCTAGCGGAACATACTACTTACGGAAGTATCTTCATGAATCCGCCAAATAGTTTCTCCTAACAGATTAGCTACTGACAGCACCACTAGTTGGGGAAAGCGATCGCTTTCTGCTATGGGAATCGTATTTGTCACAATCACTTCCTCAAACAAGCCACTGGATAACCTTTCTATCGCTGGTGGAGAGAACACCGCATGAGTTGCACAGGCGTATACCTGACGCGCTCCTTCTTCACGCAGTAATCGCGCCCCTTCTGCGATCGTGCCCCCAGTGTCGATCATGTCATCCACCAACACTGCCGTTTTGCCTTTAACATCGCCGATGATATTTAACACTTCGGCAACATTATGTGCCTGACGACGTTTGTCAATAATTGCCAGTGGAGCATCATTCAGTTTTTTCGCAAATGCCCTAGCTCGTGCTACACCGCCAACATCGGGAGAAACAACTACAAGGTCTGGTAGTTGTTTGCTTGCTAGATAATCCAGCAATACTGGCGAACCGTAAACATGATCAAAGGGGATATCGAAATAGCCCTGAATCTGAGCCGAGTGTAAATCCATTGCTAGAACGCGGTTGGCACCTGCTTCGGTGATCAAGTTAGCAACCAGCTTGGCAGTTATTGACTCTCGTCCTGCCGTTTTGCGATCGGCGCGGGCATACCCATAGTAGGGAATTACTGCCGTTACCTGTCGCGCCGAAGCTCGACGACAGGCGTCAAGCATAATCATTAATTCCATCAAATGATCGTTCACGGGTTGACAACATGGCTGGATTAAATAAACATCACAACCGCGAATCGATTCTTGGATTTGAACGTAAAGTTCTCCATCCGCAAATCTTTTGCGAATCATTGGCCCCAAGTCCATACCCACATAACGAGCGACTTCTTGAGACAGTTGGACATTGGCAGAGCCAGAAAACAGCCGCAGGCGATGATTGTCGTTCAGTCCTGTTGCAGATGGTTGCACTTTGAAAGTTGCAGAACTGAGCACAGCAGATCCTCTATGTGCATTCATAACAATATTATCATTAAAGATTTAATAGATTTAACCGAGAAATTGCCTAAAAAAACATCTGTGAGTTTTGTTGAAGCTTTCATACAAAATTAAAACATTTTTTCATGAAATTATCATTCGCTAAGTGTCTAATTTTCTAAGTTTACAAACTATTGATAGCTTAACGGACATCAAGACCGTCCACTAGGTCTATAGTTAAAATTTTTTGAGTTGAGGTAAATAACCCAATCTCTCAAAGATTGGTGTGCTAGATAGCTTCTGCTAACTACCTCATTTATAACTTAAGTGATATTCAACTTTCTTCTCATAACAGTATAACACTTCTATCTAAGTAGTAAATATGTAGCCTATTATTCTAAAAATTACGCATTTACAAAAAACATTGCCACCGGATTAGTCAGCATCCGTGTTGCTATTGGGATGGCATTGGGGCTATTAGGTAGTGCGCTGATTTTTGCGTGGTTGCGATCGCCCCAGTTGGATGCAGCCATAACTGCATACGCCCGGCGTTGCAGATCGCCTATAATCTGTACCTAAAAAGTTAAGTATGTTTAACCTCTGTACCTTAAAGATTTTACTCACCTTGTGGAGCGATACAAAAGTATCTATTTCTTAGTAGAACCCTATATCTTCTCCCTTCGCGTAGCGTCTCGTAGAGAAGGGGAGAGGCTGCGCGAACAGTTATCGTGGTTCGGTTGAGCTTCGTTTTCGCTATATGCTAAATTTAACACAATATGGAGTGCCTAACTCGTGACTTATAGTCATGAGTGTGCGGCTTGTAGAAATCAATCACTCATGCAACCACCCATTACAGTTGGCACTGTCTTGCAAAACCGTTACCGGATAATTCAAATTCTCGGACAAGGAGGATTTGGTAGAACCTATCTGGCAGAAGACCAGAGGCGCTTTAACGAACTTTGCGCGATCAAGGAATTGATTTCAACAGCAACGTCGGTTTTGGCTTGGGAGAGGGCACAAGAGCTTTTTCACCGGGAAGCTGCCATTTTGTATCAAATACAACACCCACAAGTACCTAAATTCCGGGAAAGATTTGAGCAAGACCAAGGTTTATTTTTGGTGGAGGACTACGTTGCAGGTCAGACGTACCGAACTCTGCTGGCTGAACGTCATGCTGTGGGTCAAACTTTCACAGAGGCTGAAGTCTTGCAGCTGATACAGTTGTTATTGCCTGTTTTAGAGCATATTCACAGTCGAGGGATTATTCACCGGGATATCTCGCCAGAAAATATTATTTTGCGAGATAGTGACGCTAAACCTGTGTTAATTGATTTTGGGGTGGTTAAGGAACTAGCAACACGTTTACGATCGCCAGAGAGTGCAATGCCAGAAACCACTGTGGGAAAATTAGGCTACTCTCCTAGTGAACAAATGCAAACAGGGGGAGCTTATCCTAGTAGTGATTTGTATGCTTTAGCGGTGAGTGCAATTGTTTTGCTGACTGGTAAAGAACCAAGGGAGCTATTTGACGAAAACCAACTAACTTGGAATTGGCAACGGTGGGTAAAAGTTAATCCGCGATTTGCCCTGGTTTTGAATCGAATGTTGAATCATCTACCGAGCGATCGCTACCAAACTGCTGCTAATGTATCCCAAGCACTGCAATCTCTGGCTCAAAGCAGTGTTTCTACCCCCGATGTATCAAACTTACAAACCATGACTGTTGGTCGCCGTCGTGACCTCGTACCACCAGCAGTTTCGCCCAAAAGACCTGCTCCTGTGATTCCACCAAGTAACACTAGCTCAATCTTGGATAATCCTTTAGCGATCGCAGCAATTGGCAGTGCTGTAGTAATCATCGCGGGATTCGGTTCTTGGACACTAGTAAGTTCTATCCGCAGTCAGCCGAAAACATCCTCACAGACGCTTCCACAAAATTTCCCTTCACCAGTCATTTCTGGTGGTACTACATCTCCATCCACACCCACACCCATCAACGAGCAACCTGTTGTATCTACTAAGCGCCTCAATCTGGGAGCATCTAATAACACAGCCACGGTTCAAGATAGGATCAAAACAAATCAAATAATCCGGTACACTTTTTTTGGGACTGAAGGTGACAAGTTAACTGCGTTTATTGACCCAGGAAGCAGCGTTTTGCTCACAGTCTTAAGTCCCAATCAACAACCAATTAATCCTAATGCCCAGCAAGTAACATCCTATGAAAGCCCATTGCTGGTTACTGGTAGATATACTATTGAGTTAACACTGGTTTCAGCAGTTGCCGAAAGCAATTACAATCTGAATGTTGTATTAGAAAAACCAGTCAAACTAACACCTACAGAAACACCGATCGCAATTCCGACAGAAACACCCCTACCAATTCCGACAGAAACACCGATTCCAATTCCGACACAAACACCCCTACCAATTCCAACAGAGACACCGATTCCAATTCCGACACAAACACCCTTCCCAATTCCTCCGAGTGGTGAAATGCCAACTTTCCCGCCGGTTGATGGAACACAACCATTTTCTGGCCAAAGAAATTAATGTTAAACACACTACTGATTACTGGAACTGATACCGAAGCTGGTAAAACTATTTTAACAACAGCGTTAGCAGCCTATTGGCAAAAATATTACCCGCAGCGTAGCTGGGGAATCATGAAACCGATTCAATCGGGAATTGGCGATCGCGAGTGGTATCAAAAGCTATTTGTACTAGAACAAACTCCAGAAGAAATTACACCTTTATACTTTCAAGCACCTTTAGCCCCTCCCATAGCAGCAGCACGGGAAAATCGCCGAGTAGATTTAGCAGTTGTGTGGCAAGCTTTGTCGAAATTGCGATCGCAACGTGATTTTGTGCTTGTAGAAGCCTTGGGAGGGTTAGGTTCGCCAGTAACTGAGGAATTAACGGTAGCCGATTTAGCCGGAGAATGGCGTTTACCAACGGTATTGGTGGTACCCGTTAGATTGGGTGCGATCGCTCAAGCAGTGGCAAACGTAGCATTAGCTAGACAATCGCGCGTCAATCTCAAAGGCATTGTTTTGAACTGCGTACAACCTCGAACGGATGCAGAAATAGCCGACTGGACACCACACCAATTGATTCAATCACTCACTAACACACCAGTTTTAGGCTGCTTACCCTATTTAGATAACCTGACTGATTTAGATAAACTTGCTCAAATAGCATCAGATTTAGATTGGGAAACACTGACATTTTAAATTGGGCATTGGGCAATTCAATTTTGGATTTTGGATTTTAAATTTTGGATTAAATTTCAATCTAAAATCCAAAATCTAAAATCTAAAATTCTTGCTCCCCCACTCAGCACTCAGTACTCAAAACTCAGCACTAATCAGGGGCATTGGATAAAAAGTAGCGTGGTGCAGTCACAGTTCTGACATAACTTGGTAATAGCTTTGTCAATAAGACGTGCAATGGTGAGGAAGAATGGAATTAACCTAACTCTAGTGACACACCAGGCAGGATTTACCTGCCTTATTTCATCTTTGGTGAGTAAAACACCACTTCATTAGCAGCTTTCGTCTGTGCCAAATAGAGCAGATTGCAACAAGCGCCTCTGTACAGATTATTGTAGGGGCACAACATTGTTCATACGTGTCAACTTCACGTAAAAACCAGTCTAGACAAAGCTTTGATAGATTCCCTCGTTCCCAGTCGGAGACTGGGAATGCCGTTCTAGAGGCTCCGCCTCTTGAAAAGCGGCAGAGCCGCCAAGAGCAGCATTTCCAGCCAGAGGCTGGAAACTAGGTTTTAAAGGGGTTTGCGCTTAAGTTGACACCAATGAACATTGTTGTGCCCCTACCTGTGTACCTCATTTAAGTAAGTGGGTCAAATTAAATATAAAACCTCACCCTGCCTCCGGCTTCCCTCTCCGATACTTTGGAGAGGGATTGAGGGTGAGGTTTGATATTATATTTAATTACGCCTACCTACTTACCTGAGAAAAGCTGTATGAATGTTTTATGAATGTTTAAAGACGTTTTTAGAATTAGCAAATGGTATTTTCTTGTCTGACGATACCCGGCGCGAACACACGATATATAAATGTCATCCAAGTGGCATATCTTAGTCACAGAAACGTCACTAGCATAAGTTAATTTGTCGATATTTGATTAAAACTAAATTGTTTATTTACGCCTGACATGATGATGCTTTCTTTTGTGGTGGCGAGTGCAGTCTGTGGCAACGGTAGCGAAGTAAATCTAGACTTTGCTAACTTTAGCTGGATTGACGTGATTATTTTAGGCATCGTTCAGGGAATTACAGAACTACTACCAATTAGCAGTACTGCTCATTTGCGGATAGTGCCAACTCTACTGGGACTGAAAGATCCGGGATCTGCTTTTTCCGCAGCAATGCAGTTAGCTAGCTTAACTGCTGTTTTAGTCTATTTTTGGCAAGACTTAAAAAAATTAACCGGAGAGACAGTTAGAGCAATTAGCAGGCAAGACTATCAATCTAGTTCTTTGCAACTGATGTTAGGCTTATTGTTAGGAACTTTGCCGATTGCTGTGGCTGGTGTGCTACTCAAACCAATTCTTAACGCCTGTAACTCACCAATACGAGGGTTAGTAGTTATCGGAGCGGCTTCAATTATTATGTCAGGATTGCTGGCGATCGCCGAAAAACGCGGAGGACGCGATCGCACTTTCGACAACCTCACTCTCTGGGATGGCATTTGGGTAGGGGTTGCTCAAGCTTTTGCCCTGATTCCTGGCGTTTCTCGCTCTGGTTCCACCCTCACTGCTGGGTTATTTTTGGGCATGAAACGGGAGACATCTGCCCGATTTTCTTTTTTGTTGGGCTTACCAGCCGTGATTTTGGCGGGTGCTGTAGAACTCCACACACTTACGAAAGCCGGACTGAGTGCAGCTGGTTGGTTGACTTTATTAGTGGGCTTAATCTCCGCCAGCATTTCCGCTTTTCTAGCAATTTGGGGACTCCTACGCTACCTAGAAAAACACAGTACCTTGATTTTTATTTTCTACCGCTTGGCGATGGGTGTATTTTTGATAGTTGCTGTGATGGCTGGTTGGTTGCAAAATTGATTTTAACTGATAATGGGGTATTAGTAACATCGGAACAGAAAACTAGGAGCATCGGTATTAAGCTGTTGGACATTTAACTTGTATATCATCTGGAAGTAAAACTCTTGTCGGGTGGGCAGCGTTCGACTGACTTGTACTGACTTGTACTGAGCGACGTCGTTGGCGCAGCCTAAGAAGAGAAGTAGCGCTCACGCCGTACCCCTCCGGGGAAGCTACGCGTAGCGTTCCGCAGGAAAGTCTTGCCCGCCCTAGTTATGCAAAATAATACAAAAGTTTTTTGGCACTGAAACCGTTGTTTTATCTTTAAGTGAAATGGACATAAACCCGATTGACCAAGTTGAGCAGGAAAACGATGAACCCGAAACGTCAGCTAACCGCGAAAAACGCAAAAGTAGTCTAAATAATGCTGTTGCAATTGCAGTTGCATTGATTGCAACCTTTATGGGAATCTGCAATGTCAAAGACGATAATCTGGTTCAGGCAATGCAGCAAGCTCAAGCAAATAAAATTGACGATTGGGCGTTATACCAGTCTCGTAATATTCGTGAAGAAATAGCTAAATCAAATATAACGCAACTGAAATTGCAATCTGTTTCTCAATCTTCTGCTGTCAGGGCTGACTATGAAAAACAGATTGCAGCTTATCAAGTCATTGCTGATAAAGAAGACCAGAAAAAGCAGGAACAGAAGGTAGTTGCCGAAAAAGATCAAACAACCTATGACCAGCTGAATTACCATGACGACCAGTTTGACCTAGCTGATGCCTCCTTATCGCTCTCTGTCTCCCTATTTGCCATTACATCTCTATCTCAGAAAAAATGGTTGTTCTACCTCGCCTTGGTTCCAACTATATTTGGCTTGGTGATGGGGTTATCTGGATTATTAAACTGGCAACTACATCCCGATGCTTTGACCAAATTACTATCCGAAAACTTCTTAGAAAAGCCAGCCGAAAAAAAAATAGTGCTTTCCACTCGCACTTCCCCAAATCCCAAAGTGTTCTGAAGTCCTATTGGCAAGCTGGCGGGATGATCAACTACTTGTTCTCTACTAAGGAATAAGAATTAAATAACATACAATTTATGTCCCTGGCTTACCTCACCCTCAATCCCTCTCCTTATAAAGGAGAGGGAAGCTAGAGATAGGATGAAGTTTTGCATTTTATTTAATCCACGTTCCTAACTGAATTATTAGCAATGTTGCCACCATAAAAGGGAACAAACTCCCCACTCCCGACGATAAACTGGGAAAATAAACTAAGTTACCTGTACTTAACTAGTTTGTCTTCATAATGGTTTCTACCTTTCCCAATCCCTCTTCTGTTGACCTATCTCGCATCCGACTGGCAATCCGTTCATTGCAACCGCAATTAGTAGAGTGGCGGCGGCGATTGCATCAACAACCAGAGTTGGGTTTTAAAGAAAAACTGACGGCTGAATTTGTATCACAAAAGCTCCAAGAATGGGGAATTGAGCATCAAACTGGTATTGCTCACACTGGTATTGTTGCCACCATAAAAGGCAAGGGGCAAGATTCAGAAACAATCCAAAATCCCAAAGTTTTGGCGATTCGGGCAGATATGGATGCTTTACCAATCCAAGAACTCAACGAAGTGCCTTACAAATCGCAGCATGATGGAGTGATGCACGCTTGTGGACATGATGGACATACTGCGATCGCATTAGGTACAGCTTACTATCTCCAGCAGCATCGCCAAGACTTCTCTGGTACCGTGAAAATTATTTTTCAGCCAGCAGAAGAATCACCAGGAGGCGCAAAGCCGATGATTGAAGCTGGAGTTCTGAAAAATCCTGATGTTGACGCGATTATCGGTTTGCACTTGTGGAATAATTTGCCCTTGGGAACAGTGGGTGTACGGGCTGGGGCTTTGATGGCAGCTGTAGAGTGCTTTAACTGCACGATTTTGGGCAAAGGTGGACACGGCGCACTACCTCATCAAACTGTTGACTCTGTTGTAGTTGCTGCCCAAATCGTGAATGCTCTGCAAACCATTGTCGCTCGGAATGTTAATCCCATTGATTCAGCAGTGGTGACAGTAGGCGAACTTCATGCTGGAACCAAGCGGAATGTGATTGCTGATACAGCGAGAATGAGTGCCACTGTCAGGTATTTTAATCCTAGTTTGAAAGGCTTTTTTCATCAACGCGTCGAGCAGATTATTGCCGGAATTTGTCAGAGTCAGGGGGCGAATTATGACTTAGAATACTGGGCACTTTATCCACCAGTCATTAATGATATTAAGATAGCAGAATTGGTGCGAACAGTAGCAGAAGAAGTGGTAGAAACCCCAATGGGTATTGTACCAGAATGCCAAACTATGGCTGCTGAAGATATGTCATTCTTCTTGCAAGAGGTTCCTGGTTGCTATTTCTTTTTAGGTTCTGCTAACCCCGCGAAAGACTTAGCATATCCCCATCATCATCCCCGGTTTGATTTTGACGAAACGGCATTGGGAATGGGTGTGGAGATATTTGTCAGATGCGTGGAGAAGTTTTTTAGTTGAGTCAATGGAAATTAGATGTTTTTAATTTAATACAGTTCAGTTAAGCATTTCTTTCTTCTCTTTCTTCTCTGCGAGACGCTCTCGCGTTTGCGTCTACGTTAAAAAAATTACTTCGATAAAGAATTAAGCCTTAACTGAACCATATTGGTTTTTAATTAAGTTAAATTTATTTGACTTTTTATGATAAATAACTATATAACAAGCCGGAGTTTTTACCTCCGGCTTTATCACTTTATAGTTGATCGACATCTGAAATTAATTACTTTCCTGCCCATCTAACCAAATAAATAAATCAGCTAGAGATGAAATTCTCAAAAGTGCCCTTCCTAATGCTTCTAACTTTTCCTTGTTTAAAACTTGAACTCTCTCAATAATTGTATTTGCCGTTATATATTAGCTGTCCGTCTTGCCAGAACATATACTCAATTTATTGATGGCTAATGTTGATTCTGACACGCTTTTTGTTGGTTATAGTGGTTTTCCATCAGTAGGTATGGAGAATGTGGCGTTGCTGAATTAGGCTATAAATAGCTTACGCAGAGGCGCGAAGAGGAAGATTGAGTTTTTGTAAATTCCGTAATGTTAAGAATGTTAACCTGAGTTCGACAAACGTATTGCCCTCGCAAAAGCAACAAATGCGACTGCTGATCTAACAAATGCCCTCGCAAAAGCAACACATGCGACTACCGTTCTAACAAATGCCCTCGCAAAAGCAACACATGCGACTACTGTTCTAACAAATGCCCTCGCAAAAGCAACACATGCGACTACCGTTCTAACAAATGCGATCGCAAAAGCAACTAATGCGACTGCTGATCTAACAAATGCGATCGCAAAAGCAACAAATGCGACTACCGTTCTAACAAATGCGATCGCAAAAGTAACTAATGCGACTGCTGATCTAACAAATGCGATCGCAAAAGCAGCAAATGCGACTACCGATCTAACATTTGCGATCGCAAAAGCAACTAATGCGACTGCCGATCTAACTATTGCGTAGGCATAGCTAGCCGTTATTACCTATTTTGTGGTTGAGTGGGGGATGATGGCGTTTGTTGTGTTGGGGAATTGGTCGGTGTTGATGGACTTGAGAAAAATCTATCAATCAATTGAACACCATTATTAAGTGCTGAAATCAAAGGTTCTATCTTAGTTGCAAGTGCGCCAGCTGCGAGGATTGCTGCTAGCAGTACCTGTAAATGTTTATTTCCCAAACTAGGAAAAGTAAATCTCCTTCTCCAACCCAATTCTTTTAACCAGTCTTCTACTGTTTGGGGACGGTTGTCGGGTTGTAGTTCCATTGCGTGGAGAATGGCTTGATTGACGCGATCGCTAATCTTAGGATTCGATTGCTTAGGTGGAATTAAACGCTTATTGTTATCTTGGCGCTCAATAGCACTTTCTGGCAGTTCTCCTGTTAATAAAAAATATAAAGTTGCAGCAAGAGAATAAATATCAGTCCAAGGCTTACGTCGCGCCTGTTGTCTAGGAGAGTTAGAATACAGTTCAATTGGTGTAAATTTATCAACCAAGTTACCACGACTTGAAACTGGGTTATCAACAAATCTTCGTGCTAAGTCGAAGTTTATCAAGACAACCTGATGCGTACCTGCCCGCAGAATGATATTTTCTGGTTTCACATCTCGATGCAAGAATCCTTGTTTATGAACTGCAATGAGTGCTTTTCCAATTTGTTGGATGTAATCTAAAGCCTCTTTTTCTGGGAGAAATCTTCGCGGTTGGACTATGTTGGCTAAATTATCTCCTAGAATATGCTCCATAACCATGCATTTTAAATCACCTGACTCGAAGGTATCAATGACTTGGACAATATTCGGATGTTTGCATATTGCTAGTTTGCGGGATTCATCTGCAAAACCTGATTTTAAGCGATCGCGGTCTTCGTTACTTAATTGATTAAGTAAATTGGAATCCAATGTTTTAATTACAACATTCTTGCCATCCCGATCCTCAGCAAGATAAGTAATAGCGAACTGTCCCTGTCCTAACTGTTGTTTAATTTCATACTTATCGCGGTGTAACTTTTGTCCAGATGCCCAAGTCATTGGTTGATTATCTCAGAGACTTGTATTAATTTTTGCATATAACAATTCTGCTGTGAATGTAATACACCTTTTTCTAAAAAATGTGCTGTAGCTTGTACCCTGATATCTAATAGTGAAGCTGTTATGCTTCAAAAAATACAAGATGACGCGATCGCAGAAGTTGTGTTATAAAAACGGGCAACTTCTGAGGATTTCTGTATTTTTGCCTGATCGCTGACGTATACTCGAATTTTTCGTGAATGCGTAATTTCTACACCAATGGAATCAAATGCTACTGTAAGCAATCAACTTTTAGGGTTTAATCATCAGTAATATGCAAAAAAATCTAAAAAATTATGTTAGCTATCCCTATTAATCTAAATTTACCTCGTACACCCAGCCTAATAACTTCCTTACCTGGGCCTCGCGCTCAAGCAATTGTACAACGCGATCGCGCCGTAACTTCCCCTTCTTACACCCGCGATTATCCCTTAGTTGCATCTCGCGGCCAGGGCTGTATGTTAGAAGATGTAGATGGCAATGTATTTCTGGATATGACCGCAGGTATTGCCGTTACCGCCACGGGACACGCCCACCCAGAAGTTGTTAAAGCAATTCAAGAACAGTCGGAACGTCTGCTGCACATGTCGGGGACGGATTTTTATTATGAACCGATGGTGGAACTAGCGGAACAATTAGCGATTCGCGCCCCCTTTCCCCACCCACAGAGTCACACCGGATTTCCCGCAAAAGTATTTTTCACCAATTCCGGGGCAGAATCTAACGAAGGAGCCATCAAACTAGCTCGATATTACACCAAGCGATCGCTAATCGTAGCATTCTTAGGTGCATTTCACGGACGCACCTATGGGGCAATGTCTCTCACTGGTTCCAAAACAGTACAGCGAGCTAATTTTGGGCCTTTGCTTCCTGGGGTGACTCATATCCCCTACGGCACTCACGCTAGCTTAGATTACTTGGAACAACAGGTATTTAGCACAATTTTACCACCGCAAGAGGTAGCGGCGATCGTCGTTGAAGCAATTCAAGGAGAAGGTGGGTATATCGTCCCCGAAGATGGTTTTTTAAAACGGATTCGGGAGATTTGCGATCGCCACGGTATTCTGATGGTAGTGGATGAAGTGCAAGCGGGAATGGGGCGGACTGGTCGCTTATTTGCGATCGAGCATTGGGGTGTCATGCCTGATATTATTACTACAGCTAAAGGGATCGCCAGTGGTCTGCCATTAGGAGCAATACTTGCTAGACCAGAGTTAATGACTTGGCCTCCTGGTTCTCACGCTACCACATTTGGCGGTAATCCCGTAGCTTGTGCTGCCGGTATTGCTACTCTGCGACTGCTGGAAAGTGGTTTGATGACTAACGCTACCCAGATGGGAGAATTATTACAAGCTAGTCTTACCACGTTGCATCAAAAATTTCCTAGAGTATCGCCGCCACGAGGTAAAGGTTTGATGGTTGCGGTGGATTTATTGGATGAACAGGGTAATCTTGATTATAAATTGCGCGATCGCATTATCCAAGAAGCTTTTTTACGCGGTTTATTATTACTAGGTTGCGGTAAAGCCGCAATTCGTTTTTGTCCACCTCTAGTTATTGACAGTGAACAAATTCAAATTGCCCTTCAGATTATCAGCGAGATTTTAAAAAATGAGGGAGAGTAGGGAGTAGGAGAGAAATGACAAATGACGAAATTGCCCTTCATTTATGGAAATTACTTTGGCAAGAATACAGCGCTAGGGTAAATCATGCCCATACCTACCAGCAAATGATTACTGCTGCGGGTGGGACTGTCGCCAACGACCACATCGCCTTTCGGTCTTTGCGTTTATTAGTAGATAGCCCACAAGGTAAAATTAACCTGGGAATTGACTATCTTGGACAACTTGCAGAAGCTTTAGGTTACGTGACGGCTGGAGAATATACTTTTGCTCAAACCCATTTATATGCCCGTTATTATCGTCATCCACAACAAGAGGAATTTAACTTACCCAAGCTGTTTATCAGCGAGTTGATTGTCGATGAATTGCCTATTAATATTGCCCAACTAATTTCTAAAACAGTATTTTCAATCCCAGACAAACTGACCTCACCCCGGACTCTTCTACAAAAAGACGGGAATATTGAAACCATCGCCAAAGAACTCCAGCAAGTCTTCACCCGCCCTTGGCTACCTCCCCAGCGTTCTGTTGTCGAAGAGGTGAATCAGGTTACTCAGTATGGGGCTTGGGTGTTGCTGCACGGATATGCAGTCAACCATTTTACAGGCTACATCAACAGCCAGAACACTCCAGAATATCCAGACATTGAGACTACCGCCGATGGTTTGGCTAACCTGGGTGTACCAATGAAAGCAGAGATAGAGGGAAATATTGCTTGTGGTTTGCGGCAAACTGCAACTCAAGCAGCAACAGAAATGGTGACAGTATTAGATGATAATAGTGGTGCAGAAATTCAGATTCCTTGGACTTACGCCTATTATGAAATTGCCCAGCGTTATTCTGTGGAAGTGGAATCTGGAGAGCAAATACTTTTCGATGCTTTTTTAGGAAGTAATGCCCAGCAATTGTTTGAAATGACTCGTTTATTTAATTAACTTTTCACGATATCTGGAAAACCTCTTTTTTTCATCTCTCTCCTAGAAGGCTACAGTGTACACACAAGTTTTAAAAACCTAGCTTGATAAGGTTTGACTCGTTCCCATACTCTGTATGGGAATGCATTCATTGAGTCTCTGACTCAATTCTGACTCAATATTTAACTGGAGTCAGCAGCCATTCCCATGAACATTTTATTTGGAAGTCCCCAACCAAACCCAATATTTGCGTGTTTGTTGGATAAAGTTTGCCTTTAATCAATACCTTAGCCAAAATGAGAGGGTTAGAGCTAGACAAAAAAGCTAAATACTTTAGACAGTAAGGGTTTCAAACTTTTGAATTTAGTTTTAAACCCATAGCCCGAAAGCTTTATTCTGCGGGCATTCTAAAAAATTGGCGAAGGTATTGTTTAATATAACTTAAATCACGATGTTTCTCATGAACATCACGATGTTTCTTATGAATATCACGATGTTTCTTATGAATATCACGATGTTTGTCATGAACATCACGATGTTTGTTATGAATATCACGATGTTTGTCATGAACATCACGATGTTATAGCGTTTCCTAATAAAAGTGAAGTACAGCTTAACCTGCCACCAATAAAACTGCGCTCCCCTCTCCTTAGTAAGGAGAGGGGTTGGGGGTGAGGTTTTTATATGTGCCTGATGCACTTGGGAACCGCTATAAGTAGGCAGGCATAATTCAATATAATATGTCATTGCGATCGCGTAGTGTCTCCTAGAGAGAAACGAAGTAATCACAGTCGATATTATATTTATACCGATCTATTTAGTCATCAAGATTACGCTTTGCCAAATATTGGTACATCTGCCAACGTGCATCTACCTCAGCTTGCGCTTGTTCTAACAAGTGCTTGGCAACGTCGGGTTTGCTCTTGGTGAGCATTTTGAAGCGATTTTCTTGATACATCGAATCTTCTACCGATTGCTTAGGCGATCGCATATCCAATTGCAATGGATTTTTACCCTGTTTGAGCAACTCTGGATTATGCCGATACAGCAACCAACGACCTGATTCTACCAGAGTTTTCTGATGATTCATCGCTGTAGTCATATTAATCCCGTGGGCGATGCAATGGCTGTAAGCAATAATTAGTGATGGACCATCATAAGCTTCTGCTTCCAGAAACGCTTTTAGGGTATGTTCATCTCTAGCGCCAAGCGCTACACTCGCTACGTAGACATTTCCGTAGGTCATGGCAATCATACCCAAGTCTTTTTTAGGTGCAGGCTTGCCACTGGCGGCATATTTGGCAACTGCGGCTCGTGGCGTAGCTTTGGAAGATTGACCGCCTGTATTAGAATACACTTCTGTATCCATCACCAAGATGTTGACATTTCGACCACTAGCGATTACATGATCGATGCCGCCAAAATCAATATCATAAGCCCAACCGTCACCGCCAACAATCCAGACGCTTTTTCTCACCAAGTAGTTTGCAAGGGATTTGAGATTTTGGATTTTGGATTTGAGATTGGGTTCGAGAGTTACAATTTCATCTAACTTTTGCTGCAACAGTTCTATCCGTTCGCGCTGTTCCCAAATGTCAGCCTCAGATTTTTGTTCAGCTTTGAGGATCGACTGAGCAAGGTTTTCATCTATTTCACTCCCCAACTGTTGCAACAATTCCGCCGCAAACTCAGCTTGTTTGTCTAAGGAAAGGCGGAAGCCAAAACCGAATTCGGCGTTATCTTCAAATAAATTATTAGACCACGCAGGGCCGCGTCCTTGGGCATTTGTTGTCCAAGGAGTTGTGGGGAGATTGCCACCATAAATTGAGGAGCAACCTGTAGCATTGGCAATGACGGCGCGATCGCCAAACAATTGTGTTAATAATTTTAAATAAGGTGTTTCACCACAACCTGCACAAGCACCAGAGAATTCAAATAAAGGTTCTTGCAGTTGTTGTTGGCGAATCTGATTTAATTTTAGCGATCGCCTGTCAGGATTGGGTAAACTTAAGAAGAAATCCCAGTTTTTCCGCTCTTGTTCTTGTAAAGGCAGCTGCTCTGCCATATTAATCGCTTTCCGCAATGGCTCAAACTTATTTTTAGCCGGGCAAATATCTACACAAATGGCGCATCCTGTGCAGTCTTCTGGGGCAACTTGAATGGTAAATTTTTGATTGGCAAAGTCTTTATCTTTTGCACCAGTTGATTTAAAGGTTTCTGGTGCATTGACTAACTCATCTGATTGATAAGCCTTGGCACGGATGGCACTGTGGGGACAAACCATGACGCACTTACCACACTGAACGCAGACATCCAGATCCCACACAGGTATCTCTTCAGCAACGTTACGTTTTTCCCACTTGGCAGTACCTACAGGAAAAGTGCCATCAACTGGTAGTGTGCTTACAGGTAAGTCATCACCTTCCCATACCATGATTTTGCCCAGAACTTCCCGCACAAAATCGGGAGCGGAGTTAAGAGAGACGCGATGAATCGTCTCTGTACAAGTAGAGACGCGATTCATCGCGTCTCTTAATTGATTCATCGCGTCTGTTAATTTGACCTGATGCAAGTTTTCTAAGGTGTTGTCTACAGCTTGCAAGTTCATGCGGACGACTTCTGCACCTTTTTTACCGTAGGTTTTGTCAATCGCTTGTTTGATTTTAGCGATCGCTTCTTCTTGTGGCAAGACACCCGCTAAAGCAAAGAAGCATACCTGCATAATAGTGTTAATTCTTCCACCCATGCCACTTTCACGCGCGACTTGGCTAGCATTGATTACGTATAACTTCAAATGCTTATCGATAATTTGCTGCTGCACCTTAAGCGGTAAATTTTCCCAGACTGTATCTGCATTATATGGACTGTTAAGCAGCAAAGTCGCCCCAGGAATAGCAGCCTTCAGAATATCTATGCGTTCCAGAAATCCCCAATGATGGCAACCAATAAAGTTAGCTTGGTCAATTAGGTAGGTGGAGCGAATTGGCTCTTTACCGAAGCGTAAGTGAGAAACGGTCATCGAGCCAGATTTCTTGGAATCATAGACAAAATAGCCTTGGGCGTAATTGTCGGTTTCTTCACCAATAATCTTAATAGAGTTTTTATTAGCCCCAACAGTACCATCAGCGCCCAACCCATAGAACATTGCGCGAACAACATTATCTGATTCTGTGGAGAAGTTAGAGTCAAAGCTTAGAGAAGTATGACTAACGTCGTCATTAATTCCAATAGTAAAGTGATTTTTTGGTTTAGCTTCAGCAAGGTTATCAAAAATGCCCTTCACCATCGCCGGAGTAAATTCTTTGGAAGAAAGACCGTAACGACCACCAATAATTTTGGGGAATGAGATAAAATTATCTCCCTCATCTCCCCACGCTTCATGAATAGCAGCCACAACATCCAAATACAACGGCTCACCGGCGCTACCTGCTTCTTTGGTGCGGTCAAGAACAGCGATCGCTTTTACACTAGTTGGTAATACTGCAACAAATCTTTGAACATCAAATGGGCGGTAAAGTCGCACTTTTACAACACCAAGTTTTTCACCACGGGCGTTAAGGTAATCTATTGTTTCATGAACGGTTTCACAGCCTGAACCCATAATAACGATAACGCGATCGGCATCGTTAGCCCCGTAATATTCATAGATTTTGTAATGCCTTCCCGTGCGTTCTCCAAATTGATCCATAATGCGCTGGACAATTTCTGGACAAGCCTTGTAGTAAGGGTTAGCGCCTTCACGTCCTTGGAAGTAGACATCAGGGTTTTGGGCAGTACCGCGCAAAACTGGACGATCTGGGGTCAGCGCCCGGCTGCGGTGGGCGAGTATTAGGTGATCGTGGATTAGCGATCGCAAATCGTCATCTGAGAGCAGTTTAACCTTCTGTACTTCATGCGAGGTGCGGAAACCATCAAAGAAGTGCATAAACGAGACTCGCGCTTCTAGGGTAGCAGCATGGGCGATGAGAGCAAAATCTTGACTTTCCTGCACCGAAGCGGAACACAGCAAAGCAAAACCAGTTGCACGAGCTGCCATCACATCGCTATGATCACCAAAAATTGATAACGCGTGGGTAGCCAGGGTGCGGGCGGCAACGTGAACCACAGCGCTAGTCAACTCACCAGCTATTTTGTAAAAGTTGGGTATCATCAACAATAATCCCTGAGATGCCGTGAAAGTGGTACTCAGGGAACCTGTTTGTAATGCTCCATGCACAGCGCCGGCGGCTCCTCCCTCGCTCTGCATTTGCACGACGCTGGGAACAGTACCCCAGAGGTTAGGACGACCTTCTGCCGACCAAGCATCAGCCCATTCACCCATCGCCGAAGAGGGGGTGATGGGATAAATCGCAATCACTTCATTTAATTTGTAAGCAACACGGGCGACAGCCTCATTCCCGTCAATGGTTGCAAAGGTTTTAGTCATAATATAATTTTTCTCTCCGCCTCTAAGCTGCATTATCAGAACGTGTGAATATAAGAATCAGAAATAGTCACAACTCAAAAGTGAGTTATATGGATTAAAGATTTATTGGTAGGATTGACTCCGTGTTTAAAGGAGAATTTATTGATGACTTTCGGCTTTTAAGTTAACTTTAAATAAATACTGCATCTATTAATATCGCATCTGCAATTCTGCATCTATTAATATCTATTAATAATGTACTCAATCACTAAAGTCTCTGTTTTATAAGACTTTAAAGCAATTTATTCTTTTTTGTGGGGTATAGGGTCGGGAATATCTGATACAAAATATTCCGCAAATCAAGAAATTACCCGAAGATAGAAAATATGATTAATTTTTGACTTCTCAATTAGCAATTGGAGGAAAACTGATGCATTATACAGCAAACATCTCCAGAAATTAAATATGCGTTACCCAGAACCCTTGTAGAGACGTAGCACTGCTACGTCTCTACATTCTTTTTCACTCCTATGTCTAATGGAGGTGAGTGCCGATCGCTACTTTTTATATTTCATCTCACTTTTTTGCATTGCTGCCATAAAGTTTAACCAAAGGTAAACCTCTGTTAGGAATACTACTAAGAAAAAGTTGCTTAATATCATTCGACTTATATGATAAAAATGAACTTAATAGTGCAATGAGCGTTGATATCAACACTAAACTAAAGTGAACACCTGTCAAGATAAAAACCAATGTTAAGAGTGCAAATATTAGAGTGCAAATATTACCAAAGCTTTCTACCTTTTCAGTAAAAATCAGAGAATTCCGACAACTGGGACAATGCTTTGTATGTCTATGCCATCGGTCATATAGTTGTTCATCATTCAATTGTTTAACACCGCCTTGTACACACCCTTGCCATGAAGGACTACCTCCAGCAAATTCGTCTAGCCATTTTCTAAAAGTTATGATACCCACGTCAGAGAGAGAAGGCATAAAGTATGCCCTTTGCCATTTTTTATCTAATGATGACTGATTCACTTCCTGGGAATGCATCGCTGATAAATCTTGGTCACTTAGCTTGTATCCCGATAAATGCTGTAACCCAGTTTGTAAATCCTTTGGTAGAATCTCAAACCAAAAATTTCTTTTAACTAAACTTTCATCAGAAATAAACTTGCCAATGTACCTACAGTAACCTGGTTGTGTAGGAACAAAATACAACTGAAAAATATTAGTTTTCCCGTTGGGGTAACTATATATCGTAGTATTAGAAGACGGTGGAGTAAACTTCCGCATCGCCTGCATATCTTTGTTGAAGAGATTGTAGCCTTGATGTTTGAGAGTAAAACCTTCTTGGGCAGATATTTCTCCAACAAATTCAAAATATTCCATAGGCACAGATGTTTTAGGTGAAAAAAGACCTATTCCCTCATGAAGAAATTCTGCATGAGAAGGATCAAAAGTACTTTCAACAGATACCGTATAACCAACCGGAACTTCTGTCATGTGCCAAGAGGTGGAAGATATATCTAGTTCGGACTCTGGTATGGTAGCTGGCTGCTTTGAGTTACAATCCTCAAAGGCTGTTGAACTGTCATCTGGCCACACCCAAAGCAATTCTTGGATAATTTGTGTAGGATATTTAGTAATTCTTGACCTTAAACTATCACAAGCAGTTACTTCTGCTTGGCTACCAGCAGCCAACATAGGAATTTTAGTGCATTTCCCCTCACCGTTAAAACACCAACCATGATGTCTACACATTAAGTTTCCATCTTCAGTGATGGTTCCCATAGATAGTCGCGCCAACTTATGAGGACAAACATCATCCATTACTATCCACTTTTGATTTTTGTCTCTCCAAATCACCAATTTTTTCCCCAGAAGAGTGACAGGAGTAGGATTCAAAATATCTAAGTAGCTTAAAGGAATAATAGGATACCACTGTTTAGCCCATAAAAACTGAGTTGTCATAAGAAAAGATAGAAACCTAATTGATAAAACTATAGCGTTTCCTAGTCTACTGAGGTACATCATAGCCCCCTCATCGCTTGCTCTTAGGGGGTTGGGGGTGGGGTTCTTGTAGCTTAGTCAACTGAGAACCGCTATATATCTATATTAATAAGCTAATTTGCCAATATAAAATAAATCTCACGTTTTTAGTTTATACCTTTAAACCCCTAGCGATCGCCGATTCAATCGACGAGCAAATAGAAGCAGCAGTAAGCCGTTGAACGATTCTTGTTTTTTCACCTGGCGATGAATAGAAATTTTGGATGAGCAAATTGGGTAAACCATTAGGTAGAAGCAATTCTTGTCTACTCAAAAAAACCAGAGCCAAATTCCTGACTTGCCTCACAAAATTAATTTAGTTATTTAAAATACAATAGTAGCTAGTGATAATACTTATGTTTTGTTTACTTACTTAATATTCATTTTACATTTTATAGCGTTTTTTAATCAGCTGAGGTAAATTATAGCCCCCCTACTCGCTTGCTCTTAGGGGGTTGGGGGTGGGGTTCTTGTACCTCACAAAGGCCAAGAACCGCTATATTTATCATTACTAGCCTATAAGTAGCTAAACTTCACACTTGAGAATATACCCTACCTCTTCACTCTTGCTTAGACAAATATCATATCCTGCTTCATGATTACTTGAAGTAAATGTCATTACTTATACCATTGTAATAGCAGTTTAAAAGATTGATATTAGAGAAGTAGTTTAAAAATATCGCTTGTCTCTCTAAAATATGAATAAAAAATGGGCTGCTAAACGACTTACAATCAATCTCACATCAAGCGAGGCACAGAAGCTTGAACAATTCTGTTCAATCACGGGGAGACCAGCAACAGATGTAATTCGGGAGTTAATTCGCTCTCTTTCTCCTCAAGAGGAAAAAGCCTCCCAAACCTAGTAAATCATACTGAACAAAAACAAAACCATGATTAGCATATCTCAATTTGTGAGGGAAATATAGTGTTTTACAGTTATTAGTTATTTTGCTGCAAACACGCGCTATAGGTGAGTCAAATCACCAGAGGAGTTTAGAGGCAGGGGTAACAGCATTCCTGCCCAAACGCCTCCAGATCCGCGAACAACTCAATAGGCTGCGATCGCTGTTGGCACTGGATGTATGCCAAATGTAGTAAAGTCAGCATAGCGATCGCTCCTTCTACTTAAGAGCTAATAATCTAATTAAGTCAAGTATGTTAAGCGGGGTTTAAATCCCCGTTACAAAACTGTACTTCCGACTTGTTTAACTGTTAATACTGTTAAAGGCTAGAATCCCACGGCTTTAAGTGGGAATGAGCGTAGCGATATTTCCGTAGCCGTGGGAGCATCCAATTGCCCATTCCATAATAAGTTAGTAATGGCTTTGCCAAAATCTACCCTTTAGATTCAAATGCAGGAGTATAGCGATCGCCTCTTCGACAGCGGAGAATCTAATGAGAGAGTGCAATCGCTTGTTCTCAATTACGACGGAAATTTCTCTTGCGTTGTTTGTGCCTTGCGACTTCTTTACGCTTGTGTTTTTCCAAAGGCGTTTCAAAGTGACGATTCTTTCTCATGTCTGGAAAAATACCTGCTTTGGAAACTTCCCTCTTAAATCGACGTAAGGCTGACTCAATTCCTTCATTCTCGCCCACAAATACTTGGGTCATTTTCATCTCCTACTTAATTGGTACTGGGCAATTTTAAGCCATCCAGTAGACCGGAGCGCAAAAAGGGCAGATAATGATTCTGCCCTTAAGACCTTAAAACTGAATTTTTTATCTTAAAGTTTAGTAGCGTCCTCGAGAGTATCCTCCGCCACCGCCACTATTGCCGCGACGATCGCCACCACCACCACCAAAGGAACCGCCTCTATCTTCCTTGGGTTTAGCCTTATTCACTTTGAGATCGCGTCCCATCCACTCAGCACCATCAAGAGCTTCAATAGCTGCTGTTTCCTCGGCTTCAGTACCCATCTCTACGAAAGCAAAGCCGCGTGGACGTCCTGTTTCACGGTCAGTAGGCAACTGAACCCGTTTTACAGCACCATGTTCGGCAAAAACAGAGGTGAGGTCTTCTTGTGTGACCTCGTAGGATAGATTACCTACGTAAATTGACATGCATTATCTCCAAAACCATAAGTGTGTAGAGATTTAGATTTCGGAGACAAGCTTGTTAAGACCAAAAGGGAAAAGCCTGTCAATACTAAAAACAAACACTGTAACCGAATTTTATTCTCACTTGATTATCTTAGCACATGATTCAGTTCTTACCCACCGTAAAAAATGAAGTACTAAGAGTCAGAGTGCTACGTGCCAAATTGGGTATTGGGCATTGGGTATTTTCTCCCCTGCTCCCCATCCTCTAGATCAGGGATTCATAGGCAACTCCGATATTGAGTAGGATAAATTTCCCAAATAATTGCAAAATAAATGCAGTTCGTCATTGTTAGTATCTGAAAATGCCGACTACACTTGCTGATGCCCAAAATTTGCTTTCTGACCTGATCGCCCGCTACTCAAAGCGTGTAGATTATCTGATGATTCGCCTTGAAGAAGCAGAAGGGACTGATATCTTGTTGCGTGGCGACAAGGTAGAAACCCTGACTGAAGGCGTCTCCATTGGTGGACATATTCGCGCTTGTTATAAAGGTGGATGGGGGTTGAGCTGCTTTAACCAACTGACGACAATTAAGGATCGTATTGAAGAAGCGATCGCTGCGGCGCGGATGGTTGGTGATGAAGAAACATTACTTGCACCCATTGACCCGGTGCAAGCAATATGCATTCTCCCCTTAAAAGGCACCGACCCCCGAAAAATCTCACTCTCAAACAAAAAACAATTGTGCGATCGCTATGCCGAATTGCTCAAAAGCGTTGATCACCGGATTACCACTACCTCGGTGCGTTACGGTGACAGCGCCCAAAAAGTGATCATCGCTACCTCAGAAGGCACTTTAATCGAGCAATCTTGGGTGGATATGGAAATGCGCTTTGCCGCCACCGCCAGAAATGGCGAAACCGTACAAACTGGACGGGAAACTACTGGCTCTCGCAAAGCTTACGAAGATTTAACCGATTTGGATGAACAGGTCAAAGGTGCCGCTCAAAGAGCGATCGCCGCTTTGTCTTTGCCATCGGTGAAAGGGAATACTTACACCGTAGTCATTGACCCAATTCTCACAGGTTTATTTGTCCACGAAGCCTTCGGACATCTTTCTGAGGCCGATATGGCTTATGAAAACCCCGATCTGCTGGAAGTGATGACCATCGGCCGACGGTTTGGCCCAGAAGAACTGCAAATTTTTGATGGTGCAGCCCCAGAAGGACATCGCGGCAGCTATTTTTACGACGATGAAGGCACGCCTGCTAGTACTACTCAACTAATTAAAGATGGAGTTTTAGTTGGACGTTTACATTCTCGTGAAACTGCTGGCAAATTGGAGGAAGCGCCTACTGGTAATGCACGTTGTCTCAACTATCACTTTACTCCCATTGTGCGAATGACAAATACCTGGATTGAACGCGGTAAAACGCCAGTCGAAGACTTATTTACCGATATCAAAGAAGGAGTTTATGCCCGTAATTGGTTGGGTGGGATGACGAATGGGGAAATGTTTACCTTTAGTGCTGGGGAAGCGTGGATGATTAGGAACGGCAAAATTGCTGAACCTGTGCGGGATGTGACGCTTTCGGGAAATGTATTTCAAACTTTAGCGGATATTGAGGCACTTGGTAATGACTTTTACTGGGATGAATCTGGCGGTTGTGGTAAGGGAGGGCAAAACGGTTTGTCAGTGGGTTGTGCTGGTCCTAGTCTGCGAATTCGAGATGTAGTAGTTGGTGGGGAAACGTGAACCAACCGCCGCTATAACCCAAAATACTGGGTATAGCGGCGGACTTAGGGACTGACAAATAAAAAAATATCCAATTATTTATTGTGGGGTGGGCATCTTGCCCGCCTTTAATTACTGGGCAGGCAAGATGCCCACCCCACAAGATTGGATAATTTTTTTCTTGGAAATCCCTGACGGCAATTAATAAAAAAATCAATTTGCTAGCCAGAAAGCGACGTTACGCACATAGGTTTTGATATCTTGTAAAGCGCGTGGCTCTTTTTTCATGCCATCTCCTGGTGGCTCATCGACAAAAGTGGGACAGCCTTTGTTAATATCCCAGTTGTAATCTACTAAATGATGGAAGCTAGAGTTAGCTACTGCTCGTCCTAGTATATTCCCCTGTTTATCTTGATGATGCTCGATCGCTACAACCAAATTGAAGTTACGATTTGTAACTAAGCTTTTACCCAGAGCAATTACGCGTGTGTTTGGATTGCCCGGAGGCACGCCAATACCGCCTTCATGCGGATGTGTAGGGAAAAACTCGATACTTCCCGAAGGAGAATTGGGATTTTTTAAAAGTTCGTGAATGGGTTCAACAATGGTAATTTTTTGATAATCGCCGTTAGCTCCAGAATGATAGTTAGGCCAGGAGATATAAGTTGTGTATGAGTCATCTCGGCTCCAGCGAGATTCATCGGGATCGGGATTTTTGGTGTTGAAATAGTTGACATCACCAATGTCAACTAAACCACACATCGAACAGCCCATATCCTGATGATCGCGTGTTGTCAAAATCCCGCCGCCACGTTGCCGAAAAGCATTAATTGCTGCAATGTCTTTTTCGGTTAAACCGTGATTTACCTCTAAGCCAAATAGCCAAAGTTGATCAAAATCTGATTTGTCGAGACTACTTAAAACTGAGTCACTACCGACTGCATCTGATTCGTAATCGCGTCCGGTAACTTCAAATAAGCAGTTTCCGGCTTCGTCTTGAATCGATGCTAAATAATCTTGTAACATCGAAAAACGAAAAATGCTCCAGTCATTTTCAGTCGTAGGAATCGTAGTCTGCAAAAGAATACGAATTGGTTTTGCCATAATCTCTGCCAGACGAACACCACAATTGAGTATAGCGATCGCTTTGCACTAATAGTTAGTTAAATTTTTAAGGAGAGCAACATCCCTCCCAAGTATGAAAGTAACTCACAACTCTAGGTAGTAGCGCCAGTAGTTAAGGATAGCTAATCTAGATAAAATTGATTAGATGTTCACTCTGGTTTGATTCACCACACCAATCCCCCGTAGCGCGGGCTGGGCATTTATTGCCTGTCTGAGTAAACTGGATGAAAAATCAAACGTTCCTAAGCACAGTGACAGATATGAAAGCAGATCAACTCCTGAAAAACTATGCCGCAGGTGTCAGAGACTTTACTGGTGTCAACTTGAGCGAGGCAAACTTAAGGGAAGCCGATCTTAGTGGCGTAATTTTAGATAGAGCAATTTTAGATGGAGCTAATTTGAGTCACGCTAATTTAGCCCACGCCAGTTTGATTGAGGCAGACTTAAATGGAGCAGATTTGAGCAATGCTAACCTCAGTGGTAGCAACTTAAGCGGCGCTATTTTAGATGGAGCGATCTTGGATGGAGCCGCAATGGAAGGAGCGAATTTAAATCACGCTAATTTGACGGTTGCGAAACTGATTGAAACTAACTTGAGTGACGCGGATTTGCACGAAGCCAGCTTGATAGCGGCGAATCTAGATGGAGCCGATTTGAGTGGTGCAGACTTAACTGTAGCCGACTTGTCCCAGGCAAATCTCACTCAAGCAGATTTGAGCCAGACAAATTTGAGTGGAGCAAATTTGGAAGGAGCCAATATAGAAGGAACAGTCCTAGATGGGAATGTATGATATCTGCCGCCGCTAAGGAACGTCGATTAAATAAAATGCAAAACTTCATCCTGTCTCAAGCTTCCCTCTCCTTTATAAAGAGAGGGATTGAGGGTGAGGTAAGCCAGGGATATAAATTGTATGTTATGGCGGTTATCAGTTGAGTGAGGCATAAGAACCCCACCCCCAACCCCCTCCCCGCTCTTCGAGAGGGGGCTATGATGTACCTCATTTGATTAGGAAAAGCTATATTTAATTCTTATTCTTAAATAGCAGTACCGACTATAGGGGCGGGATATATGGTAATTAGGTAAACTATTTACACTGAATAAAGTAAGAGCAGTTTAGGGACTTCCAACACATAAATTATCCAATCTTCTACGGTGGGCATTTTGCCATTGGTGTCAGCTTAAGCTGAAATGTTCTGACTTTATGAGTTTTGCCCTCACCCCCAGCCCCTCTCCCATTTTTGGGAGAGGGGAGCAAATGATTGTCATAATTAAAACAATTGACTCTCAACTATCAATGGTGAACTCTACCCTCGTTGTCAGACTCTATGTCAACCCTATGACAGGGAATGATACTAATACTGGTTCACGGTTGAGTCCGTTTAAAAGCCTCACCCGCGCCTTAAAAGTAATCAAAATCCGCACGATAATTCATCTGGAATCGGGGACTTACAGCGCCGCTAGTGGTGAGGTGTTCCCACTGCTCATCCCTGGAGGGGCAACAGTGGTGGGTAATGAAGCGAAAAAAGGTGCAGGGATTTTAATTTCCGGGAGTGGCAAGTATCAAAGTCCCAGCTTTTATATGCAAAATATCACGCTGCTCTTGGTAGATAATGCCAGTCTTTTAGGTGTAACTGTGACTAATCCCTCAGCCAAAGGTACTGGTATCTGGATTGAATCGGCTGCACCTACTTTAGCTAACAATACTTTGAGCAATTGTGGGCGGGAAGGTGTGTTTACCACTGGTACTGCCAAACCCGCAATTTTAGATAATATATTTGTGCAAAATACTGCTAGTGGGTTAGTGATGGCACGTCATAGCCAAGGAGAAGTACTGCGGAATCTATTTCAAAGAAACCCATTAGGCATCGCAATTAGTGACTTTGCCGCTCCAGCGATCGCCAATAACAAATTATCAGAAAATGGCACAGCGATCGCACTTTCTCGCAACGCCCAACCTGTGCTACGTCAAAATCTCATTGCCAAAAATACCCAAGGTGGTCTATTAGTCAATGGGAATGCAATCCCCGATTTAGGTAATACCCAATATCCCGGTAATAATATTTTTCGTGATAATAGTGAATTCGATTTATACAATGCCACTACACAAAAGCTGGTTTCCGTAGGTAATCAATTAAATCCTTCTCTAGTCAAGGGCTTGGTCGAATTGATCCCAAGCAATCGAGTAGCGGTTAGCACCAGTTTCTCTAACGCCTCGACAGAATCCCGCTCTCAAAAACTCCCTGCGTCTCCCCAACTAGATGGACATTGGGCAGAACCATTTATTCAGGCATTAGTGAGCATGGATTTAACTCAGGGTTTTGCTGATGGTAGCTACCAGCCAGATAAACCCATGACTCGCGCCCAGTATGCAGCTTTGGTGGCGATCGCCTTTAACCCACTTCCCAAAGTCCCGGCACCTGATTTTACAGACGTACCCAAAGATTTTTGGGCTTATAGCGCGATCCAAATTGCGGCTAGCGGTGGCTTTGTTGGCGGATTTAGCGATCGCACTTTCCGCCCCGATCAAAATGTCCAACGGCTACAGGTGATTGTCTCCCTAGTAAATGGACTGGGACTACCAGCTACTGATGGCGGTGTTTTAGAAGTATATAGCGATCGTCATCGGATTCCCGACTATGCCCGGATAGCTGTTGCCACTGCTACACAACATGGAATAGTTGTCAACTATCCAGATCCGAAAGTGCTTGCACCTTCACGTTCGGCAACACGCGCCGAAGTTGCAGCGATGATTTATCAAGCGTTAGTTGCCATTGGGAGAACACCTGCGATTAAATCAGTCTATGTAGGGTTGCATTCTAGAAGTTCACAAGTAGAATAGGAAACACTGCCTCTCGGCTTAGTAACTCGTGAAAAAAAACCATGTAGTTAAAAGCACGCTAGGCTAATATGCGATGGGTGACAATTCTGAGACCTATTGCCTAGAGCTAATAGCCCCATGTTAAGAACACTTCCAGACACATCTGCCAACTTAGCGATCGCCTTATTAATTAACTATAGTTTCGATCTCAGTGGATATAGTGCCAATGAGCTAGTTGAGCGTTGGCAAACGCAATACCCCCTTAATTGGCTACACCTGGCAGTGATTGAGGCACTATATCAAGGTCGTTATAAAGGGGTTTCCGTGCAGCAAATCTTAGTATTTTGGCAGCGCCGGGATCAGGCTACATATCATTTCAACATGGAATTTGAACGGATGATTTGTAGCAAATTTCCCCAAAGCTTAACCTCATTGGCTGCACCAGCCCTACCAGCAGCCCAGAAAAACCCGACTCTAGAAAAAATAACGAGTCCTCAATTACCACCAGCTAAGATTCACAACGGATATCAACACACTAATACTGCAACTCTACAACTGAAAAGTTCCGAACCAAAGACATCTTTGAGTGAAGAAGAGGGGAAGCAGGAAGATAGAGATCATCAAACCGTCTTGAAGTCTCCGCTTTCTGGGAAATTTGCCTCTTCGGCAACGCTTCAGCTATCATCTGCTGTCAGCCAAAGGCAAACTTCACAAGAAAGTCCACCGCCTTCTGCATCACCATTGCATCATAAACGGGCAAAGCTGCTTCCACCTGCTGCTATTCATGCGCCAATCGGACAATTTACTCCAGAAAAAAGCGATCGCTCTGAGTCTTTTACATCTAAACTCAAAGCGATGTCTGGTGAACAGAATCGAATTGTGGGGAATGAGGAGAGACACGATTAATCGCGTCTGTACTGGGGAATGGGGGTAGTAATGAATGTTTTTAGGTTTTTACTCTGCCACTAACTCCTTAAAGCGCTGATCATCGGCAATCTCATCAAAATCTAGGTCAGTTGCTGCGTCTTCTTTATACCTGGGATTAAGTTCAATTGCTTGTTGTAGAGTTAGCAGAGATAGTTCAACTTGTCTTTGCAGTGCGTAACAGGCTGCTTTGTTGTAATAGGCACTGGCATAATCTGACTTAATTTCTAAGGCTTTGTTAAAACTAGCGATCGCTTCATCATCGCGTCCCAATCTTACCAAAGTATAACCGCGTTTATCCCAGGTTTTGGGAGAATTGGGTTGGAATTCCAGGGCTTTCTCTAAGGATGCCATTGCTTCTTCGTATTCTTCTAATGCTACTAAGGAAAGACTGCGATTCAACCAAGCAACTGGATCATCAGCTTTGATTTGTATAGCTTTGTCAAATGAGGCAAAGGCTTGCTGATGCTGTTGTAAATTTCCGAAAGCAACGCCGCGATCGCACCAAGCTTGATGATAATCTGGTTGAATCGCAATCGCTCGATCATAGGATGCGATCGCCTCTTTGTAGCGTTTTAACCTTCCGAGAGTTAGACCTCGTTTTAACCAAGCCACAGGTTCATCTGGTTGGATTTTCACTGCTTGGTTGTAAGCTGCGATCGCATCTTCATAGCGCTTTTCAGAAAACAGCCCATCTGCCTGTTTTACATATTCATCAGCAGTGAGTTCTGGTTGTTGTGGCTGTTCTTGTATTTCTTGCTCAACTTCAGAATTTACAATCTCTAGGATGGATTCAGGTGTAATTTCAGTTAGTTCTTGAAGGATGAGATCCTTTCTTTCTTGGGCATCCAATTGTAACTCAGAGAGTTGAGAGACAAACTCCGTTTCTAATCTTTCTAACTTCTCCAAAATTATCATCTTTTGCTGTTGAGCATTCCATTGTAATTCGGAGAATTGCGAAGTAAACTCAGAACCAGATTTTTCTAAATTGTCAATGATTAACTCTTTGCACTTTTGAGCATCTGTTTTTAATTCTGATAGTTGTTCAGTAAACTCTGACTGCAATGTTGCTAAACTCTCAACAATTTTATTTTTTTGTTCCTGAGCATCTATCTGTAATTCCGATAATTGAGACTTCAGTTGATTATCTAATTTTCCTAAACTTTCAAATGTGATCTCTTTTTTATTTTGAGCATCCACCTGTAATTCCGATAATTTATCAGCAAATTCTGACTGCAATTTTGTTAAACTTTCAAAAGCTATATCCTTTTGCTTTTCAGCATCAGACTGCCATCCAGAAAGTTGAGATATGAACTCAGCCTTTGATAGTTCTAAATCAGAAACCGCAAGTTCTTGCTGTTGTTTCACACCTGACTTTAAATTAGACAGTTCCTCTGCCATGACGGATGCTAATTTTCCCAGATTCTCCAGTGCTATATCTCTTTGTTGTTGAGCATCAAACTCTAACTTAGATAGTCCAGAAGCAAATTTTGACTCTAAAAGTTTTATATTTTCTTGAGATTTTTTGAGTTCAGTTTCTAATCTACTTAATACCTGTGCTTTAGCTAAAGCTAGCTCCGATGTAAAAATAGATAGATTTTCTTCTTCACTTTTAATTTTTTGTTGTAAAGCAACCGTTTCCTGTTCTAATTCATCAGTGATTTTTTTAGCTGATTGAATAACATTTTCAGCATCTTGCTTAACGCTGGTTAGCTGATTTTGTAATTTTTCCATTCCCTGTAGTTGTTGCATTGCTCTTTCAACAAGTTCACGGATTATCACCCGTCGTAATAGCCAAAGTAAAGCAATGATTGCGACTGGAAATATACTTAATATAACTAGCCAGATATTGAGTAAGATAGTTGTACGGCTAAAAGCGCTATTAAAATCAGATTGGACTTGCTGTTGAATTCGCTTTTCGGCTCGTAGTCGTGCTAATTCTTGCCGTTCCTGATTCGATAAGACTGGAGCAGGAGTTATTGCTGGTTTAAGTGATGGTGCAGATTGTCCGCTGGCAATACTAGCGCATAACAGTAAGGGTAAAAAGACAATAGTGCTTTTTCCAATTAAAGCGAAAACAGCTTGATTTTTGCTCTTCATAACAACCATTTCAGTCTGTTGGTCAGTTTTTGAAGCGGCGTGCCTCTCTCCAATCTATAACAGAATTAAGTAGTGAAATGTTGTAGAGGCAGTGGGAAATCTTGAACAATCCTTAATTAATCCGCTCCTCGTCCCTTATTGTACGTAAAACTTCAGTGGGGGAATGCAGTCAAGTTTTTGACAATGCTTTTTGGCTTACTGATTATAACACGGACTTTGTTGCTACAAATGGGAGGGCGTTGAAACTAGAAGTTCTACCTGTGCGCGAACTGTCAGGTGTGGATACTTCGCACTAACATTAGATTATCTAGGGTAAGCAGATTACTTGTCCTAAAATTAACTTAACAAAGGCGGTAGAAAATGGGTCGCTTAAATCCTTATACATTGCAATTGCATATTACCCGAATGTTTGAGCAAGGTCAATCATTTTTTGCCACAACCAAGGTACAAGAATGGTTGAAAGAACACAAACACAATCCAGAAGATTATGACATTATTTTCCATAAAAAACCCGCGCCTCCTGGTTCAAAAGAAGTGATGATAGTGGAAATTGAATTACGCCGCAAAGATGGAGAGCCTGTAGATACTTGGTTACAGGAACAAGCAAATCTCCATGCCTGATTTTAGCAACTAGCAATTTTCAATTTAAATTGATTATCTTAACAGAATTCAATAAAATATAGCGTTCCCAATTGCGGAACGCTTTTTGTTATCTAGATATTCTCTGTACGATTGCCCATATCAAAAACATTAAATTCAATCCCGTCCAACTTCAGCGTCAAAGCCTCTAATAAGAGATTTACCCTTTCTTCAATAAAAATACTCAGGGCGTGTTCAGGAAGTGCATCGGCTCTTGACCATTCAAGAATAATCATAGGTATAAGATGAGAGCGTAGGACTATCTCTAAATCAGGCTGGTCATATTTTTTGGGTTAACCGAACTGGATTGGATTTTCTTCTACGTATTCTCTGGTAGTCTTTTTCAAAAATCAAATCTGATCCCCATATAAATATATTAATTATTTTGCTATGGGTAACATTCAAGGCTGTGATTATTAATAATTTTTTGGGCAATCTAAATATAGCCCTTTTTTCTAGTTAGTGAACCAATTGTTTAAGGAAGGAACCTTTGATAAGAGCCAACTCCAGGCTATCTGACACCAAAATGCATTCCTCGCACGATTTACTGATCCGATTTCTTGTCGGTGGCACTACTCTTATTGTGAGTATTTCTGCTTATTTTAGCTATCAAACAGCTCGGAAAATAACGCTAGAAGAGTTGAGAGGAAGAGCTTTTTTAGAGGTACAAAGAGGGGTTGATGAAATTGAAGAGTGGGTGCATGTTCGTAAAGTCGAGGTGGAAACCCTTGCTCATACTTCAACTGTACGCTCCTTAGACCAGTCTGTAGCAGAACCTTATTTAAAGTCAGAAGTTTACCGGATCAATGAATTTTTCGTTTTCCAAATAGCTACCCCGGATGGTTCGTATTTTAATACTATGGTTGGTCGGTCAAATAAGAATATTAAGGATCGAGACTACTTTCAAAAAGCACTAGCCGGAAAAAGCAACATTTCCGATCCCTTTATCAGCCGTTCCACAGGCATTCCTTTAATTGCGATCGCTACCCCCATTTGGTCAAATTCTTCTCAGAGTCGTTCACCAATTGGTGTCTTCAACGGCAACGTTAAGGTCGATCACATTGTTGAAGTTGTCAACTCGTTGCGTTACGGCAAAAACAGCTATGCATTTGCTCTAAATTCCCAAGGAGAAGAGATTATCCATCCTAACTCAACTTTAATGTCAACACTAGAAAAACCTGCATCCAGCCTGCTGAAAATTCCCGATCGCGATTTAAATGCGATCGCGCAGCGGATGGTAAATAAACAACAGGGAATTCAGTTGATGGAAATTGACGGCACTAAAAATTATGTTGCCTATCTGCCGTTGCGAGAAGCTAATTGGTCTGTGGCTCTGGTAATTCCGCGCGAAAATATTGAATCTCAACTGCAATTCCTCGATTTTATCGCCTTAATTTTGGGCGGACTAACAGTGACGATGATCACTGTCTTGTGGAGGGTGCAAGCGTTTGAACAGGCTCAACTGAAAAAGTCGAAAGCGGCGGCTGATACCGCAAACCATGCTAAGAGCGAATTTTTAGCTAACATGAGCCATGAACTGCGAACGCCCTTGAATGGTATTTTGGGTTGCGCTCAAATTTTGCTACGTTCTAAAAATTTACCAGAGCCACAGCAATATCATGTAAACATTATTGAACAGTGCGGCTCTCATCTGCTGACTTTAATCAATGACATTTTGGATCTTTCTAAAATTGAAGCGCGAAAACTGGAACTGCATCCTCATGATGTGCATTTCCCGTCTTTTTTACAGGCGATCGGGGAAATTTGCCAGATTCGGGCAGAACAAAAGGGCATTTTGTTTGTCTATGAACCCCCGATCAACTTGCCCACTGGGGTTCATGTCGATGTCAAAAGATTACGTCAAGTTCTCTTGAATCTGCTGGGGAACGCGATCAAATTTACAGATGAGGGTAAAGTTACTTTCAAGGTTGAGGTAATCGAGCAACTTCCTGCTGATCAGCAGACGGTGAAATATTGCATTCGTTTCAGTGTAGAAGATACCGGAATTGGGATAATTCCCAGCGAGTTGGGCAAGATTTTTTTGCCATTTGAACAAGTAGGTGAGAAAAAGCGTCAGACCGAAGGGACAGGGTTGGGTTTAGCTATTACTCAGCAGTTGGTGCAGATGATGGGTAGCGATATCCATGTTAAGAGTCAGATCGGTCAAGGTAGTACTTTCTGGTTTGAGATTGCGATCGCCGAAGCCAGCCAATGGGTGCAGTCTGTGATGGCTGTATCAAAGAGACAAATCATTGGCTTTGAAGGTAGCCCGCGCACCATCCTGATGGTAGACGATCGCTGGGAGAATCGGATAGTAATTACAAACTTACTGCAACCACTGGGTTTTAATGTGGTTGAAGCTACCAACGGTAAAGAAGGTTTAGAAAAAGCGATCGCTCTTAAACCAGACTTGATAATTACAGATTTGTTCATGCCAGAAATGGATGGGTTTGAATTAATTCAACACCTGCGTCATATCCCAGATATCCCAGATATCGCAGATGTCAAGATTATCGTCTCTTCCGCTAGTGTCTTTGAAACTGACCAAAATCGCAGTCTGGAAGCAGGAGGTGACACTTTTTTGAACAAACCTGTACAAGCAGATGAATTACTGCATCAATTAGAGTTCCACTTAGGTTTGGCATGGATTTACCAACAGTCTCAGTCTGAGGAACAGAGAATAAACTCTTTGGCTGATAGCCCATTAAATCAATTCACTCCTCCTTCCCCCGATGTATTGCAGGAACTGCTGATTTTAGCCAGTAAAGGTAACTTCAATGCAATTCTCAAATTAGCTGATCAACTAGAGGAGAAAGACACAAATCTCGCTCCATTTGCTAACAAATTGCGACACCTAGCAAGGCAGTTTGACGAAGATTTAATCCTCAACTTATTGACTCAATATGGGTTAGAAACAGTATGACAGAGACAATAGACAATCAAAAAAATTCCCTGACTTCCGATCCTGCTAGAGGAATTATTTTAGTCGTTGACGATAACGCTGCTAACTTACAAGTTTTATCTAGCTTTTTGGATCAATCTAACTTTGAAGTTTGGGCAACTCGTAGTGGTGAAAAAGCCATTAAAAAATTAGACGACGAGCATTTACCTGATTTAATTTTGCTTGATGTAATGATGCCGGGCATGGATGGCTTTGAAACTTGTAAACACCTAAAAAGCGATCCTCGTATTCAGGATATTCCAATCATTTTTATGACTGCTCTTTCAGATACTGCTCATAAAGTTAAAGGATTACAATTGGGAGCCGTAGACTACATTACCAAACCTTTTCAGTATGAAGAGGTCTTGCTGCGAATAGAGCATCAACTGAAACTGAGAAATTTGACGAAAACTTTGATTGCCAAAAACGCCGAATTACAACAGGCTCAAACCCAACTAATCCAAGCCGAAAAGGTAGCAACCTTGGGCCATCTGACAGCAG
This sequence comes from Nostoc sp., assembly GCF_036919815.1. Lineage (GTDB taxonomy): Bacteria > Cyanobacteriota > Cyanobacteriia > Cyanobacteriales > Nostocaceae > Nostoc. The sequence goes on from NZ_JBALCE010000049.1 coordinate 47,646, forward strand.
GAATTGCCCATGAGGTGAATAATCCGATTGGTTTTATAGCTGGCAACTTAAATTTTGTGGAAGAGTATGTTCAGGAGGTTGTTAATTTACTCAAGCTATATCAAAAGTATCTGCCCAACCCACCTGTTGAAATTCAAAATGCTATTAAAACAAAAGATATTAGCTTCATATTAAATGATTTATCTAAAATTATTCAATCCATGCAAGTTGGTACAGATCGCGTTAGAGAAATTGTGTCATCTTTGAATAACTTCTCTCGGCACCGAGAAGCAGGCAAGAAACTGGCTAACCTACATGAAGGTCTAGAAAGTACGCTACTCATTCTCGGTCATCGACTTAAACCAAATGCTCGTCGTCCGACAATCCAACTAATCAAAGAATATGGTGAATTGCTACCTATTGAGTGCTATCCAGGCGAAATCAATCAGGTCTTTATGAATTTGATTTGCAATGCGCTCGATGCAATTGAAGAAATACAAAAAAATCAATACTTTCAGGAAATCTCCCAATATACTGGTGTGATTCGGATTCAAACTGAATTAATTGAAGAACGAGTTATTCTGCGAATTGCAGACAATGGCTCAGGAATCAGCGAAGTAGAGCGGACAAAAATATTCGATGCTTTCTACACAACAAAAAGCATCGGTAAAGGAACAGGGTTAGGTTTATCTATTGCTTACCAAATTATAGTTAATAATCATCATGGCAAGCTAACTTGCCATTCAACACAAGGTGAGGGCACAGAGTTTGTGATTGAATTACCTATTCGATAAATTAGAATCTGTATAACCTAGATTAGACATTTCCAGAAATTAAATATGCGTTACCCAGAACCCTTGTAGAGACGTAGCACTGCTACGTCAAAACAATTCTTTTTCACCAGCCAAGATAATTGGTATAGCGGTTCTCAGTTGACTGAGGTACAAGAACCCCACCCCCTACCCCCTCCCCGCAAGCGATGAGGGGGCTATGATGTACCTCAGTAGACTAGGAAACGCTATAAGATCTGGACAGTTTTACGCGAACCGGATTGCAGTCTATCTGGTTTTTGGCTTAACCTGCGATCGCTCTTCTATCCCAATGTTACCCTGTAAACCTCCTGTGTGTACTAGTAGCAATGAATCGCCTTGACAAAAAAATCCTTGCTTTAGTAAATCCATCACTCCGTAAAACATTTTTGCGGTATATACGTAATCGAGGGGTACGCCATGTTTCTCTCTGAACTGCTGGCTAAACAGTAGCAACTCGTCGTTCACCTTTGCATAGCCGCCGAAGTGGTAATCACACACTAATTCCCAGTTAGCCGGAGAGGTATATGGCGAAGGTAAACCAGAGGCGAGATAATTTGTCAATAAGCTTTCGATTTCTTGGGCGAGAAAAGCCCCATTTTTCAATACTGGAAAAGCGATCGCTCTTTGCTTATGATCTAACGATAGTGTAATACCAGCCAGTGTGGTAGCCGTACCGCAGGCTACGCATATATGATCAAATGCGTAGGCGTAGCCAGCCGTAGGTCTTACCCTGAGCCTGTCGTTGGCGTAGCCTCTCGTAGAGAAGGGCATCGCATTACTAACTATCTCTGTGCAGCCGCGCACACCATTTAAATTACTACCGCCTTCGGGAATGATAAACACCTCACCGAAGCGTTGTTGCAGATATTCCTGTAGCGCTGGTGTGTTGCGCTGTCGATACGTCTCGCGGTTCAAGTACACAAGCTGCATACCCTGTTGTAGAGCGAAACTCAGCGTCGGGTTGAGTGGTAGCCTCTGTTCCCCACGAATTACACCAATGGTACGAAAACCAAAAAGATTACCAGCCGCCGCAGTTGCATAGATGTGATTGGAATAAGCGCCGCCAAAAGTAAGCAGCGTCGTGAAATTTTTCTCCTTAGCCTCCAAAAGATTGTATTTCAGCTTGAACCACTTGTTGCCGTTAACCCACGGGTGCATGAGATCGAGGCGCAGCACATACAGATTAACACCAGCGTTGCGGGTGATTTGGCTGTTGATTTGTTGTAGAGGAGGAGGATAAAAGATTAACGACATCCGTAAACATTGTAACTTAGAATTTACATTCTCTCACATTCATTATTGAGCAAAAAAATAATGATAAACATTGAGTAATTCAATGGTAAATCTATCAAATGAAGAATAAATCTTTCTGATGATTACCTTTAGAAATTGGCATTTTACTAATTGAGTATTTCAGGTAAACATAAGAAACATAACACTCGCTCCAGATAATATTTTTTGGGGGAAAACAAATGGTTTCACTCACACAGCTTACTCAAGTTATTCCCAATTCAGGGCGTTTGACGATTCAAACTGTTGAAATTGCTCCTCAAACGACTGCTATCCGTTGTCTCGACTGGGATAGAGAACGTTTTGATATCGAGTTTGGTTTACGCAATGGGACGACTTATAATTCTTTCTTAATTCAGGGAGAAAAAGTTGCCTTAGTTGACACATCTCACCGGAAGTTTGAGCAGCTCTATCTTCAGGTACTGATCGGGTTAATTGATCCGACTAAAATAGATTACTTGATTATTAGCCACACAGAACCCGATCACAGTGGCTTAGTGAAAAATATTTTAGAATTAGCTCCCGCCATTACTGTTGTCGGTGCTAAAGTAGCTATTCAATTTTTAGAAAATATGGTTCACCAGCCTTTTAAATCAATGCAGGTGAAAAGTGGAGAGCTATTAGATTTAGGCAACGGACACAAATTAGAATTTATCTCTGCACCTAACTTACACTGGCCTGACACAATCTTGACTTATGACCACAAAACTTCCACTCTCTACACCTGTGATGTATTTGGGATGCACTACTGCGATGACCATACCTATGATGAAAATATTAGCTCAATAGAGGAGGATTTTAAATATTACTATGATTGTCTCATGGGGCCTAATGCCCGGTCTGTTTTGACAGCTTTAAAACGGATTGAAAATTTAGAAATAGTCACAGTTGCCACAGGACATGGCCCTTTATTACAACACTATATTTCCCAATGGCTCGGACGGTATCAAAACTGGAGTTTAGAACAAGCAAAAACAGAGACATTAGTAGCTCTATTTTATGTTGAAGATTACGGGTATAGCGAACATTTAGTCCGTACCATAGCACATGGATGCGCGAAAACAGGCGTGGCAGTAGAATTAGTAGCTCTCAATAGTGCCGAGCCTCAAGAAGTTCGAGAATTAGTTGTACAAGCTTCTGGTTTAGTAATTGGAATGCCAGCCCAATCTTCTGTGATGGCTCAAGCTGCTTTAAGTACGATTTTAGCTGCTGTTCACAAGAAACAGGCAATTGGTTTATTAGAGTCAGGAGGGGGAGAAGATGAACCCGTTTACCCCTTACGCAATAAGTTTCAAGCATTAGGATTAACTGAAGGTTTTCCCCCTATATTAGTCAAGGAAATTCCTACTCAAGCAACGGAACAACTTTGTGATGAAGCGGGGACAGATATGGGTCAATGGTTGACACGCGATCGCACCATTAAACAGATTAAATCTATCAATACCGAGCTAGAAAAAGCTTTAGGGCGTATTAGCACAGGATTGTATATTATCACTGCCAAAAAAGGAGAAATTCAGAGTGCAATGTTTGCTTCGTGGGTGACACAAGCGAGTCTTGAGCCTTTAGGAGTAGCGATCGCAGTATCCAAAGATCGGGCAATTGAATCCTTGATGCACGTTGGCGATCGCTTTGTTTTAAACGTTTTAGAAGAAGGCAAATATCAAGGATTAATGAAACATTTTTTGAAGCGTTTTGCTCCTGGTGCAGATCGCTTTGCGGGAGTGAAAACATATCCAGCCACCAATGAATCGCCCGTTTTAGCTGAAGCTTTAGCTTACATGGAATGTGAAATTACTAGCCGCATGGATTGTGGAGATCATTGGGTAATTTATAGCACAGTTCAAACTGGAAGAGTTGCCAAGCTAAATGCACTTACCGCCGCCCATCACCGTAAAATTGGCAATCATTATTAAATGGGGCATTGGTTATTTCCCCCTTGCTCTCCAACAGACGCGATTAATCGCGTCTCTACCCACTCTTATACGCGATTAATCGTGTCTCCCAAAAGCTATGTATAAATCTCCTGAAAATACCCCAATTAGTATGTACGAAATAAATCGGGGGCGCGTCGTGCGCTCCTTGGAATTTATCCAAGATATAATTGTAATTTCTTTGTGTATCGGTTTATTTAGCTTCATGGTGCTTCAGGTGAGAGATATGTTTCTCTCCCTACTTCCGCCTCTAGATTTTCATGCTGTTACTGCCGATATTCTGTTTTTACTTATCTTAGTTGAGCTATTCCGATTGCTGATTATTTATCTACAGGAACATCGAGTATCTATTGGGGTAGCTGTTGAAGTCTCTATTGTTTCCGCCTTGCGAGAAGTAATTGTTAAAGGTGTTCTAGAAACTAATTGGAGTCAAGTTTTAGCAACTTGTGCCTTTTTATTAGTGCTGGGAATACTACTGTTCCTCAGAGTTTGGCTACCCCCGACCTTTGAAGGTATCGACCCGGAACAAGAAGCATCTAAACGCTATAGAAGCCGACCCAAGTCTGAATTAACACAAACCAATAGTCATTAAGAGTAGGGAGTGGGGAGTAAGAATTTTAGATTTTAGATTTTGGATTTTATTCAATCTAAAATCCAAAATCTAAAATCCAAAATTGAATTGCCCAATGCCCAATGCCCCATTATTAAGAGAGGTTATTATGTCTGCAAATACTTTAACTACCAGCCATGCTAGAGATGTACAAGTTGCTGAAATTGGTAAAAATACTCTGATTCTGCGATCGCGGACTTGGGAACGACTAAAATTTGAGGTTGAGTATTCCCGCCAAAAAGGAACTACGGCGAATTCTTATCTGATTCAAGCTGATAAAAAGGCTTTAATTGACCCTCCTGGTGAATCTTTTACCGAAATTTACCTTCAGCAACTTGCACAACATCTAGACTTTACCACCCTAGATTACATTGTTCTCGGTCATGTCAATCCCAACCGTAGAGCCACCTTGCAAGTATTACTTTCTCAAGTTCCTCAAGTTACTTTAATTTGTTCTCGCCCCGCCGCCAATGCTCTAAAAACCGCCTTTCCCGAATGGGCATCACGTATTCAAGCGGTGCGATCGGGAGATACTTTAGATTTAGGACAAGAACATCATCTATCATTTATCACCGTACCAACTCCTCGCTGGGCGGATGGACTTTGTACCTACGATCCCACTACAAAAATTCTCTACACAGACAAACTTTTTGGCGCTCATATTTGCGAAGATATCTTATTTGATGAAGATTGGAAGGGATTAGATGTGGAACGCCGTTACTATTTTGAATGTCTCCATGCGCCCCAAGCCAAACAAGTTGAAGCAGCCTTAGATAAAATATCGGTTTTGGGAGGCAGATGTTACGCCCCAGCACACGGCCCGGTTGTTCGTTACAGCCTTAGTCGTTTTACTTATGATTACCGTCAATGGTGTCAAGGGCAAAAATCTCAGGAGTTGAGTGTTGCTTTGCTTTATGCTTCTGCTTATGGTAATACAGCAACTTTGGCGAATGCGATCGCTCAAGGTTTAATTCAAAATGGAATTAATGTCGAATCGATTAACTGTGAACTAGCAGATTCGGCAGAAATTAGCCGCATTGTAGAAACCTGTGATGGCTTGATTATCGGTTCACCCACTTTAGGCGGTCATGCACCGACTCAAATTCAAACAGCTTTAGGAATAGTTCTCTCCGCAACGGCTAAAACTAAGTTAGCAGGGGTGTTTGGTTCCTACGGTTGGAGTGGAGAGGCAATTGATTTACTTGAAAGCAAGCTTAAAGATGCTAATTATCAACTAGGGTTTGAAACAATTCGGGTGCGTTTCAGCCCTACTCCTGAGATTCTCCAGCAGTGTCAACAAGCAGGTGCTTCTTTTGCTCAAAACTTAAAGAAAACCAAAAAACTGCGTACTTCCCGGCAGATTGTCACAGAAACCCATGTAGATCGTACCGAACAAGCTGTGGGGCGGATCATTGGTTCTCTATGTGTTGTGACAACTCGTGATCAAGAAACTCACAAAGGCGTTTTAACTTCTTGGATATCTCAGGCAACTTTTAACCCGCCAGGAATTATGATTGCGATCGCTAACGAGCAGAATGCAGATTTAATGCATCATCCTGGTGATAATTTTGTGCTGAATATCCTCAAAGAAGGCAGAAATGTGCGACGCTATTTTTCTCGTCATAGCACTTTAGGCGATAATCCTTTTGCAAATCTTGCCACACAAACTGCTCTGAATGGTTGTTTGATTCTAAATGAGGCATTAGCCTATTTAGAATGTACGGTGCAAAATCAGCTTGAATGTGGTGATAGATGGTTAATTTATGCCGTTATCAATCACGGTGAAGTGTTGGAAAATGATGGTGTCACTGCTTTGGAACATCGGAAATCTGGCAGCTATTATTAACAGTTACCAGTAAAGGCTAGTGGGGACTGGGGACACTTGTTGAATCCAGTTCCCAACTAATTAAATTACGAATTACTGTTTTCTTAGCATTAGCGAATCTTACCTACAGCACGTTGCGCGTAGCAAGCTTTAAGCTGATTAATTTTGAAAACATCCTTTCTTAATTTTACTAAAAATAAAAGGTCTCTCAAAATATTCTCCTAACCTAGACTTGCAAGCAGGTAGTCCTAACTTGGCGCGAAATTTTTCGTCGTATACTGCTTCTTGCCAATTTTCTGCCGATTTAATTTGCTCGGTGGTCATATTTTTAGCATGACGAAAATCTGTTATATCTACATTACTTTGAGTCAAGTCAACATCACGGAGGTTAGCACTTCTTAAATCTACTCCCTGTAATTTTGCAACATTTAATCTAGCACCACTAAAATTCATATTTTTTAAGTCTAAAAAGGTTAATTCACTATATGTTAAATCAGCATTTTGTAAGTTTGCTGATTGAAGATTGACATTACTAAAGGTGACATAAGATAAATTAGCGTTGTTGAGATTTGCTCCCGCTAAATCTACATCTGCAAGGAAAGTACTTTTTAAGTTAGCACTACTTAAATTCGCAGCACGTAGATTACTATCAGAAATAAATAAGCCAGAGAGATTAGTATCAGCAAAGTTAGCTGATTGTAAGTTAACTTTCTCTAACGAAACTTTATAGTCTGCATTACAACTAAAATCAATATCACCGATTTCTGAGAATCCAGATTCTCCATGATCATCAGATTTATCATTCCAAGTCCATCGCATCTCTGCTTGGCGTAAATCAGCCCCTTGTAAATTTGCACCATCTAATTTAGCATTTGTCAGTTCTGCTTCTCTTAAATCGGCTCCAGCTAAATCAGCATTTGTTAAATCTGCACCACCTAAATCACACTTGGGACATTTTTTAGTTGTCAGCAACTGCTTTATGTGATTGGGATTTGAAGTTCTTTTAGCCTCACAATCTGTACAAGCAGAAAGAAAACTTATTAATATAACTGATGCACTTAGTACTTTTAATTTTATATACATACTCAATAATTAGTTGTAGTTATTTTTATGAAAAAATTAAGATATATAGCAATCTTACACCGACAGACTCAGATCCCCGACTTCTTCAAGAAGTCGGGGATCTTTTTGTTCGTAAATCTTTGAAACTCAAATTCCAAATTCTGAAACTCAAGTTCCGAGTTTTGAGGGCGATCGCAAGCATTTGGTTAAGGCAAATAGCCCTTAGACTATTGAGTTACCCATCTTCTTGCCAAGCTGATAAAAATGTTTAGCTCTGTGCTTGAATTGCCAAATCTTCTACTTGCCTAATTTGATTCCAGTCAATGACAGCAACCCACATAGTTTCCTTCTGAGAATACTTCACTACTCCATCTACCTCCAAATCTTCGCTGTAAAAAGTGAGTAACTGACCGTCTTGCAACTCAATACTTTGACTAGCCAAATCCTCAATAGTACCGATGCAATTCAGACGTAAGCGACCTTCGACATCAGCATTATGAAAATCTGCAAAGACTCTGAGTCTGCTCATGTGTTTCTTTCGATTATGAATTTTGCCTTGCTGGGTTAGCAATTGTGGGCGTAAGCAGGCTGTTAACTTGCTCTGGATTTAAGCCAATTAAGGTGGCATGATTTGGACTTCTGCCAGATGTTCGGATTACATCTCCACCTAAAGAGCGAATTTCACTCACTGTTGTTACTCCAACCAGCCCATGAGGAATGCATACTGCCAACTGTGCTACTGACAATCCTACTGCACATTCCACCGAAATTCCTGTGAAGCCACTGGGATGGGTTCCTATTCCACGTTTAATATCTTCTGGAAGATTGCGACCCCCTCGAACCACTAAAGCTTCATCTGGAATTTTTTCCACAAGTGTAGATTTATTTGAATCCAGTAACCGCTATACTTTACCAGAAATAAACGAAAAATCTAGGTTCTTGGCTTTAGGTTCTGGCCTCATGTTCCATACCCAAAATCGTGATCTAAGATTGTTGGATATCCTATAAAGTGCGATCGCCACTATACCGATGATTGAAGTTGAGCATCTAAGTAAAATATACGGCTCTACCCCAGCGATTACTGATGTCACTTTTAGCGTCGAACCTGGGGAAATTTTAGGGCTTCTCGGCCCTAATGGGGCTGGTAAAACCACAACCATGCGGATTCTGGCTGGTTATTTACCGGCAACAAATGGTAATGCGCGGATTGCTGGTTATGATGTCCATGAGAATTCCCTCGCTGTACGCCAACGAATTGGTTATTTACCCGAAACACCGCCGTTATATCCAGAAATGACGGTGGAGGGATTTTTGCATTTTGTCGCCCGAATTAAGGGAGTATCAGCAGGCGATCGCACCAATAAAGTCACAGCCGCCATCGAACGCTGTAATTTAGAAGATAAGCGGCGAGTGATTATTCGCAAACTCTCTAAAGGATATCGCCAAAGGGTAGGAATTGCTCAAGCGATCGTCCACGATCCACCAGCGATCATTTTGGATGAACCCACCGTCGGACTCGATCCTCGACAAATAATTGAGGTGCGGAATTTAATTAAAAGCCTCGCTGGGACTCACACAATTATTCTTTCCACGCACATTCTGCCAGAAGTAAGCATGACTTGTAGCCGCGTCGCCATCATCAATCGCGGTAAAGTTGTGGCAACTAATACACCCGAAAACTTGATGACCCAGTTGACAGGTGGCTCAGGGTATGAATTGGAAATAGAAGGAGAAGCAGCTCTAGCGAAACAGGTATTGCAAAAAGTCGCGGGTGTGAGTCTGGTAGAATCAATTCCGACAGCCGGAATGCATAGTCATCAACCCCAGGAAAACCGCGCTTATCTGCGGGTGATATCGCAACCGGGAAAAGAACCAGGACGCGATATTGCCACAACATTAGTACGTGCAGGATTCGGTTTACATGAACTGCGGCGTGTTAACGCCACCTTAGAAGATGTATTCTTGCAACTGACCACAGAAGAAAAGAATTTCGAGACTGAGGTAGACTTAGCAGCAGACAACGAAGGAGAGGCAGCGTAAATGGGTGTAGTGCTGAGTAATATTATTGCCATTTATCGCCGAGAGTTACAGAGTTATTTTGTATCACCTTTGGCTTATGCGATCGCAGGCATATTTTGGTTCATCGCGGGGTTATTCTTCGTGATGATTTTGCTGGGGCCAGATGGCATTTTAACCGGAGTCGCGGCAATAGATTTACAAGGACAACAACAGGGAGTACCAGTACCACTGATAGATGTCCCCTACGAATTTGTGCGAGCATTTTTGGATCGTATGGGGTGGCTATTGTTGTTTATCTTGCCAATTCTCTCAATGGGACTCTATGCCGAAGAACGTAAGCGCGGCACTTTAGAACTTTTAGCCACATCACCAATCACCAATTGGGCGGTAGCTTTAGGTAAATTATTAGGCGTGATCACATTTTTTACCACGATGGTTGTACCGATGCTAGTGTTGGAAGCGATCGCAATCAGTGGTTCAAATCCACCAATGACGCTTTCAATTCCCTTGCTGGGTCATTTGGGATTAATCTTGCTAGCAGCAGCAATTTTATCTGTAGGAATGTTTATTTCCTCGTTAACAGACAGCACAATTCTGTCTGCCGTTCTCACCTTTGCAGTAATCTTATTATTGTTATTGATTGATTTAATCGGCAAAATTATCCCTGGCCCCGTGGGTGAAGCATTAGGTTATCTGTCATTACTGAAACATTACAACACTTTAATTCAAGGTATTTTTGATACCAGCGCCTTAATTTTATTCGCCAGTTACATTTTTTTGGGCATCTTTCTCACCGCTCAATCGATTGATGCACTGCGCTTTCAAAGGCAGTAATTATTAGTCATTTGTCATTGGTCATTTATCATTTGGTACATTGCCAATTGAGTTTAGGTAGGAGTTTAATTTGGGTGCTAGTTCGTTAATGATTATTTTGATTGCATTTATACTACAAACGGGTTGGAGTTTTACTTTTAAAATCGCTAAGAGATTAACAGGCAAAATTTTCTTTGCCCAGGCAAAAGTCCAGGAATCAGCCGTTTTTAGTATATAGCGTTTCCAAATCAGATAATGTACATCATAGCCCCCTCCTCGCCTGCGGGGACGGGGTTGGGGGTGGGGTTCTTCGGGTTTAATAAGCAATCAAGCGGACATGATATCACTAGTTTTTTACAAATGACCAACGACCAATGACAAATGACAAATTATATGAAGATAGTTGCAAAAAAGAAACTGTGGAAATATCTATTTTGGTTTGGCCCGTTCCTAATTACTGTCGGCTTAACAGTTGGATTAGTCTCTGAACAGTGGGGATTAATTCCATTAGCATTCATAATTACAGGAATTGTGATCAGTGGGTTGTGGATAATATGGCAAAGCTACCAAACTAACTGGTGGAGGCGTCGTTCTACCCAAGCTGGGACTAATGCCCTAGTAGCAACTCTGGCAGTATTAGCAATTTTGGGATTGATTAACTTTTTGGGAACTCGCTATCACTTGCGATCAGACTTAACAGAAACTCAATTGTTTACCCTTGCGCCCCAGTCACGGCAATTGGTGAATGCCCTACCACAGCCAGTTAAGGTGTGGGTGTTTGATATTAGCCAGAATCCCCAAGACCGAGAACTGCTAGAAAATTATCAACGGCAAAGCTCAAAATTTAAATATGAGTACATCGACCCCCAAGCTAGACCGGGACTTGCAGAAAAGTTTGGCGTTAAAGATTATGGGGAAGTTTACCTAGAATCTGGGGATAAACGGCAATTAGTACAAACAGTAAATGAAAATCAGCGCTTGTCCGAAGTCAGATTAACTAGTCGCCTGCAACAACTAACAAATTCAACCACAGCCAAAGTTTACTTACTCCAAGGTCATGGCGAACGCCAACTTTCAGCTGGTAAAGATGCAATATCACAAGCAGTTCAGGGATTAGGTGACAAAAGCTTTACAACAGCACCCCTGAATCTAGCAGAAATTTCCAAAGTTCCTGAAGATGCGGCTGTCGTAATAGTAGCTGGCCCCAAACGAGGGTTGTTTGAGGGTGAAGTCAAAGCCTTGCAAGAATATCTGAATCGGGGTGGTAACTTACTGCTGATGATTGATCCCAATACCGATCCCAAACTTAACACCTTGCTACAAGAGTGGGGTGTTCGTCTGGATAATCGTTTAGCAGTCGATGTTTCTGGGGAAAGCGTCGTGGGGCTTGGCCCTGCTGCGCCCTTAGTGACAGAATACGGACAACATCCGATTACCAAAGATTTCGCTAACGGTAATTCTTTTTATCCGATTGCCCGACCACTGGAAATTACCTCTGTGCCTGGTGTCGAAGCTACTCCACTGCTGCGAACCAAACCCTATCCCAACAGTTGGGCAGAAAGCGACCTTAAAAGCGAAAAATTGGAGTTTAATGCAGATAAAGACCTCAAAGGGCCTCTGACCTTGGGCGTAGCCTTAACCAGAAAACAAGCAGCTAAATCTACTTCCACTCCCCAAGCTTCACCGACACCTTCACCCCTACCATCACCAACCACCCAAAGCAAAGCTAGCCCTACTCCTTCACCTTCACCCAAAACTCCGCAAGCTTCACCCCTACCATCACCAACCACCCAAGGCAAAACTACCCCCACTCCCTCATCTCAAACAGCTACCGAGTCGCGGTTAGTGGTCTTAGGAAATTCTAGCTTCGCCACCGATGGCTTATTTCAACAGCAACTAAATGGAGATGTATTTCTCAACTCAGTTACTTGGCTGAGTCAACAGGAGAAGCAACCCCTTTCTATTCGCCCCAAAGAACCGAAAAACCGTCGAATAACCTTGACAACTACCCAAGCGAATCTTTTAATATTGTCGTCTTTGTTGGTTTTACCCTTAATTGGGTTTGCGATCGCAGTTATTATCTGGTGGAAACGACGGTAAGAAGTGAGTTAGGAGTTAGGAGTTAGGATTAGGAGTTATAAATATAACGTTTACTAATCAGATGAGGTACATCATAGCCCCCTCCTCGCTTGCGGGGAGGGGGTTGGGGGTGGGGTTCTTGTACCTCACTCAACTGAGAACCGCTATAAATATTAACTTTTCACCAATGCCCTGTTTAGCCAATGATTAAAAAATGAAATTGCCACGAACGACTTTAATTTTGATACTGCTAGCGCTAGCTTTAGGTGGTTTTGTTTACTTCTATGAAATTCGAGGTGCAACTGTGCGAGAAGAAAATAAGGAGCAAAAGCAGCAAATTTTCTCTTTTGCAGCAGATGATGTGCAGTCTTTAACAGTTAAGACAAAAAAACTCACCCTGAATCTGAAACGTAGTCCTGAATCTAGTAATCCCAAGTGGTTAATTAAATCTCCGATATCAGCCCCAGCAAATGATGCTATTGTTTCTTATTTGATGGATTTATTGGTCAAAGGTAAGAGCGATCGCACTTTATCAACTCCAGCAAAAGAGCTTGGAGAATTTGCTTTAGATCAACCCCAAGCAACTATCAATATCACCCTAAAAAACCGCCAAAGCCATCAGTTGCTTTTGGGAAAATCTAACTTTAACGGTCATTTCTTGTATGCTCTAACTGACCCTGCTGCTAAACCCGATGGCAATATAAATGTGCTGTTGGTATCTACAGATTTTGCAAATGCCGTGAATCGGGAACTATCAGAGTGGAAGCAACCTGTAGATAATAGTCAGAAACTACCTGGACTCAGCACGCCTTTACCAACTCCGAAAAACAGCAAATAATTAATTTAAAATCTGGTGATATTATTATGACAAATCCAACAGCAACATTGCTGATTTCCTGCCCCGATCAACGGGGACTCGTGGCGAAATTTGCCAATTTCATCTATTCTAATGGTGGTAATATTATCCATGCAGATCAGCATACAGACTTTGCTGCTGGGTTATTTCTCACGCGCATTGAATGGCAATTAGATGGGTTCAATTTACCGCGAGAATTTATTGCCCCTGCATTTAATGCGATCGCACAACCTTTAGGCGCTAAGTGGGAAATACGTTTTTCTGATACAGTACCACGCATTGCTATTTGGGTAAGTCGGCAAGATCATTGTCTATTTGACTTGATTTGGCGACAACGCGCTAAAGAGTTTGTTGGAGAGATTCCTTTAATTATTAGTAACCATTCTAATTTAAAGGTAGTGGCAGAGCAATTTAATATCGACTTCCAGCACATTCCCATCAGTAAAGATAATAAATCAGAACAGGAAGCCCAACAACTAGAATTACTACGCCAGTACAAAATAGATTTAGTTGTATTGGCGAAATATATGCAGATTGTTAGTGCAGATTTTATTAGTCAATTTCCGCAAATTATCAATATTCATCATTCATTTTTACCAGCTTTTATCGGAGCTAATCCTTATCATCGAGCTTTTGAACGTGGGGTAAAAATTATTGGTGCAACTGCTCATTATGCCACTGCTGATTTAGATGCAGGCCCAATTATTGAACAAGATGTGGTGCGAGTTAGTCACCGTGATGAAGTTGATGATTTGGTGAGAAAAGGCAAAGATTTGGAGAGAGTTGTATTAGCAAGAGCGGTGCGATCGCACTTGCAAAATCGTGTATTAGTCTATGGAAATAGGACAGTAGTATTTGAGTGATTTTATTTATATCCGAACGAATCTTTGGACTTAAAATGGCCTGATAATGTTATTCCAATTTTTCAGCCTGCCAATAGCCCAGAGCTTAATCCCATTGAACGTTTATGGGAACACATTAAGTACAAATTTTCTTGGGAATATTGCACCAATTTAGATCAATTAAGTGGTATAAGTATTATCTCGTAGTTTGTTTCAAAAATCAAATCTGATTCCTATATGACTAATAAGTATTTGAGTATACACGATAAAATTTAATTCCGATTCCAAGTAATTTTAAGCATTTACACTTAAAAAGTCTGGCATACTCACATAAATTTTTTATAAATTTGACTATCTCTATCGATTTAATGTATTATCATTAATACTCATTAATAAATTGCCAAAATGGTATAGCCATTGCCTTGGTAAATATGAAACAAATTAAATTCACAAATAATCCTGGTAAAATCACAGCACTTTTATTTTTAATCACAATTTTACTGACACCTTTTGTAGTTGTAAATGCTGGAGAACGTGGGGTGTTAATGCAGTTTGGCGAGGTACAGAAAACAGTATTAGGCGAAGGAATACATATTATAATTCCCATTGCCAATACAGTCAAAAGAATCAGTGTGAGAGTTCAAAAACAAGAAGTCTCTGCTGAAGCTTCTTCTAAATATTTACAAGATGTATTTACAGATGTAGTATTAAACTGGCACGTTATACCTGAAGAAACCAATATAATTTTTCAAGAAATTGGTGATGAAAAAGATATAGTTGAAAAAATTATTAATCCGGCGGTAGAGGAAGTTTTGAAAGCAGTTATAGCCAGGTATACGACAGAAGAAATAGTTACTAAACGAGGAGAAGTAAAATCTGAAGTTGATGATACATTAACAGCAATATTGCATGACTATCATATTGCTGTTGATGATATTTCACTGGTTCATGTCAACTTTTCAGATAAGTTCAGTGAAGCAGTTGAAGCAAAACAAATTGCAGAACAAGATGCCAAACAAGCAGATTTTATCGCGCTGAAAGCAGCAAAACAAGCCGAAGCTAAGGTTAATTTAGCTAAGGGAGAAGCAGAAATAAACAGATTACTACATGATAGTTTGACCAATGAAATTTTGACAAGGCAGGCAATAGAAAAATGGGATGGTAAATTACCTTTAATTGTGACAAAGGATACACCAAATTTTTTAAATACAAGTGAGATTTTAAAATTGAAGTAATTTGCTTATAATGCAATAACCCAGTACTGGAGACTGTTTTTTTTTGTTAATTACCAGAAAAGAAACTAGGACTATCGAGAATTTTAAACTGAATTAATATCAGAATCAAAAAGGTATAAGCGGTTGAAGAGACTAAGCCTGTCAATAGTTCTTTTTTTAAGTTGTCTTCTTGGTTTTGTTTTTGGAATATATCGATTGCACCTGCTTGCATCAACAGAATACCAATAATGTTAGATAGCCAGTAACCAATGATCACGCAAGGCATAAGTAATTTAGGAGCAAAAAGACTACAAATATAACCGAAAAAATAAGCAATTGGTAAATTGAACACTAGATCATTCCACCAGCATAATGGTGACAATAAATATCCAATCACTAAGAAAAATCCACCTCTGAGCTTCTGCAATAATGTTTTAGGTAAATTTTCTGGAGTTTGCGATAACAACTCTTGACCACTCTTTTTGATCTCGTTCATACTTGTACATTAATTCTATCAACTAACCGTACTTTATAACAAAAAGTCCAAAAAGTCCAGGGATAAATAGAAGTTGGAATTGCCTAGTTTAAGGAATTATACGTAAATTTGTTGTATCGATAAATTATATATGCACAACGGAAAGATTTTTATTTGAGCAACTAGACGCAAATAAATGATATGGTAAACATTATATCAAGCAGTTGAGGGCGTGTAGAGGTTATGCCCGGATTATTATTATTTATGCAGTTATTTCCTAGGGCGTGTCATCAATTAAGCCAGATAACAGTAGCAGCAAGATAAATTGCACCAAGAAAGTTTATTGCTCGCTTATCATAACGTGTAGCGAT
>NZ_JBALCE010000050.1:0-16172 GCF_036919815.1 Nostoc sp.
TAATCCGTGATTTAAAAGGAAGGGAAATAACGCAAGTAGAAACAGGTGAAAATTTTCAGATTGGCATTTTCATGCAAGCGCAAGCCGAAATTTCCGATTTAATTGTCGGTATTTCGATTAAAAATTTAATGGGTTTAGTCATTTATGGAACAAATACTCATCTACAGAAGATAAAGTTACCATGTTTAAACCAACAGCAGCAATTAATAGTTAGTTTTCAAGTTCCCTGTTATATGAATAAGGGTATTTATACAGTTACTGTGGGAATACATTCTGAAGAAGGTTTAAGTTATGACTGGATTGATGAACTAGTTGTTTTTGAAGTAAACAATAGGATCTCGTGTGATGGTGTAGTAGACTTAAATTCTACCATTAACTTTAGCAGCGAAACAGATACAGAAACTCTAAGCCTCAAAAATTATTAATTAGTAATTTTTAAAATAAATAAAGAACCATGACTGAATCAAATAATCCTGAAATTGATGTTGATAATTTAATGCAAAAGATCCGTGAAGAGGTAAATAAGCATAAGTCTAAAAATGCAAAATCGACTACGATCAATGATTTTTCGATATCGAAAAACACGTCTAATATTGACTATATTGAAGCTTTACTTAAAAATGCACAATCTAGAGCATATAGTCGAACTAAGTGGCCTGATAAGCTAAATCGCTTCCCTTTTAATCTAAACCCAAAATTACAAAAAATTATTCTAAAAATTATAAATTTCTTATTTAAAGATCAACGAGAGGTAAATTTTAATTTAATTAGTTGTTTGCAAGAGTCTGTAACCCTTAATCAACAGTTTATTGAACAAATTGAGACTTTAAGAGTGCAGATGGAAGGCCGGCTAGGAGTTACCGATAGCAGAGTTCAAAGCCTGGAAGACCGACTAGGAGTTACTGATAGCAGAGTTGAAAGCCTGGAAGACCGACTAGGAGTTACCGATAGCAGAGTTCAAAGCCTGGAAGAGAAACTGAGGATTGTAGATAATAATATCCAAAATATGGATAACAGCTTCAACAGTTTTGATACTTTAGTCAGTAGCTGGTTAACCGATACCCAAGAAAGTTTTGACGCTGTAAATAGTCGAGTAGAAAAAATAGATGAGCGCCTGAAATCTGTAGATAATCATAGCCAAGATGTAAATAATAGATTGATTTCTATTGATGAGCGTTACGCAAGAAACGATATTTACCTAAAGAATGACTTAATACAGCAAAAGCGTTTGATTAGTCTTTTCCTAGAAGAAGCACAGCGACGTTTGCCAGAACCTTTTAATCAAGAGCAATTGCAAACTTTAATTAGTGAAGACCAACATTTACTAGATAGTTTTTATATTGCTTTTGAAGACCAGTTTCGGGGTAGCCGTGAGGAAATAAAGAATCGATTAATCACTCATATTTCATTGGTAGAAAAAGCAATCACATCCACGGGAAATGCCACTATTGTTGACATAGGATGTGGTCGGGGTGAATGGATTGATTTGCTCTCCAACCAAGGCTTTAAAGCATCTGGAATTGATATTAATGTTGCGATGATACAGGAATGTCAAAATCTTGGTCTTGACGCTGTTTTAGGTGATGGACTGGAATATTTACGTTCTTTGCCAGATAATTCCTTGGCTGCTGTTTCTTCATTTCACGTCATTGAGCATTTGCAATTCCAAAAGCTTATTTCTTTAATTGATGAAGCGCTACGTGTGCTGCGTTCTGGCGGAGTTGTAATTTTAGAGACACCAAATCCAGAAAATCTAATAGTGGGAGCTTGTAATTTTTATCTAGATCCAACCCACCGCAACCCGATTCCACCAGCAACAGCAAAGTTCATACTAGAAAGTCGCGGATTTGTTCAAGTTGAAATTCGACGTCTCCATCCAATGACTGAAAACCATCATCTAGAAAATGCATTTTTGAATAGTCTGTTGCTTGGTTGTCAGGATTACGCAGTTATTGGATGGAAGGCATAAATCGGGTATAGCTATGAAAATATTAATTTGTAATGAGCGGTTTCTATTTCGTTTCGGTCTAGATCGTGTCCTGATCATGATGGGAAAAAGCATGGCAGAACGAGGACATCATGTTTATATGATGGCATCTATGTGTGATGAAAATATAGTTAAGCAGTTCGCCAAAAAATTTATTTTCCTACCACCAGCGCCAGATGATTACGCTAACTCTAATGAGTTTACGGCTCAGTGGCTAGAAACCAACTGGAATGGCTTATTTGCCAATACAGAAAAGCCAGATGTAATAGTAATTGGGGGATGGCCGTTTTTTAAAGCAATTGATTTATTTTCTAGAGTTTGTCAAAACGTTGTTTTCATTGATGCTGGTGCAGTCCCACTGGATGGTTTCAGTGGTCATGGGTTATTTATTCAACAGAAACTCAGAAAATTCCGCCAAGATTATTTGAGTCAAACAACAGGCATATTACCTATTAGTGAATTTATTGGTAAATCTCAGAGCCTACCTGACCGGGGTTTTAATCACGGTATCCAAACAATATTATTAGGTGCTGACCACATGGAGCTATCTATTTGGCAAGCACAGATGGTTGGTCAAAAAAAGCGTCATGGGGTAAGTTTATCAGTAGTTGAGAAGCTACAAAAGCAGGGAAAAATTTTTATTTTAAATCTTGGACGCTGGGAGCCTGATTGTTACAAGAACTCCGCAGCTTGTTTCGATATTATGCGCCAGCTAGTGCAGCGACATCCACAAGCTGTATTACTAGTGTTAACAGATGCCAATAGTATTAATATTCCACCTGACATCAAAGAATACGTTCAGCCAATTGGATTTCCAGATGATGCAGAACTGCAAAAAATTATGCAACTTACCACACTGGGAATATCTGTTTCATTGTGGGAGGGGTTCAACTTACCGTTAGCAGAAATGCAGTGGCTGCAACTTCCTGCTTTAGCATTTAATCTTGCTGCTCATCCGGAAGTTGTCGTACATCCTTGGTTTCTCTGTACCGATATAGCCGAGATGGTAGAAAAAGCGGATTGTATCCTATCCGATAGTATTCCTCATGAAGCCGTTAGTGTGGTCAATTACGAAAACTTTTGGGCAAAATTCCGTTGGGAGACCGTAATTCAAAAATATTGTGACTATTTTGAGAATACTGTGCAGGATACTCAACAGATATCTTCTAATCACCCACTTTTGATTGTAGATGTTACTAATAGCTGCCGAGACCCTGCCAACTCCGGTGTTATTAGAGTAACTCGCCAACTTTGCCGGACTCTACAGAACTATTATGACTTGGTATTTGTAGTTTGGGATTTTACAACACAGAGCTATACACTGCCTTCCCCAACTGGTTATGCTCAGTTGGCACAATTTAACGGTCCCGAAATTCCCATTATCGAAAAAGATAGACTCAACCGTTTAGAAACAGTTTCACTAGATGAATTCCTTGCAGTTGAACCTAGCATACAAGGAAGATCAGTATTACTTTTGTTGGCAGAAACAATATTAGATCCTCACGGTGTCGAAGCTGTTGCTTATGCAAAACAAAAGCAGTGGAAAACGATTGCTATTTTATATGACTTAATTCCAGTGATGTATCCACAGTTTTGTAGTAATACTGTGAGTTCACTATTTCCTCCTTATTTGGAGATGTTATCTGAAGTCGATATTATTATTCCTATATCTGAATTTTCTGCCCAATGCCTTTTGGACTATTGGCAACAAAATCAAAGCTCCCATGGCCAAGTCAGCACGGCAGTATTACCAGGACAATTTGGGCAGTATTCCCGCCATGTCAAGATGCCTAACTTACAGTCGAATACTGTACAGATGCTATGCGTTTCTACCTTAGAACCACGCAAAAATCATTTAACACTCTTAAAAGCCTGTGAAATTCTGGCAAAAGAACACCCTGAAATAAATTGGCAACTAACACTGGTAGGAAATCGCTACGAAGGTGCGTCAGAGATATACAAAACTGTGGAGCAGGCATCAGCCAGAGACTCTCGTATTCGTTGGCTGGGCATAGTAGATGATACTACCTTAAATCGATTGTACGAAGAAGCTACATTTACAATTTACAGTTCCCTAGTTGAAGGCTTTGGAATGCCTATATTAGAAAGTATTTGGCATGGAAGAACCTGCCTGTGTCACTCCCAAGGAGTAATGGCGGAACTAGCAGCCGAAGGAGGTTGCTTAGTAGTAGATATGACCAATGCTTTAGCAATTGCCCAAGCCATTTATACGTTGTCGTCTGATAAAAATTTGCTAACTAAACTATCTCAAATAGCCTGCGATCGCAAATTGAAGACTTGGGATAATTACGCTACAGAAGTTTTAAATATTTTGGGTTTGCAAAAAATGGAGCTTGCAAACTTAAATAAGGCTGAGATCAACTTGAATGTAATTCATTACGAACAACTGCTATATCCTAATTGCCGACTTGAACGTTGGCAAATGACAGATTCAGAAAGGATGGCGTTGACCGGTTTACTGGCAAGGCATCAGCCAAGATGTAGTGTCGAGATTGGTACTTATCATGGTGGTAGTCTATCTCTGATTTCACAGTACTCACAAATGGTATTTTCCATTGATATAGATCATGAAGTGCCTTTGAGGGTGCCAGCGATAAATAATGTCAGTTTTTTAATTGCACCATCTCAGACTGTATTGCCATTGCTGTTTCAAGCACTTGATGAAGCAAATATACCAATTGATTTCTTACTCATCGACGGCGACCACACTGCTGATGGAGTTCGTAGGGACATTGAGACTGTTTTGACTTATGTACCTAAGCAACCGATGTTTGTGATGATGTATGATTCTTTTAACCCTGAGTGTCGGCGCGGAATCATGACTGCAAAGTGGCAAGATTCACCGTATGTAGCGTGGATTGATGTGGATTTTGTACCGGGACGTATCATTGAGGGCGACAATGTATTTAAAGGTGAAATGTGGGGAGGACTGGCGCTGGCACTATTGTCTCCCAGACCACGGAATGCAAATCTCACCATTTCTGCATCGGCAAACAGTTTTTATGAATTAGCCCTCAAATCGCGCCGTTGATATTATTTATATTTACAGTACCTATGGTCAACAAAATACTCATTTGTAGTAATTTCTATCCCCCATTTTTTATAGGTGGTGCTGAAATTATTGCCCATGAACAAGCGTGTCAATTGAGAAATGGTGGTTACGAAGTGGCTGTTTTCTGTGCAAAACATGATGATAGTCGTCACCGTTATTCAATGATACGGGAAACTTTTGACGGACTGCAAGTATTTCGAGTTATTCAACATGTACAAGACTATCATGTCGAGAATAATTTTTATAAACCAGTTATCAATAAACTATTTAATACAGTAATTGATCAGTTCCAACCAGATATTGTTCATTTTCACAATATTATTGGCTTATCACTAGGAATTGTGGAGATAGCATATAGACGCAAAATTAGAACTGTACTCACCTTGCATGATCATTGGGGATTTTGTTTCAAAAATACGTTATTGAAAGGATACGACATCGTTTGCAAAGATTTTTCTCAGTGTGAAGAATGTTTGCCAGAGTTACTGGATAACCAACAGCGACGGCTTCATATCCGGATGCGTAACGATTACATTGCCTTACAACTCAGCAAGGTAGATAAATTCGTATCACCTAGTTCCTATCTAGCATCAGCTTATATTAAAGCAGGTTTTTCATCGGATAAGCTTACTGTAATATCCTATGGTATTGATGTTAAACGCTTTTCCCAAATTACAAAGAAATTGCCTGAAGCTGTAATGCGCTTTACTTTTATTGGATATTTAGGTATTCATAAAGGTATTCATGTTTTGATGGATGCCATCAAACTACTATTGCAAGGTGGTTATCTTGGTAATCTTTGTACAGTAAATATTGTTGGTGTCGGGGGAATGACTGAAGACCTAGAAAAATTTATCACCGAAAACCAATTAAGCTCTGTTGTAAAACTATGGGGAAAAGTCAAGCACTCTCAAATTGAAACTGTTTACCAATCTACCGATGTATTAGTGATACCATCCATATGGCCTGAGAATGAGCCAGTAACAATTCTTGAAGCTATGGCTGCTCGTATACCTATACTTGCCTCTGCACTCGGCGGTAATCTGGATCTTGTCGTCGATGGGGTTAATGGTTATCTTTTCGCTTCAGGTAATGCTCAAATGCTTGCAGAGAAGATGGTTGATATGGCTCTCGACCATGCTCGCGTTGAGTTAATGGGACAAAATGCTTATCAGTTCATAGCTAAGGATACTCTAGAAAATTATGTGCAGCAGATTAATCAAGTTTATCAAGAAAAAAAGTGTGGATCAAATCCGGTTTTAAATCGGGTTATTCTATGTAGTGGCAAGCACGTTTCACCAGAATGTTTCCGTGCCATTTCTCAGTTTAACCAGAGCTATCATAGCAATTGCTACAAGTTTATTATGAGTGACTGGATTAGTTCTGAAGAATGGGATTTAGTTGATATGCTATGGATAGTTGATGATCAAGGCAATAAACAAGATATAGTCAATGCTCTGAAGAGAGGGCGGCCGTTATTAGTTCCTGAGAGTAACCATCAACTTGTAGAACTGTGTCGCTCTAGTCAATCTGGACTATTTTATGCAGATGAGATGGAGGCAGAGGCTTGTCTCAACTATCTTATCCGTGAAAAATCTATCTTAACTATTCTTGGCCGCAATGCTAAAAATTACTTTGAAACGGTTTTGAAAAGATAGAATAACTATAAGCTATCTTACCTATAAATTTTTTCAAAGTTTTGACTTGCTTTGGAAAGCAGCGTTTTTGCTAGGAGAGTGTTTTGTACAATATCACTAAAAAGGTGGAATCCAGACGATCGCCTTTACCTGACTTCTGCATCGGCGTTCATGCAGCGACTATATACATGATGCTTTTTACCAAAGATGTTAATCGCTACCACACTTATTTTTCCCACCTTAAAACTAATAGTTTCAAAATTTTTATAAGCTTAGATAGCAGATGACCAAAAAAGCCTTAATCACAGGTCTAACTGGACAAGACGGCTCCTACCTTGCCGAACTTCTCTTAACAAAAGGTTACCAAGTATTCGGTCTAGTCCGCCGTTCCAGCACCAGCAATCTAGAGCGTATTAATCACCTTTCAGACAATATTCAAATCTTATCAGGCGACCTTTTAGATCAATCCTCCTTAATGGATGTGATTGCCGAAGCTCAACCTGATGAAATCTATAACCTTGCTTCTCAAAGTTACGTTCCTCTTTCTTGGACTCAACCAGCCCTTACCGCTGAATACACTGCCCTTGGTGTCTCCCGTCTCTTAGAATCTATTCGTCGCTGCAAATCAGATGCCAAATTCTATCAAGCCTCTAGTAGTGAAGTTTTTGGTCAACCTGACGAATCGCCCCAAACCGAACGCACTGCCTTTCGTCCCCGGAATCCTTATGGTGTTGCCAAAGCATACGCTCATTGGATGACTGTCAATTATCGGCAAAAATACAACCTTTACAACTGCTGTGGTATTACTTATACTCACGAATCGCCTCGACGCGGGACAGAATTTGTATTTCGCAAAATCACGCACACAGCTGCTCAAATTAAACTGGGTTTGGCAAATGAACTAAAATTAGGTAACCTAGATGCCCGTCGTGACTGGTGCTATGCCAAAGATGCTGTTTACGCTATGTGGCTGATGTTGCAGCAAGCACAACCTGATGACTATATCATCGCTAGTGGTGAAATTCACTCTGTCAGAGAACTCGTTGAGTGTGCTTTTAACTGCGTTGGTCTAAACTGGCAAGATTATGTCTCAATTGACCCTGTTTTTTATCGCTCTGATGAACCAGTGCAGTTAGTTGGTTCCATTAATAAAATTAATACGGAGTTAGGTTGGCAGCCTCAGCATTCCTTTGAGCAATTGGTTGAGTTAATGGTTGATTATGATTTAAAAAAATTGAGCATCGTTGGAGCTTAAATATTTTAATGCTAAAAGTTGTAGTTGATGCCACCCCTATGGATTCAAAACCCAGTGGGGTTGGCTTTTATGTTGCTAATTTCATATCCGCTCTTGATATATTACAAAAAGAGGAAAATTTTCAGTTAGGAGTAGTCTATCAACCAAGGTTAAAAAACTGGCTTCGGGGTGACTTCAGTTTTCCTGAATGCTTTAAAAATTCTTCTCAACAGTATCTCCTGCCTTTACCTGTAAGAATTTCAGATTTATTATTAGCTTTAGCGTTTAAACCTAGTTTATCTTACTTTGAAAAATATTTTGGTTCTCCAGATATATTACATGGTACAAATTACTCAGTTTATCCTTGTCAAAATAGTTTAAAGGTTATGAATATATATGATCTGACTTTTATTAAATATCCTAACTATATAGATTCAGTTGCAAGAAGATATACAGAAAGGGTAAAGCGGTGTTTACAATGGACAGATTTAGTTTTAACAATTTCAGAAAGCTCTAAAAAAGATATTATTGAATATTTGGAAGTAGACCCAGAAAAAGTCTATGTCACACCTTTAGCTAGTCGTTACTATCCTAATTACTTGTCTGAGGAAATTGCCCAAAGGCTAGAAAAGCAAGCTAATTATGATTTTTCAAAACCGTATCTACTTTTTGTTAGTACAATAGAACCGAGGAAAAATATTAATGCTATTATCTATGCTTTTAATTTATTAAAGAAAAAATACAAAATTGAGCACCAATTAATATTAATTGGTAAAAAAGGTTGGAATTACGATCCAATATTTGCTGACATTGACAGTTCACCTTGGAAAAGCCAAATTCATCATCTTGACTACTTATCTGATGAATTAGTTGCATTATTTTATTCAAAAGCTGATGTTTTTGTTTATCCATCTCATTATGAAGGGTTTGGTTTACCCGTATTGGAAGCAATGACGCTAGGCGCTCCAGTCGTCAGTTCTAATACTTCGTCAATACCAGAAGTTTCAGGAGATGCTGCTATATTGATTGACCCCAATGATGCTGTTCAACTAGCCGAAGCTATTCTGAAAGTAATTAGTGATTCTCAGTTACGCCAAGAATTAATTAATAAAGGGAAAGCCAGAGCAAAATTATTTTCCTGGGAAAGAACGGCCAAAGAAACATTAAACGCTTACAGAACCATTATTTAATGAAAATAGTAGATAATACCTCAGCCAAACAATTAATTATTAACTTATCTATTCTCTTGTCTCAACCAACGGGTATAGGCAACTATGCTCAAAACCTTTTTCCTTATTTAAAATCTTTGCAACCGGCTCTATTAGTAACGCAAAAATATCCAGATTTTGACTGCTATCCAATCCCGTCAAACTTAACGCCAGACCACGGCACAAAAGGTCATTTGAACCGCCTACTCTGGACACAATTTCAATTACCAAAAATCTATAAAAATCTCAAATCGAGTCTCTTATTCTCCCCGCTACCGGAAGCACCGCTTTATAGCAACTGTCGTTTTGTCGTCACGTCTTTTGACATGATACCGTTGCGCTTTGGCAAACGCTTCTCACCACTCACACCCTACCACCGTTACTACACTCCCCAAGTCCTTAAGCAAGCACAACACATTATTTGCATTTCCCAGACTACGGCTAAAGACATCACCGATTTTTACCAAATTCCCGCCAGCAAAATTACTCCGATTCCTTTAGCGCACGATCGCACTCACTTCCATCATCTCAACCTCCCCACCCGCAACTACTTTCTCTACGTTGGACGCCAAGATCCCTACAAAAACATCCAGCGACTCATCAGTGCTTTTGCTGCGTTACCTAACTGTAAAGACTATGAACTATGGTTAGTCGGGCCAATTGATTCGCGTTACACCCCAACTTTAAAAGTGCAAGTTGCAGAATTGGGTGTAACTAATCAGGTAAAGTTCCTCGACTATGTACCATATAGCGAATTACCAAAAATCATTAATCAAGCGATCGCACTTGTTTTTCCCAGTCTATGGGAAGGCTTTGGTTTACCTGTCCTAGAAGCAATGGCTTGTGGTACTCCCGTCATTACCTCCAATCTCTCCTCTTTACCAGAGGTGGCTGGCGATGCGGCGATTTTGATCAATCCCTACAACACCGGAGAAATTACAGAGGCGATGGAAGCTATTGCAACTGATTTGGAATTGCGATCGCGTCTTTCTAGCCAAGGTATTATTCACTCTCAACAATTCAGTTGGGAAAAAACAGGAAAAGCAACGGCTGAAGTTTTATCCCGTTACTTATAAAAGATAAACTAACGCCATTTAAATGCAAGGATTTAGGATTTTGTCAAGATTTCAGATTATCTTGACTAATGACTCATAACTAATCCGAAATCTTTATGAAAGCATTAATTCTTTCTGGCGGTAAAGGTACACGCCTACGTCCCCTCACCTACAGTGGAGCAAAACAACTTGTACCAGTTGCTAATAAACCTGTTTTATGGTATGGGATTGAAGAAATGGTTGCTGCTGGTATTACTGATATTGGCATCATTATCAGCCCGGAAACTGGGGCAGAAGTCCAAGCAAAAACCGGAAATGGAGAATACTTTCGAGCGAACATCACCTACATCATCCAAAACCAACCACTTGGACTTGCCCACGCCGTCCAAGTCGCGCGTCCCTTTTTAGGAAATTCTCCCTTTGTCATGTACTTGGGCGATAACCTGATTCAACTAGGTGAGTTAAGTTACTTTCTGCAACAATTTAGCCAACAACAGCCAGATGCTTTGATTCTTTTGCGTTCGGTTGCCAACCCTAGCGCCTTTGGTGTGGCTCAAGTAGATGATAAAGGACGGGTATTACAGTTAATTGAAAAACCCAAAGTTCCTCCTTCAAATCTGGCATTGGTAGGGGTTTATTTCTTTTCTCATATCATCTTTGATGCGATCGCAAATATCCAACCTTCCAGCAGAGGCGAACTAGAAATCACTGATGCTATTCAATACCTCATTAATCAGGAAAAGCAAGTTTTAGCCTACAATCTCCAAGGTTGGTGGCTAGATACTGGTAAAAAAGATGACTTATTAGAAGCTAACCGATTAATTCTCGACACCTATTTGACAACATCAATTGTCGGCGAAGTCGATGCCCAAAGTCAGATTATTGGACGAGTCCAAATCGGTGCAAAATCTAAAGTAATTAATTGCACAATTCGGGGGCCAGTAGTCATTGGTAGCAATTGTCATTTAGAAAACTGCTTTATTGGTCCTTCTAGTAGTATTGCTAACAATGTCACACTCATTGATACGGATTTAGAAAACAGTGTAATTTTAGAAAGTGCTAAAATTGCCGGAATCCATCAGCGCATTATTGATAGTGTGATTGGACAACGGGCACAATTGACTATTGCACCGCGTCGCCCCAAAGCCTTGCGATTTCTGATTGGTGATGACTGTCAAATTGAACTAACGTGATTTACTGATTAAAAAGAGGACAAGCGATCGTCAAAGGTTGAACACAGTGCCGTAAAATATAAATGCAAAATTCATCTCATAATCAGAACACTGCGGCACATCCTATAAATAATCTTAATGAGCATTGTACATACCAAAATTCCCGAAGTTTTACAATTTCAGCCCCAAGTATTTGCAGACGATCGCGGTTTCTTTTTTGAAGCTTACAACGATCAAAAATTTGCTCAAAATACAGGTATTGTTACGAACTTTGTCCAAGATAACCACTCTTACTCCAAACAAAACGTCCTGCGTGGATTGCACTACCAAATTCAACAACCCCAAGGTAAACTTATCCGGGCTGTTGTCGGCACTATCTTTGACGTAGCCGTAGATATTAGAAAAAGCTCTCCTACCTTCGGTAAGTGGGTGGGTTCTGAACTCAGTGCTGAGAATAAGCGCCTACTGTGGATACCACCAGGGTTTGCTCATGGCTTCCTCGTGCTTTCAGAAATAGCTGAAGTTGTCTACAAAACTACAGATTACTACGCACCCCAAAGCGATCGCACAATCTTATGGAACGATCCAGATTTAGCGATAGATTGGCCTCTGAGTGCGCCACCAATTTTATCAGCTAAAGACCAAGCAGGTAAACCTTTGAGAACTGCTGAAATATTTGATTAAGCTTGATGATTGCATTAGGTTCAAGAAATAATTAGAATGAGTAAATCAATTCTACTAATTGGTAATAAGGGTCAATTGGGTAAAGAACTGCAACAAATTCTCCCAGACTACGGCAATATTATCTCAGTAGCACGTCCAACAGTAGACCTTGCCCAACCCGATACTCTTCGCAACATTATCAGATCCAAGCAACCGCAAATCATCATTAACGCTGCGGCTTACACTGCTGTAGACAAAGCAGAAAGCGAAGCCGAACTTGCTACCGCTATTAATGCTACTGCACCCTTCATTCTTGCCCAAGAAAGCCAAAAATTAGGAGCTTTTTTAATTCATATTTCAACCGATTATGTTTTTGATGGTAATGGGTGTAGACCTTATCAGGAAACTTACACAACTAATCCGTTGAGTGTTTATGGTAAAACCAAACTCGCTGGAGAAGAAGCAATTCGGGAAACTTGCGCCCATCACCTCATCCTCCGCACTGCTTGGGTTTATGGGATTTTTGGTAAAAGTAACTTTGTCAAAACCATGCTGCGACTAGGTGCAGAACGCCAAGAACTCCGTGTTGTTGCCGATCAAATTGGTAGCCCGACTTGGGCGCAAGATATAGCCACAGTCATAGCCGAGATGATTCCCCAGTTAACTCCAAAAATTAGCGGCACTTATCACTACACTAATAGCGGTGTCGCTAGCTGGTATGACTTTGCGGTTGCCATTTTTGAAGAAGCCCAACAGCTAGGCTTCCCTTTAAAAGTTGAGCATCTTGTCCCCATTACAACTGCCGAATATCTCACACTAGCCCGTCGCCCAGCCTATTCCGTCCTTGCTTGTGGAAAAATTTCCGCAATTTTAGGGACTTATCCCCCCCATTGGCGACAAAGACTTCGACAAATGCTCACAGATTTGAAAATTGGGCATAGGGCATAGGGCACTTGTACTGAGCGTACCACTTCGTGGAAGCAAGCTACGCGTAGCGTCTCGTAGAGAAGTCGTTGGCGCAGCCTCTCGTAGAGAAGTATTGGGCATTGTTGATTAAGGAATAAGAATTAAATAACATACAATTTATGTCTCTGGCTTACCTTCACCCTCAATCCCTCTCCTTATAAAGGAGAGGGAAGCTAGAGACAGGATGAAGTTTTCCATTTTATTTAATCTACGTTCCGAAGTTTATTCCCTATTTTCTTTGACTTTTTAAAACTCCCGTTTCATGTTGTATGGGCAAGACATCTAAAATATCAGTTTGGGAACAATATTTTAAATCTTCTTGACACTCAAGACGTAATAATCGTTGTCCGTGACTAGCTTGGTGAAGTAATCCCAATAAGTTATCTTGCCATTGAGAGTAAAGAGCGATCGCACTAATTACTTCATCATTACCAGCTAATTCCTCTGGTGACAAGGTGGTTTGTTGTAAAAGACTATGAGCGATCGCACCTGCACAAACTGTATCCTCTAAGGAAAAACTGCCTTCCCAACCTGAACCGACAATCCACACTGTCTCTGGTTGCAGTTCTTGGAGAAATTGCACCACCGCCGCCCGGTTAATTAAGGCTGCTGCTAATACATTTGGGGAGTCTTGTATCCGTTGTAAAGCACGAGTGCCATTTGTGGTACTGATAAACAAACGCCGCCCCTGCACTAACTCTGGTGTGCAGTCGAGGGGAGAGTTACCCAACTCAAAGCCAGCTACTTTTGCGCCGCCGCGTTCTCCAGCCCGCAGACGTTTTTGGGCAGGCCATTTTTCGCTAACTTCAATTAACTGATCTAAATCGCTGAATACTTGTACAGCTTCGCCTCCAGCTGCCAAAACTGTCGCTATTGTGCTAGTGGCTCGCAAGACATCGACTGCGATCGCACATTCTGGCACTTTATTCGTTGGAGTCAATTCAGGAGTGTGATATACGAATAGCTTCACGCGCTGGATACACCTGCTTTAATACTACTGCCGCAAATAACATTCTACCTAGTTGCTGTCACTAACTATAATCTCAATTACTCCCAGAGCATTTTTTAGCATCAAAATACACAATAGAACCCATTCATTCAATAGATAAATGGGAGTAGGCTTGCCGTGAGCGTAGCCGAATGGGAGTGGGGAAGAAATCCGCTCATTAGGGGCGGGGTTTTAATTCAAAAAGCCCATTGTTGTGCTTTTACACTTTCAGACTTGCTGCACTATCTTATAATCTAAAACAAGAACAGACATTCTAAATCGGGAAAAAGTTACAGCTTCAAGGTTACACCGCAAAGAGACAGATATTAACTGATTCCCGACTCCCCATTCCCCATTCCCCATTGAAATTTCTATGGCACCTTTACCCGATTACCGCCCTAAACAACTATCTTTAGGCCCGTTGGAAGCGGAAATTTTAAATATCATCTGGGAACTTGGTTCAGCCACAGTCAAGGATGTACACGATCGCATTCTGGCTGATCCTAACCGCGAATTAGCGTATACTTCTGTCACCACCGTTTTACGTCGCCTCACTGATAAAGGTTGGCTAGCCTGCGACAAGAAAGAGCGAGCATTCTATTGGCGGCCAATGTTGAGTAAGCAGCAAGCAGATGTCATCAAAGCTCACGACCATTTACAGCGATTTCTGGCGGTGGGGAACCCCGATGTTGTTGCTGCCTTCGCCGATAGCCTAGATGAAGCAGCTAGTGAGCAAATAGCCGCGATCGCTAAACGCATTGAATCTGCACGCCAAGCCAGGGAGGAACAATGATGCATCTGATCATGATTTTGAATGCTTTGGCAGTTGCCTGGTGGTTAAGATCCTCTTGGAATCAACGCCAAGGCAATTGGAGTCTGCGATGGGGGCGATCGCTATTTTTATTCCTCTTCCCGCCCTTGTTAATTTTCATGACTGCGATCGCTGTGCTGTTCATGGGACCTCAAGGACAAATGGGCGGGATGTATACAGGCTCAGTCAGTTATTTACTAGCATTAATTTATTTGGCATTTTTTGCCATTTTATGTATTAAACTTGCCTTCCAGGGTTGGCAGTCGGTGGAATCTGCTCGTAACTGTCCTCTGGTGAATTTGGGGGATAAACGAGCCAGGTTACTGCAAACGGGTGCGTTGTTTGCGGGTCAAATTGGTTTTTGGCAACCAGAATTAGTTATTAGTCAGGGATTATTGCAAACTCTCTCACCACGTCATTTAGAAAGCGTCTTAGCCCATGAGCAAGGGCATCACTATTATAGGGATACATTCTGGTTTTTCTGGCTGGGTTGGGTGCGTTCCTGCACTGCATGGTTGCCAAATACAGAGCCTTTGTGGGAAGAACTGTTAGCTTTGCGCGAACTCCGTGCTGATAGTTATGCAGCATTACAGGTAGATCCTTTGGTGTTGGCGGAATCACTTTTATTAGTAGTCAGCACCAGCCCAGTATTATCGGAAATTTGCTGTGCTGCATTGGGTTCTTCTGGTGCAGATCGCTTAGAACAAAGAATCGAAGCCCTATTAGCGCCACCAGAACCAACACCTCAGATAACTTGGCAGTATTGGCATGGCTTTCTTTTGGCCTTGCTGCCTTTAGTTGCTGTGATATTTCATAGTTAAGTTGAATTTATAGCAGGGAACAGGCTTGAAAGTGTCTTGATGTCGGAGTTTTACGATCAATTTATGTTCTAAACTTATATTTCAACTGTTATAAAAAGCCACTACAGCCCAAAGCTGCGACGTTAGCGATATCGGTCGTGCCTGTAGCAACTTCTGCCTTACCTGTAGTAACTTCTGCTTTGACGTTTACGTATTTCGCGCAGCCTGTAGCAACTTCTGCCTTGCCTGTAGTAACTTCTGCTTTGACGTTTACGTGTTTCGCGCAGCCTGTAGCAACTTCTGCCTTGTCTGTAGTAACTTCTGCCTTGACGTTTACGTATTTCGCGCAGCCTGTAGCAACTTCTGCCTTGCTTCTAGCAACATTTGTTATGTCTGTAGCAACATCGGTTGCGACAATAACGATGAAAATTTTGTTCTCCCCTACACCCATGCACCCCACGCCTTAATCTTCTCCCCTTAGCAAGGCTACGGTGTACACACAAATCTGAAGTAATTTACGAATCTGGTTTTACCCCACCCTAACCCTCCCCGATGGATTGGGGAGGGAACTAGATTTC
>NZ_JBALCE010000051.1:0-78888 GCF_036919815.1 Nostoc sp.
TCTGAAATGCTCAACAAAACGTTGTTTTGTGATATCCCTGGCTTTGGCTGAAATGTTTGCTTGGTAAAGCTTCTAAAAAACTTTTTGGTTTACTGGAAATAGCTCTGAAACGCGAGGTAGTTTACTACTGTGCAAAACGTGCAATGCAGGCCCCAGGAAGAATTTTATGGTACGTAAGTAAATCTGGTACTGGAAAAAATAGTTCTTATACTCTAAAAGCTATTCGAGCTTGTTCACGACTTGACGAAATTGTAATTGGGAAACCCAAAGAGTTATATAGACGCTTCAGAAGACTAGGAGTATTTGATTTCAAAGATATTTTAAAAATAGCTGACAATGATCTAAATAAAGATATTATGGCTGTCAAGTTTAGTGATACGGAGTTATTTAAAAACCCAATAATTTTGGAAGATATTAAAAAGATGTTAGGACGCAATATTTCAGTACAATCATCTTCCAAAATAACGACAGAAAACTTTAAAATATTATATAATATAGGAACTTCAAATACTATAGAATAATGAGTTTTATGTCTCCAAATATACTTCTTTTATCCATCCACTACAAGTATGCAAAAATGATATTTGGTGGTGATAAGCAAGTCGAGTTTCGTCGTGTCAGACCTCGCTATTTAAATGAGGGTGATCTGATCCTCGTTTACGCGACATCTCCTGAACAGGCATTAGTTGGAGTGCTTGAAGTCGAAAAAGTCGTCGAAATGCCGCCGAAGAAACTTTGGAAAATTGTTAAAGATAAAGCCGGAATTAGCTATGAATGCTTTCAAAAATACTACGAAAACTCCCAAACTGGTTTTGCTATTTTCTTTAGAAAACCATTCAGTTTTGATTCTCCAATTAAGCTTGAACAGTTAAGAGAAGAATGGTCAGATTTTCGACCGCCACAATGTTATCATTACTTAAAAGACAGAGAAATAAATCTTGTTCAATCTATAGCAAAATGTGATATTTTAAACAGATCAGAAAAACTTAAAGTTTATCAAACTGAATTATTACCTCAAAGCTAAATATTTGTATAATATTGATATTTTAATCACTAATTTGATTTGATGTTATATATATTTTCCACCTCCTGGGCTGCTAGTTACAAACAAACGACTTGAGAAAAATCACACATCGCGCTAGTCTTCATTGACATAACTGCACGCTGTAACATTAGGCGATGACAAATCAACTCTCCTCAAAAATTCCCTCTTGCACTTGGAGCCGTCCCATCGGTTTAGGCTGGGACAAACCTTATACCGTCCGCTACGCTAGCAATATCGATGATGGCCCTTGGCATGGTATGCCTTTAGGCGGCTTTGGTGCAGGTTGCATCGGTCGTTCTTCACGGGGAGATTTTAACCTGTGGCACATCGACGGTGGTGAGCATACTTTCAAAAACGTTCCCACCTGTCAATTCAGTGTGTTTGAGTCCAATGGTGCATCTTCTCAAGCCTACGCTTTATCTACGCAGGCGCCTGACGATCGCACTCTCAAAGCTTGGCAATGGTATCCAACACTTTCCGGCACAAAAGAGACAGGCAATTATCACGCGCTCTACCCACGTAGCTGGTTTGTGTATGAAAATATATTTCAAGCACAGTTGACTTGTGAGCAGTTTTCACCAATCTGGGCAGGTAATTACCAAGAAACTAGCTACCCTGTGGCGATATTCCTCTGGAATGCTCATAACTCCACAGATGCACCTATTACTCTGGGCATCATGCTTACTTGGCAAAATCTGGTGGGCTGGTTTACAAACTCCCTCAAATCTCCCCAAGTGCAAGTACGCGATGATGGTAGTCCGGTTTACGAATACCAACCGCGCTGGGGCGAAAGTCAAGGAAACTATAACCAAATAGTTGAAAATACACAACAGTTTGGCTGTGTTTTAGGTCGGATTGGTAATGATCAACTTTTACAAGAAGGTGACGGAAGTTGGTGTATTGCCACGCTGAAGCATCCCCAAGTAGAAATATTTCATCACAGTCGATGGAATCCTGAAGGAACTGGTGAGGAGGTATGGCAAACTTTTGCTAAAGATGGTTCTTTGCCTAATTATCTCGATCCGACTCCAGCAACAGAGAATACACAATTAGGGGCTGCAATCGCACTTCGTTTCACTCTCCAACCAGGGGAAACTCTCGAAATCCCCTTTGTCCTCGCTTGGGATTTGCCGATCACAGAATTTGCGGCTGGAGTTAACTATTACCGCAGATATACAGACTTTTTTGGTAAAAGTGGTAACAATGCTTGGGCGATCGCATCCACTGCACTACAAGAATACCAAAGTTGGCGATCGCAAATTAAAAGTTGGCAAAAACCCATTCTCGACCGCGAAGATTTACCCAACTGGTTTAAGATGGCTCTATTTAATGAGCTTTACGACCTCACCAGTGGCGGTACTCTCTGGAGCGCTGCATCGGAACTTGACCCCATCGGTCAGTTTGCGGTGCTGGAGTGCTTAGATTATCGTTGGTATGAAAGTTTAGATGTGCGGCTGTATGGTTCTTTTGCCCTGCTGATGCTATTTCCAGAATTAGAAAAGTCAGTGATGCGGGCATTTGCACGGGCAATTCCTCAAGGTGATGATACTCCCCGAATCATTGGCTATTACATGACAATTAAGGCAGAAAGCCCGATTGCTGTTCGTAAAGTCGCAGGTGCAACACCCCACGATTTAGGCGCACCGAATGAACACGTTTGGGAGAAAACCAACTACACCAGTTATCAAGACTGCAATTTGTGGAAAGATTTAAGTAGTGATTTTGTCTTGCAAGTATACCGTGATTTTCTGCTTACGGGTGCTGATGATCTGGAATTCTTGGGAGATTGCTGGCCTGCGATCGTTCAAACTCTCGACTACCTGAAAACTTTTGACCTTGATGGCGATGGGATTCCCGAAAATTCCGGCGCACCCGATCAAACTTTTGATGATTGGCGGTTGCAGGGAGTCAGTGCCTATTGTGGTGGGTTGTGGTTAGCGGCGCTGGAGGCTGCGATCGCAATCAGTAATGTTTTGTTAACGAACCGCAGAGGCGCAGAGAACACAGAGGAGTTAAGGGTGCAAAAATCCATCTATGAAGCTTGGTTGGAACAATCTCGCCCCATCTATGACGAAAAACTCTGGAATGGGCAATATTACAAACTTGATAGTGAAAGTGGTTCTGATGTGGTAATGGCAGATCAACTGTGCGGACAGTTTTATGCGCGTCTACTGGACTTACCTGATATTGTACCGAGCGATCGCGCTCTATCTGCGCTGAAAACTGTTTATGATGCTTGCTTTTTGAAATTCTGCAATGGTGAGTTTGGTGCTGCTAATGGTGTTCGTCCTGACGGTTCACCGGAAAACCCTAAAGCTACTCATCCCCTGGAAGTCTGGACGGGGATAAACTTTGGACTGGCGGCTTTTCTTGTGCAGATGGGAATGAAGGATGAAGCGTTTAGGTTAACGCAAGCTGTGGTGCAGCAAATTTATGACAATGGTCTGCAATTTCGCACACCTGAAGCTATCACCGCAGCTGGTACTTTCCGCGCTAGCACTTACTTACGGGCAATGGCGATCTGGGGAATTTACTTAGTTATTAATTGATTGGCTATCAAAGCGGTTCTCGTTTTGATGCAACACACGTAGGGGTAATTGTGTACCTAATACGGTTCGGATAAGATCCCCCCGCCTGCGGCGACCCCCTTAAAAAGGGGGTAAAAGAGGGTTATAAGCAAGCCTTTTTAAGGGGGGATCTTCAAAATATTAAGATGCTAACCAAACCGTATTGCAGCTACCCCTACGAACGGCGTATTCCACGTATAATTGCCAAATTTAGTCCATCTTCATCTGAGAAAGCAGAGTCTAGATTTGTGATTTTATTTTCCGAGTGTTTCCGGAAGCAAAGGAAAATTTCAGTAATGGTAAGAGTTGAAGGATTGAGAATTTAAGACTACTCTTTCAAAAAATGCAAATATTACTAGCTTTAGCCATAAATCTTGCTAATATTTCCCAAAATCTTCTGTACTTAGTTTGCCAGCGTCGAGTGCAATTACTTGTGTTTAACACAACTATTAGACCAAAAGTATAAATCTGTTAGATATTAATATACATACAAATTATTGCTGAATCAACTTAGCAATATATTTGTTAATTAGGTTTCTCCCTATTGGTGAATTATCTAAAATTCTACAGGTTTATCCTGCTACATCTTTTTTATTGAAAGCATCTTGTTACGGCTGTTTTGTTTCACTCCTTTGATGATAATTAAAACTATATATATTATTACCAACCACTAATTTTAGTTTAAAACTAGGCTATCTGTGATTTCTAGATGATGCTCATGAAACATTCATGAGCAGTTTACAGCGATTTCATTTAGGTAAGCTAAAGCTGTAGTCTTTGTAAATCAATAGATCCAAGGCTAATAAATAACATTCTCTAATGAAAAATATTTTTAATACCTTTGGCTGCTCACCTTTTTTTAAGTCTCTATATATTAATATTTTTAGAAGTTGTTTTACCTCATGGTTAATGGTAATATTTTCTAGTGACTCGACAATAATAAAGCGTCTAAATTGATATCGGGTGAGGGGTCTTACCCCTCATGAATTAGCAAAGGGGGACAAAATTAAAAGTTGCACAATCCGCAACTATCTCTCGAAATACATTCAGTAAATTTAACTTATAAATCTGCTAATTTAGTAGATGACATTGGCAACAAAAAATAGTATAAATACGAATAGCGTTGTTAACACTCAAAGACAAATAAATTTTCTCTCCTATCCAAAAAAAATATGCAAAATTCCCGGAAAATGCTTAATTCAACAGTAGTAAGAAATACAAGCAGGTGAACAGATAAAATTTATTTAATTAGGAGTTTAAAAAGTTTAAGAGGACAAAATTGTATCTACCAAGAGCCATGCCAGACTTTTGTCCTACCAGTTAGATGACAAGACAAAAGGTAAAAACTTACCTTTCACTCCCATTGATGATATTTTCCCACAAGCGATTGAACATCTGCAAAAAGGCTAGTGCAGTTTGTAAATATCAATTGAAATACCAACAATCCCATAAACTGAATTAGTTTACTTCATCCCAGATAACTAAAAACTATGATGAATCAAGACATTGCTGGCATTACTAGTAACTTAGATAAGACAGTGAAGGCTCAACAATTTGACAAAGTAGTTGAAGCAATTCTTGCTGGAAAATATTCCTGGGCATGTGTTTTAATGCTGCGATTTGCTGGGTATAATCCTCTGCATTACATTCCATATCGCACCTACAATCGAGTACTAAAAGAAAACTCTAATACCAGTAGGACAAATCAACAGCAAAGTGAAAATCTAAAAATGCTGAAACAGGCTAATGATTCAATATCTGATAGTAATGTATCATCAAACTGCTTAAGCAAAATCAAAGACTTAGCTTATCGGGAAGTAGTTGGTAAGCAAAAAACAGAAATTCGTGGTGGTAATTTAGATCAGAGATTGGCACAGCAAGTTAACGATCATCAATCAATGAAATCGCAATTAAAACCAGAAAACACTCAAGAGATTTCCTTGAAACGCTGTGGATTCAATTAAAACCTATTTGGAATCAATAGATTCTGCCCTAGAGTTGATTGAGTGTCTGAGAGCCTGCTATGCTAATTTAAAATTTCGAGCATGGCAGGTTTTCTATAGCAGTGATTAATTTGATATTATTTTAATAAATCTGCCAAAATGGCAAATATATACTGAGAAGATTGGTAAACTAATAACAACTACAACTTCAACCAAAATAGAGGTGATTGGCAAGCAAGTTAATTTTAAAAAATAAAATCAATGATTAGTTCTGACTATGAAATAAATCAAACTGATTACAAAAGTAGTCAGCATTGCAGGGAGTAAATAACTCCTACACCAAGACCGATGACTCAACCGTTGCTACTGGTGGTTCTATTTTCGAGGAAGTCTAAGCAAAGAGAACTTGGAGCGGTAGCTTCTCCCAATCCAAATTTTACACAGCTTTCATCGACTGCAGACGGTGCGAGTAATGCTTATAAAACTTTCTAGACTGTGGTTGGTGTTGCTTTAGTTAATAAAGCAAACGCTTAACACCAACACCAGGAACGGAAATAGAAAGTTTCGGTGAAATTGTTGTCGTGGCTGGTAGAACTAGTAGATCATACGCTTCTCTTTCGACTATTGTAATCCTAGTCCTCCCAACCTGGATTATCTCTAGTTTCTCAACTTTGAATTTATATAGCAACTACTGGAAGTTCAAAACTTGAATAGCTTCCAGTTTTTTTATGTGTAAGAAATAAGAATTAAATAACATACAATTTATGTCCCTGGTTTACCTCACCCTCAATCCCTCTCCGATATATTGGAGAGGGAAGCTAGATACAGGATGAAGTTTTGCATTTTATTTAATCCATGTTCCTAAATAAAAGTAGGGTGAGCAATTTGCCCACCCTACTTTTTGTAGAGTACAGTTAATCTAAAAATGAATTAAACTTTGGCTAATTCTGGGGTAGGACGCTTGCTACTGCGAATTGCTGCGATCGCCTCAGCATAATCTTTAGCGTTAAATACAGCAGAACCCGCGACAACTGCATTAGCTCCCGCTTCCAAAACTTGCCAGGTATTATTTGCCTTCAATCCTCCATCCACTTCAATCCAAGGGTCAAGACCGCGTTCATCACACATTTGACGCAGTTTGCGGATTTTAGGTAATACACCAGGGATAAAACTTTGACCACCAAAACCAGGGTTGACGCTCATAATCAGTACTAAATCGCACAAATCTAGAACGTATTCAATTAGCTCTAGAGGGCTACCAGGATTAAGTACAACTCCAGCTTTCTTACCAAGTTCTTTAATTTGTCCCAAGGTGCGGTGCAGGTGTGGGGAAGCATTATGCTCGCAGTGTACCGAGATATGATCGGCGCCCGCCTTAGCAAATCCCTCTACATACTTTTCTGGCTCCACAATCATCAAGTGGACATCTATTGGCTTGGTCGTAATCGGACGAATCGCCTCCACAACCAGAGGTCCTATCGTAATATTGGGTACAAAACGACCGTCCATTACATCAACATGAATCCAATCTGCTCCAGCCGCATCTATGGCGCGAATTTCGTCACCCAGACGACTAAAATCGGCTGATAGGATAGATGGAGCAATTACAATGTGCTTTTGAGATAGGTTTTGGGTCATGGCTAGTGGGTTTTTAAGCGTCCTCATCTGTACGCATTGTAACAAAACATTGAGCAAGACTCATAATTTTGATCTTGGCTTTTTTGGAGGGATGGGGAGTGGGAAGTGGGCTTGCCGTGAGCGTAGCCGAATGGGAGTGGGGGAGATGAGGGAGAATAATAAATAACTCTTGACCAATGACCAATGACAAATGACCAATGACAAATGACAAATGACAAATATTTCTCTACGAGACGCTACGCGAACGGCTTCTCTACGAGACGCTACGCGAACGCTCAGTACAAGTGACCAATGACTAATGACTAAAAAACTAACCTGGATAATTTGGGGATTAGGTGCTTTCTGTCTGAGTGCGCCGGTAATTGCTTCAGCTTTAGAATCTATCCTGGGAACTAACGGCATTGATGCTCTAAAGCTACACCAAGCTCCTTATAATTTAATCGGTCGTAAGATTGCTATTGGTCAAGTGGAAGTCGGCCGACCGGGAATGTTTGGGTGGGATAAGGCGGCGTCTAAAAATCGTGCTGTATCTTTAGCGGGGGTCTTCTTACGCAATGGACCAGCTAAATCAAATAGCGGTGTTGACTCCCACGCCTACAATGTCGCTGGTGTGATGGTAAGTCAAGACAAAGCTTTGCCGGGAGTTGCTCCGGGAGCGCGACTGTATTCGTCTGCGGTAGGTTCTACTAAAAACATGGGTCAGTCGGAAGAGTGCTTATCAGCCCAGCATATAGCGCTACAAAATGGTGGTGATGTGCGTGCCATTAACTTTAGCTTTGGTGAACCTCTGAGCCGCGATCCTCGGCCGGAGGCTACTTTAGACGGCAATGCTTTGCTAACTTTATGTGTTGACTGGTCTAGTCACGTTCATGATGTTTTGTATGCGATCGCAGGCAACCAGGGTAAGGGGGGTATTCCCATTCCTACAGATAATTTTAACGGAGTGAACGTGGCTTTTTCATCCCGCCGAGGAGGAGTTTTTAATAAAGTAGACGTGGCTAATCTGGCGGGTGCTAACCAAGGTGTGAGTGGAAGGCTAGCTGGAAGGGAATTTGATCTTGGTGGGCGAGGCGCTATCAGTTTAGTTGCTCCTGGCAATAACATTCCTTTGCTCAATCCCGATGGCAAAGTGAACAAGGTTACAGGGACAAGTTTTGCAGCGCCTCAAATTACGGCTACTGTTGCTCTGTTGCAGGAATTTGGTGACAGACAGGTGCGGACAAAACAACCCCATTGGAGCATCGATTCTCGACATCATCAAGTCATGAAAGCTGTATTGCTGAATTCAGCAGACAAAATCCAAGATAGCGGTGATGGCTTACGGTTGGGAATGACTCGGACGCTAATTGATAAACAAAATCAAAACTGGCTAGATTCTGATGCTTATAAAGATCCGAAGATTCCCTTGGATGCCCAAATGGGAGCGGGTCATTTAAACGCATTTCGCGCTTATCAGCAATTTAGTGCTGGTGAATGGCCGCCATCAGCTGCGGTGCCGGCTATTGGTTGGGATTATCGCACAGTCGATGTTGGAGCATCTGTTGACTATATTTTAGCAAAACCGTTAAAGCAGGGGAGTTTTGTTGCTGTGACGCTGAGTTGGGATCGATTGGTGGAACTCAACGATCGCAATAAAAACCAGCAATATGACGTGGGCGAAAATTTTCGCGATCGCGGTTTGAATAATCTCGACCTATATTTAGTAAAAGCAAATACTCAAAATTCAGATCCTGATGTCGTTTGCTCCTCAATCAGCCAAATCGATAGTGTAGAACATATTTTCTGCCCTGTTGCTGCTACTGGCAATTACAAAATCCGCGTCCAGTTTCGTCAAAAGCTCAATGAAGCGACTCAACCCTATAGTTTAGCTTGGTGGAGTGTGCCTATCAATTGAAATCGGGACGCACAGCCGTGCGTCCCTACGAAAGTTC
The DNA here is from genome assembly GCF_036919815.1 of Nostoc sp. GTDB lineage: Bacteria > Cyanobacteriota > Cyanobacteriia > Cyanobacteriales > Nostocaceae > Nostoc. The sequence goes on from NZ_JBALCE010000051.1 coordinate 9,125, forward strand.
TGTATTTGTGAACTTCCCACGCTCATTTGAGTGAGACGTGGGATGAATTGCTATTTCAGCTAAGAAACGTTATTTTGATTTTCTCTATAAGAACCCCAGAACAGTGGTTATTTTGTGATTAGGTAGCTTACAATACGTTTATTCCTAAATAGGAAAATTCCTAAAAATCAAAATTCTTTATAACTCGTCTGCATCGCCGCCTGAATAAGGAATTTGCAACTATAACAAGTTGTGTTTAATTCTTCTGACCTACTAACTTGCTGTTACAGTTTCTGTAACAGTCCCATTTTTCTATTGGAGCAAATGCAATAGTTAATCATTGACACACTATCTGCGTCAACCCTAAGCACAGCTCGGGAATCTTTGGCAAGTGAGGTAAGAGAATGAATAGGCAGAAATTGAGTGATGCGAAAGAAAATTTCCTGCAAAGGCGTTACGGTGTTAGTCTGGGCAGACGTTATGCTCTGGCAGCTGCAAGTGTTGTTCTATTCGGTGTATTAGGGTGTTCTCAAGTCGATAGTAATAAAAGTGCCCTTGCCCAATCTAGTTTACCTCAGCCAGAAACTCCATTGCAAAAAAAAACACTCAAGACTGATCCAAAAATCGTTGAGTCTAGCAATAAGTTTGGCTTCAAACTATTTTCAGAAGTTCGGAAAAATGATCCGAGTCAGAAGAATATTTTTATCTCACCTATGAGTGTCGCTCTGGCTCTGGCTATGACTTACAACGGTGCTAGCGGCTCGACTCAACAAGCGATCGCAAAAACCCTGGAATTACAGGGGATGAATCTACCAGAAATCAACTCCTCTTACGCGGCGGCATTAAAGCAGCTTTTAGACAATCCAGATGCAAAAGTGCAACTAAATATCGCTAACTCACTTTGGGCAAATCAAGATTTTAGATTTGCGCCAGACTTCCTCCAGAGAACACAGGATTTCTATCAAGCCAAAGTTAGCAATTTAAACTTTAAAGATGCCGCCGCACCTAGTATTATCAACAACTGGGTAAAAGAAAATACTAACGGCAAAATCGATAAGATAGTTGAAACCATCAAACCAGACGATGTGTTATTTCTGATTAATGCCATATATTTTAAAGGAAAATGGAGCAAAGAATTTGATAAAAATCAAACTGCTCAATATCCTTTTTACAGCACATCTGGCAAGCAAAAACAACACCCGATGATGTCACAAACTGGTGACTATAGATACTATGAAAGCAAACAATTTCAGGCAGTTAGTTTACCTTACGGCAAAGATGGTAAATTCAGTTTTTATATTTTCCTGCCCAAACAGAACTCTAACCTCAAAGCCTTCTATCAAAACTTGAATGTTCAAAACTGGGAAAAATGGATGACTCAGTTCAACAAACAAAAAGGCTTTATTCGCTTACCCCGCTTTAAAACAGAGTATGATATTACACTCAATGATGCCTTAAAAAGTTTAGGCATGGAAGAGGCTTTCAGCAACAAAGCCAATTTTTCCGGCATGGGTAAAAATTTTGCCATTAGCCAAGTTAAGCATAAAACTTTTGTGGAAGTGAATGAAGAAGGCACGGAAGCGGCTGCGGCTACTTCAGTGGGAATAGTAGCAACAGCTTTTAGAGAAGAACCAGAACCATTCCGAATGATTGTTGATCGTCCCTTCTTCTCTGCGATTAGGGATAATCAAACGGGAAGCGTTTTATTTATGGGTTCGATCATTGAGCCATAGAAAAAAATTCAAAATTTCTTTATTTTGAATTTTGAATTTTGTTAGCGCAGCGTTAGCGAGTCTGCGTTCGCTTTTAGCGTCTGTCTTTGCTACGCAACGCTACCGCGAACGACACGCTGCGCGTAGCTTGTCCTCCGCCAGGAGTACGTAGAGAGCGTCATTTTGAATTGAATTCTAGGGTAATGTCGCTTCAGAAATACTCAATGTGTTCTTAGCGTCAGCTTTTGGTAACTCGTTTGCGGCAACGGGTGCAGTTATCTCCGCAGTGGTGCTGTCGTTTGTCTGGCTACCAGGACGCAAGGCACTTAAAGCAGTCTTAATCACAACAGCTGTGGGTACTGCCACAATTACACCCAACAGTCCGCCAATTCTTGCCCCTGTCAAGACTGATATTAAAATCCAAACTGGATTTAAACCGGTAAAACTGCCTAAAATTCGGGGGGCAATTAAGTTTTCGAGAATTTGCTGGACAATTACTGCTGCTATCAAGACTCTCACACCCATTGAGAAATCTTGCAAGGCTACCAATAGTGTAGTCAGGGCAATACCTACAGAACCACCAAAGGGGACGAGAGCCATCAGTCCAATAGTCAGCCCGAAAAGTAGACCAAATGGCACTTTCAGCCACAAAAAGGTAGGAATGAGGGCTGAGGCCATACAGGTAGATAAAATCAGTTGGGTGATGAAGAAATTTTGGAAGCTGAGGCGGACTGTTTTGGAAAAAGGATCGCGAAATTTATCAGGTAGCCATTCTACTAAACTTTGCCAGAGTTCACCCCCATGCTGTAAGAGATAGAAAGTCAAAACCATCGTCAAGAGAATATCTAGCAGACTAGTGACTGTAACTACCGCCAGATTTAAAACTTGTCCAGCGATCGCTTGCAATTGTCCCTTGACGCGATCGTTGATTTGCACTACCAGAGCATCAAGGTTAATCGGTAAGCCGAAAGTCTCAGCTTTTTCGTTTAATATCATTAACTGAGAGCGTCCAGAGTCGATCAATTCTGGCAAACGAGCCACCAATTGTTGAGCTTGGGTAAGTGCTAGGGGAATAAGTGTAACACCCAACGCCAATAAAATCGATAAAGCCAAGAGAAATACTAGGATAGAAACTTGCTCTCGCCTAGCACCATGATGCTCCATCCAACTCACGGGGTAGTTGAGCAGAAATGCTAGTACTGAGGCTGCGACTAAAATGACTATGAGAGAATGGAAATAATTAAAAAATACCGAAAGTGTCCAACCATTGAGAACTAGTAGCGGAACGAATAACGCGATCGCCCCGATTCGCGCTATTGGTGTAAATGTTTGCCACCAGTCGAGTAGCTTGCGTGTCTGCATTTTGAACTGATTGCGGATAGAACTAAATGAAATCTTTCTTTACAGCTTATTATCTCTAACTATATGAGTCTCATTCATCCTTCTAGTTTAGGAGTTAGACTAATCCCAATGGAGAATTTTGAACCGAAAGAGAACGGAGAGTGGGCTTGCCGTGAGCGTAGCCGAATGGGAGTGGAGAGTGGCGAGCAAGGGGAGAATAATAATGCCCCATGCCCCATGCCCAAAACACAATTGCTTTTATATTTGATTCCGATCATCGGCTTTTTTCCGTCCTTGTGGACTCTCTATCAAGGCCAGGGTAGTCGGGAACAACTTGCGATTAGTCGTCTGTCTATTACTTTGGCACTTATTTGGCTGTTGGGATATCTATTATTAGCTAGCGGAGCAGCAACTTCAGATTTTTTGACGCTACGTCTATTTATCCTCAATAGCTTTCTCACATCGGGTTACTTTTTAGTGAGTGTCTGGTTGATTTTGCGGCTGATGCAGGGCAAATCTGGGCGTTTACCAGGCTTTAGTACTTTAGCAGAACGAGTGCTTGGCAAGTATTTATCTTAATTGTTTCGGGTGATGATTTGCCAGTATTTTTACTTATTTCGTGAAAATTACGGTTGATTTATCCATAATATCTAGTCAAATCCAGTTTATTATTGCCATACTTCAGTAAAACATCTCCAGGTTGCCCCAAAAGAATGATAAATGCTGCTATAAGTGTTGTGGTTGACACGAGATTAAAAAAGTTAGCAGTGATAATTAAGAGTTAGCTATTATGAATTGATTTGTCAGCATATTTTTAGTCTGCAAATTTACCGAATTTGATTAGTGAGTAAGTGTGAGGAAGTCTGTGACCATTCAAAGAAGTTCGGCGGAAGAAAACCAGTCGGGAAAAGCCTCAAAGCCCAGTGACAAAATTTCCCAGAGCTCGAAATCAGGACGTTGGCTATGGTTTTGGGTAGGTATGAGTGGTATTGCAATGGTGTCAGCAACTGCGGGGGCGCTTTTGGCGGTGTCTTTGACTAGTACGCCTTTGCAACAAGCCCAGCTAAGTCCAAAGGATGAGGCGGTGTTTGATGGCGATCGCATCTCTGGAGGTGTGTTACGATTTTCAGAATTAACTCGCCCGGTGAATCTCTTAGTTATGGGGATGAGCGTACTTCCGCCGGATATCCAAAACCCTCCCCCAGAAACGAAAAACCTCAGATACCAGCCCCAGGTAAACTCCTTTGATGGTCTTTCGGATGTGATGCTCTTGCTCAAATTTGATCCAGAGACGAAAAAAATAATTATGCTCTCTATTCCCAGAGATACTCGCACAGAAATAGAGGGGTATGGGGTAAAAAAAATTAATGCTGCCAATGTTGACGGTGGACCAGCTTTGACTGCTAGAACCGTCAGTAATCTCTTGGGTGGGGCGGGAATTGATCGTTATGTCCGAATTAACGTTCTGGGAGTTGCCAAGCTGATCGATGTTTTGGGTGGCGTCACAGTCTACGTCCCCAAAAATATGAAGTACCAAGATGATTCTCAGCATTTGTACATCAATTTAAAGGCGGGTAAGCAGCATCTCAACGGCGATCAGACACTGCAATTGCTGCGTTTTCGCCATGACGAACTCGGTGATATTGGTCGGATTCAGCGCCAGCAAATGGTGATGCGGGCTTTGATGGATCAAACACTCAACCCAGCTACTGTTGCTCAATTACCTAAAGTTCTGGATGTAGTCAAAGACCACATCGATACCAATTTGACGGTTGAGGAGTTAGTGGCGCTAATGGGTTTTGGGGTGCGGACAAATCGCTCTAATATGCAAATGTTAATGCTCCCAGGTCGCTTTAGCGAGAAAGGTGAGTTTGATGCTAGCTATTGGTTGCCCAACAAAAATGGGATTGCGAAACTGATGGCTCAACATTTTGGTTTAGAGTCAGAACAGGAACAGCTGGCGACTACGGCTGACCTAGGCTCTTTGCGTGTAGCAATTCAAGATAGTACAGGTGGCGATCGCTCTAACCTGCGACCATTAATTAGAGCCTTGGAAAAATCTGGATATCGCAACATCTATGTCGCCAAAGCATGGGGTGAACCTCTAGAGGTAACTCACATTGTCGCCCAGCAAGGAGATGGTGACACTGCCGAATCAATTCGCAACACTTTGGGATTTGGAGAAGTGCGTGTGGAAAGTACTGGCAACCTTGCCTCGGATATCAGTATCCAAGTGGGTCAGGATTGGTTACAACAAAAATCTATTTTGGAGAAGTCGGGGACGAAATAATTCGTAATTCGTAATTCGTAATTCGTAATGACGCTCTCTACGTACTCCTGGCGGAGGACAAGCTACGCGCAGCGTGTCGTTCGCGGTAGCGTTGCGTAGCAAAGACAGACGCTAAAAGCGTAGCTTGCAACTCTTACAGAGTACGCGGACTCGCTAACGTAATTCGTAATTAATTACGAATTGTGTTGACACTCTGAAGTACTGAACTGTTTATACTGGTACAAATGCTGCTGACACTAACTGTCTGAGTTGTTGGAGTTTAGCTGCTACCACACCATTGGTTAATAATTCTTCTGCTTTCGCTAAACCCTCTGGCATATCTGGAGAAATACCACTCCGCCATAGGTAAAATCCGCCATTCCACAAGGCTGTTTGCATTAGTTCACCTGGTTTACCTGCTAAAACCTGCTGAATATCTGCCACCAGCTCTTCAGTAGTTCCAAGGGGTACGTTCTTGGTAGTAAAGCCGTAATCACGCGGTACGAGGTGCAATCGTTCTACCTCTTGGGATGCTACGGCTGAAGATAAGCTGATGATTGCAGTGCGATCGCGCGGTAAGTCGCAACTACCTTCCAATCCTTTGACTAATGTAAATTTTGTTACTCCCCGCAGCCCCAGAGCTATCTGAAACATCCCTTCTGTCGGCGGATGAACAAACCCAGCAATTACGTGAGCATCCCCAGCATAAGGACACCAAATTAGCTCCATTGTCGCCAAGGGCGGACGTTTGCCGAGTTGGTCGCGGTACTCCCAAATACTTGTAGTTAAGGGAAAATGCTGAGGTAGATAAATAAAGCCGATTCCCGTTTGCTCAAATACTTGCTGGGTTTTTGCTAGTGGTAGGGTAGTCCAATCGACTCCTAAACCCTGCCAAATATCTATTAGGGGTAAGCCGTACTTAGTTGGTAAGCGATCGCCACCGTGCATTATTACTGGTTGTCCAGCTGCGGCGAGTAGTAAAGCTGTTACCGGACTGATTGGTGCTGTGCGTGTTCTACCATCATAGGGGATGCCAAGAGCGATCGCAGGTCGTGCAGAGACGATTGGTTGCAGTTTTGGCCCCAGTTCCTCATAAGCATCCAACATTCCCGCTAACTCTTCCCCCGTAGGACGCTTGATTCGATGAGCAATCAAAAACGCTCCGATTTGGGCTGGTGTAGCTTCACCCAGCAGCATCATTTTAGTAGCGGTGGCTGCTTGGACGCGAGTTAAATTCTCGGCTGTATGCTTTCCGCTACCTACTTTTTGGAGTAATTCCCGAAATACATTGCTCATTTGTCCATTGTCCTTTGTCCTTTAGACATCTCGAGAAATTAAATATGCGTTATCCAGAACTCTTGTAGAGACGTAGCACTGCTACGTCTCTACATTCATTTTCACTCCTATGTTTTTTGTAAATAACCGAGAATGACCAATGACTAATGACTAATGACTAATGACACTTAAGAAGCCGATCGCTGCTGATCAATTTGTAATGGGATATTTTCGCGCACGATTTGCCAAAAGTGCTTAATGGGGGGAATTTGCAGACGGTCTTGAGTTGTTACCATAACTACCCGACGAGTCAAACTGGAACCATCTGCTAAACCACTATTACTATTGCTGGCTAGGGAGCGAATCGCCAGGGTAGAATCAAGACGAGCTTCTACTAATGCTGATTGAGGTAGCAAAGCTATCAGTTGTCCTTGACGCACGACACCCCGGAAGGCATCTAGGGTATTTACCTCTAAAGCCGCCTGGAGTTTAGCTTCCATTCGCTCAAATCTATCTTGTATTAAGCGCTGCATCCCATAACCATCTTTAAAAACCACTTGAGGATAACGAATTACCTGCAACCAAGGGACACATTCATATTGGGCTAGGGGATGATTGGCTGCGGTTAGAATTTCTATCGGTTCATCATAAAGTACTTCTACCACCATTTCTCTACCAGTGGTTAAAAAGCGATTATTCATCACAATTGCTAAATCCACCAATCCATCTTTGAGGACTTTCAGGGCGCGATCGCTTCCCAATGAAGTCACCCGCAATTGCACCTCTGGATAATCATGACAAAATTTTTGCAACACTGGTGGTAAGTAAGATCCACATACGGAGTGAATCGCAGCAATACAAAGTTCTGGTTGCTTTCCGGCGATTAAATCAGCTAATTCTTCTGTAGCTGTCTGCCATTCTTGGCAAATTTTGCGGACACGGGGGAGTAAAGATTCACCTCCTAGTGTCAATTTTCCATGACTAGTTCTGTGAAACAGTTCTACACCCAAATCTGCTTCTAATGCCTGGATTTGGCGACTAATTGTTGATTGGGTAACACCACATTTTCGCGCTGCTTGTTGAAAGCTGCCGGTTTGGGCGATCGCTAGAAAGGCTCGCAACTGCTCTAGGCGCATTTTTATGTAGCCTGAATTACATTTATCGGTTTTATTAAGTTAACGGTTTTTTGATCGCAATTTGGTAGGGTTTGTTACAGCTATTCTACTAAAACTTAAATTTTTGTAATTAAAGGTTTGTAGTGAGGGCTTCACCCTTGACTACCAGGACTTACGCAAACAATAGCCAAAACCCCTATTTTCACGTAGGGGCAATTCATGAATTGCCCCTACGACGTGTACTTTTGCGTAAGTCCTAACTACGAGCCAATTTAATTATTTTTACATTGAGTAACATAGTTTGATTTATTATTGCCCACTTAGTTTTACAAACTGCTAGAGTTCCGCTCAACAATTCCGACTAAAATGTTCATTAAAGCTTCTAAATCATCGGGTAATGAATAAATTTTGATATCTTCTATAATTTGTTGGGCTTTAACATCAAGTCTCCCAAATCGCCAGACATCACCAATAGTAACGGCTCCATACTGAAAAGGCTGTTCTTCAATTTGGGATAGAGCAATTAATTGAGCGGCTAGTTGCGTAAATCCCCTGGTAATATCATCATTTTTTGCTTCCACAACTAAAAGGTTCTGGTCTGCACGAAGAAGATAATCAAGATTTCCTTTGAGCCACTTACTTACCATCAGTGGGTACTCAATTCGTAGCTGACAGTCACAATAGTATGTAGCAACTTCTAATAGAATTGGTGCAACCAAAGTTTCTCGACGTGCTGTTTCACTTGTCAAACTAACCCGTGGAAGCGTCCGTTCGATTCGGTCTTTTAATTCTTATAATCGGTCTAAAGGCTTTTGTGTTTTTGGTAGCGATAACCTTGATCGTACCAAAGCATAACCAAGCTCTGCTAAGATTTCTTCTGGCTCATAAGTCATTTCAAAATACGAGCGAAAGGTATATTCGCTATCTTCTTGAAGGATTTTAGGTTTTGCCATAATTCACTACAATCCCACATAATTAATTCTTATTCTGATTGTGGCTTACTTACGATGAATTAACTGATTAACCGCTAATAATTGGATACAAATACGCGAAAGTTACCACTCAGCTAAAGCGATCGCTATTCCTTGTTGTAAATCTGGTGTGAGTGTGGCGTTAGTTGCTAACTGCTGCAATTGTTGATGTGTGGCTTCAGCGTCTAAATTTTTCAGTGCTGCGATCGCATGTAATCTTACCGATGCATCAGAATCAGCTAGCAGTGAAATCAATGGTTCAATAGCTTGCATTTTGCCTAACTGTCCTAAAGACAAAGCGATCGCACTTTTAACGTTAGCAATCTCGGTGGCTGGATGTTGCGGGAGCAGTATTTGCAGTAAAATTTCTGCGGCTGGTGTCGTTAACTGCGGCTTTTGGACTCGCCCCAAAACTGTCACAATTTCTTGCCAAAGTGTCCCGGAAGTACTTTGATTAAGTGCTGTTTGCAAATATTCCAAACTCGATAATGTCCCCACCCAACTTAAAGCGCGAATGGTTTCTAATTGCAGCTTTATCGGTGTCTGAGGTAAAATCAGCAAATCAAATAAGTATTTGGCGGCATCATCACAACCCATCCGTGAAAGGGAAACTGCGGCTGCACAACAAACTTCAAGGTTAAAGTCGTAAAGCTTGGGTTGCAGTCTTGTTACTAAGTCTAATGTTTGGCGTAAGTCGGGGCGAAAACCTAAACCAAGGACTGCTGCACGCCTAACTGTGGCAGCTATATCATCCAAAGCATTTAACAATACTGGTGGTACACGTTCGTCATGAAAACTGCTGAGGGCTTCAATTGCGGCAGCGCGGATTGCTGCTTGTGGATCTTGGACTACACTCAATAACGGTGTGATGGTTTCTGGTTGCCGAATACAACAAAGCGATCGCACCGCTAAAAGCCGTGTATCATCATCTAATAGAAGTTCAGAGAGGGCAGGGATCGCAACAGTACCCATTTGCCCTAGTGCTGTAGCTGCGATCGGTTTGAGTTCTTCATCCTCATCAGTTTTCAATAATTCCACCAAAGACGCGATCGCTTTTGGGTGCTGGAATTCGCCCAAAGTCCTTGCTACATACCAGCGTAATTCTGATTCTGCATCTTCATCTTCTAATATGTCAATCAGTTCCGGTATGGCAATATTTCCCAAGTCAGTCAACACCTTGGTAATTTCCCAGCGCTGTTGAAAATCCCCCATCTCTAAGATTGAAAGTGCTAATTTCAGCAGATATTCTCGATTTTTAACTATCTCTGGATGTTCAGAATTTGCACCTAAAATTAATTGTTGCAAATATTGAATTAGGGATGACCAATCAGCTGCATTATATGCTGTCTGGGCTTCCACCAAAAGCTGGTTGATGTTACTCACAAGACTCTGTTTTAATTATTAATTTTCTGCCTTCATTACGTTGGTTTGACTACAACTGAATTACCCTCAATCTTGACGGCGTAAGTTTTTAGTGGGTTTGTCGCTGGGCCTTTTTGGACTTTGCCATCAACCCCATATTGTGAACCATGACAGGGACAAGCGAATTTTTTCGCCTCAGCTTTCCATCCCACCGTGCAACCTGCGTGAGTACAGGTAGGGTTAACAGCAGACAGATTTTTAGCTTTAGATGTGCCGATTACCAACACAGGTCCGACGGGTGAATTTTTCGCTAGTAATTGACCTGTTTTATCTAATTCTGCCGAGGTTCCCACTGTTTGCCAATCTCCAGATGCTGAAGTTGTCCCAGAAGAACAGGCTGCGATCGCTACAGGTAGAGAACTCACTATCAAACCCAAACCTACCCAATTAATAAAATCACGACGTTTCATAGCTGTTGAAATAATATCTAAGTTTTAACTAACACAATTTATTTGAAACACCCTTCATTAAGAGTTTTGCGTCGCTTATTGATCACTTTAATGCAAAAAATGCATACTTTTCATGCATTTTCAGCAATTTTACCAAAAAAGCGTAACAATTTATACGATTTTAACAGAAATCTCGCCTTAAGTTATGAGTATCGAAATTGTTACATGAACATTATCTAAACCTGCTTGACAAATTCCCAAGATGTAAATGGCGACAAGTTTTCCTTAACTAATCACGGATTTAGAGTTTCACTTTGGAATCCTCTTAAGTAAAAATAATCAGCCTTAAGCAAATATTAAGTTTTTGTTCCCTAACCCTCGCAGATACAACACCTGATGGAACTACGGGTTGATTGATGTTGGGCAATTATCACTACAAATTCTCACGAGAGTCAGCCTTATGACAGACACTGCAACTACCACCACCAGCCTGAATAAGTTCGAGAAGTTGAAAGCAGAAAAAGATGGACTCGCCATCAAGAGTGAGATAGAGAAATTTGCCGCCCTGGGCTGGGAAGCAATGAACGAAATAGATCGTGATCATCGACTCAAATGGGTGGGCGTATTTTTTCGCCCAGTTACCCCAGGTAAGTTTATGATGCGATTGCGGATGCCCAACGGGATTCTTACCAGCAGTCAAATGGGTGTTTTAGCTCAAGTGGTGCAGCGTTACGGAGATGATGGCTGTGCTGATATTACTACCAGACAGAATATTCAATTACGGGGGATTAGGATTGAAGATTTACCAGATATCTTTAATAGATTTGACGCAGTTGGTTTAACTACTGTCCAGTCAGGGATGGATAATGTCCGCAATATTACAGGTGATCCCGTGGCGGGGTTGGATGCAGATGAGTTGTACGACACGCGAGAGTTGGTACAGCAAATTCAAGATATGCTCACCAACAAAGGGGAAGGAAACCCAGAGTTTAGCAATTTACCACGGAAGTTTAATATTGCGATCGCAGGCGGACGAGACAATTCAGTTCACGCTGAAATCAACGATTTGGCTTTTATTCCAGCATTTCAAGAAGCAGGGGAGCAAAATTTAGCCCCTGGCCATTCCTATGAAAAAGTTTTCGGGTTTAACGTTTTAGTAGGTGGCTTTTTCTCAGCTAAACGTTGTGAAGCGGCGATTCCTCTCAATGCTTGGGTGGCTCCAGAAGATGTGGTAACTGTATGTAGAGCGGTTTTGGAAGTCTTTCGTGATCATGGGTTGCGTGCTAATCGGCAAAAATCCCGCTTAATGTGGCTAATTGATGAATGGGGTTTAGAAAAGTTTCGAGCAGAAGTAGAAAACCGTTTAGGTAAATCATTATTACCCGCAGCCGCAAAAGATGAAATCGACTGGGAAAAACGCGACCACATCGGGGTATATAAACAAAAACAACTAGGATTAAATTACGTAGGCTTGAACATTCCCGTCGGGCGACTGGATGCCGAAAATATGTTTGAAATTGCTCGTTTAGCGAGAGTTTATGGCAATGGCGAAATCCGTTTAACTGTTGAACAAAACATTGTTATCCCCAACATTTCTGACTCGCGTTTAGAGACATTTTTAACAGAGCCTTTGCTGAAAAGGTTTTCCATTGATCCTGGTTTACTGACGCGATCGCTAGTATCTTGCACAGGCGCACAATTTTGCAACTTTGCCCTCATCGAAACCAAAAACCGCGCCCTGGCAATGATTAAAGCCTTAGAAGAAGAGTTAACCTTCATCAATCCAGTGCGAATTCACTGGACAGGTTGCCCCAATTCCTGTGGACAGCCCCAAGTTGCAGACATTGGCTTGATGGGAACTAAAACTCGCAAAAATGGCAAAACCTTAGAAGGTGTTGACATATATATGGGCGGCAAAGTTGGCAAAGATGCCCATTTAGGAACGTGCGTTATTAAAGGCATACCATGCGAAGACTTAGAGCCAGTATTGCAAGATTTACTCATCAAAAACTTTGGGGCAAAACTCAAGCAGGAAGCCTTAGTAGTTAGTAATTGCTAGCGGTTATCAGAAGCATTGCAATACCGTTCGGAAAGATCCCCCCGCCTGTGGCGACCCCCTTAAAAAGGGGGTAAAGAGATATTAGCCCCCCTTTTTAAGGGGGGTTGGGGGGATCTCCGAACACTAAATATCACTAATCCAAGTGTATTGCCTTAAAAGCTCAATGTTTAGTCTCAAAGGTGCAACTTCCGAGTTCAAAGGTGCAACTTCCGAGTTCAAAGGCTCAACCTCCGAGTTCAAAGGTGCAACTTCCGAGTTCAAAGGTGCAACTTCCGAGTTCAAAGGCTCAACCTCCGAGTTCAAAGGCTCAACTTCCGAGTTCAAAGGCTCAACTCCGACTTTTCTCTGTGTTTTATTCAATTAGAAAGATTAGAATGCTTAAAAAATTATTTTCATTCAGCGATCGCTACCGCATCTTACATCAGACTTGGCTTGCTTTTTTTCTCACCTTTGTTTGTTGGTTTAACTTTGCTCCCTTCGCTACAACCATTGGCAGAGAGCTACATTTAGCGCCAGAGCAAATTAAAACTTTAGCTATCTGTAACCTTGCTCTCACAATTCCTGCACGGCTAATTATTGGGATGCTTCTGGATCGTTTTGGCCCCAGAATCACCTACTCAATGCTGTTGATGTTTGCGGTTGTTCCTTGTTTGGCGACGGCGCTAGCGCAAGATTTTAATCAATTAGTCATCAGTCGTTTGCTGATGGGAATTGTTGGATCTGGGTTTGTGGTTGGTATTCGGATGGTGGCGGAATGGTTCCAGCCGAAGGAGATGGGAATTGCTCAAGGTATTTATGGCGGCTGGGGTAACTTTGGGGCTTTTGGCGCAGAGTTTGCCTTACCGATGCTGGCAGTTTCTACTAGCTTTTTCGCTGGTGGTGCTTCTAACTGGAGGTTTGCGATCGCACTCACAGGGATCATTGCAGCCATCTACGGCGTAATTTATTACAATAGCGTCCAAGATACGCCCGCAGGGAAAGTCTACAAGAAACCTCAGAAGAATGGTTCTCTGGAAGTGACCAGTATTAAAAGCTTCTGGGCGATGATTGTCTCAAATTTTGGCTTGATTTTCGCCTTGGGTTTATTAGCTTGGCGCTTGGAACAAAAGAACATTCACTTCCTGACTCTGAGCCAAATGTATTTTACTTGGTTGCTATTAGCAGGATTGTTTGCTTATCAAAGTTACAAAGCTTGGGAGGTAAACGGAGAACTTCTAATTGGCAAGAAAACTTACGCTCCATCGGAACGCTTCCAGTTTGGTCAAGTAGCTTTACTCGAATTTACTTACATAACTAGCTTTGGTAGCGAACTAGCAGTTGTTTCTATGCTCCCAGCATTTTTTGAAAAAACCTTTGCTTTAGAGCATGTCGTCGCTGGGATGATTGCCGCTACCTATCCCTTCTTAAATTTGGTTTCTCGTCCTAGTGGTGGCTTAATTTCTGATAAACTTGGCTCACGTAAATGGACAATAACAATTATCACTGCTGGCATTGGTGTTAGTTATTTAATGGCACATTTTATTAGTAGTAGCTGGCCGATTCCGCTAGCGATCGCAGTTACAATGTTTGCCGCTTACTTTGCCCAAGCTGGCTGCGGTGCAACCTACAGCATCGTACCTCTAATTAAGAAAGAAGCCACTGGACAAATTGCCGGTAATGTAGGAGCTTACGGTAATTTTGGCGGCGTAGTTTACCTAACAATTTTTAGCTTAACCGACGCTCCCACACTATTTAGCACAATGGGTATAGCTGCACTAATCTGCGCTTTTATGTGTGCCTTCTTCCTCAAAGAACCAAAAGGTTCCTTTGCCGCTACTTATGAAGGTGAATTACCAGAAACTGCAACTAAAAACCCTATTTTATTAACCGAAGAATAATCAACCGAAGGATGAAGTAGTGAAATTAACTATCAGATTTAAATTAGGTAACTTTACACTTGATCCTTCTATAACAGTCCTCAATACAGTTAAGTTAAGCATTTCTTCCTTCTCTTCCTTCTCTTCCTTTGCGTACTTTGCGTACTTTGCGGTTCGTTAAAAAAAATGACTTTGACAAAGAGTTAAGCCTTAACCCAAGCGCATTGTTCTATAGCAGTCCTAATTCATAAAAATCTCTTTTTCTTCTCTCTGCGGTTCGATAAAATCAGCTTTTTAGCGATTTTTGCGTAAGTTCTATTTATGAAAAAACGAACCGCATACTCCTACGGAGAAGCAAGCTACGCGCAGCGTCTCGTTAGAGAAGGACGCAAAGGACACAAAGTAATAAGAGTTTCAAAGAGTTTTTCTGTAACACACAAAATTCTCAAACAGTCGCTACAAAAGCGAAGTTTCCTGCTAAAGTGACAAAAGCGATCGCGCCTGGTACAGTTTTTGTCCCCATGCACTGGGGTTCGCTGTGGGCAGACAATGCCGAAGCTAACGCCCTCACCCATCCAGAATCTTGCCCCGATTCGCTGCAACCAGAATTAAAAGCTTGTGCAGTGCAGCTAATACCAATTTTGGTAGAAGTTACAATCAAAAATCATCAACTCCAGTCCTCACAATCGTCAGCTGCAAAGTGTACCTAGAAAGTGGTAATTTCTAACCAGCAATAGGTAATTTTGTCAATAATCAATAGTCAATACTTATGATAATTTTTTATGACTCTCTACTTTTGACTGATACCAATTATCATATCTAAATAGGTAAAATCTCTAGTAACTAGAGGTTTTACTAACGTCGATTTTAATTATGGATAAAGAATAAAAAACAGAGAGAAAACTTACAAAGTATCGGCAAGGCATCTTTTTTTAATCCTCTAGATATATCTATGGGATTTTCTTTTATTTTAGAATCGGGTGCAGCATATGAAAAAACTACTGAGGCGAATTCTAGTAACTACCAGAGATGAGAATTTCATGCACGTTATCGAAAATATAGAAGTGCTAGTTTCTAAAGTTCTATCTATTTTTATGGTAATTGTAATTTTGGTAGCGAGCGCAAATTTAGGAATATTTATTTTTAGAGAGTTATTTACAGTGCCTTATGGTACATTTAACACAACCTTATATAAAATTTTCGGTTTATTTTTAAATATTTTAATTGCTTTAGAGATTTTAGAAAATATTACAGCCTATTTACGAAAACACGTTTTTCAGGTTGAATTAGTCATTGTTACTTCTTTAATTGCTGTAGCCAGAAAAATTATTCTTCTTGACTTTGACAAGGTTGGAGGTCTTGATATAATTGGTCTAGGTATAGCTATTTTGTCCCTATCAATTAGTTATTTAATAATTCGGATCAGTAATTCCAAAGATGCAAGTTAAACAAAAGATCCAACAAAATATTGTGGATTTAAAAACATTTTTTCCCATTCTTTACTCCCCATGCTCACCCGGCAACTTTGGGTTTTTCGAGCAACAGCATAAATTTTGAATTTAGAATTTGGAGAGAAGCGACGTGACAGATTTCTTTGAATTTGAAGCAGACTTTGTTGATTCTTTGCGTTGCATCCCCATGCAGGTGCGTTGCAAATTAGATACCTGTGGCATCAAGCTAAAATTGTCTGATTGGAATCAAATGACTACAGCCGAGCGTCAAGCTTTAGTCGAATTACCTTGCACTACAGAAACCGAAATTCAGTCTTACGGCAACTATATCCAGGAGTTAATTGTACAACGCACAGGTATACCAGCAACAAAATTGCCCATTGAGCCTCATCCCGCATGGCTAGACTCTGCCACTGTACCAGCCAGCCTTCAGGAAAAAGCTCAAGAAATAGGTGTAACCCTGACACAGCAACATTGGGCAGCTTTAACGCCTTTACAGCGTTTTGCCTTGATTAAACTCAGCCACCCAGGACATGAAAACAAAAATTTTCCTACAGCGATCGCAGAATTTCATTTACTTTAATTAGTCAATAGTCATTAACAATCGCCTAGCGTGCCTTTGCCACTCCTTCGCAATTTTTCACTCGATTTCTACTAAGACAAAACTAGTCAATTATCATCGGCAAAAATAACTGACAACAGACGACTGAAAATTATATATTTTGGGAATCAAACTAAATGCAGTAAAAACTACTATTTTTTGATAAATTGTCGTGTGTTTAATTTAGCACTTAGAGTATTAAAAGTACACTACCGATACAATCGGATTCATCTGCGTAACAAGCCAAGTTGAGGACAAACTATCACTAGATCGAATACTTATTCACATTAGGTAAAAGAATTTGAAATTTTGCATCTGGAAATTTTAAATTTCTTAGCAGGAAGTGAAGCTATAGTGGATTTAGCAATGCTGCTGTTAATGTGGCTAAGGTTAGTCCTGCTGCCAAATTATGTGAAGAATTAGTTTAGAAACGCACTTCTTATCGATGACAGGCAAAAACGCAAGACATAATGCATTTCTGCGGCTAGTGTCTGGTAATGGGGCAGATTTGGGATCAGAATCTCGCTACTCGCTGCCCCCCAGTAAAGAAATGGTAATTGGACGCGATCCCAGCTGCCAAGTTGTCTTGGATGCCATGACCTACCGAATGGTATCTCGTCGTCATGCGGTGGTTCGTCCCCTTTCTCTATCTCCAGATAGCAAATTCAGCTGGGTGTTGTGTGATTTGAATAGTGCTAATGGTACTTATTTGAATGGACAACGCTTGTATGAATGTCAGGAATTGCACCCAGGCGATCGCATTTCTCTCGGTGCTGATGGCCCACAATACGTTTTTGAGTACGAGTTTACCTCAGTGACGCCGGCCACGACAGTTAACCAACTTACACCATTACCTTCGGCGACGAACTACCACAACCACACGCAATTAAAGCAGCCAGATTCTGTTAGCTTTACCCAGCTTTTCCCGATTATTTCCACTGGTAAAGATTTAACTCGGAAAGCTTACCTCATACCGGGAATACTGACCGTAATCTTTGTAGTGTTAATGTTTGCTACAGTCGGTCAGCCCCAAGCTAATCAAGTTATTGTCGCAACTTACATCGCCTTCGCTGCCTACTATTTTGTTTACCAACTTTGCGGAAAACAGAAGCCTTGGTGGGTGCTAATAGCTGCGGCGTTGGGTACGATGCTGATTTTGCTCAGTCCAGTGTTGGGTTTATTTATCTTCGTGTTTCGCGGCATCCTACCTGGAAACTTGCCCTCGTCCCAAGAATCTATTACCTTCACAGAGTTACTGGTGCGGATGTTTTTTGGCGCTGGCTTGATGGAGGAATTACTCAAGGCATTGCCTGTACTAGGGGCTTTTGCCATCGGTAGAATGTTGTCTTCACCTTGGCGGGAACGTATAGGGGTTTGGGAACCTCTAGATGGTATTCTCCTGGGAACAGCTTCTGCTGTGGGCTTCACTCTCTTGGAAACTCTCGGACAATATGTGCCAGATATTACTCAAAATATATCGCAACAGGTGGGTACAGGGGCTGCGGGTCAACTGGCGGGTTTACAACTGCTAATTCCGCGAATTTTAGGCTCTGTAGCCGGACACATGGCTTATAGTGGCTATTTGGGTTATTTTATCGGGTTAGCTGTCCTCAAACCGAGGAGAAGTTGGCAAATTCTTTCTATTGGTTATCTTAGTGCCTCTGCGCTCCATGCTTTGTGGAATGCTACAGGATCAATCAATGCCTTGCTGTTGGTCGTTGTTGGGGTATTATCTTACGCCTTTTTGATGGCGGCAATTCTCAAGGCACGGGCGCTATCACCGACGCGATCGCAAAATTTTGCTACCCGATTTATTGGCCCAAAATAAGAATTCAAAATTGTACCCTTACTCTTAAGCAAGCTACGCGTGGTCACTGAGCAGTTCGACAAGCTCACTGTGCCACCTTGCCGTACCACTTCCCTGCGGGACGCTGCGCGAACGTGGAAGCAAGCTACGCGCAGCGTCTCGTAGAGAAGTGTAGCATCTCGTAGAAAAGAAAATGACAGTATTTATCTCTTGGGATAGATGGCCTAGTTTGAATATCAGCGTATCGTGAATTCATTCTGGGTTAACTATACCTACAAAAATAAAAATCATTAAGCTTGTTGCAAAAGTCTTGATTTTTGACTCTCCGTAAGGCAAACCAATATCTTTGCAAGATATGCCTCTGAACAGAGTAAGTGCAAAAGGCGAGCTTATGCGAACACAACCCATGATCAAAATTTTAGCTTTCTCTATTTTTCCTCTCACTTGTCACCTGTTGCCGATTTATGGTTCCGACTGAGACTTGTTGAGTTGAGTCAAAGCATAGGAAGCGATCGCTAAACTAAGCTTTGCCTTCTCTACTTCTGATAAAGCTGTCCACTCACTATTTTGAAAATTACTCATCGCCGATGCCGCGTTTTGCGATTCGCTACTTCGCATCGCGTAAGTAAAAGGACGAGCCAAAACTAAAAGATCCTCTGTTCCCCAAGTTGGTAGCACTGTCTGAACGCACTCAACCAGTTGCTCACCGATTAATTGTCCAGCAGCAAATATCTCAGCAGCTTTGCTAGCGATCGCGTTGAGCAATACTTGGGGGACAGAGGCAGAAAAAGTAGTACGTAATGTTTCTTGAAGATTAACCACTACTGCCTGTTGTTGGCTGTGATTGTCGTCTGGTGTAGAAGCAATACCAGACCAAAGTGTGTCTAGATGGCTGTAAAAATCTGGCGATTGCCTCGTCAGTTCTTCCTCAAGGAAATCTGGCATTCCGAACTGTTGTTCTAGTTCCTGAAAATAAGCTTCTGATTGCTCATCACCTGGATTCCAGGGATAGGTAGCATCCTCTGGTTCTAATAAGGCTTTTAAAAACTCTAATTCTATTTGAGATGGCAAAGAAGAGAAAGTCTCTGAGCCGTTAATTTTTTTAGCCATTTTTTATGCCTCAATATTATATGGTAGTATTGATAACTACAATTCCTCAGAAGAGATTTCCGCAAAAACAGATTTCAAAAGCTGATGCTCAACATCAAAATCCATTTCTGCGATCGCTCTACTAGGAGTCCTGAATAATAAACTCCCAAGTTTCACCTCTGGCACTTCCAAACTTTAACTGCATCCCCGATTTCAAGGGGACTTCCTCTCGGAGGATTTGTTGCCAACCATTAAGTCCTAAAAACCAGGTTGTGCCGTAGGTGGAAAAATCTTGCAAGTAATAAGTTCGCATGAATGTAGCATCAGTAACAGTATTACGGCAGAAGATTTCGGCGTGGCGTTTGGATACAGATGGTTCGGGGATGACAATATCATTGTCGTTTGTGCGACCGATGCGGGTAACTCCATAACGCAACAACCAGGTTTTACCTTTTGGAGTCAGCGATCGCAAAGAAGCAGTTAGAAGCGGGGAACCTAGATCAGGAATGGCTGTGTCTGGTATTTCCGTAATACCTTCATCCAGATTCTTAATGAGTTCGCCATTAAAATCTGGATGCAGGTAGAGCACAGGCAAAGTCCAAGCCGGCTGATTAAATTTATACAATGTTAACAACTCTTGCCTAGCTTGTGCTACGGCTTCATCAATTGGTTTGTGCGATCGCAAAGCTTTGGTAAAGGCTTGAATAAAACTGTGGCTTTCGTGGTCAGCAATTTCATCGCGCATTCCCAAAACCGCAGGCACACCATGACGAATTAGTACTTCTGCTAAACTGCTGGTAGGTATGGCTTGATGATTCCTAGCAGCCGGTTGTGCGCCCCAACAGGCGTTAAAAACCGCTAGTTTCACACCTGTACGGGTGAGTACTTGCGCTAATTCTATCCCATTTAGGGGCATATCTGGTCGCAAAAATAGTAAGCCCCCATCTGGGTCTGGCAAACCATGTCCAGCGTAAAAGAAAACATTGTATGCTTTGGTTTCTAATTCATCAATCAACTGCTGGGGAGTTGGTTGTAAGAGTTGATTCACTATACAAGGTGCATATCTTTGGGAATTACTACCCACGGACGTATCTGCAAGAATTTGCTGTAAGATTGCAGCTTCTTGTTCCAGTTGCAGGTTTTGATCATGACCTAAAACCAGCAGGATAGTTAAAGCTTTGTCAGTTCCCAAATCCGGTAAGGCGTCAACTTCAGTGCTGGTGCGACTAAATAGCAAATCTGGGGAGAGAGACATAGCCGATTGACCCGGCTCAGACTGCATAATTTCCCAAGGGAAAGCGATAAGATTTGGGTCACGAATTTCTAGTCGAAAGCGCAAACGTGTATGCTGACCCATTGCAATACCGCGACTACGTTCTAGACTACCGAGAATTTGTCCGTCGAATACCCAGCGCCATAAATTCATTCCCAAGTATTGCATCAGACGACTGCTGTAGGGACTAGTGGTTTCACCTGAAGGGGGTGAAATCCAATCTATGGGCAATGGGTTGGCTTTTTGAGATATTGAGTTTGAGGAAATATCGAGGTGACTATGACCAGCAAACATCTGTTGCCATTCTTGCCAGACTTGGGTGAGTTCAGCAGGCCATACACAGTCACGTAAAACGTAGCCACTGGGATAGGGAGCCTCGACCACCCAAATGGCGAAGTTGTCAGTGCCAGTGTTTAAAAGACGGGCGATCGCCAAATTCAGGGATGGCATGGATTCATTAAATTAAAAGCTTAAAATAAATAATTTCAAATAACAATTCTCCAAAGTGAAAATTTTCTACTTTTTGACCTTGTAAATTTTTACTCTGGTTGTTACCTGTTATTATTCCAGGTTTTTACAAGTTTATCGAGCTGTTAAGGACTGACAAATAAAAAAATACTCAACTATTGCTTGTGGGGTGGGCAGCGTTCGACTGAGCGCTCACGCCGTACCCCTCCGGGGAAGCAAGCTACGCGTAGCGTCCCGCAGGGAAAGTCTTGCCCGCCTTTTGCTATGGGCGCTCGTGTCGCCCACCCCACAAGTAGTAGTAATTTATTTATTGGAAATCCCTTATTTGATTAAGTTGGACTGGTGTCAGGTGCAGTTGGTTGAGTAACTGGCGGTTGCGTGACACTTCTACATGGATTTGGTGCGTCTGATTGTAAAACAGAGACGCCAAAACTCTTCAATTGGGACAAGTTCAGCGATAGTGTTGCTGGCAAAGGTTTTGGATTTTGGGGAACCGAGATAATTACTGCTGGGTTATTAGTATTAGCTGAACTTTGTGTGCTTTTATTGGCACAGACTCGCATAGACACCGAAAAATCCTCAGAAGCAGGTTGGGGATTTGATTTTTTCTGAATAACTTCTAAAAAAGTCCCACGGGGAAGTGATTGGTTGTTTCCGAAGGGGATTTCTTTGTTGGTTTTAATTACCCAACCAGGAGAAAGGTTAGCAAGCGATCGCGCTGTGGGTGTCGCTTCGATGGTAGGATTTAGAGTTGGTGTGGGATTGGAAACAAGTGGAAATATCCCTGATGGCGATCGCAGTTGCTTCACGAAGAATCCTAAAGTCCCTGCTGCGATCACAAATATTAACGGAACTATCCACTGTAGCGGCAATTGGCGAGTTTTGATCGGCTCCTTTTCGGGAATCACCTGAGTTTTATGGTTTGCGCTACCTAAAAGTGTCGGATCTGTCGCTCTGGACGGGAAATCAATAGCTTTCGGGGAATAACTCTCTGTAATCACTGCTTTAATGGTGATTTCTGGTTCCCAGTATTGGACTTGATAGTGGACTAAAGCGACGGTGACATTATCGTGTCCATTTTTAGTATTAGCGATTTCGACTAATCTATCGGCAACATTTACTATATTTGTCTCCCCAAGCAGAATCGGTAAAATTTCTGTTTCCCAGCACTCCTCCACCCGATCAAAATCACTCAAACCATCGGATGTGAGCAGAAAAACAGCATCTTCATCGAGCATAAACCGTCCCGAAGTGGGATGCAATGAAGTGCTGGAACCCATCCCCAAAGCCTGAACCAGAGAGCCAGCAGCACTCTGTTGCACAGCCTCGCGGTAAATCGCATAACCTAGCCGCACTTCGCGGGAGGCGACATCATCATCAAGGGTAACTTGATAACAGCCGTGGCGTGTAATCCAGTAGGCACGACTATCACCAACATGGGTAATGTACATTTCGTGTGCAACAGGCAAGGCCATGACTAAAGTCGTACCCATGCGTTGACGCCCTTGGCGATTTTCAGCGTCATTGCGCTGACTAATTTTGTCGTTGGCAATTGCCACTGCCTTTTCTAGGTCATCAAGCAGCAGTGAAGGGTCTATGTGGTCGTAGGGAACTTTTGTTAGTTGCTGTACCTGCTGCTGAATCGTTTCAATCGCTAAATTTGAGGCGACATTGCCGCCCTCGTGTCCACCGATGCCATCACAGACAATTGCTAAGGCTGTTGGCTGGGGTGGTTTGCTGACCAGAATACCACTGGGTGGGCTACAGGCATCTTCGTTACGTTGGCGACTTGGGCCAGTCTCAGTTTTGGTGATAATTTTGATCGTAGGTGTTTGCGATCGCCCTAACCCAGCCAGTCCCCGATCTAAAACTCCGATTAATTGATCCGTTGAATTCATCTCTCCCTGAATTAAGGAAAGGCTAACCTGATCAACAAATTCAGCTATAGCTGGTTTGGTATCACTGACCAACTGCTGCCAAAATTCACCTAATTGGGGCAACTCTGGTGATGTTGCGACATCGAAACGCAAATCCAACAAACGTACTAATGATCCTTCTACCCGTAATACGTATGAGTCAAGTAAGCTAGAGGCGACACCTTCACTCGTCAGAGGTTGCCACAAATGAGCTATTTGCCATAACCAATTGAGTTGGCGCATTGATGTTGCATCACGCCAAGCGGTGGTTAACTCGCTACACAAATGCACTTGTTGGATTGTGTCATCTACTAATAGTGGCGGTTTTTCTAAGAGTAATATTTCTCGATGCTCAGTTCCGTCACCTACAAAAAGCACTCCATATAACTGCGGTACGTGTAAGCGGTAAGGAATAAGTCTCAAGTAAGCTTTGGGGATCTGGAGATTATCTAACTCAGGCGTTAGGGCTAATAAACCAGGCTTCGTATCTAAAAGAACAAATTTGTCAAGGACTAAATAGCGATCGGCTAATATTTCTCCAGGGCTACCCACACTCGGGCCATCTACCACAGCCCAGAGGTAATTTTTGGGTAGGGGCGTGGAACATCGCTGGCAAAACTTGTGAGTCAGGGGGTTAGCAGCCTGACAATTTTCATTTGGACAGTAGAGCGTTGCCGCGTCATTTTCCATAGTTTTCCCACCGATCAGCGATTGGCAATTTCTTTAACAGCATTAGTAGGGACAATCTAGACCGCTCATCTTTCTGAAATTTGACATACCCAGACTTTAGATGATGATTTTAGCTGGCGGATATCAGCAGGTGCTAATGCTTATTTATCCAAAGAATACGCTCCCAACTCAACCCGACAGCCTGATCATAGCTTCTATTGCTCTGTGACTCTCCATCAATAAAGCAACTAACTCCAACCCTGTCCCCAAAGCATAACCCAAGCATGACTATGTTATTTGCTTTTGCTGAATTACCCCATCATCAACAGACAGATAATGTTGGTATTTATTTAGTTTATAAGTAGGATAGCAACAATTAACTTTAATTAAGAATTAAGATAATTGAATATACTTTTGCCTAAAGTACCTGACGAATCAAGAAAACCTCTCTTCTTCATCTCTCTCCTTGTAGGAGAGAGACTTTGAATGTTCTTCCTTAGAGCGTCGGCAAGGGGGTTAGGTTTTTGTTTGGGCTGATTCCGGATGACCGGAATTGTCACAAGGGTTCAGCCAGCCCGCTACCAACTATTGAGCTTATTGTTTGTCGTCAATTGCAACTTGGGGGACTCCCATGCTGTAGTTAGTAACGCGGGCAGAGAGATTGTAGCTGAGTTCGCCGATTTGCAGGAGCGATCGCAGATAATGCTCTAAGTCTGACCCCACACGGCGTAAGTTATATTCTGTGAGGTCTACGCCACTAGATGCTTCTACTAGTTCATCAAATTTTCGGTAAACCTTTTGCAGCGCATCTTCATTCCAGTTAAATTCGTTATCTGGGTCAATATCTAAGGTTAAAACCTGTTGACTAGGAATCAGTTCGCCATCCCGGTCAATTTCGCCTGCAAAAATGCGGACATGCCGGGTTGTGGACTTGAGCAACATTGGGTTATCCATAAAAGGGTGTAAGTATTTGGGTGGATTACACTGAAATTATTGTAGACGTTATATCTGAAGCTTGAATGCTCTCAATTTACAGCAGCTTTGAACAGTTTCAAAAGAGTATATTGAATGGGCATAAGTAAAAATATCACCTGTACTGATTAACTTAATACTTCTGTTAAGAGTTGAAGACAAGGCTAACTGCTAGTACTGACAGTAGTCTAATTATTTTTCTGTAAAAATTACTGGCTAGAGTCTTTTTATTTAGGGTACTAATCTTACCTACTGCTAAGATTTTTGGATTCATCAAGCCCAAAAGACAGTAGGGGCAGGCACTTGGCAGGAATAATTTGATCTGAGTACATTTTTTAATGGAGAACAAAAATTTTTACTTTAATAATTATAATCAGAAATTTATTCGGAATTTGCTGCTGATAAAAACGTACATCAAGTAATTTTACGGAATAGCGCTACATCGACCACTGGCTTTAATAAACTCAAAAAACTTAAGCGGTTTTACTTACGTATAAACACCAAAATTAGAGTAACAAGTAAAACTCTTGTTGACGTTAACATAAAGTTGATGTAAAAAGGTTTAAAAAAGTCGAGCAACTTCTTACAGAAACTTTATTGTGTAGAATTTTAAAAACTGAATAATAGTTATGGCTTACCATAAGCTATATCTGGCACAGGAGCATCAAAATCTACCTTGAAAAAAAATACAGGAGAGTGAAATGGGATACAAAGGTGATTGATGAAGAAAAAGTCTTAATTGAAGCATTTTGGATTCAAAAAAGATATAAAGAATTTTGCTGGACATCTACCTCTTTAGCCTCATGACCACCAAGTAAAGGAATCTCAATAGCTATGAACTCCAAAGCATTACCACGCCAAATAAATAATCTCGAAGTAGGTGTTTATGAGTGCGAAATACATCTCAAATTCCGGTTGATTGAGGAAAAGAGTCTATTGGGCGATCGCGAACAACTATTACAGGTGTTACTTGATGCTTTAACCGAAGGTTCTGATGACTTTCTAGAGACGTTGCAAGCGTCCGTTAAAGCGCAGGAAGTGTCTGAGTTGAAAGCCTCACCTCAAATGCGGCGCCAGCTAATGCGCTTGCGTAATGCTGCTGAAAATACCCAAACTTAAAGGTGTAATTTAAGTAGTTAAACAATGTGAATTGGGCATCAAAATCAAATATTGATCCCATACTTGCGTTGCCATAAAAACTTAGCAGTAAGTAGAATTCATAAAATATTGTGATTTCTACTTTGTGAAAGTCTTATTTAGCAGTACAAAGTCCCAGAAACAGTTTCCGCTATTAAAAACTTTGTAGCAAAGAGTACTGGTAGAATCTGAGAGCAAATTCAGCCGGGTGCATTTTACCGAGTTTTTATCAAAACATTGCAGGAATAACAAAACCCTGTGTCTTTACAGATGGGGAAAGGGAGACAAGGGAGATAAGGGAGATAAGGGAGATAAGGGAGATAAGGGAGATAAGGGAGATAAGGGAGATAAAGAGAAAATAACCAATGCCCAATGCCCAATACTTCGACTTCGCTCAGTACAAGTGCCCAATGCCTATTTAGCAAGACCGTGTTCTA
Organism: Nostoc sp.; assembly: GCF_036919815.1. Lineage (GTDB taxonomy): Bacteria > Cyanobacteriota > Cyanobacteriia > Cyanobacteriales > Nostocaceae > Nostoc. The sequence goes on from NZ_JBALCE010000051.1 coordinate 35,333, forward strand.
GGGCAAAACGAACTAACTCTGTACGGCTACTGGTGCCAGTTTTACTAAATAAACGGCTGACGTACTTTTCTACATTACGGACGCTGGTTTCTAAGCGACGGGCGATTTCTTTGTTCATCAACCCTTCAGCGACTAAGTTCAAAACACTTTGTTCTCTGGGAGTCAAATCAATTTTGAAAGGGGCTGGCGATTGGGAAATGGCATTTCTTTGAGTTAACAATGCCTTAATTTGGGCAATCTGATTGGCTAGTTCGGCAAGATCGGGGGTTTCAGCGTCATCTCCGGTACTTGCGGACTTAGCGGCGCGGCGGGCTAGCAAATTTTCAACTATAGCCACTAACTCGTCGGGATCGAAGGGTTTGGGTAGATAGGCGTCAACACCAGCATGATAGCCTTGGATGCGATCGCCTGTCATACCTTTGGCAGTTAAAAATACTACCGGGAGTGCTTGGAAGCGGGGGTCTTCTCGTAGTTGCTTAAGGAACTGATAGCCATCTACCTGAGGCATCATCACATCAGAAATCACTAAATCAGGTGTATTCAGCTGCATCCATTCCCAACCTTCAAGGGCGTTACTGGCGACTTGAACGCTGAAACCGCTCTCTTGCAAATAGTCTTTCACGGCTTCCCGTATCCCTGGTTCATCATCCACCAGTAACAATTGTGCTGACATTTAAAATTTCCTTGAGTTTTCCTTTTTCCAATTTAGCGAAAGTTGACAGGCATTGATCAGGAGTTAGAAGTTAAGAGTTAGGAGTTAAGTAGTCAGACAGAATTAATTACACAACGTCAATGCGAATGTAGAGAAGAGTAATAAAGCAATTCGCTTGCGGTTGCGATTGCTTTATTATGCTCGCAATGACTGTAAATATTTTCGTCTAGCTACTTAGGGATTTCCAACAAATATAGGACTTACGCACAAGAGATCCCCCAACCCCCTTAAAAAGTTGGCTCTTGAGTTTCCCCCCAATTTATCGGGGGGTTAGGGGATGAGGGCAAAACGTCTTCTCAAAGCAGATTTTTTCTTAAGTTGACACCAATGGCTTTCCAGCCTACCCCACAATAAGTAGTTGGATATTTTTTTATTTGTCAGTCCCTTATTCTTACAGCCGATCAATTATCTTGGCATTCTCTGGCAGCTTGGCATCTCGTTGCCCAGCAGCACGCGCCCTAGCTGTGAACAAACCAATGGGAGTATTTAATAAATCTACAAGGGTGACTTGACTCGCGATGCCTGCGGTGGTCACTGAGCAGTTCGACAGGCTCACTGTATCACTTTGTGGTTCGCGCAGCGTCTCGTAGAGAAGTGCGGGCTGCGTCAATGCCTTCTTAATATCCCTTGGTATTTCCTTCAATAACCAACGTACTAAGCGATAGCCGCATTCTTTGGGTGTAATCTCTCGCATCAAATCGACACCGTGCAGTTCGTGCAGATACCGATTTGAGCGCCCATAGCGCCGCCATTGACTTTGCAGTTCTTGAAGTGTAGCACGGTGGCGGTGCTGAACGATCGCATTCGCACTAAATTCCAAACGCCCGATGTTTTCTCCCAAAATCCGCCAGCAAATATCTGCATCGCCACCAGTGGTAAGATAAGGACGAAATAAACCCGCTTTTTCTAAGGCAATGCGTCGAATCGCTAAATTAGCCGTTTGACCATAGGGACGAAAGGAATGGTCAAGGGTATGCTTTTGTGACAAAGTTTCTTGACGGTCTGCATATTGTTCTAACAGAGTTGTGCCTGGTAGTGCCAAAATTTCACCAGCGACAATTGCCACTTCTTTCTTGACAAAAGGCGGAATTAATGAATTTAACCATTGTGGTTGCGGACGACAATCTGCATCGGTAAAAACTATAATTTCACCGCTAGCGGCGCGAATCCCAGTATTACGAGCAGCGTATGAGCTTTGAATTTGGTTTTGGCTCAACGGGTAAATTGTAATTGGGCAATTTTCAGCAGATGTTTTCAGAATGGTAAGGGTGCGATCGCTACTATTATTGTCCACCAATAAGTACTCTACCCGGTCTTTTGGGTAGGTTTGAGACAACAGACAATTGAGCAAATCTGGTAAATCCGCCTCACCGTTATAAATAGGAACAACCACCGACACCATTGGTAAAAAGCTGGTGGCGGTGGTTGCATCAACTGGCTGATGATTCATAAATCTGAGATTTTGGAGATGGGATTACTAGCTAGTATTCCCAAACCAAAATCCTAGAACGACAATATCAAGCAGTTTTTATAACTCCAAAAATCTTGATTTGGGAATATATTAACAGTGCTGAATAGGAAGATTCATCGGTACTACTTCTTACTCAGCCCTCCTAAATTACAATTTCAAGTCACCGGCGCGGCTCATGGGTTGAGTCGGTTGATTTGCCGGCGGCTGGGCAAAGTTCTTATTTGATAGAATTGCGATCGCACGGGCATATTGTGGATCACTCTTGGTTCCGATTAAATCTGGATTAGAAGCCAACTGACGCTCTTGTGTCTCTGTCAAGTCTAGCTTAATATCTGGGGTGATCCCTTTATGGTTAATATCCGTTCCCGCAGGAGTGTAGTAATGGGCAATGGTGACAGCCAAGCCGGAACCATCTGCGAGTTCATGAACTGACTGGACTAATGCCTTACCAAAGGTTTGACCACCTACGACTACCGCCCGCTTATTATCCTTGAGTGCCCCTGTGAGGATTTCGCTAGCACTAGCTGAATTCCCATCTACTAAGACCGCCAAAGGACGATTTGTCAGCGCAGTGCGATTGGCTTTAGTTACCTCACTGCTGCCCACACGGTCTACTGTCTTGACAATGCCCCCATTATCATACCACATCCGCGCAATTTCAATGCTAGCCTGCAACAAACCGCCAGGATTTCCCCGCAAATCCAACACATAAGAATCAACTTTCTTAGTGTTCAAATCGCGGATGGCTCGTTGCATTTGGTCTGCGGCGTGGGCGCTAAATTCCCGCAAACGGATATAGCCAACGCGGCGATTCCCTTCTTGTCTGAGGGTATAACGTACCGTTGGCACCTCAATATTTGCCCTCGTTAGTTTGACATCAAAGGCATTTTGCCGCGTCCGTCCCAGGCGTAGCTTGATGGGAGTACCCGCTTTGCCACGAATTAGCTTGGAGGCATCATCCACTTTCATTTTGAGAGTGGGTTTGCCGTCAATTGCCAAAATTTCATCGCCTGCTTTGATCCCAGCTTTCAGTGCGGGAGAATTTTCTATGGCTTCGACAACAGTGAGCCGTTGAGTTTTTTGGTTCACTTCCATCCGAATCCCAATGCCAGAGACTTCCCCAGATGTTTGGCTAGTCAGGGCTTCAAACTGTTTGGGGTCCATGAACCGAGTGTAAGGATCTCCCAACTTTTGTAAAGCTTCGCGGATGGCAGTATAAGCTTCTTCACGAGAAGAATAGTCTTTGCTCAACAGGCTTTGTCTGGTTGCTTGCCAATCTTGTTGATTAAATTTAGCATCAACATATTCGTGATTCACCACTTGCCAGACTTGATCAACTATTGCTTTCGGGCTGTCTTGTAGGGCTAGAGCGGCACGGACATCACGAGTCCAGGCGGGGCCGAACACAGACATCGTAGCAGTAGTGGCGATCGCTCCACCAATCAAGGCTACTTGAAGCGGCGAGTAACTTTTGGCAGATTGGTTCATGTATTATATCAGTTGCAATAATTGTGTTGTTGACAGTTTAACAATCAGGCTTTCCAGAAAAATTTAAGTTTTTATACCCCAAACTCAGCTATGCTACCTTCATCATTTTTATCGTTCAATGATGCCGAAGATACTCCATTATTAACAACCATTTCTCAGTTTGTTAGCCTTCTTCGCAAGGCTGTACTCACTATGTGACACTTTGATCGGCGTCATGTTTGCACTTCTTCATTGCTTTTATAAGATAGCACTTTGTTCACTCAATTGCAGCACTGTTAGACAGCTATTAAATCAGGTTTTCTTACCTAAGTCATGAAACGCAAATTTACCATCAAATCATTAATCTCTATTAAAAGAAAATTTGCTAATCTGTGGCAATTGTTACAAAAACTAACTATTGGATTGTGCTTTGTCCTGGGCGCTTGGCTGATTTTTACCACTATAACCTTAGTTTTTGCTTCTTCGCAGCCAGTAGATGCTTTCTTTGTGCTTGGTGGCAGTATTAATCGAGAAATTTATGTTGCTCAACAAGCAAAACAATATCCGCAAACCCCAATTTTAATTTCTCATGGTTCCCCAGACCCCTGTATATGGTTAATTTTTCAGCCGGAATTAGCAGAGTTAGAAAACGTTTGGTTGGAAAAGTGCGCGAATTCTACCTTTGAAAATTTCTATTATGGTATCCCGATTCTCCGGCGTTGGGGAGTGCATAAAGTCATGTTGATTACCTCGCCAAGTCACTTACCCAGAGCCAAATGGATGGCACAGATTCTTTTGGGCGCTCATGGTATTTGGGTAGAGTCAGAGATTGTTCAGGAGTTGGGTGTTCCTGGTAATCGTGAATCTTGGCCTAAAACTGGATTAGATTTAACACGCAGCCTATTTTGGGCGATTTTAAGTCAAATTATTCAACCGCAATGCTCAAATGTAACAAGACTTACGCAAGTAGATATGCAAGCTTGGGAGCATCAAGGTTTTCATTGTGAACACCAAGGGGGGTTGGGGAGATAACAACAGACTACTAGGCAAAAGTCAGTTGACTTTAATCAGTTGGTTTATTAAAAACCTCTAAAATCTGTCGGCAAATCTGTTTGAGCTTATCCCCAATTTCACCAGAAGGCGAAGATGCGCCGACAATACTCCAGTTTTCTACCGTAGAAAGTCGCCAAGCTTCGCCGCGATGATCAAATCCAGCTACCTCCACGCCGATCGCCCGCCGGGAATTATTGATGGGATCTTGATAAAATCGGATTTGAATTAAAATACTGCGACTTCGCCAAGATTTGCTGATACCAGGAAAGTGAAAGCCAATATCTATAGAATCTGGATCGACTAACTCCCTGGTTTCTGGGTCATTCTTCCAGGGTTTGAGATCAGATTTGGCATCAGGAAACTCGAATTTGAACAAATTAACCACCGTAGCAATGTTGCTGGCGAGTTCAAGGTTCGTTGCCTGTTCAGCTGCGTTCACTAAAAAACACTCCTATATTGCGTCGGCATCTTCGGGGATGTGAAGACAGAAAAACCGCCAGAAGGCTTATATTATTGGTGCTTCAGCTTATCAAAGACCTTTGAGATTTAGCAACTCTAAATCATATTTCCCTAACAATCCTGGTAACTAACAGATGCCAAAAATCGCTTCTTGTTTGGGACTGGCTAACACCTATTAAGTAATTATACTTAAAAATTCTTCAAAAGCAGATGAAATTCTGCCCTTTATAAAAAATATCAAGATTTTCTGCAAAATCCTTGGCTGACAAGAAGGATAAATTGCGCTAGCGATCTAAAATGACACTGGTAATCGGCAAACAAAATGTATGGTGCGTCAACGCTCAGTTTTTTCATTTTTTCTAGTATTATTGGCGACATTTCTCTTTAGTTGTGGCGGTCCTGGTGTCGCGGTGGCACCTCCGACTTACACAGCAGCACAACTTGAAAGAATTCAGGCATACGTTCCTGAAATTCAGGCTGTGCGCGATCGCTCCCAAGAGTTGAAAACCCTAATCCAAAGAGGTGATTGGATTAATGTGCGTAACTTTATACATGGTCCGATAACAGAAGCAAGGCTGAATCTGACTTATGTCACTCCCAACCTTCTACCTAAAGACCAACCCACAGCACGTCAAATAACGCGAGATTTCTTTGACCACTTAGTTAAACTTGATAAAGCTACTAGTGCTAGCAATCCTCAAATTGCCTTGACTAACTCCCAGGCTGCTTTCGCAGACGTTGACAAATTCCTCCAGCTGCTTCCTAAAGCAGATGAGGGTTAGGAGTTAAGAGTTAAGAGTTAAGAGTTAGGAGTTAGGAATTTTCAACTTCTAACTTCTAACTTCTAACTTTAAGCACAAGTCATGAATGTAGTTATTATCGGTTGTGGTGTAGTTGGGGCTGCGATCGCCTATGAACTAAGTCTAGTTAAAGGACTAAAAATCACAGTTTTTGACCGACAACCACCTGCACAAGCTGCCACGGGCGCTGCACTTGGCGTTTTGATGGGCGCAATCAGCCAAAAAATCAAGGGTAAAGCTTGGCAGATGCGACAAACTAGCATCCAACGCTATGAAACCTTAATTCCTGAACTAGAAACTTTAACTGGTCGCAAAATCCCTTTTAATCGTCAGGGAATTCTCATGCTTTTATCTGATTTCTCGCCTTCCCTAGAGGGGATATCAGCATGGGAGAAACTGGTAGAAATTCGCCACTCTCAAGGCTGGCATTTAGAAATTTGGGACACGGCTAAACTTCAGAATATCTGTCCTCAAATTAATCACGAAAAAATTACTGGCGCTGTCTATTCTCCCCAAGATCGTCAACTTGATCCAACTGCCCTCACATTAGCTTTAGTTGAGGCCGCCCAGCAAAATGGTGTGACTTTCAAATTTGGTGTCGCTGTTTTGGATACCCCAACCTCAACACCTGAATCTTCCGCCCAATTTTGTAATCAACTTGAGACTACAGAAGGAAAAATAGCCGCAGATTGGTTTGTAATCGCCGCCGGACTTGGTTCAACACCACTGACGGCAAAATTCAATCAGATGGTTGATATTCGCCCCGTACTTGGGCAAGCGTTGCAATTACGTGTGGGACATCCATTAGGCAATCCCGACTTTCAGCCAGCGATAACGGGTAAGGATGTCCATATTGTTCCTGTGGGCGGTGGAGATTATTGGGTGGGTGCGACAGTGGAATTTCCCAGCAATGGAAATGAAATACCGCCAAATCAAGAACTGCTGGAATCTGTTAGAGAACAAGCGATCGCATTTTGCCCAGAGTTAGCCACAGCAACGATTCTCCGCACTTGGTCGGGGTTACGTCCCCGTCCCGAAGGACGCCCAGCCCCAGTTATTGGTAAGTTGCCAGGGTTTACTAACGTCCTCTTGGCTACTGGACACTATCGCAACGGCGTTTTACTAGCACCCGCTACAGCTTATGCAATTCGTGAGATGATTATTTCTCAGGGACTGGGGGGATGAGGAAGTAAGAATTTTAGATTTTAGACTTTCCTGCGGAACGCTACACGTAGCTTGCTTCCCCGGAGGGGTACGGCGTGAGCGCTCAGTCGAACGCTTTTGGATTAAAGAATTGAAATTTAATCCAAAATCTAAAATCCAAAATTGAATTGCCTCATGCTCAATCTATAGGAAAATAGCGTGTCAATAACAGAACATAAAATTAATGTAGATTCACTGGAATGGTTTTATCGGGAATCTTTACCAATCGGCAGAACTGACTTAGCACCTGTGTTGTTGCTACACGGCTTAGTTTCACAAAGTTATAGTTGGCGTAATATTATACCGGCTTTGGCGAATCAGGGTACAAGAGCGATCGCTCCTGATTGGATTGGTTATGGCTTTTCTGCAAAACCAGAAAAACGAGATTTTGCTTATACTCCCGATGCTTTTATTACAGCTTTAGAAGGATTTATTAAAGCGTTAGAACTTGAACATTTTTCTCTAGTTGTACAAGGGTTTTTAGGTTCTGTGGGATTACAATATGCCTTGCGTCATCCAGAACAAATTGCTAATTTAGCTATCTTAAATACACCAATTTCAACTGCTGCCAAATTACCCTGGAAAATTAAACAAATGGGTTTACCTTTGGTAGGTGAAGTAATGACACAAGATCCCCTGTTAGTTGACCGAACGCTAGAAGGTGGTAGCCGTTATCGCATCGGAGATAAAGATTTAGATATTTATCGAAAACCATTTTTGAAAACTTCTGCATCTGGTCGAAGTCTCTTAGCAAGTATTCGCAATTTACAGCTTGATTCAGCAATGACAGAAATCCAATCTGGCTTTAAAGAATGGCAACAGCCAATTCTGATTCAATGGGGTATGATTGACCCTTGGCTACCTGTAGAAATTGCCCAAAATTTTGCAAATTCCGTACCCAATACCGAATTAATAAAACTTAATAACGTCGGACATTATCCTCAAGAACACTACCACGAAGCGATTTTAGAAGACCTTTTACCCTTTGTGCGTCGTAAAGATGTTCATTGATAATCTACCTCTGGCAAAAATCGATATTATAAAAATGAATTCACGATTAACACAGATATTTATCTGTGTTAAAAAATAAATTCGGGATTTTTGCTAGATTTATAAATGTTATCCCCACCTGCATTTGTGAACTTTTTATTACCACTAAAAATGTCTCACAACCACAAGTAAAGGAGATTAGGATTCATGGCTTATTCATGGTTTAAAGCATTTCATATTGTCGGATTTGTAGTTTGGTTCGCTGGTTTATTCTACTTAGTACGTCTTTTTATCTATCACGTTGAAGCTAACCTTGAACCTGAACCAGCGCGAACGATACTGAAAAATCAGTATCAAATTATGGAAAAGCGCCTCTACTATATCATCACTAATCCAGGAATGTTTGTGACGATCGCAATGGCTATCGGTTTATTAAGCACTGAACCGGATATTTTAAAAGAGGGTTGGTTGCATATCAAACTGCTGTTTGTTGCTATTCTAATTGGTTATCATCATTACTGCGCTCGGTTAATGAAGAAATTAGCAGTAGATGAATGTGGCTGGAATAGTCAGCAATTACGCGCTTTAAATGAAGCACCCACAGTTATGTTAGTAGCGATCGTGTTGCTAGCTGTGTTTAAGAATAATCTACCTACGGATATCGCTGTCTGGGGTATTTTTGCGATGATTATTTTCATGGCAGTAACTATTCAACTTTACGCCAAAAAACGCAGGCAAGATAAAGAGAAGCTGACGGCAGAGATAGGGCAGCCACAAGAACAAAGTTAGATTAACACAAAGTAGGGTAGCAGATATGTGCTACTCTACTAAACATCGCATCATAACAACAACCGCTACCAATTGCCTATTACCGAAACAGTGCTGAGTGTGAAGATTCATAAGTACTACTTCTTACTCACCACTTCTGAACTTATCTTGGAAACGTTTTGAGTAAATCATCCCCAGGAATCACGCTAGTATAGAAAACATATTTGCGATTAGCGACATAACGGCGGTCTTGTTTAATAATCGCCATAAACTCTCTATGTCCGTCACGAGTACGTCCGACTAAACAGCCCGCACTGGCAAGGCGAATATCATTCCGGGGAAAATCAAAGCCGTAATGTTGATTCACATAAAAATTATCACCTGTATCAAGTTTGTCGCCAGTCCGTTTAAAATCTTTGTTGAAATCTCTACAAACAGTTATATCCCCAACTTGCACTAATGCTTCATGAGGCTCTGCTGTGCCGTGGATGCCAACAGCCCAAGCTTTGTATTGTCCAAACTGAATTCTGGCTGCTCCTTTAGGATTCATCGAATTATAAGTGTAGTATTTCCCTGGTTCTGTAGTAGCTTCCCAGTCTTCTACAATTTTAGGAACGCCATTTACTACTTCAATCACAATCCGGCGATCGTTAAATTCATTCGGTGCATCATTGTTGAGAGTCCAGTCTGCATTTATACCCTCTACATAAACAATATTGTATTCTTTTTGATTGGTGAATACCTGATAATTTTTAGATTGCAAGTATTTCACAATCCTACTGGCAATGTCATTACCAAGTTTTAAGGGGGGTTTAGGAAGATCATCTGGTTTGGTTTCAATCAGTTTCTTGGCTGTGATTGCTCCTAAAAAGTCAGTCTCTCCAGTCTTTGCTAATTCTTGAAATTTTTTGAGAGATATCACAGAAACAGGGCCAAATTTCCCATCGGCTGGAGGTTCTAGCAAATCTAAGTTGATTAACAATATCTGAATCTGACGAGCCAAGTCTGCGTCATCAGCGATCGCATCAAATCCCCATTTTTCCTCTTTTACCAAGAAATCTTGTAGTTTCATTATGCACCTACCTTCATTTACTTACTTCTAAGTATAAACATCATTTAAAAAATTGATGTTGTCTGAAACTATACTATTGCCTGAAATATGATGTCACAATTTTTACTATTAATTTATGATTCAGCACACAAAAATTCACAGATATTATACTGAATAAAAAACTATTTATTGGCAATATATATTAAATTTTTTTCCGTAATATGGTTTGAGTTCAGAGGTTGAATGGTGAACGATTTTGTAGGGGCGCAGGAGTCTGCGATGATGTCTAAGGGCGGGCTAGGCAAACGCACATTGCCTCAATCCAATCCTTAATACAGGCTAAATTATTAATTAGCTCAATTTCTCTGCTGCGCGTCCAAGCAGCAAATCTTTGTCAGGCATCGCCTCTGTAAAACCCGAAATGACTAACGAAGAACTGCTGGAAATTATTGAACAAGCTGCTAGAGACAAGGCGGCAACATTAGTCCTTTATGCCGAAGGCTTAACAACCCTGCCAGCAGAGATTGGTCAACTCATAAACCTCAATACGCTTTACCTCTACTCGAGTCAACTAACGATACTGCCAGCAGAGATTGGTCAACTCTCCAACCTCAGTAAGCTTTACCTCAGCAACAATCAACTGACGACGCTGCCAGCAGAGATTGGTGAGTTGACCAATCTCAACGTGCTTTATCTTGGCAGCAATAAATTAACGACGCTGCCAGGGGAGATTGGTAAACTCTCCAACCTCAGTAAGCTTGACCTCAGCTATAATCAACTGACGATGCTGCCAGTGGAGATTGGTCAACTCTCTAACCTCGACTGGCTTGTAATATCGGACAATCAACTAACGACACTGCCAATAGAGATTGGTCAACTCTCCAATCTCAGCAACCTTAACCTCAACAACAATCAACTGACGACCCTGCCAGCAGAAATTGGTCAACTCTCCAACCTCAGAGAGGTTCACCTCCACTCAAATCAACTTACGACGTTGCCAGCAGAGATTGGTCAACTCTCCAATCTCATCTACCTTGACCTCAGTAATAATCAACTGACGACCCTGCTAGTGGAGATTGGTCAACTCTCTAACCTCGACTGGCTTTTAATATCGGACAATCAACTAACGACATTGCCAATAGAGATTGGTCAACTCTCCAATCTCAGCAACCTTAACCTCAACAACAATCAACTGACGACCCTGCCAGCAGAAATTGGTCAACTCTCCAACCTCAGAGAGGTTCACCTCCACTCAAATCAACTTACGACGTTGCCAGCAGAGATTGGTCAACTCTCCAATCTCATCTACCTTGACCTCAGTAATAATCAACTGACGACGCTACCAACAGAAATTGGTCAACTCATCAAACTCAGTGCGCTTTACCTCAGTAATAATCAACTGATGATACTGCTAGCAGAAATTGGTCAACTCATCAAACTCAGTGCGCTTGACCTCAGTAACAATCAACTGACAACACTGCCAGCAGAAATTGGTCAACTCTCCAATCTCAACTGGCTTCACCTCAGCAACAATCAACTGACGACACTCCTAGCAGAGATTAGTCAACTCACTAACATCAGTGAGCTTGATCTCAACAACAATCCACTGACGATGCTACCAGCAGAAATTGGTCAACTTACTAAATTAGAAGAACTCAAGCTCAGTTATAGTAGACTAGAAACTTTGCCTGTAGAAATATGGAAACTCACCAACTTGACTCTACTTGACCTACGTGATGGACGAATAAAAATACTGCCTGATGGAATTGAGCAGCTTTTTGAACTGAGCAGGTTAAACCTTCGCAACAACCTTCTAGACACAGTACCTAAGGAAATCTGGAAACTCACCAAGCTTAAAAGATTAGACCTAAGAGGCAACAAACTTCCTATTCCACCTGAAATTTTAGGAGTGGCGGATCTTCGGAGAAATCCTGGCGATCCATCTACGATTCTCAATTATTTTTTCCAACTTCAGAAAGAAGAAAAAAAACCTCTCAATGAAGCCAAAATGCTACTAGTTGGTCAGGGTAGTGTTGGTAAAACCTCTCTTGTTAAACGGCTAATCGATAACTGCTACAATCCCCACGAAGGCAAGAGGGAAGGCATCAATATTAGAAACTGGCAGATTCCTGTCAACGATCAGTTAATCCGGCTCAACGTGTGGGACTTTGGTGGACAAGAAATCATGCACGCCACCCACCAGTTCTTTCTGACTAAACGCAGCCTTTATTTGCTAGTGCTTGATTCTCGCTTAGATGAACTGCAAAACAAACTAGAATACTGGCTGAAGATTATCCAGAGTTTTAGCAACGATTCCCCTATTTTGATCGTTGGCAACAAAATTGACCAACATCCCCTCGACATCGATCAGCGCGGTTTGTGCCAGAAATACTCCGCTATTAAAGGCATCATGCCTATATCCTGTCAGACTGGGGAAGGTCTAGAGCAATTGCACTCAGCTATTACTAACCAAATTGCCAACTTAGATCACATCCACGATCCATTATCCCAAAGCTGGTTCCAGGTCAAAACCCGCTTGGAACAAATGGAACAAGACTATATCCCCTATAGTGAATACGAAAGCCTATCCCATGAGGAGCAGGTTAGTGATCCATTAAGTCAAACTACACTGATTGAACTTTTGCATCAACTTGGTATTGTTCTAAATTTCAGGGATGATCCGCGTTTGGCAGAAATGGGAGTTTTAAATCCAGAATGGGTCACAAATGGAGTTTACAAGATTCTCAACGATAATCGGCTGATGACTGAATTTCGGGGTATTCTTGATCGCACTCAACTTAACCGGATTCTGGATAACTCCCGCTATCCTGGCAATAAGCCATTATTCATTGTGGATATGATGCGGAAGTTTGAACTCTGCTTTCCACTAGAAGATGGCAACGGCGATCGCTTCCTGATCCCTGACTTATTGCCTAAAGAAGAACCCGCCACAGGGGATTGGGAAAGTGGTTTGGCATTCCAGTATCATTACAGCGTCCTCCCCAACAGTATCATCTCTCGCTTTATTGTACGGATGCACCACCACAGCGATCGCCAGACTTGGTGGCGTAGTGGCATCGTTCTCAAACATCGTGGTAATCGGGCACTTGTCAAAAGCGATCAGGAAGACCGCAAAATCTTCATCATGATCAGCGGCTCATCCTCCACTCGACGAGAATTGCTAGCAATGATCCGTTCTCAGTTTTATGCCATCCACCAAACTATTAAAGGGTTACTACCAGAAGAAAAAGTACCGATTCCGGGACACCCCAATATTGTTGTGGACTACGAAAACCTGCTCGTTTATGAAGAGAAGAACTTACCTATCATTCCTCCAGGTTTGATAGAACCATTCAATGCTCAACAACTGCTTGACGGCATCGAACTCAAAAAAGAACGACAGGAACGACAACGTGAACAGGATCAAGAAGAAAATTGCGTGGTAAATCGTTTACCTACACCAGAATTCGAGAAGGAAATTTTTCTCTCTTATGCTTAGGGTGGAGAAAGTGAGCAATTTGTCAATCAACTGGATGAGATTTTGCAGGCAAAAGGAATCAAAATCATCCGCGATAAACGCGATTTGGGCTACAAAAGACTAATTAAAGCCTTCATGGAACGGATTGGACGCGGTAAATGTGCGTTAGCGTAGCTCGTCGTAGACATCGCAGTTATTAGTGACAAGTATTTAAAATTTCCCAATTGTATGTTTGAGCTAGTGCAAATTGCTAAAAACGGAGAATTTTATGATCGAATTTTCCCTATTGTGTTAGCAGATGCAAAAATATATGATCCTGTTGATCGTGCAGATTATGTAATCCATTGGGAAGCAGAAATTCAAAAACTAGAAACAAAAATCAAACTATTGTCTTCTTCTGCAAACGTGCCAAGCTTAACAAGGTCAATCAACGAATATACAGAAATTAGAGCCACCATTGATGAACTGGCGGATATCCTTCAAAATATGAACACGCTTACCCCTGAGATCCACAGTGAATCAGACTTTGAGCCATTGCTGAATGCGATCGCACACCGTTTAGATGAGTAAAATTAAATTATTGGTGAGGTTGACAGGTAGAAACATCGCCTTTTGAGGTCAAGCGATGTCTCTACGCCTACACACTTTTTACTTGATTTGCGGATGGGCATCTTGTCCATCACAACAAACTAAGGTTAGGCGTAGCTATACTTTTAGTCTGGTAAGCATTTTTGACACCAACCCAATTACTAGCAATTGGCATTCGCCAACCAGTTCCAAAAGCGCGATCGGTGATTTTTAAACCGGGGGGTGCTTGTCGCCGTTTAAATTCAGCCCGCGCCACCATTTGGATTACTCGGTCTACAATTACCGGATCGTGACCTGCTGCAACAATTTGCGTTGCTGATTGATGATTATTAATCAGGCGTTGCAAAATATCGTCCAAAATTTCGTAAGGCGGTAGAGAGTCTTGATCAACTTGACCTGGTTTGAGTTCGGCGCTGGGTGGTTTAGTTAGGACGTTTTGCGGGATGATTTCATTATTGCGATTTAACCAGTGGCAAACTGAATAAACACGGGTTTTAGGAACATCTGCAATTACCGCTAATCCGCCATTCATATCGCCGTAGAGGGTACAGTAACCGACAGCCATTTCTGACTTGTTACCAGTAGATAAAAGGAGATAGCCAAATTTATTAGCGATCGCCATTAATAAATTACCGCGAATCCGAGATTGTATATTCTCTTCTGCCAGTCCAAACTCTGTACCTGCAAACAAATCCCCTAAAGTTTGATCAAAGCCTTGCATTAACTCCCCAATTGGTAAAAGATTAGTCTTAATCCCCAAATTTTCGGCTAATGCCTCAGCATCACTAATGGAATGCTCAGAACTGTAAGGGGAAGGCATGAGAACACCCAGGACATTTTCTTTACCAAGTGCCGCAGCTGCGATCGCAGCTACTATTGCAGAGTCAATCCCACCACTTAAACCCAACACTACTTTAGAAAAGCGACATTTACGAGCGTAATCTCGGACTCCTAAAACCAAAGCTTGCCAAATTTCTTCATCTTCCGATTCATACACAGGTGCTATAGAACCCAGATGCAAATCTCGTTGCGTCTCATCAAATTCAACTACCACTAAATCTGTGTCAAAGCCACGGGCGCGACAGATAATTTCACCTTGACGATTCAAGGCAAAACTACGCCCATCAAAAATTAGGTCATCATTTCCCCCAACCTGATTAGCATAAATAATCGGTTGTTGAAAACGCACTGCACTATACTTAAGAATGGTTTCTCGAAACTGCTGCTTGCTGAAACTGTAGGGCGAAGCAGACAAATTTACAATCAAATCTACACCGAGAATTGCTAAGTCAGCAATTGGATTCACTGTATAACTACGTTTGCCCCAAAATTCCTCATCGTTCCATAAATCTTCGCAAATAGTTACGCCAATATGAATATTATCTAGAGTGAAATAATTAGCTTGCAATCCTGGTTCAAAATAGCGACGTTCATCAAATACATCGTAAGTAGGCAAAAGTCGCTTGTGAAAAAGTTGCTTTACCTTGCCATTCTCTAACAAAGCCATGCTATTAAATAAAGTTTTACCGCCAGTAATAGACGCTTCGAGGTTCTGTTCAACAGTTCCTACGAACACAGCTAAATTTGGTGGTAAATCTTGGGCTAACTTCTCTAAAGTCATGCCCATTGCTGACACAAAACTAGGATTTAGTAATAAATCTCTTGGTGGATAGCCACACAAAGAAAGCTCTGGTGTCAACAACAAACGTACACCGCTAGATGCTGCTTGTTGTGCCGCCTCCAGGATTTTTTGGGCATTTAAAAGCAAATCACCAATTGTCGGATTAATTTGAGCGATCGCTATTTTCATTGTATTTAGTCATTAGTCATTGGTTATTGGTCACTTGTACTGAGCGTTGTCGTTGGCGCAGCCTCTCCTAGAGAAGTATTGGTCATTGGTAAATGCTCAAAATAACTTATTCTGGACTATGCGTAACAATTACTTAAATAAACACCAAAGGTTTATCTTTTAAGGGAGCAAAAGCTTCAGCGTCAAACTTATACAAACTAGCTGGACGACCGGCTCCCCGTGATACCTTAATTCCGGTATCGCATAAAAAACCTAACTTGAGTAGACGCGCCCGAAAATTAGAATAATCGGAAAAATTGTCACCTAAAACTGTGGCGTATAACTGATATAAATCATTCAAGGTGAACATTTCTGGCAAGACTTCAAAAGCCACCGGACTATACTCTAATTTATTTCGCAACCGCCTGTGTCCATAGGCCAGAATTTCATTATGGTCAAAAGCTAATTGCGGCACTTCTTTTACCGGATACCAAGCTATACCAGTCATGCGATCGGCAATCAATTCGGCTTCCTCAAATCGCACTAAAGCAAAGTAACTAACTGATAGATAACGTACATTATAACTATCGGTTGCTTCCCGTGGATCGCGATTCGGCCCGCCAAAGGTATACAGTTGTTCTAAATAGAGATTGTTGACCTTAATTTTCTCTGCCATAATGCGATAGGCGGCATCTTCTAAAGACTCTCCTGGACGCACCAAAGTACCGGGAAGACTCCAATGATTTAAAAATGGTTCTTGCTGTCGCATTACTAGTAGAACTAACAACCGATTTTGGGCAGTATCTACAGAAAAAATTACATTATCAACACCAACCTTGAAATCGGCCAAAGGTTGTTGGTTTAGCGGAGTTGGTATCTTTTTTGGGAAATGTCCTGGCATTCGTACAAATGCTCTCGATTAATATAGGCAATTACAGGGGCTGTGAGGGCTTCAGAATCTCCATGTTCGCGGTAGGCTGTTGAGGAAACATCTAGACCGGTCAGACTAGCGATCGCAATCTTCCCTCCCAACTTCTGCACTACCTCTGAACTAGACTCATCTATTGCATATCCGGGTCGCGGCACGATCAGTAGTTGCACTTCTTGTAACAAATCTTCAATGCGATACCAACGTGGTAGCTGATTGAGTAAATCTGAACCAATAATCAACGTCAATTCAGCGTCCTCACCCCAAGTAAGCTTCGCTTTTTCCACTGTTTCCAGTGTTCTGAAGCTACTCAATTCTTGTTCCAAAGCAATATTATGCCGTGGCGAATCTATATCCGCAATCAACAGTTGCAGCATTGCCGCCCGATGCTCTAAGGGTGTTTGATGGGACTTAAATGGATTATCTGCTGCCCAAACCGCTACCCAATCATAACGCTCAGACAACCAACTCAGAATTTTTTGATGTCCAGCAGTTGGTGGATCGGCACTAGTACCAAACAAAGCAATTCTCATCATCTTACTTTGCGTCCTTGGCGGTTCGTTTTTTAGTTTCTTCAGTCAATACTCGTAACTGTTCAGAAATCTCCACCTCTACAGCTACAGGATGATCCAAACGCCGTGTCTGTTCTGGCAAACTGGCAACTGAGGCGGCGGTACGCTGACGAATTGTTGCCAAAGTCTCTAACGGCTGCACCCGTTGACCCTCCTGCATTACCAATTGCAACAAAGGTTCTTCTTCCAGAGGAATTTCATCTAAAAGTCCCAACCTGTCTGCTTTTACCTTACCTCCGGTAAACGAGCGAAAAATCTGCTTGCGCCCTGGATAAGTAACCTTACCACTCGACTGTTTCATCACTGGGATGCCATCAATGTCCACGAGTTTATAAACTCCATTTACAGGCGAACCCGTAACTAATCGCGTTCCCAATCCGTAACCATCAATCTCGGCCCCAGCAGCTTTTAATCTGGCAATTTCCCACTCATCTAAGTCGCCACTAGCAAAAATTGGCACACCGGGAAGGAGCGATCGCACCTGTTTTGATAAGGTAACTAAATCTCCTGAGTCCAATCTCACTCCTGTTAATTCCATTTCCCCGGAATTTACTTTTTGGGCTAATCGCTGGGCAGCAGCAATGGTATCGTAAGTATCAATCAGCAATGGCGCACCCGGAAAATATCGATGAAATGCACTAAAAGCTTGTTCCTCAGTGCCTTCTATTGCTGACAACGCCATAACCAGGGCGTGTGCCATTGTACCACTTGGCTTTTGTCCCAGTTGTAGCGCTGCTAACACATTGGAAGTGGAATCTAGCCCACCTGCCAACGCCGCCCGCGCCGCCCACAAGGAAGCCTGGGGACTAAATGCTCGTCGTGTCCCAAATTCTAAAAGTGTTGCTTTCTCCCCCGCTACATCCCGCAACCGTGCTGCTTTTGTGGCAATCAAAGTTTGGTAATTAATCGTATTTAGCAGGTAAGTTTCCACTAGTTGCGCTTGCCAAAGAGGTGCTTCCACCCGCAACAGTGGTTGATTGGCAAAGACGGCTGTCCCCTCGGGTACTGCCCAAACATCACCTGTAAACTTTCCCTGGGCTAAAAGTGACCAAAAGCGATCGCTTGCTTGAGCAAAAATTCCCGTTGCCTGTAATGCCGCAATTTGCGAAGGATTAAAGCGAAATTTGGCTAAATATTCCAATGCCTGCGTCAGCCCCATTGCAATTAAATAACCAAAACCCTCTGGTAATCGCCTCACAGACAACTCAAAGCTTGCCCGTCTTTGTTCTATACCTTCGCCTGTGTAACAAGCTGCCATCGTCAACTGATAAAGATCCGTCAGTAAGCTGTAATCATCTCCAGAGAGGTTTAGTTCCTGGTTTTGCTGGCTTTGCTGTTTATGTACATAATCCAAATCTGGCAAAAGAGTTGTCATTCAAGAGCTACCTTACAAGATGCCTCTGCTATTTATGGTAATATCTACCATAAATAATGTCAACTCCCGGCAAGGATATTTTCTGAGATTGCCGTAGAACAGTAGATTTATAGGCAAATTAATACTAAATTTATCAATAATTTAATATTTATTAATAGTAATAATCTGAATTGGACAGGCGGCTAATGAAAGAAAATAATATCCTGATAAATTTAGTTTGTTTACCAGACTGGGGTTGGAGAAATAACTATGTTACGATTAGAATCGGTGAGAAAAATTTGGCTTTTTGAAAAACTAAAGTATTGCGAAGTTATCTGAATAAACATTGCGTATAATCTCGATATATTGAGAATCTGAGCTAGTCAAGAATATCCGCATTAGAGTATAGGCATCACAATTAAAGCGACTCGAAATAAGGAGTCCAATATTATGGCTATTTCCAAAATCATTGCGAACATAACCCAGTATATTTCTGAAGCTGCAATGCGGATTTTTGGGCCTAATGATGATTCTTATCCTACTATTGGCGTACAACCTTTTAAAGGTGAGCCTTACGATAAGCGTAAAGATGATAATGATTAGGTGCTGAATATAGGAATTCCAATACAGTTCGGTTAACGTTTTAATATTTTGAAGATACCCCCAACCCAACCCTTGTAGCGTTGGGGAGCAAAAATCAAAGCCTCTGACGCCATTTGCTTGATTTTTGTCAACATATATTAGTGGACTAGCTGTCTAGGAATTATTCATTAGCAGAACGTTCAAACACTACTGAAAGATTATTTGCTGGCATTTGATAAGTCTGTTTCAAGGTAAGATTTTGGGCGCTAGCGACTGCGATAACATCATCCAAGTTACGTACACCCCACTCTGGGTTTTGGGCGCGTAAAGATTCGTCAAAAGCTGCATTACTCGCTGCTGTATGTTCTCCAGCTTGTTTAAAAGGCCCATATAAATAGAGGATACCTCCTGCTGGTAAGATCCGACCTGCCCCTGCCATTAATCCCAGACAGGCTGACCACGGTGAAATGTGAATCATATTGATGTTGACGATCGCCACAATTGGCTGATTATTAAGCCAATCAAATGCCGGATTCTCCACTGCCCAAACTGGTTCTCTGACATCAAGCTCAAGCGGTGGATAAAGATTATCACAGCCAATGTGTTCAGCCCATGCAGTAATGCTGGCTCGTAATTGGGGATTTGCATCTGTTGGCAGCCACAGACGAGGACTGAGCTTGGGGGCAAAAAATACTGCATGTTCGCCAGTACCACTTGCTATTTCCAATATCGTGCCACTCTTGGGCAACACTTGTAAAAGTACTTCTATAATTGGTTCGCTATTGCGCTGGGTTGCTGGTGCGTATTGTCGTGCGTCTTGTGGTGTCATCCGTATCGTTATATTATAAAATCTGACCGCATCTTATCCCATTTGACTCAATGACAGATCGCGCAGCCGTAAAGATTTGTTGTGCCGTTAGTTGCAAGTTGGGAAAGATTGAGGAAATATGGTGATCTGGCGTTTTTTCTAGAAGCGCTGCAGAACGTGGCCCAAGCACGGTCGGGTTTAAATCGCCCAAATCTTTACCGGATCTTGTCGCCAGAAGGCAACCCTGAACTGCGAACCATCAGCCTTATCCTGCACAATCTCGGCTATCGCCTGAGTGTGCAACCCATTCAGCGATCGCCAGGGAATTAACACGGACAACTCGGTGCGAACCATTGTGATTATTCCTGATGATTTGGTACGAGTTAGTCAGGTAAGGCGTTATCGGGATGAATTATGCTCAATATAAGAGTGGAGAGCGGAGTTAATTAGAGATTGCTAGCCTTTGCTTCTGTTTTTAAACCAATCCAAAATATCTTGATCTAGTTGAATTCATGTGGCTTCTTGGCTAACAGGTTTTACCATTTTGGCTGTTTCCCAGAATTGCTGATCTAATTCAGGAATATCTGAAGTATCAATCGCTGGATCAGGGATATTTTCGAGTTCTTTAAGTCGATTGGGCGAGATACTCATAGTAGGTTCTCCTTTCTTTGGGGGTGGCTTTTCGGGCAGAGATTAATCGAATAGAGTTAAGTGTAATAAATAAGATAAAGGCGTGAGGAAAAAACTCACGCCTTTATCTTATTTAAACTTTTTTCCCACGGGCTGCTAAAAGTTCCAGAATAACTCCATTTGTCCAGCCAAAACCAACTTCGTTAGAACTATATCCAAAGCAGATTTCATCGGAAACGTTGGCAGAACAACGTTCAACATCATATTTCTCAACCAGGGTGTTGTGACGCCCGAATTCTTTAATTACCATAGCTAGGAATTTATTCGCAATACGATCGCCTTCTGTCTGATACCCATAGCGGTGAAGTCCCAGGACGGCAATTAATGTCAGTGGTGCCCAACCGAAGGGCGCATCCCACTGGTTTCCGGTGACACGAGTACTGGTAAAAATTCCGCCTGGGGCTTCAAACAAAGAGAGATTTTCCGCGACGCGCTTGGCTTGGGTTGGAGAAGCAATTCCCAGCCACAGAGGATAAAATGTGGTAGCAAATTCGTAACGGCGGCGTTCTCCACTCTGGAAATTATAGTCGAGATATATTCCCTGTTCTTCATCCCAGAGATACTGATCGATGCGATCGCGGCGGATATCTGCACGATCGTGCCATTGTTCCTCCAATTCTTCTTTCCCCAAAATCTGGTTAATTTGCGCCAAATCTTGTTCCATCTGATACAGCAAACTGTTGAGGCACACAGGAGCGTAATGGAGGATATCAGCGCTGAAAGGGCCAAATCGGTTGGTGATATCAAAACCGGACTCGCGCATGGTGCGATCGCCCTTATAAAATAGATTGGTCAGTTCGTCATTTTCGCGGTCGTAGTAAAGATTCACATCATAATCTTCAACTTCAAAGGTTTGGTAATATTCCTTGACGCGATCGTAGTGGCTTTTTCCCTCCTCATCCCGCTCGGAGAACAAAACTTCTGGCGCGGCACCTTCCCCAAAAGCATAGAATCTAGATAAGCCTGTTGCCGCATTTAGATGGGGCGGTACTACCCAAGAATAGTAAAATTGCTCTAGGAGCGGTACGGTTGACTTCAACCACTCTTCGTCTTGGGTGTGCTGGAATAATGCCAAAACCATCATGCTGAGGACTGGAGGCTGCGATCGCGACAGCATATAAGTCCGGTTGGAATTCAGGATGGTGCCATAATGCTGCACTTGGTATAGTAGTTGATCTACTTGGCTTTGCGCTAGCTCCCATTCTTCATCGCGCAAAAGTCCCAGTAAGATAAAGTAGCTGTCCCAGCCATACATTTCGTTGAAGCGCCCACCTGGTACGACATAAGGCCCTGGTAGGTATAATAATCCATGCTCTTTAATTGCTTCGACTTCTGATGGTAAAGTGCGAATTTCAATTCTTTGCATATCCTTGGGAGATAGCGATCGCTCTAAAATAGTCTGAACGTTGGGACAATCTTCTTGAGGCGAAATGTAGACGAGCCAAGGAGTCTCGGTTTTGTGGTCTAGTTTGGTATCTTTGGCTGATTGTAATAGGTGTTCGTGCGATCGCGTTAGGGTTTTCCACGTTTTTTTGATGTGCGATCGCACGGTGTCAATTTGCGCGGTGGTGGGTGTTGGGGGAGTGGTCATATAGAATTATTTTTTAACGCAAAGGGACGCGGAGGGAACCGCAGAGGTACGCAGAGGTTTTACGGGGTTTTCTCTGCGTTTCTGGGTGAGGTAGATTTATTTTTTACTCGGCACTACTAATCAATAGGGCAACTGGAAAATGGGCGAGGGCGGTTGCGATCGATAGGGTTTCTGTAGTTTGTAAGGGTTGCTGGGTTAGGACGTTTTTCCAAGTGAGGGATGTTCCAGGGGGTAATTGCAAATGTGTATCTTGCCAAATTAACTCGCCTATGGGATTCTGTCCAGGCTGGATGAGGCTGGTTAAAAAGCGAGGTGCGATCGCGATCGCTGTTTGATTTCCCTCACGCCGCGCAAAGGCGATAATGTGATTGGCGTAGGTTCCTTCAACTTTTAACGGTAAATAGTCGCCGTCCTGGAATAATGAGACGTAGTTTGCTCTGACTTGGAGTAGTTGAGCTGTTAAAAATAGTTTGATTCTGCCGTCTGTTTTGTGGTTGAGTAACTCCTGAATTAGTCCGAGAATATCTGTTTTTACCTGTTCGCGGATGACGTTTAAGTAAGTACGTCTCTGTTCAAAATCTACGGGACGGCGATTATCTGGATCAACTAGGCTTAGTTCCCAAAGTTCTGTTCCCTGGTAAAAGTCCGGTACGCCGGGTGCAGTAATCTTTAGTAGAGTTTGGGAAAGGGAATTGAATATGCCATAGTCTGCAATTCGCTGTTGAAAGGGACGAAAAACTTCTAGAAATTCCCCGGAGATGGCAGGATCAAGTACTTTCTCAATAAAGGAAGTACAAGCTTCTTCGTACTCACTATCAGGTCGCAACCATGCTGTATGAACTTTCGCTTCTCGAATTGCTTTAATTATATAGTCTTTCACCCGTTCCACGAAAAATGCATGATCTGCTTCGGCAAAAGGAAAAGCCCCTACCAACGTTTGATAGATAAAATACTCATCGTTGCGATCGGGCATAGCAAACCCCTGGCGATGGCTACGATTTCCCCGATTCATGGCACTCCAAGTATTTACCTGCTGTTCCCACTCCTCTGGGATTTCTGAGAGGACATTCAACCTTGCACGGACATCTTCGCCGCGTTTGGTGTCGTGGGTGGCTGTGGTGTTCATTGTGTGAGGCCAGGTTATCTGGTGCTGTTGGTTAAAGGCATGAAATTCGGTTACTGATATCCCAAAATGACCGGGATTACCTCCAACTTCATTCAACGACAGCAACCGATTATAAACATATAATGTTGTGTCTTCGACGCCTTTGGCCATTAGCGGGCCGCTGTATTGCTGCATTCGCAAGACAAAATATATCCACTGCTCGCGTTCTGTTTGAGTCAGAGAATTATCAAACTCTAGCAGCATTAACTTTTCAATAAAGGTCAGTTCATGGTGCAACAGGGGCGTTTGTTCTTTGGCTTGGCGAATTACTTCTTGAATGGTAGCGCGATCGCTTTCTCCAATTCCATCGGGTGTAATATATGTACGGTAAATCGGAAACAGTGTCAAAACTTCGGCGATCGCTCTTTTTAATCCATTCAGTGTAAAATCATTTCCGTAGCGATATTTGCTGGAAACGTTCTTTAACAAAAGTGCCAGATTATCAATATCACCTGCTAAATTTTTTTCCAAAATCAGGTGCTTTTTCTCCTTGACAATGGTGGAATAATCTACTTTTGAACCGATAAAGTTCTGGTAGATTTTATCGAACTGTGATTGATTTTCTGTTTGACAAAATACCCCATTTACATAGTTTAAAAAGTCATATCCTGATGTTCCTTCAATTTCCCAATTCTCCGGCAGGTCTTCTGTGAGTTCTAAAATCTTTTCCACAGTGATATAAACATCACCCGTTTTTTCCCGCAGCCTTTCCAGATACTGGATTGGATTATAAAGTCCATCAATATGATCAATCCGTAAACCTGTAAATTTGCCCTCCTCAACTAACTTCTGAATGAAGCTGTGGGTGTTATTAAAAACCCGCAGTTCTTCAACTTTCACCGAAATCAGTTCATTGACTGTAAAGAAACGGCGGTAGTTCATCTCCTCCGCCCCAACTTTCCAGAAGGCGAGACGATAAAACTGGTCATTCAGTAAATCATCTAGGAGGTTAAAGCTTTCGGAATTACCCGGTTCTCCATTGAAAGTTTTGATATTTTCGTCAATGAACTCGCGGATGGCATCATTTGTGGTGTAGATTTCCCAAACCAATCCTTTAATAAATGCGATTTGGTCTTGTCGTTGTTTTCCCGCCACTTCTGAAGGCACATTTTTGAGAATGTAGAGAATTCCCAATAGTTTAATAAAATCGGGGTGATTGCGTCCCAGTGTGCGCGTCAGTTTACCCAGATTATGAATGATAACTTTTGTGTAAGACTCTAAGCGCAGTGGCAGTTTCAAGCTGTAATAGTTTACAGTTAAACCATTTTCTTCATATTGTAGTTGAATGTGTCCGTTTTCCAAGGATACGCCGTAAAAGTCTCCCAGTAGCGGTGCTAGAATTCGCTCTTGGCGATCGCCAAAGGGAGCATTCCAAGAAAGGTCGAAGTAGTCGGTATAACTGGAATCTGGCCCGTGTTCCAATACATCCATTAAGTAAGGGTTTTCGCTGGTATAGGACATGTGGTTGGGTACAATATCTTGTAACCAGCCCATACCAAGGGATTGAACTTTATCAACCAATGCATCAAAGGATTCATTAGTTCCCAGTTCTGGGTTTAGTTGAGTGGCATCTACTATATCGTAGCCGTGCGTACTCCCGGTTCGAGCTTTGAAAATCGGGGAAGCATACAAATCGGAAATACCTAAATCTGCTAGATAAGTTGCGATCGCTCTAGCGTTGTCAAAGCTAAACTCAGGTGTAAACTGAATTCGATAAGTTGCGGTGGGAATTCGCATAGTTTTTAGTGGGGAGTGGGGATGAGGGGGATGTAGCTTTAGCTTTCCTACGGAACGCTACGCGAACCCGCAGGGTGGGGGATGAGGGGGATGAGGGAGTTTGAGGTTTTGAGCATGAAAGTTGAACCTCTGAGCATGAGCGTTGAACCTCTGAGCATGAGCGTTTAACCTCTGAGCATGAAAGTTGAACCTCTGAGCATGAGCGTCGAACCTCTGAGCATGAAAGTTGAACCTCTGAGCATGAGCGTTTAACCTCTGAGCATGAAAGTTGAACCTCTGAGCATGAAAGTTGAACCTCTGAGCATGAGCGTTGAACCTCTGAGCATGAGCGTTGAACCTCTGAGCATGAGCGTTGAACCTCTGAGCTTAAAACTTTAACTCCCCCACTCCGGTTCGGCTACGCTCACGGCAAGCCTACTCCCCACTCACAAGAGAATCGCTGGACGTGTGGAAGCCACTTGACTTTTTTTAGGCAGTGGAGGAAACACGCCACGAGTGGTTTTAACCCTAAGCGTAGTCGTTGGCGCAGCCTCTCGTAGAGAAGGGTGAAAAATGTTAAAATTAAAGTGTGAGTAGGAATAACCATCTGCGCTAAGAAGTGTTTTGTAAGGAGTGACCCCTGATTTATCTCGTACCTGTACAAGTTACAGCCCTGGGTAAACAAGTAATGGGAAAACATGGAGCGTAATACCACTAAATATTGATGGACTCGGAAAGCAGTAGGAAAAAGAAAAGTAAGCGTAATTGCAATACCTCTTCTAGGGGTAGTTGTTTTGAGCGTCTAGAGGGATATTTGACTATCCCTTTTAAGCAACTCTTAAAGAATCTGCGTGTCTTTAGACCGCAGAGTGTCAATCATTCGCGTTCATACAGGACGATACTAGTAGCTTTTACTGTCAATTCTTGCCCTACAGACAGATGTTCAGGGGCTTGGGAACCAGTCCCAGACCATGAGGTATCTGCTGAGTCTAATAGTTTGTGAGAATTATGCCCAATTGGTAGACTAACTGTGACTGGAGACGAATTGAAATTCATCACAAATATTAGTTCACTTGATTCGCACCAACGACGCACGATTACTAACTTCTTGTCTTCATCGCTAGTCGCTTGGATAAAATTGCGGTCTTGGTTGAGAAGTGCTGGATGCGTTTTGCGTAAATTAATTAACTGGCGATACCAATCCCAGAGAACTTTGTGCTTACCATTATTGCGTAATTCCCAATTAAGCTTAGAACGCAGAAAAGTTTCTGCCGATTCGGGATCTGGGGGATCATCTGCAAAGTGAAACGCTTCAAACTCTTGTTTGCGTCCGGCTCGAACTGCTTGAATTAAATCGGGATCGGAGTGACTGACAAAGTAAATGAAGGGTGCAGTTTCGCCGTATTCTTCTCCCATGAATAACAGGGGTAAGTAGGGCGAGAGCAACACAGCGCCAGCAGCTAACTTTAATCCCTCAAAAGATATCTTCTGGCTGAGGCGTTCCCCTTTCATTTGATTGCCGATTTGATCGTGATTCTGAATGCAGACTGTAAACTGTGATAAAGGGCGATCGCCGCAAGGTACACCATGAAAACGTTTACGATCGGCTGAGTACTTCCAATCGTAGATAAAAGTATCATTATAAGCTTTCGCCAAATCAGCCAACTGCCCAAAATCGTGATAATATCCTTGGCGATCGCCTGTCAACAATGTGTGCAATGCATGATGAAAATCATCACTCCATTGAGCATCAATTCCATATCCACCCAATTCGGCGGGACGAATTATTTGGGGATTATTCAGGTCACTTTCAGCAATTAAATGGCGTTTCCATTTTTGCCCTTGTTGTGAAAATTGATCAACCGCTTCGGAGAGTTCCCACAAAAAATGCTTGGCTCCCAAGTCGTAAATTGCCTGAATCGCATCCAGCCGCAATGCATCTATATGGAACTCGCCCAACCAATAGAGCGCATTTTGGATAAAATAATTTCGCACACCTGGACTATGGGCATCGTCAAAATTCAGCGCTTCGCCCCACGGCGTTTTATAGGTTTTAGTAAAGTAGGGCGCGAACTGACTCATATAGTTGCCTTCTGGTCCAAAGTGGTTATACACCACATCCAATACAACAGCAATGTCGTGTTGATGGCAAGCATTTACCAGTTGCTTAAGTTCGGCTGGGCTACCGTAGGAATTTTGGACAGCAAAGGGATAAACGCCGTCATAACCCCAGTTGCGATATGCAAGAGTTGCCTCAATATGAGTGTCTCCGGGAAACTGGGAGATGGGCATGATTTCAATAGCATTAATTCCCAGTTCCCTCAGTTCCGGTAAGCGGGAAATGATCGCGGTGAAAGTTCCTTCCGGTGTGAATGTGCCAACGTGGAGTTCGTAGAAAATCATCGACTCCACAGGAATGCCAGCCCATGCTTGGTCTGTCCACTCAAATTGGTGATCGATAATTTGAGATGGCCCATGCACGCCTTCCGGTTGATAGTGCGACGCCGGATCAGAAAAGGTGTCTTGACCATTCAAGACATAGCGATAAAGCGTATCTGGATACACATCGTTGACTTTCGTCTGCCAGTATCCCTCAGACGTAGGCTTGAGCGGAATTAGCTGCTGCTCTGGGGTCAAAATTTGTACCGTAACGCTATCTAATAGCGGAGACCAAACTGTAAATTCACATTCTCCGTTACCCAAGTAGTTAGCACCAATTCTCACGCAGTATCCTCCCATCAGATGTTATGTTGTGCCGAATTGTGGCGCGATGGCGATCGCAAATGTCATTGATTGCACAATGTTTACAAACACGCCAGATAGCATAATGGTTGGTCTACCAGACTTTTTACTAGCACCTGTAGGCGGATTTTCGCGTCAAACAAACTCTGTCTAATGACCAATTTAGTTGTAAGTGGTGTCCCTCGTTCCCAGTCTCCGACTGGGAATGCCCTCTCTAAGTCTCCGCCTTCCAAATTCACGCCAGAAGCACATGAGGAGCATTTACAGCGCTCTCTGGCTGGAAACGAGATTTTAAAGCTACCCTACGGCTTACAGCTACCATCCGCGCAATACGAGGATTGATAGGTACTAGAACGCTTACCAAATATGGTGTAACGATGATCGCGGATTTGTTCGTAAAAGCGATCGCCTGCCCACTTCATCCCCGGTAAGGCTCGATAAGCATCTACAAATATACTTCCTGCTGGCAATAACCGCCCAATTTCTTCTGCTGCATTACTACCTTGCCAACGTCTTTGAGGTTGATTACCATCAATTAAAATCACCCCCTGTTCACAATCTTGGGCTGTAATTCCCCACTGTAAAAGTGTCTGCTCATCTTGCATAGGTGCGTAGCGAAACAGCTTTCCTTGGTCTAAGGTTTCTAGCGATCGCACTAGGCTAACGCAGAGATTACAATTACCGTCGTAGATTACGTAGTAAGTCATAGAAATAACGGCTCTTTGGCAATTGACTTGTCAGATGTATCTAAATACAACTTTGGTATTCTAGCTTAGAAAACCGTGGCGATCGCTACTTTAGCCACTTGCTTTCAAAATTGTCAGACTGCTGTCTACTATTTAAATGTCGCCATTAAGTAAAGAAGTTTGTCATTAAAATGGAGATTCTGCAATATCCCGTGTAGCTTCAATTCGGTCGATCATCTTGTTAGCTTGCGCTTTGAAAATATCCTCACGCGAACTAAGGACAGCAACTAGAGTATCGCGGTCGAAAGAAGAAAGACGATCGCGCAAAGCCTCAAATCAAGCTTGCAGATCGTCAAACATTTTGAAAATAAATTCTCCCCTGCTCTTTAGCCTCTTCGGTCAAGTTAAACTCTGTCAGTTTTATTGACTTTTAAAGTTCCATCAGTCTCAACGTCTAACTCTTCACGCCGAATGGTTTCTTGAACCTCAACAGTTTCTTTGTCTACAACTTTTTGCACTCTGACTTCTTCTCGCAAGAAAGCTTCTTTCTGGACATCTGCAACTTCTTCATAGATTTCCATGTGTGCTACTTCACCCTCGCGGAAGTTAGCTGTTTCAGCAGATACAACTTTGCCTGCATCTTTAGGGGTAACTCGCTCAATCACGACTCGCTCTTTTTCCAGCGATACAGCAACTGTTGCAGTATCGGTTTCGACATGCTTACCAATCGCTACTTCTCCAGTTTTACGACGTTGTTTATTAGCAACCAGTCTTTCTTCGTAAAGTTTGAAGGTTTGGTCTCCGTGAGTGCTGACATCATATAAATCTGGCTCTTGTGCGTAGGTGTAGTTGTTGCGATCAAGAGTGGGAGTAGTGCGCCCAACTGTCGATGCTACATCCAGAGGTGCTGAACTTTCTACAGACGGTGTGCGATATCCTCCGCGCACCCGTTCTTCATAGTCGTAGTCAAGCGCTGTATGCTCATGATATTCAGGCAATTTTTCCGCTTGCTCTTTTGTCATACCAACAACGTATACACGATCTGCTGTAGAGTCAATACGCGATTTACCTATTGGTAGTAATACTTTCTTGCCAAAAACCCAAACGCCTATGTCAACAATTAAATAGCGAAATGCTCCTTGTTCGTCTAAGACAGCATCAATTATTGTGCCAATCTTCTCATCGGTTCCCTGAACATACAGACCCATTCCTTTGATGTCTTTACCAATAGTATTATGGTAGTCTGTATCAAATTCACTTATTTTTTGTAATGGCATTATTCTATTTCCTTAAGTTTTACTATCTGCTTTCTAGAATATAGAAAATTTAGTTGGTATAAATCCTCTCTCCAAAGATTGATTCAACCATTTTAAAATTTCATCAAAAGTAGTAATTAAATATACCTTAGTCACGAAAAAATATTATCTTACAAGAATATTCATCTTCAGCTAATTCTGCTAACTCACTTGGACTAACTTTGAGAAAAGTATCAGAAGTTACGATAAAGACAAATATAATAATTAATGCTGAGATTATTAATAACTTAGAAATTTTAAACCTAAGAAAAGAGCCGCTATAGTTCCGGCTATAGAAATTTCTCCCTGAATAATTTTATCTAAAATTGATTCTACGGGAATTAATACAACTTCAATGTCTTCTGTAATATCTAGTTGTTGCTCTCCAACTTTGCTCACATTCTCTGCTAAAAATAAATGTATTTGATTCGTATCTTTACTCGGCTTATCGTATAGAGTTGCGATTTTTCTAAATTCTTGGGGAATATAACCAGTCTCTTCTGTCAGTTCTCTAATTGCTGCTACTTCGGCACTCTCTTTTGTGGAATCAAAATTTCCTGCTGGCAATTCTAAGAAAAATTCACCTATGGCGTGTCTGTATTGCTGGACAAAAATTATCTCTTTGCTACTAGTTATAGGTAAAACCATCGCAAGGTCTAGTTTAATACTAACAAAATAATCATCGATAATTTGACCATTGGGCAGTTCTATTTCATCTTGCCTGACCTTACACCAGTAATGATCTAAGACCATTTTTGATTTTAAAGTTTTCCATTTTTTTAAGTTGGTCATAAATTAAGTAACAAATAAAACTTGGTATAAAAAGTTTAGCAATCATCCAGTGAATGTAAAAAAGTATAACGGATACGTCCGATAATCTAAATTTTGAACTTACACTGGCTTTTGTCATAACATAATATCCAGAATAAGTATGCAAATAAATGTAAATTTATTTACAGTCAACAAGAGATTTCCCTTAACCATTAGTCGAGGTACAACGGCACAGACAACGAATATATGGGTGCGGATCTCATACGATGGCATCGAAGGCTGGGGGGAAGCATCGCCATTCGGTGTGGGTAATCATCGGCAATCAACTGATACAATCAAAGATGCTTTAGAGGAAGTTGTGCCACTGTTGCAAACATTCAGCCCCTTACAACGACAACAAATTGAGCAAGTTTTAACACAAAACCAAGTTCCTTCTGCTGCAAGAGCAGCTTTGGATATAGCAATGCACGACTGGCTGGGTAAGCGTGTCGGATTACCCTTGTGGCAAATTTGGGGACTCGATCGCAATCAAATAGTCCCGACTTCTGTCACAATTGGGATTAATTCGCCTGAAGCTGCCAGAGCGAGAGCGCGAGACTGGTTACAATTTACTGATGTCTGCCTTTTCAAGGTGAAGCTAGGTAGTCCAGATGGCATAGATGCAGATAAAAAAATGCTCTTAGCAGTGCGAGAAGAAGCACCATTACCAGAATTATTTGTTGATGCCAATGGGGGTTGGAGTTTAGAAGATGCGATCGCCATGTGCAGTTGGCTGGCTGATTTAGGTATAAAGTATGTAGAACAGCCATTGCCACGAGGACAGGAACCAAGTTTAGCAAAACTCAAAGAACACTCTCCCATGCCCATCTTTGTCGATGAAAGCTGTTTCACCAGCTGCGATATTCCCCATTTGGCAAACTACGTGGATGGTATTAATATCAAACTGATGAAATCAGGGGGACTAACGGAGGCAATGCGAATGGTACATACAGCGCGAGCATATCAGTTACAAGTAATGTTCGGTTGCTATTCTGACAGTTCGCTAGCTAATACAGCAGCATTACAGCTAGCACCACTAGCTGATTATTTAGATTTAGACAGTCACCTTAACTTAATTGATGATCCCTTTACGGGTGCATTGCTAAAAGAAGGGAGAGTTTTGCCAAACGATTTACCAGGTTTGGGGGTACAACAGAGTGCGTCTACCACTTAATCAACGAGTAGCGATCTTACTTCATGAAGGAACTACTGGGACTCAGGGCAAAACGGGGTTATCTATTTTACGCTACAGTGAAGCCCCAATCGTAGCCGTAATCGATCGCGAGTCTGCTGGCAAATCCCTAGCAGAATTAACAGGTATCAAGCGTGATGTGCCAATTGTGGCATCGGTAGCCGCAGCCCTGGAGTACAAGCCGGAAGTTTTGGTAATTGGTATTGCCCCAGGAGGTGGCGCTATACCAGATGATTACTGGCATGAATTCAAAGATGCTTTAGAAGCTGGGATGTCGCTGGTAAATGGTTTACATACACCATTGGCAAACATACCGGAGTTAAATGCACTGCTCAAACCAGGACAATTAATTTGGGATGTACGGAAAGAGCCGGCTAATATAAGTGTTGCTAGTGGGATAGCACGCACCCTTCCCTGTCGGCGGGTGTTGACAGTAGGAACCGACATGGCGATCGGTAAAATGTCAACTAGCCTAGAGTTACATTGGGCATCAAAATTACGGGGCTGGCGTTCTAAATTCCTCGCCACCGGTCAAACTGGGGTGATGTTAGAAGGGGACGGCGTGGCTTTAGATGCTGTGCGAGTAGACTTTGCCGCCGGTGCTGTGGAACAAATAGTCATGCGCTATGGCAAAAACTACGACATCTTGCACATTGAAGGACAAGGTTCAATGTTACACCCTGGTTCAACAGCAACTCTACCCCTAATCCGTGGTTCGCAACCAACCCAACTGGTGTTGGTACATCGGGCGGGACAAGTTCATGTACGTAATCATCCTCATGTACTAATTCCACCTTTACCAGAAGTAATTCGGCTTTATGAAACTGTGGCTAGTGCTGGTGGTGCCTTTGCAAGTGTTTCTGTAGTGGGTATAGCGCTGAACACAGCCCATCTAGATGAATCTGCGGCTGAAGAAAGCATCGCTCAAACAATAGCAGAAACTGGGCTACCTTGCACCGATGTCGTCCGCTTTGATGCCAATGTGCTATTGGATGCAGTGATGAAGAATTAGTAGCCTCTTTGCCTACCCCACTCTAGCCAAGCTTTAGTCATCTCCTTTACATTTCCCCTATATTCTGGAGGAACAGGATCTTCTCTGCTGATGGATTTTAATGCCCAGAACCAGTGTCCAGATTTCTTTTCCAGTTCCCTAAGTAAAAGTGGGATTACAGGTTTTCCCATACCAATAATTTGCTGGTATGCAGGGTGCATCGACATTTGGTTAGTAGATGATATCCCAAAAGTTTCTTCACGCCATTGCTTAACAAGCGCTGTAAAGGTAGCTTCTATTTCTGAGATTTGCAGTTCTTCCATATTTTGACTGCTGACAACTAAAGATTAATTTTAGGCGTAGGCGTAGCCCGTTGTAGACATCGCTTTCTCTTTAGATAGGTTCTCCATCTTTTAGTGAGTATATGTCTGGTTCATTTTCAAGAAAGTTAAAGGCTCCTCCACTCTGAGCAAGTTGCATTAAGTCACAGGTTGAAGGCTCTGATGAATTTAAAATTAATCTTTCTTCCAATAGCGATCGCTCCTCATCAGAGATAGAATAAGTTGCAACAGTGATTCAACAAGTTTAGTGTTCATTTCGTATTTCAGTTTGTTTTACATACATTTTTTCTATTAATTCCTTTTTGTTTTTTCCTTTTGGTATCTGTATGAGATGCAACGAGAAGTCCTGATTAAAAAAGTAATAGCAATTGCAGCTTGAGAACTATAAGAAAGTTTTGCCATCACGTGATTGAGGCAACCCTTGCTACATAAACTTTACGCCAAGTGTTTCTTCAGAGAGCGTTAGTCCCTAGTCCTATAGCTTTACTGCTTCAATGACGTTTATTGCTAAAGAAGTGGGAACGATGCGAGTGAGTTTGAAGCCTGCTGCTGCTAAAAGCGAGCGATATTCGGCTTCAGTGCGTTCGCATCCACCTGTCATCACCAGCATATTCAGATCCATTAGCTTGCCAAAGGATGAGGATAGGTTATTACCAGCGGTAATTACTTGTTCAAAAAGCAAGAGTTTGCCATCTTCTGGCATCGCTTGATGACAGTTCTTCAGAATCAGAAGGGATTTCTCATCATCCCAGTCATGAATGATGAACTTGAGCAGATAAGCATCACCACCAGATGGTACTGATTCAAAAAAGTTTCCTGCAATAGTTGTGCAACGTTCTGCATAACTTTCTTTTTGCAAGCGAGGTTTTGCATTCTCTATTACGTTCGGCACATCAAACAGAATGCCTTTGAGTTTTAGATTAGCTTTGAGTATGGTAGTAATTAAACTACCCTGTCCACCTCCGACATCGACCACAGTGTTAAATGAAGAGAAATCATAATTATTTATAATTGCTTCTAGTACTGTAGCGGTAACATTGACCATTGACCGATCAAAGAGTTTGCCAGCTTCAGCATTTTGAGCGTAGTAATCCCAAATATTCATACCAGCGACGTTATCAAAAGCAATTTCGCCAGTTTTGACGCTGTGTAGCAGGTTTCCCCAGCCCAAGTAATGGACTTGTCCCAGTTCGGAGATTGCAAAAAAACGTAAAGAACCAGGAGTATCTGTTTGCAAGGTTGCCGCTAAGGGCGTTAAGGCAAAGCGGCGGTTTTCATCCTCAGCAAATATACCCACACTGGCAAGGCTACGCAGTAAGCGGTAGAGAGATGGTGGATGCGTTTCGGTGATTGCAGCCAGTTCCTCGACAGTTTTGGGTTGTTCTTGGAGGTAGTCGGCAATACCAAGCTTTGCAGCGATATAGATTGCCTGTGAGACCCAAAAGCCAGAAATCATTTGTAGCATCGCAATGGGTGGAGCTACTTCAGCATTAGAGGTTACATCTATTTGAGTCATATTGATTGATTTTTTCCTTTGTTTAGTTATTGGTTGTTTTCCACTAGCCTCAAACTAATAACTAATGTTTCATAATCATGTCTATATTTTGGCTATGTCAAGTAGTGTATCAGCATCTTTCCAAGCTGTAGGGAATTCAACTTGTACAACTTGAGCAGCATCTTTGCCTTATGCCTCTATGAGAGATTCTACGAGTTTAATGTTCATTATTGATAGATTAACATTTTTAGATTTCGTAGACTAAAGCATAGCTATAGCTAAAATTATCATCAATTGGAGAGCCATCTAGTAATTTTCTTAAGTGAGTAAAAGGAAAAGGTGATTTTATTTTTTGACAGTTTGAAATTACATAGAGTGTTTTAACTGCTACTTTCCCAACTTCTTCCCATAAACCCTCTCCTCTAGTTGACTCCGTACAGTACTGAAGTAACTCTTGTGCTGTTTGAGGATTCAATTCAACTTTTTCTAAGTTTCCTTCGTATCTAACTAAGTTAGAATCTCCTACGGTTGCAAAGTAAATTTTACGTTGACCGTGAGTTTCTATTGCTTTTTTAGCTGATGACCAAACTACAGATGAGCGGAAAGTAATTAGCTGTCTGGGATTCTGATTACTAATTTCAACTGCTTCATCAAGATGTTCAGAGTAATTTCGAGAAAAAATTGCACAATGTGAATTTTGTTTAACTTGAGTTTTTAATCTCATCTTATTGACATCTTGTACATAAAGTATTTGTTCTCTAGAGTTCCCAAAAAATTAGAAAAAGTAATCAAAAGTGAAAATATGAAAAAATCCCCCACCTTGCGGCAGGGGATTTTTATTACTTATCTACAAAACTAGCAGCCGAGTTAACCGAACTTACCAGCAGTAGAAGCAATCAAGAATGCGGCGTAAGTCACGATGTAGCCAACAGTGAAGTGAGCTAGACCAACTACACGACCTTGAACAATCGACAGAGCCACGGGCTTGTCTTTCCAGCGAACTAGGTTAGCTAGAGGAGTGCGTTCGTGTGCCCAAACAAGGGTTTCAATCAACTCTTGCCAGTAACCTCTCCAGGAGATTAAGAACATGAAACCAGTAGCCCAAACTAGGTGTCCAAACAAGAACATCCAAGCCCAGACAGACAGGTTATTCACACCGTAGGGGTTGTAACCGTTAATCAACTGAGCAGAGTTAGCCCAGAGGTAATCGCGGAACCAGCCCATGAGATATGTAGAGTTCTCATTGAACTGAGCGACGTTGCCTTGCCAAATACCTAGATGCTTCCAATGCCAGTAGAACGTAACCCAACCAAGGGTGTTCAGCATCCAGAATGTAGCGAGGTAGAAGGAATCCCAAGCTGAGATGTCACAAGTACCGCCACGACCGGGGCCGTCGCAAGGGAAGGCATAGCCGAAGTCCTTTTTATCGGGCATCAGCTTAGAACCACGGGCATCCAAAGCACCTTTGACCAAGATCAAGGTGGTGGTGTGCAGACCCAAAGCGATCGCATGGTGTACCAAGAAGTCGCCAGGGCCAATTGTCAAGAACAGGGAGTTAGTACCAGAATTGATGGCATCTAACCAGCCTGGCAACCAGACGTTAGCGTAGTTAGGCCATGCTGTGTGGGCAATGCTATCTGGGTTAGATAGCAAGGTATCTAAGCCATACAGTACTTTACCGTGAGCAGCTTGGACGAATTGAGCAAACACAGGCTCAATCAGGATTTGCTTTTCAGGAGTCCCGAAAGCAACCACTACGTCGTTGTGGACGTATAAACTCAGGGTGTGGAAGCCTAAGAAAAGGGATACCCAGCTAAGGTGGGAGATAATCGCTTCTTTATGCTGCAACACGCGCTCAAGGACGTTGCCCTTGTTTTGCTCTGGGTCGTAATCACGTACCCAGAAGATAGCTCCGTGAGCAAAAGCACCAAGTATCAAGAAACCAGCAATGTATTGATGGTGCGTGTACAGCGCTGCCTGAGTCGTGTAGTCCTTTGCAATAAATGCATAGGGAGGCATGGCGTACATATGCTGCGCCACCAGAGAGGTGATGGTTCCCAGAGCAGCTAGGTGAATACCCAACTGGAAGTGCAGGGAGTTGTTGTAGGTGTCGTACAACCCTTGGTGAGGCAGGTTGAACTGACCTTCACTCTTAGTACCGGGAACTAACCCAGCTTTGGAGTTCAGCATATCTTTGATGCTGTGACCAATTCCGAAGTTTGTCCGGTATTGGTGACCAGCAATGATGAAGATAACTGCGATCGCTAAGTGGTGATGAGCCATGTCAGTCAGCCACAAAGATTCTGTCTGAGGATGGAAACCACCCAAGAAAGTCAGAATTGCAGTTCCTGCACCTTGAGATGTGCTGAAGATATGTCCAGGAGTGTCAGGGTTTTGAGCGTAAACAGCCCAGTTGCCTGTAAAGAATGGTGCTAAACCTGCTGGGTGGGGTGGGGTACTTAGGAAGTTATCCCAACCTACGTGCTGACCGCGAGATTCGGGGATAGCAACGTGAATTAAGTGACCAGCCCAAGCCAAAGAACTAACACCAAACAAACCTGCTAGGTGGTGGTTTAGGCGATGTTCAGCGCTCTTAAACCATGCCAAGCTAGGACGGTACTTGGGTTGCAAGTGCAGCCAGCCAGCAAACAAGAATACAGCAGCGAATAACAGCAAGAACACTGAACCGTTGTACAGTTCGCCGTTCGTCCGCATTCCGATGGTATACCACCAATGGTAGAGACCAGAGTAGGTAATGTTTACCGGATTGCTAGCCCCAGCTTGGGTAAAAGCTTCGATCGCTGGTTTACCGAAGTGGGGGTCCCAAATCGCATGGGCGATGGGACGGATGTGAAGGGGATCTTTAATCCACTGTTCAAAGTTACCTTGCCAGGCTACGTGGAACAGGAGGCTGGATGCCCACAGGAAGATGATTGCCAAGTGACCGAAGTGAGTTGCGAAAATCTTTTGGTAAAGATTTTCTTCCGTCATGCCATCATGGGTTTCGAAATCGTTGCCTGTAGCGATCGCATACCATATCCGACGAGTCGTCGGGTCCTGTGCGAGATCCTGGCTAAATTTGGGAAATTTTGTCGCCATAGGTTTAATAAATCCTCTGACCTTTAGCCATCAAGTATCAGCGTCTAGAGTCCTGAAGTCTGAGTGCTGAGTTCTGAGTTTTGACTCAGCACTCAGCACTCAGCACTCAATAACTGATTGCTACCCTACTGAAAGGATATGTGCATGGAAGAACGCCCAAGTAGTGGCAATCCCTCCCAAGAGGTAGTGAGCTACCCCTACAGCCCGACCCTGAATAATGCTCAGAGCGCGAGGCTGAATTGCTGGTGCTACTTTCAGTTTGTTATGTGCCCAAACAATGGACTCAATCAGTTCTTGCCAGTAGCCGCGACCACTGAACAGGAACATCAAGCTGAATGCCCAGACAAAGTGAGCGCCTAAGAAGAGTAGACCATAGGCAGATAGCGCGCTGCCATAGGAATTGATGACTTGTGTCGCTTGTGCCCACAAGAAGTCTCGCAACCAACCGTTGATGGTGATGGCGCTTTGGGCAAAGTTACCACCAGTGATGTGAGTCACATTTCCGGCGGAATCTACTGTTCCCCACACATCTGATTGCATCTTCCAACTGAAGTGGAAAATTGCGATCGATATTGTGTTGTACATCCAGAAAAGTCCGAGGAACACATGATCCCAACCAGACACTTGACAGGTACCGCCACGACCAGGACCGTCGCAGGGGAAGCGGAAGCCCAGGTTTGCCTTGTCTGGAATCAGACGAGAGCTACGGGCGTATAGCACACCTTTGAGCAGAATTAGGACAGTAACGTGTATTTGGAATGCGTGAATATGGTGGATTAAGAAATCCGCCGTACCCAAAGCAATGGGCATCATTGCTACTTTACCGCCTACTGCCAAAATCCCACCACCGAAAGCATAGCTAACGGGTTCTAGGGCATTGGGAGCAGTGCCACCAGGAGCTAAGGTATGGATGTTTTGTACCCACTGGGCAAACACTGGCTGCAACTGAATTGCCGTATCAGAGAACATGTCTTGGGGACGGCCCAATGCACGCATTGTGTCGTTGTGGATATATAGTCCAAAGCTATGGAAGCCAAGGAAAATACACACCCAATTCAGGTGAGAAATAATCGCATCGCGGTGACGAAGTACGCGATCAAGTAAGTTGTTTTGGTTTACAACCGGATCGTAATCCCTAATCATGAATATGGCAGCGTGAGCCGCACCACCGACTATACAGAATGCACCAATCCACATGTGGTGGGTGAAGATGCACAACTGCGTAGCGTAGTCAGTTGCTAAATATGGATAGGGGGGCATCGCGTACATGTGATGCGCGATGATGATCGTCAGCGAACCCAAGAAGGCCAGGTTAGTAGCCAACTGAGCGTGCCAGGATGTGGTGAGGTTTTCGTAGAGACCTTTGTGACCTTCACCGGTGAAAGGACCTTTGTGGTTTTCGAGGATCTCTTTAATGCTGTGACCAATACCCCAGTTGGTACGGTACTGATGACCAGCAACGATAAACAGAACTGCGATCGCTAAGTGGTGATGGGCAATATCAGTCATCCACAAGCCGCCTGTTACTGGGTTCAGACCGCCCTTGAAGGTGAGGATGTCAGCATACTGACCCCAGTTCAAGGTGAAGAAAGGTGCTAAACCAGCAGCAAAGCTAGGGTACAGCTCGGTCAACAAGTCTTTGTTCAAGATGAACTCGTGGGGCAAGGGGATGTCTTTGAGAGCAACGCCTGCATCCAAAAGCTTGTTGGTCGGATTGGACACATGGATTAAGTGACCTGCCCATCCCAAGGAACCACAACCTAGCAATATTTGCAAGTGGTGATTCAGCATCGACTCCACATTCTGGAACCATTCCAGTTTGGGAGCGCGTTTGTGGTAGTGGAACCAGCCGGCAAATAGGAATAAGCCTGCTAATACCAAGCCACCGATCGCAGTTACGTAAAGCTGGAAGGAGTTTGTAATCCCCCAGCCACGCCATACCTGGAACAGACCGGAGGTAATTTGAATTCCGTGGAATCCACCACCAACATCAGCGTTTAAAATGTCTTGTCCCACAATAGGCCAAACGACCTGGGCACTAGGCTTAACGTTCAACGGGTCGCTTAACCAAGCTTCGTAGTTAGAAAACTTCGCCCCGTGGAAAATCATCCCGCTCAACCAAATCATCACTACAGCTAAGTGACCGAAGTGGGCTGAAAATATCTTCCGCGAGATATCTTCTAAATCGCTTGTATGTGTATCAAAATCATGGGCGAGTGCGTGCAGGTTCCAAATCCATGCGGTGGTTTTGGGACCTCTGGCTAAGGTTTTGTCATAATGCCCAGGTTGTGCCCATCTCTCGAATGAGGTAGGTACGGGGTCGTTATCGACGATTACTCTTGCCTTTTTTTCCTCTCGCTCCGGAGGACTTATTGTCATTCGACCTCCTCTCTTGATTAGGAATGAGGAATCATTAATACCACAAAATGAACCATTACCGCATACTCCAGAATTTTGCTGAAGCGGCGATCAAGACCCGATGTGGATAGTTGTTTCTCGTTGAATTATAGAGTCTTCACTTGTACATTGTTATCGATCTTTTAACAATAATTCAAACTTGCTCAAATTTGGCTGGAATTGCTCCCTAATCTGCCTTTTAACTTCAAACTATTTGTCCAAAAGTCAATATATTTTCCATTTTATTTACAAAGGATAACAATTCTTAAAATTTATGATTTGGCTGTATGTAGGCGATGTTCTAGCTTTTACTGGTATTACCCGTGAATATTTGTGTCATATTTCAATTGTTATAAGTAAAAAGTTGTAATAAGTATGACTTATTTGAAAATTTCCTGAGATACACAGAAAAACTTCTGGGATGTGAGGCAGATTTCACCTTTTAGGCTATGGTTCCCTATGGACAGTTTGAGCCAAAATAATCTAGTCAATTGTCGAAGACGATTACTGGGTGCAACACATGAACTCGTGGCAGAAAAGGGTGTTAGAGAAGCTCCTCCCTGAGAGGTTTCCAATTCTCAAGTGGGTAATGACATTAATCCTGGTATTAAGCTTGACTAGTTGTGGCGAGAAAGCCGACAGCCAGGAAGTATCTACTGGCTATAGCGAAAACTCTCCCAAGATTTCTCAAATTTCAAAGCAATTTTCGGAAATTTCCCCACCATCTGTTATTCAAGAACTACGGACAATTTTGGAAGTTTATCAGCCACAGGTGACAATTGTTACTCCGCAAGCTGATGAAGTTTTCCAAGGAAACAAAGTCACAGCCAGTTTTCAGGTTAAGGATTTACCAATATTTAAAGATCCACAATTACAACTCGGTCCCCATCTCCACGTAATTCTCGATAACCAACCTTATATACCTGTTTACGACCTGAATCAGCCCTTGGTTTTGTCAGACTTGTCTCCAGGTACTCATACCCTGCGCGTCTTTGCCTCCCGTCCTTGGCATGAAAGCTTTAAGAATGAAGGCGCTTATGCCCAAACAACATTTCACGTTTTCACCAAAACCGACGACAACAACCCAGATATCAACTTACCCCTGCTAACTTACAGCCGTCCTCAAAGCAGCTACGGAGCAGAACCAATCTTACTGGACTTTTACCTAACTAACGCGCCCCTGCACCTCGTCGGCAAGGAAAATACCGACGACAAATTCAGTGATTGGCGCATCCGCTCCACAATTAATGGTGAAAGCTTTATTTTCGATCGCTGGCAAGCAGTTTACCTCAAAGGCTTCCAAACTGGTAAAAACTGGGTAAAGCTGGAATTTCTCGATAATCAAGGAAATCCTCTCAAAAATGCCTTTAATACCACAGTCAGACTGATTGACTACCAGCCAAAGGGTAAAGATACTTTGTCGAGAATTGTCAGAGGAGAACTTACAGCAGATGAGGTGCGCGGTATTGTAGACCAGAATTATAAATTCACACCTACACCCACGCCGTCTGTTGAAAAAACACCCCAAATCCAACCGAAGGTAGAAAAACAGCCAATTCCTGAAACTGAAATTCCAAAAGAATCCAAAACACACCCAGAAAAACCAAAATCGGAAGTTCCAACGGCTGTACCATCTCCCACTTTGCCACCGACGCTGCCAGAGATTATTCAGTCTCCGATAGCAGAACCACAGCCAACAGTAACGCCAACTCCTGAATCAACCCCATTACCCGAAAAAGTTGTGCCTCAATCAACAAAACCTAGATTAGGTGGATTTTTTAACCGTCGGGCGGGCAAGATGCCTACCCCACAAGCCCCAGTTGCACCATCTCCTAGTTTGCCACCGACGCTGCCAGAGATTATTCAGTCTCCAGCATCAGAAATAATTACGCCAACTCCTGAATCAACGCCGTTACCGAAAATAACCGCTCCCGATCGCGAAAAACCAGAATTAACCAAAGACGCTCAACTGCAACTCTTGCGCTAAAGTCTCAACAAATGCGATCGCTCCTACAGGATTTCCGATATTATCCAACCCAGGACTGTAACAAGCGATCGCTCCCTCACTTGGTACTATTGCTATAAGTCCACCACCAATCCCTGATTTCATCGGTAAACCAACTCTGACTGCAAACTGGGCAGAAGCTTCATAGAGTCCACAAGTTAACATCACAGCGTTGACAATCCGGCGATTTTGTGCATATATACAGCCATTTTCACAAACTAGGAGTTTTCCCAAGAGGGCTAAATCTTCAACTTGCCCAGAAATACAGCATATTTGCTCGTAGGTGTCAAGTGCTGTTTCAATATTTTTGAGATGACCTGCTTGGGCGAGATAATTAGCGATCGCTTGATTAGCTGTTGAGCGTGTTAATCGCACTGAAGCCAGCATTACCTCATCTAACCTTAATTGGCAACCTGCTAATTGGTTGAGCCATTGACAAAATAAAAAAGTGCGTTGATTAGCGTCCTTTCCTGGTAACTTATCAGACAGGGTAATTGCTCCACTATTAATCATCGGGTTTCGGGGGCGTCCGCGATCGGCAATCAGTTGTTCTAAAGAATTGAAGGGTGCATCCGAAAGTTCAACGCCAACCCAGCCAAAAACCGTTTCTGCTCCTAGATGTTCTAGCAGATAAAGTAAAGAAAACGCCTTAATCACGCTCATTAGCGGGAAAATACAAGCCGCATCTCCAAAGCTGATAGTTTTTCCCGATTTACAGCAGATGTGAACTGCAAACCAAGCAGGATCAGCCAAAGCTAGTTGCGGAATGCGATCGGTAATTTGTCCTCGTTCAGGTTGGGTTTTGGCTAGTTGTACCCAAGCTGATAATTCCGTAGTAGTTAGTTTATCAAGTCCTTTCAAAGTATAAATTTTTTTGAAGTTCATTTATTAAATAGCAACTAACAGTATACTCTGAAGCTTGTCAAGGCTTTGTAATCCCATAAAAACACCAAAACTAACATCTATAACCTGCAAAATCTTTTTGGAAGTTATTAATGTTAAAAGATGATATTAAGTTTACGCGATGTGCAACT
Organism: Nostoc sp.; assembly: GCF_036919815.1. GTDB lineage: Bacteria > Cyanobacteriota > Cyanobacteriia > Cyanobacteriales > Nostocaceae > Nostoc. The sequence goes on from NZ_JBALCE010000051.1 coordinate 78,655, forward strand.
TAATATTCTGACTCACTTCCAAACGTTATATATTCCCCTAAATCCCCCTTAAAAAGGGGGACTTTGATTCCGATTCCCCCTTTTTTAAGGGGGATCTATAAGTGCCTAAAATCACAGCCAAATACTTTTAAAACATCCTCTTAGCTCGACTTTATCCAAAATTAATAACTTGGATCTCTTGTATCGGCAAAACCCTAGCTTTTTGGCAAAAACTTTTTCCATATCACTGATTTT
>NZ_JBALCE010000052.1:0-53523 GCF_036919815.1 Nostoc sp.
TGAGCAACTCCTTTGAGTTCAGTTTCAGCAGTCTGAGCAACTCCTTTGAGTTCAGTTTCAGCAGTCTGAGCAACTCCTTTGAGTTCAGTTTCAGCCGACTGAGCAACTCCTTTGAGTTCAGTTTCAGCCGACTGAGCAACTCCTTTGAGTTCAGTTTCAGCAGTCTGAGCAACTCCTTTGAGTTCAGTTTCAGCCGACTGAGCAACTCCTTTGAGTTCGGTCTCAGCCGACTGAGCAACTCCTTTGAGTTCAGTTTCAGCCGACTGAGCAACTCCTTTGAGTTCAGTTTCAGCCGACTGAGCAACTCCTTTGAGTTCAGTTTCAGCCGACTGAGCCGCAGCCTCCACCGCACTCTCACCAGAACGAGCCGCAGCCTCCACCGCACTCTCACCAGAACGAGCCGCAGCTTCCACCGCACTCTCACCAGAACGAGCCGCAGCCTCCACCGCACTCTCACCAGAACGAGCCGCAGCTTCTAGTCCCCCTTTAGCAGAACTAGCCAAACCTTCTAGCCCCTCTTTTGCAGAACTGCCTACTGCTTCGACTCCCTCTTTTGCAGAACTGCCTAAAGCCCCGATTTCTGCGCTTCCCGCGCCAACTGCTTCAGAAATTTCTTTGAGTGCGCCCAACATAGCTGCTGCGATCGCAACAGGTACCGCATTTCCAATTATTCCAGCGATTACTGGTCCAGCTGCGGCTATGATTTCCGGGAGTATCAAAGCGAATAATGCGGCGACTAAATCAATAGCTATAAGCAGATCAATTTCTTGCTGAAGTCTCTCTATTCTTTCTAGTAATACCCCGGCATTCATTTCTATTGCAGCGCACCTTTCATTTACAAGGTGTATTTGTGCCTGTAAATTAGTAATTTTACCTTCCAATTCGGCACAGCAATCACACTGATGACCAGAGCAATTACTAATATTTGATAACGAGGAAATGAGAGCTTGTCCTGAACTAGACATTTAACAAACCTCGCTACCAATTTTAGAAATTAATGCTTCAATTGAGGAAAATTCACCCTGCTCAATACAAACCTTGCCATCGGGGCAGAATGTTGTTGGATCAACGCATTGTTTGCCGGGACTACAAGCCCCACCATTGGCACAAACAGCTTGACAATCAGTTAAGCTGGCGTAAGTTCCAGGGGTATGATATTGTGTCACTGCAACACACTGACCATTTAAACAATCATATTTTGTAACATTAATACATGAATTGCTACTAGAAGCAATGCTTACGTTAATGCTTCCAGGACTATTAGTTGCAAGTAAAATTGTTCCTAAATTTCCGTTAACGCGTAACTCATAAGTATTGCTAGGCGGACCGCCGATAACAACCATATAAGCACTTTGATAACTTCCATCTGGAACACTATAATTACCGGTATCTGTACCGTTACTATAACCAGGAGTGATAAAATTAACAGTTAAAGTACAACTGCCACCAGGATTAACTGTTGTCATTTTTAAACAGCATTAGGATCGAAAGTTGGGGCGCTATAGGTTCCGTAAAAACGTTCCGAATATTGGAATTGAGTCTTGGCAACACCGTTGCGAGTTATTGGGGAAGAAATTGTTAGATCGCTCGTTCCCATTACCGAGGTATCTGCATTAGCGGCGAACCAAGTATGAGCATAAGAAATAATCGCTGAGTAAAGCTCCAATGCTGTAGGATTTGCACCAGTTAAAGCCGGTAATGATGTCAAAGGAATCTCAAGAGTTTTGGGAGTCCCGGCGAATGTCGCAGTAGCGCCAAATAAATCAGTAATTGCTGGTTGACTCATAAACAGATTTTTGTGAAGCGAATACATCCGTTGTATGAGCAATTAAAAATTGTGTAAATATTCCAGTTTTATGTAGAAGTGGAATATTTCAGCGCTTGGGAAGCTATACGTAGAGGTGATTACAGGGATGCTACCTAGAGAATGAGAAGTATGCACCTATTTAACCTTCCTAGAGCGTAAAACAGGTACTTGAAACTAAGAGTTAGCTTTTAAAAATTAGTAATTACCCATAGTTAACTTTTGTTGTATATCTGCAACTAAAGTCTCCATGCTTACCAGTGGGGAAGCTTTAACTCCCCCAAAATTTCTAAACAGATGCCGGTTGCGGATTCACCAGCGCCACCAACTGTGTCAGCTTATCGTGCAGCGTTTGGATTTCCATTGCATTACCTTGCCCTGTGGCGATCGCTGTTTTGAGTTGTAATTCCAAATCAGTGATTCGCTGATCCTTAGAAGCTAGCTGTATTTCGTATGCTTGCTTTTGAGTGCCGAATCCGGTGACAAAGTTAATCGCATTATCGACTAAGGAGTTGATTTCGGTGAAGTCCATGATCGTGCCTGAGAAAAATCACCTTATTCTTAACACTCCTGACAAGCGTTTGACTCTGCCTGAAAAGAGCGATGCCTACGGCGGGCGGAGCCATCGCTCCGCCCGCAGGCATCACAGTCTTGACAGTACCATCGGTGACACTGAATGCGAGTTAGGTTTTTGTTCATTTCATTTCCTCAAACTCGCCAAGATGAGAAACTAATACCGTGTTATTCCGAGTTTTAAAGAGGAAATGGGCAAGAGCAGGAGGGTTGGGTATGCCCGTGAGAATACAATCTTCGATCCACTCGTAAGCATCATCTCCGAGAATCCGCACTTTGTATCTGCAATCTAAATTTTCAACTTTGGAACTCAATTTTCTACTTATTTTTTCTTGCCACTGCTGAATAACGCCACATTCTACAGACCATCTGGGTAGTAGCTTTTTATCTGGGGTTGCCTTGATAGTCTTGGTTAAAATCTGTGCGTCTGGCATCTCAAAAATAAGCCAGATTTTGCTCTCACCACTTTGGAATCGGTGATAGGGTTCGGCGCTGACCTGAACTGTTCCGAAGTCTGACTCTACTTTAAATATGAAAGGTTTCGTATTGTACAAGCTGTAGTAGTCGCATTTTTTGGGACAAGCAGCAGACAAACCCACGACATCTTCACTTAGTGGCTGTGAGGTTATGCAGTTTGTATCATCAAATTTAAAATTTTCATTTTTTGCAAAATCTACTGGATCAACTGGATCAACTGGATCACTGTTGCTGGAAGTATTGCTATGAGTGACTTCTTGTTGATCCAGTAAATGATCCAGTAGATTTGTTTTTACTGGATCAACTGGATCCGGATATAGACAAGTAACATCTAATACATTAATGTTATCCGGATCCAGTTGATCCAGTAACTGATCCAGTAGATTTGTTTTTACTGGATCAGTTACTGGATCACGTTGAAAGTCTTGATATATCAAGGTTTCTTCAGTCGATGATCCAGTTGATCCAGTTGATCCAGTAGAATTTTGATTTTTTGGGAATTTTTCAATCGTGATTTCTTCTAGAATCCATCCGCGCTTCCCCCTAACTCCAGATTCTCTACCCTGTTCCCAACCGAGGCGACGCATAACATTAGAAATTCGTCGGGCGGCGAATGTATCCTGGCTTGATGGTTCAAGTCCTAGCAATCTGTAAATGCTCTGAGTTGACACAAACTTCTGTCCAGGGCAAATAAACTCTTCTATGATTTCTAGCCACGGGTCGGTAATTTGGTACTCTTGATTCTGTTCGGCTCTCTTGACTTCTTCATCTTGGGAGAGACGGTAGGCATAGCCGGAATTATAGAGAGCGTTTGCAGCAGCCCAGATTTTATCCCTGAGTATCTGCACACGCTCGACGGGAATATTATTGGTTTTGACGGGGATGATCCAAAACCTTCTGTCCCCAGTTGGGTCATTGAGAATTTCTTTTTGATTAGTGGTGCCGACAAAAACGAATCCCCTCTGATAATCTACGGGCTGTCTGTCGTAGGGGGTTCTGAATGTTTCTTCCTTTTTAGCTAAAAAGCGCTTTAGTTCTTCTACGTCCTTACGCTTGTAGACAGTCTCGAACTCGCCCCACTCTAAACACCAGAAGCGGTGCATTTTCATTTTTTCGTCTTTGTCATTGTCATTCCCCAGGTCATCGGTAAACCAATCGTCGCCAAACAGAGTTCGCCAGAAGGTTGATTTTCTTATTCCCTGCTTGCCTTCCAGAATCAAAGCGCAGTCCATCCAGCAACCTGGTTGTCTCGCCCGTGCTACAGATGCCACTAGAAAATTCTTCAAATATGTGGCGTGAAGTGGGTCATTGGTCCCAAAAAACTGAAAGGCTAGATCATCGAGGAAAGAGCCTGTGATATCTGGGTGTTTGGCTCCTACCTCATTTAGATATTCAACTACTGGAGAATAAGCATTAGATTTTGCTATTTTTTCAATGATGGTAAATCCATCGTCTTTAGTAACATCAATATCAAACTCTAAAGCAATAATTAGCTTGATATGGTTCATGTCTAGGGAACTACCATATAGTTCGACATCTTTTTTGAGGGTATTGTATCGAAGATGCTCTCCCCAAATTTTATTGATTTCATGAAATCTCATAGCAGTTCTTGATTTAAATGTGTCTTCTTCTGCTTCCCGATTTTGGATTTCTTCTGTCCATTCCTCGAAGGTCAAAGCATTAGTTATTAATTCTTTGAATGACTCCTCGCCGTGTATGGCGATATAATCATCCATGCCTTTAGCTTCTCCTTCGGGGATTTGAAGGATCATGATTTTACTGCCCTTGGCTGCTAGCTCTCTGGACAAAGAGGAAAGAGCTTTCTGAACTGCAACCTTGTGTAGGATGTCGTTGTCAAAGCACAAGTAAAAGGTTCTGCCAAGTTTTGCAAATAGTTCTAGGTTCTGGTGTAGTCGCCCTTTTTTTCTGCACGTAGAAACCCCTGGAATCGAGATAGTCGGTAGGTTGATAGATAGTCCAGCAGCTGCCTTTTTAGCTCCCTCTGTGATGATGATAGAGGTGAGAACATCATCAAAAACAGTTTTCCAGTAATAGGGGATTCCTGTATTTAAAAATAGCGGGGCTGTCTCATAATCTTTAGCTCCTAAGTATTTTCTGATTTTGCCATCTTCACCTACATCTGGGGTATCAGGCTTTACTTGGACACCTTGCAATGTTGGCTCATCCGTCAATGGATCAATTCCAGAAACCATCCAGGCTGGTACTAGTTTATTTGAATGATTCCAGCGCTTTTTATTGTTTCTGTTTAGGATTCTATCAACTTCGTTAGAGTCGTCAATTGTTCGGAAGTTGAGCTTGATGAGTGTATCGGAAATAGCGCTTGATTTAAATTCTTTGAAGTGGCGTTCCAGGAGACTGCTATTGACAACACTAAGGGTAGATAAAATCATTGTGCTACCCTCCAGAAGATGCTAAGATTGTTTTCATAAATCATAAAAATTAAGTTTTACTAGCGGCTCCTTGTCGCTTTTTTTTTGCTTGTTGACAGGATGATAAGCATTCGTTAACCGTTCTCTAATGTCTTGATTTAGCGATCGCACTCATTCCTTTGAAATTCTCCTTTCTATCAAAAATTGGGCATTCTGTTTTAAGCAATCAATCAGTTTGGGGCTGTCCTGGCACATCTCTGGTAAATTTTCCAGAAAGGCAGATGCTAGCTGGGTTGCCTCAAATCTTTGTAAGTTGGGTTCTAGGATTTGCAAAAAATCTACAAAAAGATGCATTTGCAGTCCCATGTGCTGCGATGCCTGATTCATTTCCGGGCTGAGGAAGCCGATCGCATCGGGAGTAACTACGATCGCAGCTTTAATTTCTTCTTCTCTAGTCATAGTTTTTAAAAAGGGTCGTTCGGTTCGCATTATTCAAAATCCACTAGGGGTATTTAGGTTACGTTTTTCTTCCTGCTCTAGCAGCTTGAGAATCTGTTCTGCTGCGAAAGAGCGATCGTAGTGTGGCAGCCCAGAGCTAGAGATGGCCGCAAGCAGAAAATTGATTTCTTTTTCATCATCCAGAACTAAGGCAGGAAGCATATTTAGCATTAGCCTTGCGTAGGCTCGTACTTCCTTGTGGGTAAGCTTTTCGCCTTCCTTGTTGTTTTTGATTTGTTCAAGGAGAGGAACGATCGCCTTGTTTGATGTCTCAAAGCCAAACATTGGATTTATTCGGGGTTAGTGGTTGGGGAATCGGTCAGTTGCAAATAGAGGAGAAAGTTGTCTAATTCTTCCTCGGTCAACAGGAGGCGCGATCGCTTCCCGTAATATTTGAACAAATGCTCTCGACCTTGGGGAATAGTCCAATTGAGTCGTTCTATCTCCGCGTCGATCTGGTTCATTAGGTCTTCGATTCTTTCGCCTTCGGGTTTTTTATCAGTCATTGGGCATTGGGCATTGGGTAATCGACTGGGGAATCCTGGATGCATCATTTTTAAGAGGAGCGATCGCAGTTAGGAGTTAGGGTTAACACTAATCAAGAGAATTCTCTGGTGTTACTGCTAACTGAGTAAGCTTGACCCAAACAGATTTGTGGTACTCACTCTCTGGGGATAGGGAAACTCTGGCAGCTTGAAACCGACTGGTAGAGTCGGTTAACTCCAGAATGCAAAGTTCTCTGGTATTGAAGCTTTTGAGGATAACCCCGATATAGAAGCAGGGTTTTCCAAGGGCTATCAGTTCTAGCGCGTCGTCTCTTGTCATAGCTTTGATCGCACTCACGCAGCAGTGAAGTCAACGTAATAGTCACAACCCACACAAAATTGAGCCGATGCCTTTGGGTTGGTGATTTGTAGCGTAATCTGACCGGCTGGTGTGGCTTTCCAGAAGGTCAGATTTTCTTCGCTGGGCGGGTTAGTGGTTACTGGATGGAGGATAACTTCTGCTGTCTGGGTTTCGTGGTTGAAAATATTTCGCTGGCAGGTGAATTTAGCTCTGATCATTGGTTTTATTCCTTTGTTGGTGGAGATGGGAAAACTTAGCGAAGGCGGATCGAGGTATGAACTTGATCAGCCAGTTTGTATACCGAAAGAGAAAATCGAATGAGTAGTCATAGACGGAGACCGTCGAGCTTCAGCGATGAGAGCGAAAAATTCAGAGATGAGAAGAAGAAATATAGATTCGACTTCAGCGATGGAGACAGATTTAACTTGGACGATGAGGATCTTGTATCTAATTTTTCTTCAAAAGCTTTTGAGATACAGACAGATCACATACTTAGGCTCGACAACCTTGTGCGATCCCTGTGTTCCTGGGCTACGAAGAATAATTACCATGCTCCTGAGCACGACTGGTTTTCGGAAGGGGGTTGTAGGTGTAAGGTTTTACAGGTTAAAGGTAAAGGCGGAGGCTGGCAGAAGGGACGATTCCGTTTTCGGCTAGAATTCATCCCTGACGATCCAGAGGCTTTTTTGAAAAACTCCCCTACCGAACCTGAAAAAACTCAGTCACCCTTGGATGATCTGGGATCGCCACTAGATGATCTCCGATCGCAATTAGACACCCAATAGTCACAGATGCGTCGCCTGCCAGTAGATAGTCGGCGACATATCCATGAGAAAGCCGTCCACGCCTTTGCAGGCGGGACGGCGTTATAAAGCTTCTTGAAATTGTTTTTGGAGTTCGCCTCGAAGTACTCTAAACTCTTGAACTCTAGACTTGAGCCGATTTACTTCGTCATTAAGGCGCTGAATCTCATTCTCTTTAAGATCCACCTGATCGCAATATTCATCGATCAGGTTGTCAAGTACTCCCCCAGTAACTGCTGTTCCGGGGCTGAAGATACTTGATTGCGAGCGATGCGCTCGATTATCTCGCTTTTGCTGATTCCCAATAGATTCGCTTTCTCCTCCAGCAAGTCCACGGCTTCTGGAGAAATTGACAGATTCAGGCTCTGCTTCCTCTGTCCATGTAACGGCTTCCTCATTTTTTGTTGTACCCATAGACTTCCCCCTATTGTATCCGCACAGAACCTTTACATTTATTGAGCCTAGTATTAGACTATATTCAGTTGTATCCTCATACAACTGAATTTGCAACCCAGCGTAACAACTCTCATCCTCCCAAACCAGGTAGAGATAGCAGCCTACCGCCATTGAGGTAATTCAAAGACCTGCTAGGGGAAACTGCAACCGATAACTGACAACTGCATTCACCCATAAGTCGTAGCGATCGCGGGGTTAGCAGAACTGAACCAAACTTACCCAGGAGATAACCGACATGAAAGTGACAGTCAAAGAGCTAATTGAAAAGCTGCACGAGTACGAGCCAAATGCAGAGGTTGCGATCGAAGAACTCGAAAACGCTCAGGAATATTTCATCATCAGCTTTGCCCCAGGCGACAACAAACTGACCATTGTCATCAGTGAGGAAGAAGAGGACGACGAGGAAGAAGAGGACGACGAGGAAGAGGGAGGTTAACTGATTTTTGGCAATTAAAAATCCAGAGCGAAATGAGGCTCTGGATGAGATGAAGACAATGCATCAGGAAAGAGAAGATTAATGAGCAACAGCTTAACAGATAGCGAGTGAAACAGCAAAAAGGCGATGGCTACGCCCGCCGCAGGCATCGCAAGGCAACCAATGGAGGAACTAACACCAAGTCAATTACTTGACGCGAAAAACTGGATTAAAGATTGCTGCCCCTGGCGTGATCTACCAGAAGAACAAATTGATGAATTAACCGACGACGAGGTGACAGCAGGGATTGCAAGGCATTTTTCTGGTGGAATTAGCGAATTTAAGAAGATAGCGACACCGGAAGAGTATTGAAAAAGCGATCGCAATACAGAGCGATCGCCGAATGTAAATGGTTCTATCAATAAGGAGATTTTACCAATGTCTAAGCCATTAGGCTACTACACGAGTTACACCCCAGGCGATGAGTCATTCCTGGAAAAGCTACAAGAGGAATACGGCGCAACATTCGAGAAAATTAGCAAGAGAGAAAAGCTCTCTATATTGATGATTTTGGCATCAAACTTGGGAAACCAGCTTGACGGAGGTGTTCGCGGCGAAATTTACGCGATAGCGGGAGAAATGACAGATCAACTTTCACTCTCCGACCAAGCCGGAATCATGGAAGCGATTGTCAATCAAATTCGCTGGGGGCAGAATGCAAAACCTGTACACCACTCCTGAAGCGGCCAAAGTCACCGGCATTCCCCAAAGCACAATCCGCAGTTGGATGAGTCGCCATACTGAAGTATTCCAGATGGATATTCACGTTGCGATTGATGAACACGGGCAAAAACTGTGGACTGATGCGGGAATTGAACTGTTGCAAAGTCGCCGTGCATCGAAAAATGCAACTGACGACGATGCAGAAAATGATGCAGAATCCGATGCACCTGATTTACTTGAATCGCTTTTAGAAGAGGATGCACAGCGACTTGCTCAACAATATTGGCGACTGCTGCCAGGGCGAACGTTGCGGCGCATCAAGCAAATGCGGGACAATCCCACACCCCAGGAACGAGAAATAGTGCAATTATCAGTCCGCGCAGCGCTCAACGCCGGAACAGAGCATCTACTCTTACCCACCTATCAGCCAATGATGCTAGATGAAGCAGAGTAAACAGCAACCCAGTAGTAAAGTCGTACCATTCACCGGCGAATTTTACCCTGTTCCCGACGAGGAACCTACACCAGTAGTCAATAACGCCGCGGCTTATTTAGTAATCATCGCAGCTGCACTGGTTGCTGGCTTAAGCATTGGTGCAATCTCAACTTACCAAAGTGCGGATCAAGTGCAACTGCGCGAGATGAAAGCCCAAAGCCAACAGTTAGAAAAAGTCAAAAATCAAGTTTGCAGATAGGAGTAAACAATGGGAATCCTGGCACGAATTACCAATGCTGGAAAATCTAGCAAGAACGGTAGCAACAGTAATGAGGCTTCACTTTCCACAGGTGGCCACGGCATAGATAAAAATCGGGTACTGTCACCAACAGATCCCAGTGTGATAAACCCAGTGAACGTGGGTACTTGGGAGACTGTCAGGACAGCACCAGTAAATCATACACCACGCTACTTCAACAAAGCTGAAGCAGATGCACTTAAAGCTTGTGCAACTCAAAAGAGAGAAGAAGCACGCCAGGCACTACGTGCTTACAAATCTCTCAAGAAACTGGAAGAATCTGACGCACAGGTACACACTGCCCATCGTAGCTACATTAAGGGAGTTGCAAACAACGAACTCACGAAAAAACGCGCGGATGCATCAACTGCTAGACATCTGCACACACTCAGACCCGAATATGCAAAACTCGGTTTCGGCTTAGACCGGGCTGAGAACAAAGCCCAACAACGCGTTGACGAATTGAAAGCCAAAATCAAGGACAAATACTAATGGCAAAGGCGGTACACCTGGGGGCTTGGTTCCTTCTGGGGTGTATCGCCTCTAGCTCTGTGGCTTGGCTAGGGGCGTTGCATCCGGCGTTATTTCGGGTGATGTGGGTTATCTACATCATGTGTTGCGCTGCATTATGCCTTGCACTGCTTACGGACGACGCTGTTAGACCCTTTCTCAAATTGTCGCAGCACGACTATTATGCCTTGCTGATTGCGATCGCAGTTTCCATTGTCTTGGGAGGAATGTTGTCATGGCTGATAGGTGGTTAAAAACCAACTGCTTGCTAGCTAGTGCAACAGCCTTTTGGTTGGCGGCACTTTCTCCTGTCCCAGCGATCGCCAAGGGAATCAGCTACAGTTTGGCGCTAGTGGCATCGGTGCAACTGGTTGGTGAGTCACGCCGATTAATCGTGCAAGATGCTCGACGCGCAGCGCTTGTGGCGATGAACCAAGAGCTAGAACAAACAGAAGTTGCACTGCACACCCAGCAACAAGAGCAAGCGCTTTATGAAATCTATGGCGCTGCACCAACTTACCCGCCGGAAGTTAGGGAAGAGTTGACCACCAGCTTGGAACACTTATATAAAGAGCCGAGCGCGGATCGAACTGGGGAAGCTTCCACTTCCACGAACGAAAACAAAGCCTTTTATCTGGCAATTAAGTCGTTGTTAGAAGTCAAAGGTGAAACCTACGTTATCGAGCAAGTTTTAAAAATGGGCGGTCGTCGCTGGGAAGAAGGTAAACAGCGATTGCAACAAATCTTAGATGAGGGACAAAGGAATGGATAGTAATGAAGCCTTGGCATCTGCGCTTGTGAAAATGGCGACATCTCCAGTCAAGTTGAGTCTTTGCGCGATCGCACTCCAACCAGAATGCGATCGCGCGATAAAATTTCTGGGGTTTAAAAAACTTAAGAAATCCAACTAATTTGTAACTCTGCGATGAATTATCTCACTTATCACGATTTAGAAAAAGAAGACAAACACGGGTTTACTGCTGGGGAAGAATCACTAACCAAAGAATCTTTGGTAGTCCGCGAGATGATTATGCCTGGGATGCTTGGCTATCCAGACCTGTACGTAAGACACATTAATTTGGTTTTCAGAGAACAGCAATATCTGATCATCAGCATGACTGACTATGAATTGTCCGAAGCCAAAAAATTAGAAATATGCGCTGGTGCTGTGAAATTCTTGAAACAAAGAAGCGAAAGGAATTGATGCAATGAATCACAACTGCCCAAGGTGCGAATCTACGCGGCTACAGTATCAAGAAAATTACGGCTACTGGGAATGTTTGGACTGTGGTCATGTTTGGGCGTTTGACGAGGATGACCCAGATTACGACGAAGAACAGCTAGACCTGGGGACGTGCTGTGGCTGCGGTTGCACTGGGAAAACAGTACAAAATCTCATCATGTTGCAAAAAAAAGCTCCCGTACCTGGCACGGGCTGGGGTTGCTTGGTGTGTGGCGTGCCGAGCGATGGTGCCGTTGCTGTTGTCTGCAATGATTGCTTGGCGCGGCTAGACAAACACTCGGATGTCATTGAAGAAGTTATTTACGGCTATCCAATCGAGAAAAAACGGTATTCACTAGCTGCGCTAACGGAATTTTTTGACCACAGAGACATACCCCACGAATGAATGATGTACTTGCCAAAATTAACGATCGCCTAAAAATTGCCCAAACAGGCGTGAGAATTCAGCAAATCAGCAATCGTTTATACCTCCGCGCCACCCTACCGCCAAAGCCTAATTCCCAAAAAACCCAACCCTACCAACAACGCATCGCTCTGGGAATCTATGCTAGCGACGAGGGATTAAAACGAGCCGAAGCCGAGGCGAAACTCTTGGGTGGGTTAATCGCCTGTAAAAATTTTCGTTGGGATGCTTACCTAAAAGCCCCCAGCGTCGAATTGCTGGCAGTTGAAACTATTGAAGTTCTAATCCAAAGATTTGAAAAATATTATTTTCAAACGCGAGATCGCAATCAACAAACTCTTACTACCTGGTTAATTGATTATTGGCGAGTGTTTCAAAAATTGCCCCAAACCGATATTCTAAACGCTCAGAATATTTTAAAAGTGGTGACAAATACCATTCCCGACACCAAGACCCGCAAGCGTACCTGTATGGCGCTTTCAGCTATAGCCAAGTTTGCCCAAATAGAAATAAATCTCAAGCCATACAGAGGCAGATATAGCCCCAGACTCGTTACACCAAGGGACTTGCCAACGGATTTAACCATCGCCAAACATTTTTACGAGATTGAATCCGAGTCCTGGCGTTGGGTGTATGGGATGCTGGCGGCTTACGGCTTGCGGAATCATGAAGTCTTTCGGTTGGATTTTGGAGCGATCGCCAATGGAAACTACATTGTCAGCGTTGGTGAAAATTCTAAAACTGGTTCCCGGCGGGTTTGGCCTTGTTACCCAGAGTGGTTTGAAGAGTTCAATTTGCAAGAGGTGGTCTTGCCAAAAGTTGATTTGAACCAAGCGAATCACGCTTTGGGTCACGTTGTCACTGTTTGGTTTAAGCGCCATGAAATTGGGTTTGCCCCTTACAGCTTGCGCCACTGCTGGGCAATTAGATCCCTAGAGTTTGGCTTAGACATCACCCTATCCGCGCAACAAATGGGACACAGCGCCAAGGTTCACTCGGAACTTTACCATCACTGGATTAGCGAAAAGCATCACCAGAGGGCTTTTGAACTGATGAGCAATAAGAGCGACAGGCCCAGTGTGCCGAAAATTTTGGGACATCAAAACGGGTTAAAATCTTTTGACTAAAGCTTGCCTAAGAGAAATAGATGATTTTGAGTCACAATCCCTTGATATTGCGTTGTAAATTATGCCAGGAACCGGACTTGAACCGGTGACACGAGGATTTTCAGTCCTCTGCTCTACCAACTGAGCTATCCCGGCTGGGGCTTTTGTGAGCCACGATTACTAAATGTAGCAAACATCAGAGAATATAGCAAGCCCTTGGAGAAAAATATTTATGCGACCTTCAACCTCAACTTGAACCAGATGAAAACGGCTACAAATATCAGAAACTGGACAAGAACAATACTTGGGCCAGAAGCAAAGTTGAAAATACCTGACATAATGATGCCAGCAATGCTGCTGATGGAACCAACTATCACCGACATGACTAGAAAGCGGCTAAAGTGGTGACTCATCAGTTTGGCGGTAGAGGCGGGAATAACTAAAAAGGCGTTCACCAGTAAAACACCAACAGCTTTAATCGCTACAGCAACGGCGAGTGAAAGCAAGACCACAAATACATAGCGGTACAATTGGACGGGAATACCTTGAACTTGCGCGACATCGGGGTTAAGGGTCAATAAAATTTGCTGGCGCAGGGTTGATAGTAAAAATATGCTACCTCCTACAAGTACTAGCAGCGTCAAAATCAAATCTGTGGTATCGATCGCTAGAATATCCCCGAACAGCACCGCCATCAAGTTGCCACGATATCCTTTAATCAGGCTCGTGAGAATCACACCGATCGCTAATGCCCCAGATAGCACTATGCTAAGTACACTATCGCTAGCTAAGTCGGTTTTGTCGATGAAGTAGAGGACAATAACGCCAAAAACCAAGGTAAAAGGTAACAGCATCCAAGTAGGATTTATTTGTAGCAGCACACCTAACGCCACACCTACTAATGCTGCATGACCAACCGCGTGACTGAAAAAGGATAACTGGCGCAAGGTGACAAAACTACCCAACATACCGCCAAGTATTCCCATTAATACAGCACCGACGATCGCACGCTGCATAAAGGGGAATTGTAACAACTGTAGCAAGTCATTGCTATTAGCGATCGCAAGCCTTGCTATCTGACAATCATTGCAGAAATTTATAATTACTGGCATCTTTCATTCTTTAATTACGAATTACGTTAGCGAGTCATCTCCCTTCGCGTAGCGTCTCGTAGAGAAGGGGAGACGCTAAGAGCGAACGAGCGTCATTACGAATTACGAATTATTTTAATGTTGGTGCTGGTAGCGACTGAAACCTGGACCATAGGTTGCTAACAGATTTTGCGGTGAAAGGGCAATTTCGGGCTTACCAGTACAAACAATACTTTGATTCAGGCAAAGCACGCGATCGCAATGGCGATTTACCATATCAATATCATGAGAAACTTGCAATACTGTCCAACCCTCCTCCCGCTTTAATTCATTTAGCAAAGCATAAAAATCTGCTGTACCTTGCACATCAACACCAGCAAAGGCTTCATCTAGTACCAACAGTTTCCGAGGCATTACCAAACAATAAGCCAATAAAACCCGCTTCAGTTGACCACCGCTAAGAGTACCAATAGCTTGATGCTGTAAATGATAAGCATCAGTTCGCCGTAAAGCTTCTGCTACTGCTGCTGATTTTTCCCGGTCTTGTTTCCACATACTAGAGAAAAATGAATCCTTTCTTTTCCCTTCATTAGTCCATCCCAGCCCCACCAACTCGCTAACAGAAATGGGAAAACTGCGGTCAAAGATGAAGTTTTGCGGCATATAGCCCAACAGGTGACGTAAACGCCCTAGCCTTGCAATTGGACGACCCAATATTTCAATCGTCCCAGCACTTCGAGGTATCAAATCTAAAACCGCTTTTACCAGGGTACTTTTACCAGCGCCATTGGGGCCAACGATGGCTGTATCTGTTCCTGGCAACAATTCAAAGGAAACATCTTGAACAGCTAGATAGCTGCCTTGATAGACAGTTAATCCTTCTACTTTCAAAATAGCAATGTCATTTATCATTTGTGATTTGTCATTGGTTATTGGTCATTAGTCATTAGTCATTGGTCATTTGCAAAGGACAAAGGACAACTGAGAAATGACAAACCTATTTACACGCCGTTTCCAGAGTTTGCAAGTTAGCTTTCATAGCCTTGAAATAATGCTGCGGATCTGTTTCGCCAGTTTCCAGAGAATCCAAAGGACGCAAAGTTAACTTCAAGTCTTTGGAGAGGCTGACCAGCAGTTTATTATCTACTCCTGGTTCACTAAATAAAGCTTTAACTTTGTACTTTTTCACTGCATTAACTGCATTTTGCACATCCGTTGGTGAAAGTTGATCTTCAGGAATTTGCACCACAGCAACTTGCTTGAGGTTATAACGTTTAGCTAAATATGGAAACGCATCATGAAAGGTAATAAAGGTGCAAGTAGGAGTTTTCTGCAAAGTCTGCTGAAATTCACTATTTAAACTTTCTAATTGTTTAATATAAGCCGCAGCATTAGCCTCATAAGTAGTTTTATTTGCCGAGTCAGCAGCAATTAAGCCATCCCGAATATTTGTTACCTGCTGTTTTGCCAAAACTGGATCTAACCAAATGTGCGGATTACCTTGAGCGTGTTCATCGTCTTTTTCCTCTTGCGTCGTTTTCACAACAGGTGAAATTTCATTTAAGGGTTTAATACCTTTACTGGCATCAATTTCAGCTAATTTGGGATTTTGGGCATTTTTGACAGTATTTTCCAGAAATACCTCTAGCCCTAAACCATTTTTTACTAACACATTTGCAGTAGCGATCGCCTTGACATTTTCTGGTGTCGCTTGGTATTCATGCACCTCCGTACCAGGTGGCACTAGAATTTCTACATCTGCCACATTTCCAGCCACTGCCTTAGTAAACAAATATATCGGCAAAAGTGTTGTCACTACTTTAGTTTTTCCCGACTGCGCCGGTGGAATAGATCGAGTTTCCTGTGCTTGCGGCGACTGTTCGGAAGTTGTTCCCTGATTTGGATTCGATTGACTACAGCCAGTAACCATTGACAACATTAGCAGAGTAATTACCGATAAGATGCCGCTTCTTTGTCTGCCTGTTCTAAGTCCTCTGCAATTCATAATCACCGTGTTTTCTCCTCAAAACGGATGCAAGTCTGTCTCTGTCACAATTCCTATTCTGCATTTTATACTATAATAATTCTCATTCTCATTCAAGATACATAATATCATTCTGGGTTTCCTGTGTAATGAGTAACAGTGAAACTTTTCACCCGGTACAGCCCTCTGCAATTTAGTTTTCCCTGAATTATTAGGATTTATTGACTTTATTTATTAATAAGTTTGCTTAATTCTGATAAAGTTACTGATAAAGATTCTCATAAAAATACGTTTAAGAAACGTGGTTTGGGTGTGAATTGTAGATAAGTGTGAGGTGAAAAATGCAAAAATTCTGTAAATATCTGCTAGTTAGTCCAGCAATCTGGGGTGCAATGCTATTTGTGAATACTGCTACATTTGCAGGTGAAACATCGAGTAAGTCTGAAATCAATCAACCGCAAGTTTCAGCTAATCCAGACACAAAAGCACAGAACATAGCGCCAGTTCAGACAATAGGGCAAGTTACCTCTGTGTCTCAATTTTCCGACGTACAACCCACTGATTGGGCATTCCAAGCATTGCAGTCCTTAGTTGAGCGCTATGGCTGTATTGCAGGATACCCAAATAGCACTTATCGTGGTAATCGGGCATTGACGCGATATGAGTTTGCTGCTGGTTTGAATGCTTGTCTTAACCGCCTTAACGAACTAATTGCTACAGCCACTGGTGATTTAGTTAAAAAAGAAGATTTAGCCACATTACAAAAGCTGCAAGAAGACTTTTCAGCCGAACTAGCGACACTCCGGGGTCGTGTAGATTCAGTAGAAGCACACACTGCTGAATTGGAAGCGAATCAGTTCTCAACCACAACCAAGCTGAATGCGGAAGTGGTAATAGCGATCGCCAGCGTCATAAGTGGAAACAGAGTTAATGGTCAAAAAGTCAACCAAAATACTGTCCTTGCAGACCGGGTGCGTCTGAACTTCGACACTAGTTTCACAGGTCAAGATTTACTCAGAACACGACTTCAGGCAACAAACCTAGACCCCTTCTCTCAGACTGCTACCTTTACACCAGAAGGTGACTTCCGATTTGCTGGTGGTAACAACAGTAATGGAGTTGTGGTAGACGCGCTGTTGTATCAGTTTCCTCTCGGTAAGAGAACAGGTGTCACCCTGGAAGCAAATGCAGGTGCAATTGATGATTTCACTAACACAGTCAACCCTTACTTAGATGGGGACGGTGGTAGCGGTGCCTTTTCCCAATTTGGGAGTCGCAACCCAATTTATTATCTAGTTAATGGTACTGGTATAGGAATAAAACACGAGTTCAGTGATAACCTCGAACTAAGCTTGGGGTATTTAGCGAATGATGCTGCTAGCCCTCAGCTAGGCTCTGGACTATTGAACGGTGCTTATGGTGCTATGGCGCAGTTAACTGTAAAGCCTAGCGACCAAATTACCCTTGGTTTGACCTACATTAACGCCTACAAAAATACTTTTTTTGCCAATGGTAGTGGTGGTAGCAATAACGCTAATGACAACATATTGCAGAATGCTTCTAGCAACTCCTACGGTATAGAAGCATCCTTTCAACCTAGCTCAAAATTCGTGATTGGCGGTTGGGCTGGCTTGACGCAAGCTCGCGTCCTTTCAGTGACTCCTGGTGATGCTGAAATCTGGAACTATGCTGTTACACTGGCTTTCCCGGATCTTGGTAAAAAAGGTAACATTGCAGGCATTATTGTGGGTATGGAACCTAAAGTTACCAGTGTGAGCAGTTCTCTGAGCAATGCAGGTATCAACAAAGATCCAGACACTTCATATCACATTGAAGGTTTTTATCAATATAGCCTGAGTGACAATATCAGCATTACCCCAGGAATTATCTGGTTAACAGCGCCAGATCATAACAATCAAAACGATGATATTGTGATTGGTACAGTGAGAACCACATTCACTTTCTAATTTTCCCAATTTTACCTAAAGACGCAAATTTATTATTTGTGTCTTCGCTTTTTTGGATGATTTCAAAATAAAAACCCAGCATTTTTTGCTGGGTTTTATATCTTAAAATGAGAATGATATTGTTAGTTTATCATCTGGTCTAAATAGATGATTTTAAACTAACTTTGATTTCCGTTTCACAAATGAACCAGCACTCATAATACCGAACGCTAGCAAGCCCAATGTTGCAGTAGGTTCAGGGACACTAGCTAATCTGTAGCTATGGTTATCACTTTCAAATGCAACACCACTAGAACTTAGGACTACCTTATTAAAAGTCTGTCCCTGATCTGCGAGGAAATTAACGAAAACATTGTCCTGAGGACTACTCTGATTACCGCTAGCAGTACTTCCAGGAACTTGGCTGCCAGTAAAGGTATTCAACAGAGTATTGCCGTTAAAAAATGCGATCGAATTATACGTGTCAATTGAACCCCAGTCCAAGCCAAAGTAATCAAGTGCTTGAGCAAAATCAATCGTCACAGAACCAGTGTTGCCTTTGACGTTGGAGCTTACGGGAGAAATAGTTAAATATTTGCTTGTATCACCAGCCGGTGCAGCATATTGACTATCTACGGTTCCTTGAACTACCGTGGGAGTACCAACAGGAGAAGAGTATTTAGCAAATCCAGTGGTCGGTGCGCCACTTTCAAAATTAACTGTAACGGCTCCAGCAACAGTAGAGAATATCCCATTTGGAGTAGGAGTTGTGCTTCCTCTAGTCAGGGTAACAGCGCCAGCTGGGTTAGCACTCATCAAAAGAACTGCTGTTCCAACTAAGGCTAATGATAGTTTTTGCACAGTAGACATTGATTTATTACCTGAAACATTTGATACCCATACCCTGGCATATCAGGCTGGGATTTGTGTAGTAGGCAAGAATCATTTTTATCAAAACAATTTATTGAGCCAATAAATCTGAAGATGGCAAAAAAGTTTTTATAATAAAGCATCTGAAGAGAATTAATCTAAAAAATTTGTCAGTATATATACTGAATTAATGAAGCTTTGTTTAAGTTTAGAGTTTTATGTTGTACAGTCAATTTTACTGATGTATGGTAGGGTCGATCGTTTGTGTTTATACTTACTATTTTTTTAGTTTGTTGTCCTACTCAAAACTCAGGTTTGCACAGCAAATTCTTCTGGATCAACATCCCAATTTATCCAGCGAATTGCTTCACGCGCTGAGTTCATATTCGGTGGAACTCGCAAGGCGTGAATAAAGCTTGTGCTAGGGCAAGTCATTTTTAATAAATAAATTGGTTCTTCATCAACATCAGCATCAATTTTTAATAGCGTGTATTCATTCCAAGTATCTAATTCAATAGCTTGTAATTCTTGGCAAATTCGGGCGTAATCAATACCCTGAATTAGCACTCGCTGCAGTTCGGCGTTTTCCTCTGTCAAAAGCCATTGAGATTGCCATTGCTGCGGGTGGATTTTACCGTATTTTTCAGGCAAAGTTACACCGTGGTATGAGTACAAACTATATCCATCGGTAAATTCAATAGCGGGTTCACCTTCAGCGTGGAGGCGATTTTGATTGTCGAAACGCAGGTGAAGGGGGCGATCGCAGATAATACAAATATCATCATACGCAAACAACCAACCACATTCTTGAATTAAAGATTGAAATACTTTCCATTCCTGTTGAGGATAATCAATGTTCAAAGCAGAGATATAGAAATCAAACTCAGTCATGCGATTAACTTCAATTTCTGGTTGAAAGCAGCCATTCATAGCCAAAGTCAATTGCAACATAGGCAGCTTTTACAGCTTCCGCCGCCTTCTCTCTATCAATTCGCTCAGTTGAAAGCGCAATTTTTCGCCACTTCTTTCGATAAACTGGAATCAAAGCCTCTTGCTCAGGCGTTAACTTTTCAATCAGCGACATAACGCCAACCTTCAGGCTCGTATTCCCTCTGAATTTTCACCATCCAATCACCTTGGGGAATAGAAATAGCTTTATGCTCCTCATGAGCTAGCAATGCCGACTTGGAAAACACACGTAAATAGAGTGTGCTATCTTGTTCGTATAATTCCGCCTTGGCCTCAGTAATACGATGTTTATGACCCGTAACTTCGCCTTCTGCCAAAGTTAAATGAGGTATTTTTTATCCTTCAACCTGCTGCACAGGTAGTAAAATTACATCACCTTGACGAATTGGTTGCATAGTTTTGCCTCAAGCGGATAGGTATAAACCCCACTTCGCTTTTACTCTCAAGTTTGTTTTAATTTTGGCACAAGCTCTATGAGAGTGGGGCATTGGGCATTGGGCATTGGTTATTTCTTCCCCACTCCCCATTCCCCAATTAAAGGATATTTTGAAAACTTTACTCGCCAATTATGCGTTAGATAAGTTAAAGATTGAAATAGCTGGAATATTCACACCCAGCGTTCCCCTACCCTATCCTTTAGGAAGGACTGCACCCTAAGTTAAGCGGATTTTCGCCCTAACGGGCAGTTTGTGTGAGGATTAAATCACCGCCCTAAGCGTGACCTTTTATCTTGACAATTTGCAAAAATTACCTCAATTTGACTGTTTAGCTTAGTAGCTATTCTTTTTTTTGAAATTTCCATGTCAACCCTCGTCATCGTCGAATCTCCAACCAAAGCTCGTACCATTCGCAACTACCTGCCATCAGGCTATCGGGTGGAGGCGTCTATGGGTCATGTGCGTGACCTACCCCAGTCGGCTAGTGAAATTCCTGCCGCCGTCAAGGGGGAAACATGGGCGCAGCTAGGGGTAAATGTGGACGCCGACTTTGAACCGGTATATGTTGTCCCGAAAGACAAAAAGAAAATTGTCACTCAGCTCAAAGAAGCCCTCAAAGATGTAGATGAACTGATTCTGGCAACGGACGAAGACCGGGAAGGTGAAAGCATTAGTTGGCATTTATACCAATTGCTGAAGCCAAAAGTTCCGACTAAGCGGATGGTGTTTCACGAAATTACCGAAGACGCGATCAAAAAAGCGTTGAGCAACTGCCGTAATATTGATGAGCAGTTGGTTCGCGCCCAAGAAACGCGGCGGATTTTAGATCGACTTGTGGGCTACACCCTGTCTCCTCTGCTATGGAAAAAAATCGCCTGGGGATTATCTGCTGGGCGAGTGCAATCTGTAGCGGTGCGACTTTTAGTGACTAGGGAACGCCAACGCCGCGCTTTCCATGAAGGTACGTACTGGGATTTGAAAGCCAATTTGTCAAAGGAAAAAACCGCCTTTGGTGCCCAGTTGGTAACATTGGCAGGAGCGAAAATAGCTAACGGCAGCGATTTTGACGCAGCAACCGGACAAATTACCGCAGGCCGCAATGTCTTATTGCTAAACGTTGACCAAGCGATCGCCCTCAAGGAACGCCTGACTGGAAAAACTTGGAGTGTTAGCGATATCGAGGAACGCCCGGTGACGCGCAAACCGTCGCCACCGTTCACCACCTCGACGCTGCAACAAGAATCTAACCGAAAACTGCGCCTCTCAGCCCGTGACACGATGCGGGTTGCCCAGAATTTGTACGAGCAGGGGTATATTACCTATATGCGGACAGATTCGGTGCATTTGTCAGATCAGGCGATCGCAGCTGCTCGTAGTTGTGTAGAAAAGCTCTACGGTAAACAATACCTCAGTCCCCAACCTCGGCAATACACTACCAAATCCAAAGGCGCACAAGAGGCGCACGAAGCAATTCGTCCAGCCGGTAGCAGTTTTCGCACCCCCCAAGAAACTGCTTTGGGCGGTCGGGAACTTGCGGTTTACGATTTGATTTGGAAGCGGACTGTTGCCTGTCAAATGGCTGATTCCCGGCAAACTCAAATTAGCGTGCAATTGCAAGTCGAGGACGCGGGATTTCGTTCTTCTGGCAAACGGATTGAATTTCCCGGATACTTACGTGCCTACGTTGAAGGCTCAGACGACCCGGAAGCAGCACTGGAAGACCAGGAAGTAATTTTGCCGAATCTGAAAGTGGGTGATCATCCGAATTGTACAGAACTGGACGCAGTTGGGCACGAAACCCAACCCCCAGCTAGGTATACCGAAGCTACTTTGGTGAAAACCTTAGAAAGCGAAGGTATCGGTCGTCCCAGTACCTACGCCAGCATCATTGGCACGATCATCGACAAGGGTTATGCCCAATTGGTGACTAACGCTCTCATTCCCACCTTCACCGCTTTCGCCGTCACCGACTTGCTGGAAAAACATTTCCCAGACATCGTTGATCCCAGTTTTACATCGAAGATGGAGCAAACCCTTGATGACATTGCTACAGGTGAAGTGAAATGGCTACCCTACTTGCAGCAATTCTATCTCGGAGAAAAAGGGCTGGAAACCCTGGTCAGAGAACAGGAAAGTCAAATTGATGCCACCAAAGCTAGGACTGTAGAACTAGAGAATCTAGATGCCAAAGTCCGCATTGGGAAATATGGACCTTATATTGAAGTGGAAAATGGGGAGGGGGTGATCACCGCCTCAATTCCCAAAGACCTGACACCAGCAGACCTCGACCCCAAGCAGGTAGAAGTATTGCTGCGACAAAAAATCATAGGACCTGATCAAGTAGGTCGGCATCCCGAAACTGGCGAACCGATTTATGTGAAAATTGGTGCTTATGGGCCCTATGTCCAATTGGGTGACAAAACCGACGAAAATCCCAAACCGAAACAAGCCTCCCTACTCAAAGGTGTCACCCCAGAAACCGTTACCCTGGAAATGGCTGTTGGTCTGTTGGCACTACCCCGGACATTGGGAGTTCATGCAGTAACTGGTGGCAAAATTCAAGCAAGTTTGGGGCGCTTTGGCCCTTATGTGGTTCATGACCAGGGTAAGGAGGGGAAAGACTACCGTTCCCTAAAAGTTGTTGATAATGTATTGACAATTAGCCTAGAACGTGCATTAGAATTATTATCCGAACCAAAAAAGGGACGCAGTTCCACCAACAGCAAGTCTAAGGTAGCCTTACGCGAATTGGGTCCACATCCAGAGGACGGGGAAACAATCAACATCTACGATGGACCCTATGGCCCTTACATTAAGCATGGCAAAACTAATGTAAGTATCCCAGAAGGTGAATCGGTAGAAGATATAACGCTGGCTGCGGCGCTGAACTTGTTGGCAAGTAAAGCATCGACTGGGAAATCGACTCGCAAAACGAGTAAATCAACGAGTTCCAAATCTAAGTCAACTGCTAAGTCATCAACGACTGCGGCGAAAAAAAAGGCCACAGAAGGTTAATTGCAAGTCAAACAATTTTGGACTTTCCTGGGGAACGGTACGCGTAGCTTGCTTCCCCGGAGGGGTACGGCTACGGTTCCGTCGAGCGAAGTCGAGATGCTCAGTCGAACGATTTTGGATTTGTTTCACCTACAAGAGGTGTTAGCGTAGTTTGACGTTAGTCGGGCATGAACGAAAAATCAAAAAATCTAAAAGACGCTCGATAGCTAGCGTTCGCCTAGCGTCTCGTAGAGCGTCTGACTCGCTCTCCATTGGGGCTATCGGCTTTTCTTCAATCTAAAATTGGCACTCAAGAGTCCAAAGTCTGACTCTTGACCCTTGATCTCCATCCTTGATAGGATGAAGTTGGGTAGGTTGCAAGTGTGATACTCTAAAAAGTAAGGGAGAACACAACGCCAAGTTTTAGAGGTGGCTGATGTCCGAAATACGGGATTGTGTTTCAGCCCGATTGGAAGCCAAGGGTGCGAAAATATGCCATTTTCTGCGTACCTGTTAATCAAAAATTGAGGTAGTATCTCAGGAGCGGTCAGTTCATGGACTATATAGAAAAGGTGCTGGAAAAGCTTAAGGAATTAGCTCGTAGGCTAATTGAGAGCCTGTTAGGGCCAGAGGTTGAGCGGGAACCGGAACTGATTCCGATTCCTGTGAACGATCGCTCGCGCCGTCGCCACTAGCCCGAAAGTGCTGAACTCGACGTTGCAACCCTTAAGCATTCTCGCACTGCATGGGCCAAACTTAAATTTGCTAGGACAGCGAGAACCAGGAATTTATGGTTCGTTGACATTAGCTGAAATTAACCGCCTGTTAGAAGAAGAAGGATTCAAGTTACAGGCGAAAGTTTTTTCTGTGCAGTCAAATCATGAAGGAGTTTTGGTAGATAGTATTCATGGTGCATTAGGACAATATCAGGGAATTTTGATTAATGCGGGGGCATATACCCATACAAGTGTGGCATTGCGGGATGCGATCGCTGCTGTTAACTTGCCCACAGTAGAAGTGCATCTGAGTAATATTTACCGCCGGGAAGATTTTCGCCATCATTCGTACATCGCCCCAGTAGCGATCGGGCAAATAAGTGGTTTTGGCGGACAAAGTTACTTGTTGGGCTTACAAGCGTTAGTCAATTATTTAAGAAGCAGTTAGGAGTTAGGAGTTAGGAATTGGTAGTAAAGTTAGGAATTAGCAATCTATAATTAACTCCTCACTTTTAACTATATAATTCATGCGTTACTCTCCTCTAAGTCGGTTTAAAGGTACTTTACTCGGAGCATTGCTGGGGGAAAGTTTAGCTGCTGGTGGTGAAATACAGTTTCAAAGTTACCTAAATTTGGGTAGAATGGCGGTTCTGGGTACCCAAAGTTTGATTGCATTGGGTAGATTAGATTTAGATGATTGGATAGGGCGTCAGCAACAAGAATCTCTTCATTTAGCAGCAACTGATGACATATCGATAGAAATAATTATTGCCACACTACCAGTAGCACTTTTTTTTCACGAAAATCCCATTAAGCTCCGACAAAAGTTGCTGGATGTACTCAAAATCTGGGAGGATGACCCAGTAGTACGGGATGGAACACTCGCAATCGGATATGCGATCGCTCAAGCCTTAACAGAAAAACTTGACTCCCTAACCCTCATCCCGCAAATAATTTCTTTTATCGGAGAAACACCGACATCAATCCCAAAAAATTTATTAATAGTCCAGAGTTTATTAGAACAAGGGGCGGGATTGTCAAGGGCGGAAGCTGAGTTTGCTAGGGAAGAAAAACTCAGTAAGATTATTCCTATGGCATTTTACTGCTTTTTGAGTACTTTGGAAGACTTTCGCCTTGCAGTTTTGCGGGCGACTCACAATGGAAATTCTCAAGTGCAAGATGCTACGCCTCTAAGCTCACAGGCTACAGGCGTAATTACTGGTGCTTTATCAGGCGCATATAATGGTATAGGTGGAATTCCCGTAAATTGGCAAGTCTTGCACTTGCAGAAGAATTCTCCAGCATGGGGATTAACTAGCTTTTCCCAAATGTTAAAATTAATCGATGCATTTGTGGCGGTGTGGTCAGGAGTGTATGATATTACCTTAAATCTAAGGGAGTTAACAGAAGAAGGATGTGAGGTGGACTTGCTTTGTGTTTACGCAGCAGCTCGCGTGATTCGATCCCGTTAACAATAGTTATCAATTCTTAATTAGGAATTACGAATTACGAATTACGAATTAGCCCCCGCCACCCTAGTTGCAGTAGCCGCAGATCAAACTTCCCTGATGATTGTCTTTTTTGGAGCTATCAAAGTCGGCAATTGCAGGCAGAGATAATAAAAATGCAGCAATTTTTGCAGTTCTTTACGCAGCAATTGACTCACTGGCGGCGACAGTGCAAAGCACTACGCCGTAAGGGAAAGTTAATCAGAAGTCCCAAAGGCAAAAGTCATAGAAGCGAACTTCTAAGGACTATGTTCAAAAATGTACTTCTGTTTTTATCAAAAACCAATGAGAAAAGCTCCGGCATAGCCCGCCGTAGGCATTGCCGAAAACAAGAAAGAGCGCTCAAATCAAAAGCAAAATTGGTCAAAACTAAGAGTAGTATTTATGTAGTCGGTTTAGATTGGGCACATAAACAGCGTTACTCGGTAATTTTGGCGATCGCTATCGTGTCTCTGACAGGCGTTATTGGGTATAAATTATACAACCAGACTCAACTCCAAGTAGGACATCTCGCGCCCCAGACAATTACAGCGCCTTACACAGCTAGCATCGAAGATCAGAAAAAAACCGAAGCCGAGCGCCAAGCCGTCAGTAATAGCTCTTTACAAATGTTGATGGTTGATGCGGCAACGAACGAACAAATCAACAAAAATTTGCAACAACTTCTAGATGATGGTAACAAAATTCGCGCTGTTGCTGGAGCTTTTCCTTTTTTTGATCCTGTAGTTTTGTCCATCTCTACCCAGCGTTACCTCCGCTCTTGTGTTGACTCAGAATGGCAAGCACTGCTAGTAGCTATAGAAAATACTAAAAATCAGCAGAAGAAAGGAACAGGACAAACCGCCGCTTCATCCGGTTCATCATCTATAGCTGCACCCAATCAGCAACGCCAGCCACGCACAACACCACAAAAATCTGATTCCCAGAGTTTGCCAGTAAAGCCACAGCCAGTTGATTTTTCTCAAAACAGTGACTTTATTCAAGCAGTAGCAGAACTAGAATCTTACCGTGTCACAACTTCTGAGAAAAACTTGTCCTTACTAATAGCCCAAATTTCTCAAGTACGCCCAAGATACACGCAAGCCACTGCCAAACTTTTACAGTTAGAGACTGTTAGCTCAAAAGCAATATACGAGGAATCCCTGCTTTTGGATTTGTTAGATGAGGAGTGGGAAAAAACAAAAATGGGAATCCATCAGAGTTCAGAACGGATTCTCACCCAAGGCATCCCACAGGGACTACCAAAAAATATCTTAGAAGATGCGGTGAGTTTACAATTACAGACCTTTGTACCAGAATCTTCTGAAACTTTGGCAAAGAACCTGTTGTTAACTGTACTCAAGCCGAATCTGCAAAAAGATGAAGAACAAACGAGACAAAACGCTCAAAAGGCTGCTGCTGGAGTGCCTCGCGTAATGGTGAAGGTTCGGTATGGTGAGGTGATTGTCAAAAAAGGAGAGCAGATTAGTGCATGGAACTTTGAGGTGCTGGAGTATTATCACCTGATTCGCCGTCAGGTAAAATGGCAGGAGTTGGTGAAGTTAGGAAGCTTTATTGCGATCGCCATTGGGATTTTTGTTTGGGTAGAACGACATATCAATTACGAATTGCGACAACGCGATCGGCTATTAGTATTATTGCTGACTCTGAGTGTGCCAGCAGTGATCACGATGGGATTGCCTTATACCACCTGGAGCGCCCTTGGTTTATTGTTGGGAAGCTTCTACGGCCCGACTTTGGGGTTGACAGTTGTCGGATTGCTGTCACTGATATTAGCAATTAGCTTGGAGATGAGCAAGGCGGCGCTTTTAGCTGGTGCAGGCGGAGCAATATTAGGTAGTTACATTGCACAGAGATTGCGATCGCGTGAAGAATTAGCATTATTGGGTATTGCGATCGCTTTAACTCAGGGCAGCATTTATCTGGTTGTTAAAATCTTAATTGGTCAAGCATTTGGTCAGGGCTGGTATATCGTCCTCCGAGAAGCGGCGTTATTTGCTTTATCCGGTTTAGGTTGGAGTGTTGTCGCCTTAGGCTTGAGTCCTTATCTGGAAAAAGTTTTTGATTTAGTCACTCCAATCCGCCTCGCAGAATTGGCAAACCCTAACCGCCCCTTATTAAAACGACTCGCTACTGAAACTCCCGGAACTTTTCAACATACGCTATTTGTGGCTACCCTTGCCGAAGCTGCTGCTAAACAACTGGGATGCAATGTTGAATTAGTTAGGGCTGGAACATTATATCACGATATTGGCAAAATGCACGACCCTCTTGGCTTTATTGAAAATCAAATGGGGGGGCTGAATAAACATGATACAGAGATTAAAGACCCTTGGAAGAGTGCAGAAATTATCAAAAGGCACGTAACCGAAGGGGTAGTGATGGCGCGTAAACACCTTTTACCGACGGCAATTCAAGCTTTTATTCCAGAGCATCAGGGAACGATGCTGATTGCCTATTTCCATCACCAAGCTCTGCAAATGGCTCAGGCAGATCCAAGTTTAATAGTAGACGACGCAGACTTTCGTTACGATGGGCCAATTCCCCAATCACGAGAAACAGGAATTGTGATGTTAGCAGATTCTTGTGAAGCAGCGCTGCGATCGCTCGAAGCATCGGCTAAACCTTTGGGAGAGAAGCGATCGCTCAAAGATGTCTCCACCGAACAAGCTTTAACAATGCTGAATAATATTCTGCGTGCAAAATGGCAAGACAATCAACTCGTAGATTCAGGACTAACACGAGAACAAATGTCACAAATTGCCCAGATATTTGTGGATGTTTGGCAGCAATTTCATCACAAACGGATTGCTTATCCGAAGTTGAAGCAAATTAGTTGAACTCAATGCCCTATTAGTACGTCAAGTTTCATCAGTAGCCAGTACAATTTCTTTTCGGGGACGACCGCCCTTTGTCCCATTCAGTCGAGATGCCTCAGTTTTTGCAGCAGAAGTGGAACTTCCACCCTTTCTGGCAAGTTCAGCCATCCATTTTTTAGTTCCAAATATTCCATTCATCAAAGCAGGAATACTCAAATCTACATCTAGGGTTTTCCAGTGTAATCCTTCACCAGAAGGTGTTATTTCTACTTCTGCTAAATCTTTGACCGAAGCATCCGCCAGTCCTTCTCCTACCTCTGAAGGGAACCCAAACATACATTTGTTGGACAAAACAACTATAATCATTCCTAAATAAGCGTCATAAAAAGCACGAGTAGCTCGTGGTTCAGATGTGGCGATCGCATCTGACTTTGCTCTGGCATTGGCTAGCTTTTCTTTTAATTCTTCTGTAGCCGCAATTTTCTTAACCATGATATTCTCGCCACTTTTTTAGTAGTTCCAATTGGTGATCCGCAACTAACTGTAAGGCTTTCACCGCATCTTTATCACTCATTCCCGGAGATACCCAAACCCACTCTGGAGCGAGGTTTTCATCTCCTATGTTGATTTTTGCCTCTCCGCCCCCTTTAAAAATATGGACATGAGCAGGAATATGATCGTTAAGGTAGATACGAACTTCAAAACCGCCTTTTCTTAAGATTGTTGGCATTTGATATCTTAATTTCTAAAATATAACCTAAGGGCTTGGGTTTATCAAAGGAATAAGCATGAGTAACGTACAATCCAAAATTAGACTTGAATCACAACAAACTACCCAACTGAGCCAAGAAGCACTGACTGCCTTTGCTGCTACAAACCGCGATCGCAGTTTCCCAATATTCAATCCCTAATCCCCAGTACGTCACACACCAGCCAAAATAAAATTAACTGCTGCTTGAGTTGTCAACCAAGTGCTACGCTACAGTTACCAAGATTGAGAGGCAACTATGACTGCCCTGATTCTGAACCTCAGCCCCACCATTGAACTAACAGATGAGCAGTTCTTCCAAGTGTGTCAAAATAATCGAGATTTGCGACTTGAGCGCACGGCAGAGGGAGAATTAATTATCATGCCACCTACTGGATGGGAAAGCGGAAATCGCAATAGTAGACTGACACAGCGCTTAGGTAATTGGGCTGACACTGATGGCACAGGTTTGGCTTTTGACTCCTCAACGGGTTTCAAACTCCCCAATGGTGCAAATCGCTCTCCTGATGCATCTTGGGTGAGCCGGGAGCGATTAGAAGCCCTGAATCCAGACCCTGCAAAATTCCTACCACTCGCTCCCGATTTTGCGGTAGAATTGCGCTCTGCTTCAGACAGCTTAAAGACTGTGCAGCAAAAAATGCAGGAGTATATTGACAATGGTGTGCGTTTAGGATGGCTGATTGACCCCCAGAACCAACAGGTGGAAATTTACCGCCCAGGACAGGATGTTGAGGTTTTACAATCGCCCACTACCTTATCAGGTGAGGATATATTGCCTGGATTTATACTGGATTTAGCACAGATTTTGAGTTAAGCGATCGCTCAATTTCAGAATCTAGCCAACTTCAAACTATAATTGGATAAAAATTTACAGGGAAAACAAAAAATTAATATTGACTTAATGTTAAAAACACTGTCTGCAATAACCCGATAACAAAACCCAAAACACCACCTAAAGTTACAATCGCCTGCAATTCAGTTTTCACAATTCCCTCAATTGCAGCTTCTAAATCAGCCGGGGAAGTTGATTTTACACGGTCAACTATCATTTCATCGATCGACAAAATCGGAATCACCTGCGCCACAATTACTTCTAAATCTTTTTCCAAATACTTATCTAAAATTAGAGCCAACTCTTGACTCATGACTTCTAAAGAAGTACTAACAACAGGTGAAGTACTAAGACGATTCAGCAGCACTCCAGCAATATTTTCCCAATCAACAGAATCAGTTAATCCTTGTAAAAAATCGCTGCCACTGTTTTGCAGGTAATGGCGCACACTTTCGCGGGTAGTCTTTTGGAGTTGGCGCACCGTACCCATTGGCAGGTTTTGTAATGATAAATTTTGCAGTAATTTCCTAATGCGATCGCGCATTTTTAAATCTTGAGTCAATTCCTGCAAGCGAATATTGGTAGCCTCCTTTTCATCCAAGCAAAAAGTCCGTAGCCGGGTGAGAGTATTACGTAAGCCAAACAAATTCGCTACTACCCAATAAGTACCACTGGTTTTTTCGCGGAAGCCTTCATCAATAATTTGAATTGTGCGATCGGTCAAAAAATCAACTATCGTTTGGCGCAGCATATCCGGCGGTAAAACTACTTGCAACAACCAATCAGCAAGCCGCGTGGCTTGTTCTTCACTCAGTTGAAATTCCAGCAATATCTGGTCAAAAATTTGATTTATCTGCGCTTCCAAAAAGTCTTCACGTCGCGCCAAAACCTTGAGTAACCGTGGCAAAGATTCCCCTAGTAAATCCCGCAAAATTCCCGCCACAATTTTGGCACTTTTTTGGTTTTTATCTGTTTTGATTTGTTCAATCGCCAGCCGCAACAACCAGAGAATTGCTGCTTGCACCCGTTCTGTTTGCAACAAACGCCGCGCCAGATTTTGCAATTCTTCTGGTGTTAGGAGTGACCCCATGATTGTATCGGAAATGTTCTTAGCCAGACGTTCCTGGTTGCGGGGAATCAATCCAGGGGTGAAGGGTACTCTTCGTCCAGCAATGTAAATTGCTCGGTAAGGACGGAACAACATTTTGATGGCTATATCATTTGTGAAATAGCCAATAATTCCACCCAGTACCGGGGGAGACACATAAAGCCAAAGATGAGACCAGTCCACAGGGAAGAATTAAATAAGTTAGGAGTTTAGAGTCAGGAGTTACCAGAGACGCGATTAATCGCGTCAGGAGTTAGCAGAGACGCGATTAATCGCGTCTGTACAAGAGTTAGGAGTTAAGAATGATAAATTTTAAATGAGAATTTATCACTACTGATAATTCATAACTTCTAACTTATAACTCCTCACTCATCACTCATTTTTCTTGACCACCAGCACTCCCATCATACCGTTCACAATGGGGTAGTGTGTGGCAACAGCAAAACCAACTTGATGCGCTAACTCTATTTGCTCTTTCCCGATGGGAAAGCGATCTAAGCTGGGACTGATGTAAGCATATTCTTCTTTTAAGCCTAAATAATTGGCAACTGGCACCACAAAACCGTTTAGATACCACTGCTGAAAGGTACGTAGCTGAAGATTACTCGGTCGATGAAAGTCTAAAATGGCGGCTTTAGCACCCGGCTTCAAAACCCGGTATAACTCTTGGAGGCTGCGGGGAATATCTTTAACATTTCTTAAACCATAGCCCATTGTTGCGGCATCAAATTGGTGATCGTCAAAGGGTAAATTTAGGACATCGGCTTCTACCCAGGCGATCGCAGGTTCGGGGTACTGCCTTTGGGAACGTAATGAAGCAGTTTCTAGGAGGTTGTGGGAAAAATCCACTCCGTAGACCTGTCCTGTTGCTCCCACACGCCGCGCCAAACGTAAGGCTAAATCACCACTACCGCAACACAAATCAAGTGCAGTATCACCCGATTTAGCTGCACTCCATTTCACTGCCATTTCCTTCCATATTCGATGCTGTCCCAAACTCAACCAGTCGTTCAACTGGTCATAAACTGGAGCAATACGGTTAAAAATAGACTGAATTTCGTTTGTCATTGGGGGTAGGGCATTGGGCATTGGGCATTGGGCATTGGGCATTGGGCATTGGTTTTTGACAAATGACAAATGACTAATGACTAATGACAACTAGTAAGAGCGATCGCCACCAGTTGCGCTGATAAATTAATTAGCATTAATTCATCTTCCCGTAAAGTGCAGGGGTCTTTCCACTGTAGGGACAATACGCCCAAAAGTTGATTACGATAGCTAACTGGGATAACTAAATGTGCTTGCACACCCGTATTTTTGTAGTGAATCGCATCAACTAATTTAGTGTCTTTAATTACATTTAAGGAAAGTTGCATTTGCCCGGTGGCGATCGCTTCCCTTGTGAGTGGATCTTGAGATAGCCAATTCTCTATTGTACCTGTATCGCTGTAAGTTCCTTGAGTCGCAACCAGAGTATTTCCATCTGTAAGTTGTAAGATACAGCCTTCTGCTCCAAAAGTCTGACTCACAGCCCTAGCAATTGGAGCGAGAGTTTGCTCTAAGCTAGAAGCTGCTTGAGTTACCTGTACCAAAACACTCAGCAGCGCCATCTGAGCATAAGCACGGCGTAATTCTTCTGTACGTTGCTTGAGCAAGTCGTAGGTTTCTGCTGCTCTTTGCACTACTGCCTTCAGTTCCCCTGGGTCCCAAGGCTTAGTGATATATTTGTAGACTTGCCCCGCATTAATCGCTTCTACCAAGTCTTCAATATCAGTAAATCCGGTGAGAATTATTCTTACCGTATCGGGAAACTGAGGTACAGTCTTGCTGAGAAATTCAGTTCCTTTCATTTCGGGCATCCGTTGATCGGAGATAATCACCGCTACCTCCCCTTCTGCTGCTAAAACTTCTAGGGCGTTTACCCCACTATCAGCTTTCAAAACATTAAAGTCGCGTCGAAAGGTGCGATAAAGCAGATCGAGATTATCTGGCTCATCGTCAACTACCAGGATTTTCAGCTTTTTTGGTCTTTCGAGAGTCATTACTTGATATTGGAGTTTATCAATTTCGAGATTGGACTTATCCATCAGATAGATATTTCCTTTAAATATTCATTATCTTGTTATATTCCATACCAAGCTTAGTTGATAATAGCTCAAATTTATCAAGGGTTTTTACGGACTTAATTTAGATGTTTAAATACGGTAATTTTAAATGCTACAGAGGAAATTTGCCTGCTCAAATATCTGAAGAGAGAGAAAATTGCACAAGAAAAACTAACTAACTTAGCGTAACTATAACGGTTTTGATCATGGATGAGCTACGTTAACAAACCTCCTTTGGATGCAACGCGCAGTAAAGTAGCACATCTCTGCTGGCCTGGGATCTCAAACAGGACTTACGCACTGAAAACCTGAAACCTAGATCCCCCCGATAAATTGGGGGGAACGCTAAAAGCCCCCAATTTATCGGGGGTTGGGGGATCTCTTGTGCGTAAGTCGTCTCAAAATTAAAGTCGAGATAAGTTTCCACAGATCAACTCAAGGCAGTAGGTCTGGGTAGTTCATAGATTAGAATAGGACTTGCTCATGAGGTGTTAATTAACCTCTCAAGTTGAAGTTCGCACTCCGATTATGACTGATCTACCAGCCAACGCTCAGAATCCCGAAGAAAATGCTACCAACGATGTAGCACAAGAATTACTGCGAAAGTTGAGGCAAAAACAAGGCAACTGGGTAGAATGGGGAATGGCGATCGCCTCGTTGCTAAAAGTCGGTTACAATCCCCAAGAAATTTTTGAGGCGACTGGATTTGAGCCAATTCAACAAAATCAGGTGGTTGTTGGTTCTCAAGTTTACAATTCTTTGGAAAAGTTTGGAGCTTCCTCAGCAACGCGATCGCACTATGCCACACGCGGCAGTGATATTTTATATGAATTGCGTTTGCTTACTCAAGAAGAACGCGCTAGCGCCGCCGAACTGATTTTTATCCAGAAAGTCGATGCTGATGAAGCGCGGGATGTGGCAAAAGCCATTAAAGAGTTCTCCTATTTCCGCATTTTGCCAGAAGGCTTTTCTGCCCATCCTGGGGATGCCGTTGCTTACCAAGTTTGGAAACGGGCACGCCAAAATACAGATTTACAACAGCGATCGCGTCTGATCGCTAAAGGTTTACGCTTTGCTCACACGCCAGCTGCAAGGACAAAAATCGAACAGTTACTAACTGATTTT
Organism: Nostoc sp.; assembly: GCF_036919815.1. Lineage (GTDB taxonomy): Bacteria > Cyanobacteriota > Cyanobacteriia > Cyanobacteriales > Nostocaceae > Nostoc. Next base: position 34,255 of record NZ_JBALCE010000052.1, read on the forward strand.
ACTACCGTTCCCCAGCGTCCAGCTCCTATTTTACCTTTTTACCGTCTGGAATCTGAAGAACAATTACCCCGAATCGTTCCCGTAGTCGGCGAGTTGCCATTGTCACGGCAAGATTTGCAAGCTGTGCCCATAGTTACAGAAATTGAACCATTTCGGATGGTAAAGTTTTCTGGAGAGCAAGCTTGGGTACCATTACCAGGTTGGCAAGTGCTGTTAGCAGCAGAAGATCCAGTAGTAATTATCGCCAATAGCGATCGCTTCCCCATCCAAAACCAAAGCCGAATAGAACCCGTCGTCGTAGTCATCGATCGTGCCCAACGAGAATGGGATATTTCCAACTACTTTGTCGTTGAAAATGCTGGTGAATTAGATTTTCAGTGGTTTGAAACTGAGCCGGAAGTTCCTCTACTAGGACAAATTATTATCATTGTGCGTCCTAAGAAAATTCTCGATGAAGAATTAACTAAGGATTCCTGGCAGATTGACGAATAAATTCGATTTATTACAAAATTCAACTAAATTTTGTAATAACTTTTATTTAATAAACCACGTCTATCTTGAAACCTGTAGTTCTTCGGTGATCAAAAGGATTTGCCCTCATCCCCCAACCCCTTCTCCCAGATTTGGGAGAAGGGGAGCCAGAATTTCAAAGTCCTTCTCCCAGATATGGGAGAGGGATTTAGGGTGAGGGCGAAAACTACGGTTCTCAACTTAGATCAGGTTTAGAACACACTGGGTCAAGAATCTCAATAGATGTATCATAAGAGCCAAATGCTTAAGAAATTAAGCATTTTTTTTGTGATTTTAGATTTTGCAGTATCTTCATATTTTATAAGCAGAATTATTGAGCCAAAAACAAATTCTTGTTTTTCTGATTTAGTTTCTTAACGAAATAGAATTCTGCAAAGCGGTACTAGCCTGTAATTTTCCCTTGTTCTAGGAGTTCGTCAAAAGGGGCAATTACTTAAATCGGCTTTGTACGTATCATTAGTGAGAAATTAAGGAGAGATAAATAAGATGGCAATTACTTTCGGCAAGGATAGCATCCAGTCTTCTGTCACCTATACACTAGGTGCCAATTTTAAGAACTTGAAGCTACTCGGAAATAACCCGATCAATGGCACAGGTAACAGTCTTAACAACTTCCTCTTTGGTAATAGTGTTAACAACACTCTGAATGGAAGAGGAGGCAATGACACCCTAGATGGTAATTTTGGTAATGATATCCTCAATGGTGGCGACGGCAATGATAGTCTCCAGGGCGGGCCGGGCAATGACGTACTTAATGGGGGGGCTGGAAACGATATCCTCATCGGTGTTTATCCTGGGAGTCTGCTTCCACCTGGATTAGGAGAAATTGATAATTTGACTGGCGGGACTGGGGCAGATACATTTGTCTTGGGGGACGCTGAAAATGTTTTCTACGATGATAACAACAGTACGAATCCTGGTTTTGGAGACTTCGCTACTATTACTGACTTCGACTCTAGCCAAGATCGAATTCAACTCAAAGGAACTCCACAGGACTACCGCCTGCAAGCTGTTGGAGGGAACACACGAATATTCTCACAGCAACCGGGACAGACAGATGAGATCATCGGTATTGTGCAAGGGAAAAACAATCTCCAACTTCGTAGTGATGACTTCCTTTTCTATGAGCGGGAAGATGCTGGACAAAGTACAAACAACACACTAGGAACCTCAGAAGGGTTAGGTTACTTATCATCAGGCTCAAAAGTTAATATTTCAGGCGAGTTAGCAACAGTTCCAGGGGGAGACAATCCCGATGTTGACTTTTTTACATTTTATTTACCAAATTCAGCAACCATCACTATCAACACAGTGACATCGGGAAAGGCAATTATCGGACTGTTTAAGGATTATGGGACTTTAATCACCAGTCAAAAATCGTCATCAATCACCGGTTTACTGAGTGCAGGTACGTATTCCATCTCAGTGAGTCAAGATTCTTTCTTGCCTCAAAATAATGGAACTTTCTTTGGTACCAACTCTGAACCTGATTTTTCCTATACGCTAGGAGTCAGTATTAAATAAAAATGTTGTCAAATTAAAGATTGTACTGACATCAGAAGGGAGATTCAAGGATACTTTTCCTGCTGGGGGGACACGTTGTTGTGTCCTCCCCAGAGCAAACACATCTAAATGGCGACAAAGTAGGAAGTAGAAGTGGATTTAAAATAATATATATAAAATACATAACTCGTCGCGATCGCTAATAATGCTATTCTTATTCAGTAGAGAATGAAGCCCGCCAAGCGTGAAACTTCAGCCCAAAATCAGAATTCCCGACCACTTCATATAGATGGAATATCTAAGTGCGATCGCTTATTCCTAACCTGCAAGAGAAGATTCTCGGAATCCGTAACAGTCTACGCCCTGGACAGCAACAAATGGCTGACTGGGAATCTGGCCCTTTGGCTATTTCTGCGGTTCCTGGTGCAGGTAAATCTACTGGTATGGCGGCGGCGGCGGCGATCGCGATCGCACGTCAATATGAACGTTCATCCTTACGCCGTCACTTGGTAGTTGTGACTTTTACTCGCTCGGCTGCTGCCAATATTAAAGCGAAGATTCGCAAATTCTTACGAGATGATTTATCTATACCTCAGACAGGCTTTTTTGTCTATACTCTACATGGTCTAGCGTTAAACATTGCCAGCCGCCATTCCGATTTATCAGGTTTGCAATTAGAAAATGTCACATTAATTACACCAACCCAAAGTAACCGCTTTATCAGAACAGCCGTAGAGCAATGGATTGGGAATAATCCCGGCATATATTTGCGGTTATTAGAAGGTCATCAATTTGATGGTGAAGAGACAGAAAGGTTGCGTCGTCAATCGGTACTGCGAACAGAAGTATTACCGGAATTGGCTAATACGGTAATTCATGAAGCAAAAAGTTCTGGGATATCGCCAGAGAAGTTGCGGGAGTGGAGTAAACAAATCACAGATGAATATGCAATATTAAGCGTCGCAGCGGGATTGTATGAGCAATATCAAAACTTAATGCGATCACGTGACTTCATCGACTATGACGATATGATTTTAGCCGCACTGCGCGTTTTAGAAAATGACAGTGCGCGTCGCATCGAGCAAAACCAAGTTTTCGCCGTCTTTGAAGACGAAGCCCAAGATTCTAGCCCTCTTCAGACGCAGCTTTTAGAAATTTTGGCAAGTGATGGGGGAGATAATTCTTCACTCCCCAGTACAGACGCGATTAATCGCGTCTCTCCTAACTCCCCACTCAATTTAGTAAGAGTCGGCGATCCTAACCAAGCGATTAACTCTACTTTCACTCCAGCCGATCCGATTTATTTTCGGCAATTTTGCGAAGAGTGCGATCGCATTAAACGATTGGCAACGATGGATCAAGCTGGTCGCAGTACTAGAATTATCATTGAAGCTGCTAACTTTGCCCTTAAATGGATCAATAATCAGTCGTTAGCAACAACGAATCATAAACAACAGACTCCAGATAACCGCCAAGTACCATTTCGCTTGCAGACAATTCGCCCTGTTGAAGTTAATGATCCGCAAACTAACGCTAACCCCGCAGCAGTCGGACGAGGACTAGAACTTTATACACCGCGTGACATTCATCACACGGTTGAATTGTTATCTCAAAGAGTGATTGAATTATTTGGCGAAGATCCAACAAAAAATAGTGCCGCGATTTTAGTGCGAGAAAATCGCCAAGGACGATGGTTAGCAGAGGCTCTGACACCTGTCTGCAAAGAGCATAATATTATACTTTACGATGTGGGAGAACGCGATCGCCGTTCCCATGTCCCGCAAGAAATTTTAGGATTATTGCAATTTTGCGATCGCCCTCACTCCCCCGATTACCTCAAAGCCGCATTAGAAGCATTAGTACAGCGCCAATTAATTCCTACCCAAGACCTCAACGCCCTCGCTAGTCTTCCAGAAGAATTTTTGTATCCTGGTCCTTTAGCAGTAGCCCAGCCAGAGACAGTAGAAAAAGCCGCTCGGTTGTGTCGCAGTTTACTCCGCGCTCGCTTGGAATTACCCCTATACCAGCTAATTTCCTTTCTCGCCTTGACCTTAAATTACGACCAGGCAGAATTAGCAACTGCTGACAAACTCGCAGAACGGGTTAACCAGCAGATAGCTGGCAATAGTTCGATGGGGGGAATGCTGTCAGCTTTAAGTGAAATCGTCAGTTCTGAACGGTTTGAACCAGTGGAAACGGAGGATTCGGAAGAACGTTACACTCGTCCCGGTCAATTAACCATTATTACGATGCACAAAGCCAAAGGGCTGGATTGGGACTATGTGTTTCTTCCCTTTCTCCACGAAAACTTAATTCCTGGTAGATTTTGGGTTCCTCCCCAAAAGCAGTTCTTAGGGGATTTTACCTTATCAGAAGTAGCCCGCGCCCAAATTCGTGCGGCTCTCCACGGAGAATCTACTATACCAAATGTCACACAAGCATGGGAACAGGCAAAGAACTTGAAAATATCTGAGGAGTACCGTTTACTCTACGTTGCGATGACACGAGCAAAGCGTCTGGTGTGGATGTCTGCGGCACAAAAAGCCCCCTTTACTTGGAGTAAACCGGATAATTTACAAGAACAAGCGCCTTGTCCGGTGTTTCCAGCATTAAAGCGTCAATTCCCTGAATGTGTGGCGAATTTAGCTTAAACCGACAGAAGCCCCACGCCTCACCCTGTACTCACTCTTAGCGTGGGATGAATGGCGGGGCAATGACGAATTGATATTGCCGTGTGACAGTGAACGTAGTTCACTCAACAATGTTGGTCGATGATAGCGTTGGCGCAGCCTCTCGTAGAGAAGCGTTAGCGGGTACTCCCGCGTCGGAATTGCCATTTTCCAGATTAAGTGAATCTATGAAGTCTTCAATAATGCGAGTCATAGTCATATCCTTTTGAACCGAGTATAGCCGTAACTTATTTAACCTACGCTCGGACATTCTCAAATTTAATGCTTTATTTTTCATATCCGCCTACACAATGTCTACGCTTTTATGATACTATGTAGGTTGGTCGAAAATAAAGCGTATGAGAACATCCTACCAATACAAACTTAAGCCAATAAAAGAGCAAGCTAAAAAGATTGATAACACGCTAGAAATGTTACGTTGTCAATATAATTATTTAGTTGCCCAAAGGTTTGATTGGTATGAGATGAATCGGTGTCCTATTGATAGATGTCCTTTAATTTGTCACTTACCAGAGTTAAAAGAACAACCAAGCTACTACAACCAAAAAGCGTCTTTAACTAGCCTTAAAGTAAATAGAGCTTGGTACAAAAATATACATTCTCAAGTCTTGCAGGAAGTTCCTAAAAAAGTTGAGATAACTTTTGACCGTTGGTTAAAAGGTAATATTAATGGTAAGAAATCTGGTAGACCTAGATTCAAAGGAGTTGGTCAATACAAAACATTTACATTCCCTCAATTCAAGCGTCATCACTTTGCCAATAATATAATTACGTTATCAAAAATAGGTGATATTAAGGTAATTGTTCATCGTCAAATACCTGATGGCTTTGATATTAAGACTGTATCTGTTACCAAAAAAGCAGATGGTTATTATGTTACTCTAAGCCTTGATGATAAAACAGTTCCAACTATCAGTCCTGATTTTGATGCTGATAATATTGTTGGTATTGATGTAGGGTTGATAGATTTTTATGTCGCTTCCGACAATACCAGGATTGCAGCACCAAAACATTTACGTAAAGCTGAACGTAAATTAAAGTCAGCACAGCGTAAAGTATCACGTCGCAAGAAGGGTTCTAATCGCCGCAAAAAAGCGATTAAGCAATTGGGAATAAAGCATAAAAAAGTAGCTGATACTAGAAAAGATTTTCACTTTAAAACTACTAAATCACTACTTGATAAGTATGATGTAGTCGTTGTTGAGAAGTTGAACATTAAGGGACTGGCTAAAACAAGATTGGCTAAAAGCATAAATGATGCGGGGTGGGGTCAGTTTATAAACATACTTTCAAACAAAGCCGCGAAATGCGCCACGGGGAGTATCCCTGTGGTCACTTTCGCGAAAATGCTGGTTTGCGAGTAATAGCTGTAAACCCAAACGGTACAAGTCAAGAATGTTCTAACTGTGGTCATAAAGTTAAAAAGCCGCTATCTCAAAGGATACATAACTGTCCTGTATGTCATGCCAGTTTGTGCAGGGATTTGAACGCTTCGATTAATATAAAGGCGCGTGGGACACACGCCCTAAAAGCTCAATTAATGTCTTCATAGAAGAGTCGTTGAGAAGCCCACACTCACCCTGAAAGGGGAGGGTGTCGAGTATGTCACCAGTAATGACTAAACAAGCTTGAGCAAAACTCTTAAGAAATTAAATAGAATCCACAGTTACTAGCAATCGCATTCTCCCAGAATATTTGGATGAATTGAGCTATCTAAAGTGAAAGTTGCCGTTTGAAAATTGGTGTTATAGATTGGTGCTGAGATTTTAATCAGTAATTTATTTACCAATGAAAACCCAACAATTCACAACGATACCAGAAAATAGACCCACCAAGACTAAAAAACAGTCTTTTCCTGGTTTGAATATTGGTACTCCTAAAGTACCATTCCGCCAATGCAATAAAACAGCACAACAACATGAGTTACTCAGTGACTGGGAAGACGCGAGTTAATATACTAAGTAGTCATGATCAACTGGCCACGCCCAGACACATAAAAAATTTCTTCTCCTTTTGCCAGAAGGAGAGCTACAGCATTGCATATTTTCCGACGGCATGGAGAACCACGTCAGTTCCCTAGTCTCCAATTTAAATCAGCGATGCAACGATATTAATAGTCATAGCTAAAATGCTGGTATTGAAAAAGAAGGATAATATGCTATGTAAGAGAGTCAAGCGCCTCATAGCGGGTGATTTCGTCTCCACATCAGAAACTTGACTAGTCATGCCAACTACAAAAGAATAATATAAAAATTCCCAATAATCTGGATGGTCATTATCAGGAAAATTTAAACCTCCGGTGATTTCTTGACTATTATTACGATTAATGTATTTGTAATAGCTGTGTGCATATTGGACTGCAAACATCGTATGCACTAATAACCAGGAACCGACAATAGTCATAATTGAAAGTATGACATGTAGGTTAAGCAGAAGTTTGGACACCCCTTTTTTATCAGTTAGTAAAAACACAATGGCTAAAACACTAGCACAAGCCGCAGCTATCACCAGCATAAATATAGCCAAATGTCCTTCATATTTATTCTCAGCATAACGGCGAATTTTTTCTGGGGTAGCCTTGATCATCTTCCACCACGTCACGGCTAAGAAAAAGTCAACACCAGAGTTCCAAGCGCAGAGAATGCGAGTGGGTAAGTGCAGCCAATGCGGAAGGATTACTGAAACTAATATAGCGAGTCCGACAGCAAAGATTAGTCGGGGTCGAGGGTCAAAGTTTTTAAATAAATTAAGTCTCACAAATGTTGCGATCGCAGATGTTATCTAGTCCAGTTTAAATAACTCGTAATTCCTAATTGAATTACGAATTACCTTAGCGTAGCGGTAGCGAGTCCGCGTACTCTTACAGAGAAGCAAGCTACGCTTTTAGCGTCTCGTAGAGAGCGTCATTACAAATTACTTTAATTTGCCTCTAATCGTCTCTATTCGTTGACGATTGACACCCAAATCGCTCTGACCTAAGCGTGAGGCTGAACGCACTTGGATAACATTAGCATTCCGGTCTAGATAGAATTCTACATCATCCACAAATCCCAGTAAAGCACTTTTAAATTCTATATATAAATAATCTTTACTTTCGGTAATGATTTTGGTTCTTGGTAAGGACTGAATAATCTTTTTGAGATTAGTAATCGCTTGTTCTGGAGTAGATGTAAAACTCAGTGGTGCAATTTTGTGGGTTGCATCTGCACTCTGACTAGAAACGCAGTTAGGGGAATTAGGGCAGGATGCTAATTTACCATTGTTAACACCTAAATTATTTGGTGGTTTGCCAGCAAAAACCATAATTATCTCTCCGGGTAATTGAATAAGTATACTGTCACACATTTGTTTGAATGTTTGAATCAGTGTAATACCTTGCCGCACTCGCATCTTCTGGCAAATGACAGATTCACTAAAACATCGGTGATGCGTTCGCTCTATGATGCGATAAGTATCGTCTAGGCGAAGACAGATTATGACGCAAACAATTTCAATCAACGACTCTGGGCGCTTGCAACTCACACCGCTAGAAATCCCATCCCGTCTGCTGTTAGGGCCTGGTCCCTCCAATGCACATCCTACAGTTCTCCAGGCGATGAATACCTCACCCGTTGGGCATCTTGACCCAGCTTTTCTCGCACTCATGGATGAAATTCAGTCGTTGCTAGGCTACGTATGGCAAACCGAAAACCCGCTAACCATTGCAGTCAGTGGTACGGGAACAGCTGCAATGGAAGCAACTATTGCCAATGCCGTTGAACCCGGTGATGTGGTTTTGATTGGTGTAGCTGGTTATTTCGGTAATCGCCTCGTGGATATGGCTGGACGTTATGGTGCTGATGTGCGAAGCATTACTAAACCTTGGGGACAAGTTTTTAACCTCGATGAACTTCAAACTGCTTTAAAAACTCATCGTCCAACTATTTTAGCTCTAGTTCATGCCGAAACCTCGACCGGCGCACGTCAACCATTGGAAGGGGTGGCTGATTTGTGTCAGGAATTTGGCACTTTGCTGCTGGTGGATACGGTGACAAGTTTGGGTGGCGTCCCCGTGTTTTTGGATACTTGGGGAGTTGACCTTGCCTATAGTTGTAGCCAAAAAGGGTTGGGTTGCCCGCCTGGTGCTTCCCCCTTTACGATGAGTGCGCGTGCAGTTGAGAAATTACAACAGCGTCAAACAAAGGTTGCAAACTGGTATTTGGATATGTTGTTGCTGGGCAAGTATTGGGGCCATGAACGCACCTATCACCACACAGCACCAATTAATTTATACTATGCATTGCGGGAAGCATTGCGTTTGCTTGCAGAAGAGGGGTTAGCAAACTCCTGGCAACGGCATCAAAAGAACGTAGAATATCTCTGGGAAGGGTTGGAAAATTTAGGATTGAGTATGCACGTTGAGCAAGAGTATAGACTACCAACGCTTACTACTGTCTGCATTCCAACAGGGGTAGATGGGAAAGCGATCGCTCGGCAGTTACTCAATGAACATAATATTGAAATTGGCGGCGGTCTTGGCGAACTCGCTGGTAAAGTCTGGCGCGTGGGATTGATGGGCTTTAATAGTCGTAAAGAAAGTGTTGACCAACTTTTAGCAGCACTGCGGCAAGTTTTACCTAAGTAGTTTTTGCGTAATCAGGTGCGTTAACTGTCTTCGTAACGCACCTAATACAAAGAGCGTAGGCGTATCCCGCCGTAGGCATTGCGCTAACATTGTTTGAAAATTAAAGGAAAATTGATCTCTTACATTTACAAGACTTACGCAAAATCATGAAAAAACGAACTGCATACTCCTACGGAGAAGCAAGCTAGGCGCAGCGTCTGGCAGAGAAGGACGTAAAGGAATAAGAGCTTCAGAGAGTTATTGCGTAATATCATGTCCGCTAAATTACCCATAATAAAAGAACCCCACCCCCAACCCCTCCCCGCAAGCGGGGAGGGGAGACGAAGCATAGCTTTGGCAGGGTGGGGTTCCGGGATGCTTAATTGCCTGGACATGATATAATAAGTCCTAATTTACTTACTCTTTTTAGTTATCCTAAAAATTCAAGGGTAGGTTAATTTTTGCAAGTCGATGCAATGCCATTACCAGTCGATGCAATGCCATTACCAGTCGATGCAATGCCATTACCAGGCGATGCAATGCCATTACAAGTCGATACAATGCCATTACCAGTCGATGCAATGCCATTACCAGTCGATGCATTAACAATTCAGCAGCTTGGGTTAAGATCGCACAGCAATATAAAGTGCGACTTGTTCGCATTTGGTGAAAAACGTCGGGAGAATATATCTGTTAACTACTCCTCACTAGCTATCACTGCGATAAAAAACCAACAACCAGCAGAGGCAAGAGTATTAGGATAGACACAATCAAAACCAGAGTTGCCGGATCAATTTTAATATGGTTCTTCTGTGGATCGCGCATTTGGCACTCTCTCAAACAATAAATATATCAACTCAGCCTAAAGGATGTTTACTTCTTTTTCCAAGCCCAATGAGGTTTAGAAGTGTAAACTTTTAAGTAACTTTATCGCCCCATCTGCTTATTTCTTCCAAGGTAGTTTACTCCCCATTTCAGTTAATGCAGAAAAGATGAGATAGAGAATGAGTAACCCAGCACCTGCACAGAAAGCCAGTAAATCGTTATCCATAAGTGGTATTTGCTAAAACTTCGCTAATCATAGCGGAATCAACTAATCTTTAGCGTTTTTCTGAGTCTGCAATCTTTGGTCTTCTGGGTGCAAACTGTACCAGCCATACCAGTGACGAACTGCTAGCCAGATGGCTGAAAGAAAACCCGCTAGGCTGAGGGTAAGGCCGCTGAATGGTACTAATAATCCAAAGATGGGTAATACTGCTCCAGCAATAGTGCAAATGATTGCAGCCAGAGAAGCATTGCGACTTGCTCCCAATCCCCATGTTAAAATTAGTAAGATGATGGAAATTAAAGTCCAAGCTAACTGAGCATTTATAACGCGAGATAGATAGGTCAAAGTCAACAGACAAGCAAAGAAAATACTACCAGCGATCGCAATATTTCTGAAACTCATTGGTAGTGATAAATATAACAATAATATCCACCACAAAAATATTGCTGGTGCTAATAATAAAAGCCGAGGAATTACTCCCGTATGACGAATGGGGTCGGTGTTGGTAAACACTCCAAATGGATTTTTGACTGAAACATTATCGTCAAACTTCCAAGTAAATTGAGTAGTGCGTCCGTCAACTTTAATCTCATTAGGTACAACACCACTGGCAAAATCAGCCGGTGCAAAGTTAGTAATTGCGGTCAGGCGGAAGTTAGATAGTAACTGTCCCCCTGCACTATAAACCCAGTGAGAACCTCCTTGAGCTTGATAAGTGACTCGAAAGGTGGTTTATTCCCCTGGTTGCAGCTGGAAGGGAAAATCATAATCTCCCGGTTTATTGTAACCTAGTACCGTCACGCTCGATTTTATAGCTAGCAAGCAGCGTATAGCCAAATCGGATGCGTCAAATCGGGTAATCCGGGAATACCTTGAGCAGAAGATAACATTGGCAGATTTTTGGATAATTTGGAAAACCAGACTGATAAAATCTCTTAAAGGTTTCTGGAAAATAGTTTTATTTGATACGCAGACAGTTTCAATAAGTGTTGTGTAGCTTGCCGAAGTGCGACAAGCTCAGTGACCTTTTTTTAATTAAAAATTAAAAGTTAAAAATTGAGAAGAATAATAATTTTTAATTAATTAATTTGGGGTACAAGCCCCCACTGATTGCAATTTTTAATTGGAGCGAAGCGACTTGACCACCGTAGGCGATCGCTCTGACTCTGAATTGCTGGACTGCAACTTGGTAAGTAGATGAACAAAGATACTTACAGTCATTGTGTAATTAATTCTATCCAATTACTTATAAACATCAAAAACCCGGTCATGAAGACCGGGCTTTTGAGCGGAAACAATGGGGCTATATTCCCCGAAGGTTAGTTATAGAGGTTCAGTATAATATCGATGCTCTGATATGTACTACCACCCCGTTGTGATCGATTCCGGAAAATTCGCTAATAATTTTTGAGTAGCCTTCCTTTATCTCCCAAAATACAGCACCCAACTGGTAGCGTCAGCGTGTAGGATTTAAAAATATTAACGCTAAAGTTTACTAAGCTAAGTTGAACCATGCCCAAACACCTCCTCTACTTTCAGGGTTAGTTAATGGAGAAAGTCAAATTACATCTGGCTGGGTTTCCACCATTCTGTGTATCTGTAGTCTGATTTTAGAGAATTGAGATCACATATGTGCAAAAAAAGTCAGTCTTAAGGACGATAAAATTGCGATTAAAAACAAATTTTGAGCAATCTGAGATTGTACGCTGCTTTGCGGCAATATTGCTTTTCGGTCAAGTGTGGCTACATTTAGTCCAAGGAAAAACATACTACCGCAAGATTCTTCAACATATGGTCACTGCTGGGCCAGTTTCTATCTCTCCAGTTCTCCTTGTCAGCGGTTTTGCCGGAATGATTTTTACTATTCAGATAACGAGGGAATTAGCCCGATTTGGGGCTATCAATGCTGTGGGAGGCGCTTTTGCCTTAGCTTTTTGTAGAGAATTGGCTCCAATTTTGACCGCTAGTATTATGGCGGGACAAGTCGGTTCGGCTTTTGCCGCAGAAATAGGTGCAATGCGGGTAACAGAGCAAATTGATGCACTTTATATGCTCAAAACTGATCCAATTGATTATTTAGTACTTCCGAGAGTAATTGCTTGTGGTTTGATGGTGCCTTTGATGACGATTTTGGCTTTAGTTACGGGCATCAGCGGCGGAGTTTTTGCCGGCTCACAGTTTTACCAAATTATTCCCGAAACATTTTTAGAATCAGTCAGAGATTTTTTAGAACCGTCAGATTTGTTTGTTATTTTGCTAAAAGGGTTTATTTTTGGAGTGCTGGTTGCTGTTATTGGCTGTAGTTGGGGGTTAACTACTAAAGGAGGAGCAAAGGAAGTAGGAGAATCTGCAACAAAAGCAGTTGTCACTAGTTGGGTATCAATTTTTATCATGGATTTTTTCCTCTCTCTACTGCTGTTTGAACAGCCTGTATTTTGAACCCAAGTATTGAAGAACAAGATGACCAATTTTTTTAACAAGCGGGGAATCTGATCCAAAAAGAAAGTTGTGAGTATGCAATAGTGGTTATGAAGCCTTCGCACAGCCCACCGCAGGCATCGCTAGCTTTTTTGGCTATAGTTCATAACCTTAGCGGAATTTGGGAATATATTAAGTTGTAGATTAGCGCACCCAAAGCTAAACCTCCCAATGAAAATATAGATGCAGTAGAAAAGGCTAGCCCTTCTCTAAGACCCGCTCTTTGAAAGTCTATCCTGACTAATATAGTCGCTGAAATGATCAGTAAGGTATCAAGAAATATCTGAAACCAAGCAATCATGATAAAGAATAAGAAAGCTGCTAAGACTGCAACGCCGAAAGTCCTGGTATTTGATTTAAGCAAAATGTAATATGTCATCTTTGGCCAAGGAGCGGTCAACGTTACTATTAAAAGCAAGATAGCAAATACAGTTATCAGCCACACAAACACAGGAGGATGTGCTTCAGATATTACCCAGCCCAAAGTACTGTAACTAAGCAGCACTAGCGCCAGGGACACCCAAGGAACTCTTTTTAAAATTGACATGGGTTGATATTCCTAGTACGGTGTCAAGGTATTATTCCATTACTGAATGTTATAACCCACATTCCACATAATAGGATTTGATTAAGAAGAATTATCCACATTGACTACAGTGGTTCGATTAAAGTGAATTCCGTACCAAACGAGGGAACTGAATTTGTGATCTCTTACCAATTAAGGGAGATTCTTATAACTATTGACTAATAGCTAAACAATCATTTTCTGCCCACCAAGCGTAGATGGGGGTGTCGCGGTCTGGTAAACCGCCAAAAGTATTAGGTTGTAGCACATTTATGCTAATGCCATTTGTTAATTCCACAACATAATTAACGTGTGTGCCCAAATACATAACATTCACAAGCCGTCCTTCAAAGCAATTAGCTGGCAAATTAGGTGGATAAAGCGAAAGCTGTATTTTTTCTGGGCGCACACTCACTACTACCGCTTGTGATATTTCAGATGGTGTATCTTCAACGCGACTAATGACAATTGAGAGTCCAGTTTTTGTCGAAATTTGCACATTAGAGGAGTCTACGCCGACGATTTCACCACTGAATAAATTAGTATCGCCAATAAAATCAGCAACAAAAGCTGTCTGCGGACGTTCGTAAATTTGGCTGGGAGTGCCAACTTGTTCAATTTTGCCTTGGTTCATCACGGCAATGCGATCGCTCAAACACAATGCTTCTTCTTGGTCGTGTGTCACCATCACAAAGGTCACTCCTAAGCCCTTGTGTAAATTTGATAACTCAACCTGCATTTCCTTACGCAGTTTTAAATCTAAGGCCCCTAAAGGTTCATCCAGTAGTACGACAGTGGGACGGTTGACTAAAGCCCTTGCTAAGGCGACACGTTGCTGTTGACCACCAGAAAGTTGATTGGGAAAGCGCGATCGTAAACTTTCCATTTTCACGAGTTTTAAAGCTTCTTGGACTCTACTTTCAATTTCCGATTTTGGTATTTTTTTTAACCTCAGTCCGAAGGCGATGTTATCCCAGACATCAAGATGGTTAAATAGAGCGTAACTTTGAAATACAGTATTGACCGGTCGGCGGTAAGGCGGCACATTAGTCATAGACTGACCCTGAATCAACACCTTGCCAGCGTCAGCGATTTCAAACCCAGCAATTAAACGCAGTATTGTTGTTTTACCACAACCGGAGGGGCCTAAAATACTAAAAAATTCTCCTTGTCTGACATCCAAATCGATTCCATGTACTGCTGGTTCTTGGTTAAAAAACTTGAAGACGTTACGCAGTTCAACATCAAGTGGCTGAAAAGTTGTTATCCCCCTCTGATTCTGCATGACAATTTGAGCCATAATCCTCAGTAGAATGTCCTGATCTAACGTTAGTTTGTCAATTGATCTAGTCTATGGGGCAGACTAGATTTGACACTTTGGTTTATTGTATCCGCCAAAAACAATTGTTTAAGAATATACTCGCCCAATTTCTTCATCCCTCTTACTGAGTACAAAAATATGTATTTTTACTTAGATTTATCCATTCTTTAGTTAAGCTAATATGCATTAAAATTACATATTAGCAATTGCTAAAAAGCTGGCTAGGATTGCGTTTATTCATTTTGAATTGTTTATGTTCCCATCACTTGGCAGCAAAAAAGATACACGTACAGTTGGACGTGGTTTCCAATCAATATTTTTAATCGTATTTACCCTATTAATGACCGTAGGTATTGAGGCACGTTTGGCATATTTGCAAATTGTTGAAGGGCCAAAACTCCGCCAAAGAGCCGAAGCGAACCGAATTCGGATGATTCTCAAACAACCGGAACGGGGCAGTATTTTTGACCGAAATGGCAAACTTTTAGCCAGTACTCGCTATGCTAGCTCTGTATACTTATGGCCGATGGCACATACTAAACCTTCCTGGTCTATAGTCGGCCCGCGTCTAACGCAAATTCTCAACATTTCGCAAGATGAGATGGAAAAGAAATTAGAACAAGCCGGTGCTAATTCTTCTTCACTTATCCGCGTCGCTCGTGATCTAAATGAAGCACAAATTACGGCATTAAAAGAGTATAAAAATCAACTCCCGGAAGTGGAAATTAATACAGATGCTGTGCGTTATTATCCCCACGGTAAACAATTAGCACACGTACTAGGTTATACACGGGAATTAACCGCCGACCAGTTAAAGGACAAGAAGCAGCAAGGCTACCGGCTCGGAGATGTAATTGGTCAGATGGGGGTGGAAAAGGCTTATGAGAAAGCTCTGCGGGGCGAATGGGGCGGTCAGCAAGTGGAAGTAGATGGTGCGGGTAGACCAATCCGGGTTTTGGGAGAGAAACAGGCAAAAGCTGGTAACGATTTGCACCTGACCATAGATTTAGATGTGCAAAAGGCAGCAGAAAAAGCTTTGGGAAATAATCGAGGTGCGATCGCGGCAATTGATCCGAAGAATGGTGCAGTTTTAGCAATGGTATCTTACCCCACCTTTGACCCAAATATCTTTTCCAAACAAAAACTCTCCCAAAAAGATTGGGAAAGCGTCCAAGGTAAAGAGCATCCCTTGATCAATCGGGCGCTGAGTGCCTTTCCACCCGCCAGTACCTTCAAAATCGTCACTACGACAGCTGGACTCGAATCGGGTAAATTCTCTCCTGGCTCAATATTACAGACCTTTGGTTCCTTAACTGTTGGGGGAGTGACTTTTGGTGAGTGGAACCACGCCGGATTCGGGACATTAGGATTTCCCAGAGCGATCGCTATGAGTAGTGATACTTTCTTCTATCAAGTTGGTAGAAAAGTCGGTGGCCCAACTTTAATCGAATGGAGTCGCAAATACGGATTTGGTCAAAAAACTGGCATTGAATTTCAGGGCGAAGAATCAAAAGGCTTGGTTCCAGATGAAACATGGAAGCAGAGAGTTTTGAAAACGCCTTGGAGTGTCGGTGATACCATTAATATGTCAATTGGTCAAGGTGCTTTGCAAGTGACACCCCTGCAATCGGCGATTATGTTTTCTGTCCCCGCTAATGGTGGGTATCGAGTTCAGCCGCATTTGCTCAAAGACAACGAAGACGCAAAAAGTTGGCGATCGTCGTTAAATATGAAGCCGGAAACTATCAAAGTTCTCCGTGAGGGACTGCGGAAGGTGGTGAGTGAGGGTACAGGTAAGAGCTTGAATGTGCCGACAATTCCCCCAGCGTCTGGAAAGAGTGGTACTGCTGAAGCTGGTGGTGGTCGCCCAAATCATACTTGGTTTGGTGCCTATGCCCCCAGTAATCAGCCGGAAATTGTGGTTGTGGCCTTTGGGGAAAATACTGGCGAGCATGGTGGTACTATTTGTGGGCCAATGGTTTTACAAGTGTTAGAAGCTTATTTTCAACATAAGTATCCAGGTAAGTATAAAAAACTTCAGCCTGAGTCATCAGAAGCTAAAACTCAAAATTCAGGACATGTGACTGGAGACTAGTACCGCAAGGCGGAAGTCAAAATTCAAAATTCAAAAAGAGCCAGTGCGTTAAGCGACTCTGCCTAGTATTGGGCAACGTGCAGAAAATTGTTTGTATTTTCCAAATAGTGATTCAATGACTATAATTAGCTTTGCTGGTAGCTGCTCGGATAAACCATATAAACTTCCCGCGAGTTTAATTGCCAATCATCAAATAACCGCTCCTTTATCAAAAGTATAGTAATCTCTAGATCAACTTATATTAAGGCATCTTAGCGGGTTTCAAATTTCTGGCTTTGTAGAACATTTCCAAGCTGTTGCGATCGCCGACAAAACGCCAGTGCCAAGGCTCATAACTCACACCTTGAACATTATCTTTAGGAAATGACATTTCAAAGCTGAAACGCGCTGCATTCGCTTGCAGCCACCGATAAGCCTTGGTATTGTCAAAGTTAGGTTGGAGATTAGTTGCTGGTACTGCTCCGTCTCCAACATCCACAGCATAACCTGTGTGATGTTCGCTATGACCAGGAGGAGCGCTGAGGGCAGCTCGTTGTGCTGGCGTCTGATTTCGTTGGGCACCGACAGCAAAAAACAACTGCTCCTGGTCTTTGATTGAGCGAAAGCCAGAAATTGGTACTAAAATTACACCTGCACTCCGCGCTGCTGCTACCATCTCCTGAAACTTTTGGGCAGCTGCTTTTCGCATTCTAAAGCCCCTATTTGCAGAGATGGTTATTAGTTCTGACTCAGGCGCTTCTGGGTATGCCAGATGCCCTAACACAGTATTGACATTACCAGATTCTGTAGTCGGTGCCGGTGTAGAAGTAGTAACTGAGGGTTGAGAATCGGCGATTTTTTTAGGTGCAGTGACGAAAAACAAAAAACCGCTAATTAAAGCCAGCAGGACAAATCCTGTTAGTCCCCCAATCAGCACAATTTGGCGTTGCGACCATATTTTAGGTGTTGCATCAGGGGTATCGCGTACAGCCACTGGAATATCATCACCAAGGTCATTTGATGAGTTTTGCGGTTTTCCAGAAAACCCAGCCTTATTCAAGGGTAAACTCCTGTTTTTGTGGGATAGCCATAAGAGATTTTGCACTGGACAAAAGTAGACCTAACAGCTAGCATTTTACATCTGTGGTTTTTAGGCGCAATCTTGACAAACCTTTTAGAACTATACGTCAAGCTAGGAGGATTAGTCCTGGTAGGTTTTATTCTGGGACGCAAACTACCTATGACAGTTCCTACACGTTTGGGACAGTTTCTGTTTTGGGTGGGAGTACCCATCAGCATAGTATCGTTTTTGCGTCAATCTAGCTTGTCGGGGCAAATTTGGATTGCACCCGCGATCGCTTACCTAGCCATTTTACTAGGAGGATTTTTAGCTTGGTTAGCCATTAAAGGACAAGCCTATTTTAAAAATACCGTCCCGCAACAATCGACTCAGGCTAGCTTGATATTAGCAGCAATGCTGGGTAACACAGGTTATCTTGGCTTTCCCATTACTTTAGCAATGGTAGGCAAGGAATACTTTGCTTGGGCCTTATTCTACGATTTGTTAGGTTCATTCCCAGGAACTTATGGCTTGGGTGTGTTAATAGCAGCGCGTTTTGGCGGCGGTGTACATAATCATTGGCAGACTGCTAAGTCCATCTTAATTAATCCTGCACTGTGGGGTTTCGGATTTGGCTTGCTGTTTCGACAGGCGACAATTCCCACAGTCGCGGAATTCTGGTTAGAGAAATTTGCTTGGAGTGTCGTAGCTTTATCTTTGATGTTAATTGGGATGCGACTGGCGCTGCTGAAATCTTGGGGTAGCCTACCACAAGCAGGGATGAGCTTGGGAATCAAAATGTTGTTAGTTCCCTTGATATTGGGCAGTATTTTACCACTATTTGGATTAACTGGGGCGATCGCAAAAGTCATTGTGCTACAAATGGCCATGCCTCCAGCTTTCGCCACACTGGTAATTGCTGAGACATTCAATCTCGATCGCGATCTGGCAGTTACTGCCTTAGCTGCTGGGGCTATAGTATTGCTGGTTACTCTCCCACTTTGGCTGTGGCTGTTTTAATTTGGGATTTATGCACGGTGATGCGATCGCATAAAACCCCAAGAAAAATGCATCTTATCGTTTTAATTTAAGCGCTTTTACAACACGATTTTGAAATTCTACTAATCCACCTCGGCTACCCCAATGTTCGTTGAATGTAGGGGTTTCCAACTTCATCACTTTACCCCCTTGAAGATGGACATGATAACCAAACACCATGTCTTGTTCTGGAACTAGACTAAGTTGATGTGCAGCTAAATTGTATAACACTAAAACCCAAAAATATTGTAGTGCGGGCATCTTGCCCGCACTACAATAAACAAATTTAATACGCTACAACATAGTATAATTTGCTATACAAACTACGCGAAGGAGATAGTAGATAAGAAATTCTAAA
>NZ_JBALCE010000053.1:0-47676 GCF_036919815.1 Nostoc sp.
TAAAAAGTAAAACTACGGTCATACAAAGCTTTCAGCGTCAGCTAAAGCGTTGCCAAAAAATGGATAAAGTCGAGCTTAGAGGATGTTTGAAAAGTGGTTTGTTGTGCTTTTAATCGAATTATTACCCCCCTTAATCCCCCCGATATATTGGGGGGAAACAATAAAAAAATCCGGTTCCCTCCCCTTTATAAGGGGAGGGTTAGGGTGGGGTAATAACATTTGATACATCAATCATGACTTTTCAAACATCCTCTCAAAGAAACTTTATTAGGTTATAGCCGCGACTTCAGGATACTGGAGTCGTTTTGCTTATTAACACAACCTTGTAAACTACAAATACCCACTTTGTCGGTTTGTCTAATTAAGCTATGTTTAGTAGATAAAGTAAGTAGCCTAGATGATCGGCTGTTATTCCCCACTTGACATAAAGCATTGTGAGTGCAAAACGTCTACCAGAAACTATTGCCCGTGTCAGAATTACCCGCCAATCCTGGCAACATGGCTTCCTTGAAGGCGAAGTGAATGCGGGTGAGTTTGAGTGGCATTTCCAGTGGCATTTTCGCCGGGGAGAACTTGCCGTCAAGCCTTCCCAAGGCCGCGCCTTAATCAAAGAACCCCTCGGTCGATTCTTGGAGCAACAAGATTACCAGCTAGAGCCTGGAGGAGACTATGCTTTTACGATTCGGGCGGAACTTTAAAAATTAGGAGTTAGGAGTTAGGAGTTGTGAAGATATTAATTCCTAACTCTTTACTGCTCACTCTTCACTTCTCACTGAATCAGCAGTGAGGCGATTTAAGTATCTTTCAATCAAGAGGATGGCAACAATGTCATCTATGGGTCGTGGTGGCTGTCGCATACCCTTTGGCAATAGCTTTGTTAGCCCTTTGGGTGGGTACATTTGCCAATAGCGATCGCGGGCTTCTAAGGTTGTGTAACGTTCATCCACTAAAATAATACTCAAAGGTTCTCTCAATTCCTGATATAATTGCTGTCTCCACTGCTTGGCTGTAGTTTGGTCGCCCATGACCATCAAAGAAATGGGAAACTTTTGACGTAGTGTCTCAATGGTAGCGATCGCCTCTTTTGCTAGCACAACCTGATGATAATATAGTTGCCGATCTAGTCCCATCACCGCTAAACCACATTTATCTCGACCTGGATCAAACCCCAAAATCACTGGTTGCCTTGGTGAAAATTCACGGGAATTCATAATAAATTCAAAATTCAAAATTAAGAAATGCAATTAAAGTAAGCACTTTAGCTGCTGTTCAAATATGTTTAAATCTTAGTGTACAAATAATTTTTTAAGTACTAAATATAATTTGTCCGTTGACTATTGCCACTAATTTTACTCTCAATGGCCCGGCTGTATAAGTGTCCTCGGCTGCGATCGCTTTGATCTCCAATGGTTGATTATACTGTCTTAATTGGGTGATAAAACGCAGAAAAGTCCCCTCTACTTGCACATTTTCGACAATTCCAGCATTACGGGCACGAAATTGGGAAGCAGAAATCAGTATTTCTAGCCGTTGCTGTAACTGATAGGATGTCATGGTTTTGGAATCGGTAGTAGTTGTGGCCAGCACTGCGCCTCCCGAAAAAACCAATTGATTCCGCGCTGTATCGGCGAAAAATTCTATCTGCTTTTCTCCCCTAACGTAATTACCAGCCGAGAAAATTCGCACCACGTATTCTTGACCATCGGCAATCTGCTTGCTCAATTGCTCAATTCTATCCTGGGTCACGCGCAGTAGCTCTACATTTGCCAGATTTCCACCAGGCTCACTTAATTCGAGGTTGGCGTTGCGATTGGCTTCTTGTAAAAGCTGTACGACTGCCTGACGAGAAGCACCAGGTTGGGTAACACGAACTACACCAGCAGACAGAACTTGGCCGCGAACTAAGGCTAGCTTACCCAGACGCAGGTCGCGGTAAGATTGATAATATTTTTCCAGCCTTGCAACTTCCAGTTCTAGTTGTTCCTGCTGTCCTTCCAATTCTTTGAGGCGCGATTCCCGTGTGACAATCACTTGCTCTCGCGTTGCAACTTCGAGATTACGCTTTTGAATTAGTTGATCGAGTTGGGCAATTTTTTGATCGCGTACTTCTATAGCTTCTTGACGGTTAGCAAGTTCGCGATCGCGTTTTTCAATAGCTGTTTTGGCATCGTCAATCGCTTTTTTAGCTTCAGCATACAGTCGTTGACGTTCTGTCTTTAGTAGCTCAACTGCCGCTTGTAGCTGCTTTCTCTGATTGTAAACGCTTTGCAACTCAGCTATGGCTTTTTGGTACTGAGTTACAACCTGATCTAGCTGCCCTTGAGTGCCTTGGAGTTGAGTTTGAGTTTGGGCTTGTTGACTAATGGTACGGTTCAACTGAGCTTGTGTTTGGAGTTGTTTGGCATTCGCCGCCTGTAAAAATTGATTGATTACCTGCAAGTCTTGTTGGGCTTTTGCTTGGGCAATTCTTGCAAGATTTAGCTCACCCTCTACCTGACTTTTCTGAGTTTCTGCGGTTTTTAGCTGTTCCCGCTTCTGTCTGAGGTCTGTTTGAATATCCTCTAACTCAAAGACTCCCTTTCGCAAGCCTTCGTCAGCAGCGAATAAAATCCCTAAAGTTGATGCAGAAATCAAACCACCCGTAAAAATAGTCACCAGTACAGCAGTATTTTTCGGACGAAGATTAAAAAGTGAGAGGCGGGCTTTGCCAACTCGTGTGCCGATGCGATCGCCCACGGTTGCTATCACGCCTCCCAGAATTAAAATTGCTGCGATGAGGATGTATCCGGTGGTCATCTTTAGCTACCGAAATCCTTCCAGATACAGCCTACTACTTTTAAGCATTGTCTGTGGAGAAGTGGAAATTGACAATAGCTGAAATTATTCAATTTTAGATTTACCTCTAGCTATTAGTGTCATCTTTCAAAACACAACACAGGCCGACTCCCCTTTCTCCAATTGCTTTTATGTGAACTGCCTACTTAAAGTAACAGGTTTATGCACAGTAATCTTCTTTTTGTGGATAGAAATCATATTTTTTTCCCGCAAATCTCCTAGTAGCCTGGTAACAGTAACACGAGTTGAACCAATTGCCTCAGCGATCGCTTGATGAGATAATTTCAGATCAATAGTGATTCCATCTGCACAAGGAACCCCAAAATCCCGACAAAGAATTAACAAAAAACTCACCAACCTAGAACCCATATCTCGGTGAGCGAGAGTTTCAATCATCATCTCCGTTTGTAAAATGCGCGAAGACAGACCTCGCAGCATTAACATTGATAATTCTGGATTTTCCTTGAGTGCTAGCTCCACCTGTTCAATTGGCGCTGACAGTAATTCCACAGGCGTAAATGCAACCGCATGGTAAAACCGATCCGACTTATTTCCTGTCAGCAATGACAATACACCAAAAACACTATTTTCCCGCAGCAACGCTACCGTTATTTCCTCTCCTGCCTCATACACCCTGGAAAGTTTAACAGCACCTTTCAAAAGAAAATAAACTCGTTCGGCAGGATCGCCAGGAAAAAAGATCGTTTTATTGCGTTCAAACGTTTCCACAACTGGCGGAAACGCCCCGGTCGCCATCTGACGAAAAACATTTGCTAGGGCTTTATCTTGTGTCACGATCATCTCCCTTCCCCTACCCAATGCCGGAAAAACAAAAACTGATTACCTAAGAATACACCTGAAAAATGAATAAAGCACCGTCAACCTTTCTGTACTTTCCTATACTCAAATTAATATCTTCATAACTCTTTGTTTATAATGATACATAATTGTTGATCCTTTCAGCTACTAATTGTTGATAAGTAGTTACAATAGCTGTATTCAAAAGGGTTTTTTGAAGAACAAATAAAGATAAATTGATAAAATCTTTAGGAAAAATCAAGAATTTTGTCATACTAAACACCCTTACCAATATTCATTTTTGCAAATCCTGTGTAAAACAAAGACAAAACGTGCCTCAGATTCTAGTATGCTCCTAATGATCGATCGCACTAACAATTTCTATGCTAAATCTGACTGGAAAAAATGCCCTTGTTACAGGTATTGCCAATAACCGCTCGATCGCCTGGGGCATCGCCCAACAGCTGCACAAAGCCGGAGCAAACCTGGGTATTACCTACCTACCGGATGAACGCGGCAAAATGGAGAAAAAAGTTGCGGAATTGGTAGAACCCCTCAACCCCAGCTTATTTCTTCCCTGTAATGTCCAAAATGACGAACAAATTAAATCTACCTTTGAGACAATCCGTGAACAGTGGGGGAAGCTAGATATCCTGATCCATTGTTTGGCCTTTGCTAGCAAAGACGATTTAACTGGAGATTTTAGCCAAACCTCTCGTTCTGGCTTCAACACCGCCTTAGAAATCAGTACCTACTCGCTGGTGCAGTTAAGTGGTGCAGCGAAACCTTTGATGACAGAGGGAGGTAGTATCGTCACCCTGACATATTTAGGCGGTGTCAAGGCAATCCCCAACTATAACGTCATGGGAGTTGCCAAAGCCGGGTTAGAAATAAGTGTGCGTTACTTGGCCGCCGAACTAGGGCCACAAAATATCCGCGTCAATGCCATTTCCGCAGGCCCCATCCGCACCTTGGCATCTTCAGCAGTGGGTGGGATTTTGGATATGATTCATCATGTAGAACAAGTAGCTCCCCTACGACGCACCGTCACTCAGCTAGAAGTGGGCAATGCTGCGGCTTTCTTGTGTAGTGATTTGTCCAGTGGCATTACCGGACAAATTCTGTATGTAGATGCAGGATATGAAATTATGGGAATGTGACGCGATAAAGTTAGGAGTTAGGAGTAAGAAAGTGAGGAGTTAAGAGTTAAAAATTTATAACTGATAACTCCTAACTGATAACTCCTAACTCCTAACTCTTCCCACTCCCCATGCAAACAACCAATCGCCAAATTAATTCAAACTACGATCAGTCAACTAAAACCCCTCGGATTGCCACTGTTCACCGCACCACAGGTGAAACCGATGTGCAAGTTACCATCAACCTGGATGGTAGAGGAAATTGCACAGCAGCAACAGGTGTTCCGTTTTTGAATCATATGTTGCATCAAATTGCCTCCCACGGACTGATTGATATAGATGTCCAAGCCAAGGGAGACTGGGAAATTGATGACCATCACACCAACGAAGATGTAGGCATTACCTTAGGGCAAGCTTTGAACCAAGCACTAGGCGACAGAAAAGGCATTGTCCGCTTTGGTAATTTTCTTGCACCACTGGATGAAGCCTTAGTTCAGGTAGCGCTAGACTTTTCGGGACGTCCTCACCTCAGCTACGGCTTGCAAATTCCGACTCAACGGGTAGGAACCTATGACACCCAGTTAGTGCGAGAATTCTTTGTGGCACTCGTGAACCATAGCCAAATGACACTGCACATTCGGCAACTGGATGGCATTAATTCCCATCACATTATTGAAGCAACATTTAAGGCGTTTGCGAGAGCAACGCGGCTGGCGGTGGAAATCGACCCCCGCCGTGCTGGCGTGATTCCCAGTTCTAAGGGCGTCTTGTAGAAGGCAAACAGCAGGGGAAGCAGGGGAAGAAAAAACTCCTAACTCCTAACTCCTAACTCCCCAGCTTGAGATAATTGACACACCGGGTAGTGATGGTTATTATCAGGCTACCGGGTAACTTGTAATTAATACCAAGCTGGAAAATGGTAGTTGAACCGAGATGAAGTCTGTTGCAGATGACCCTAATTCTCAACTTAATCCGACTGACACTCCGCCAGTAGTCCTAACTTCTGAGTTGCGAAAAGTCTATCGCACTGGTTTTTGGCTAAATCAAAAAGTCGTATCTCTGAAAAACTGTTCTTTAACAGTTTACAAAGGCGAAACCTTTGGGTTGCTGGGGCCAAATGGTGCGGGTAAAACCACTCTTTTAAAATTGTTGCTGGGAATTATTCGTCCGACCTCTGGACGGGGATTATTATTGGGTAAACCCATAGGCGATCGCAGTGTTAAGCAACATATCGGCTATCTGCCCGAAAATCCCTATTTGTATGACTATCTCACCGGCTGGGAATTTTTGCAGCTAGCTGCTGGGCTATTTCAAATTCCCAACAGGGTACAACGCCAACGCATTCCCCAACTGCTAGAATTAGTGGGTTTATCCCAAACCGATGCCAAAAAAAAGCTCCTGCGCCGCTATTCTAAAGGAATGCTACAGCGTGTTGGTATGGCACAGGCGCTAATTAACGAGCCAGATTTAGTTTTTCTGGATGAACCGATGTCTGGTCTTGATCCGGTGGGACGCTACCAAATGCGGGAAATTATTCTGGCGCTAAAAGCAGCTGGTAAGACGATTTTTTTCAATAGCCACATTCTTAGTGAAGTAGAACAGATTTGCGATCGCATTGCCATCCTCGCTCAAGGTGAACTAATTTGCTCTGGTTCCCTGAATGAACTCTTAGGCGGTGAAAACACATATCACGTCAAAGGTCGAGGTGGTGACTGGGAAATTCTCAAAAAATGGATACCCACTCTCAGATTTGAGCCTGATAGTTCCTGGGAAGGTACACTACAAGATGATTACTATGATTTCCTCGCCAGTCTTCGGCTCATGGATGGTAAAATTATTGCCATAAATTTGTCGCGTCGCTCCCTAGAAGAATTTTTTATTCAACAAATCCAAAGAAAAAATAACTCACTGAATTAGTCTTCTTGCTTCTTGCCAAATAGGAAATTTTGGGTTAATTTGAGGAACAAAACCCAAAAACCCTGCCTTTTTGAGTTGATCTTTCTCAAGCCAACCCACATAAAAGCAAATTCCGATCTCTTTTTAAGGTTATTTGTATTTATTGGTTAATAGACAATTTATTGTATAAACTGCGTTTAGTTGGGTAAATCCAATATTTTTTGATAATTGCTCTAATTCCGCAGCGTTAACTTTAAGTGAACTTCACTAAAAGTTCAAATTCAATAAACAAATTTCCTCCGGAAAATCACACTTTTCGAGGAAAATAAGAGTGTCAGGGAACTTGAATACTTAGGTATAGTCAAAATAAAAATGTTTAGACAGTACTTTATTGATCGTAGTTTCAGAGTCTCAGGTAAATATGCTTAACACAAGTTTGTTTAAATTCCTAACTCAGCCAGTTGTGGGTGTGGCTTTGTTAAGTGCTGTCAATGTCGCTGTGCCATGTGTCAGTCTAGCTCAGGGACAACCATTACCACCAACTACACAAACACCAAGCACACCAACACAATTAGATACTAATTATTCATTAGGAGGCGGGGATCTCATCCGTGTAAATGTATTTGAAGTCCCCGAATATACAGGTGAATACCAAATTCCGCCAGGTGGAGCTATAAACCTGCCTTTAATTGGCAGTGTGTCAGTCCTCGGGCTAACAGCTGAACAGGCTTCTGATGAAATTGCTAGAAGATATTCTCGCTTCCTCAAACGTCCCTTAATCTCAGTCAATTTGTTATCGCCTCGTCCCATCAATATTTTCGTTGCCGGAGAGGTGACACGTCCAGGAGCTTACACTCTGAGCTTGAGTGGAGGCGCAGGGAACAATCCAGGTGTACAATATCCGACTATATTGGCCGCATTGACAACAGCGCAGGGTGTAACCCTGGCTGCGGATGTAACTCAAGTTCAATTACGGCGTAAAATAGGACGTTCTTCAGAGCAAGCCGTCACCGTCAATTTGAAGGAACTCATCCAAACAGGCAGATTAACACAGGATATTACCTTGCGGGATGGAGACACCATAGTTGTGCCAACAGCAACCAACTTCAACGTAGCAGAATCGCGCAATATATTTGCAGCTAACTTTGCCGCCAGCCAAACCACACCCCGCACAGTCACAATTATTGGTGAAGTTAACCGTCCCGGTTCATATCTTGTCACCACCGGTAACACAGATGCTCAGGGGGGCGCAACCCCTAACAGTGGCGCTGCCAGTCCCACTGGTCTACCAAATGTAACGCGGGTAATTCAACTAGCTGGGGGAATTACAGCACAGGCTGATGTTCGTAATCTCAAGCTACGCCGACCGACAAGAACTGGCTCAGAACAAGCTATAGATATTAATCTTTGGCAACTATTACAGAGTGGTGATGCCAATCAAGACATCATCGTGCAAGACGGAGATACGATTGTTATTCCGACAGCAACTGAAATCAACCCTGCAGAAGCTACGCAATTAGCTACCACTACTTTCTCTCCTACACGCATTCAAGTTGGTGTGGTAGGCGAAGTTAAAAAACCAGGGTTAACAGACGTTCAACCGAATAGCTCTTTAAATCAAGCTATACTCGCTGCTGGCGGATTTAATGATGCCAGAGCTAGTAGTAAGGCTGTTGATTTGATTCGCCTCAACCCGAATGGTTCTGTCACTAAACGTATAGTAAAAGTGGATTTCTCCGCTGGGATTAATGAGCAAACTAATCCTATACTCCGCAATAATGACGTTGTAGTAGTCAACCGATCTGGTGCAGCTAGTTTTGGTGATACCGTAAGTACTGTAACTGGACCTCTAGGTATTGTCTTGAATCTTCTAAACTTATTCGGACTCTAATTTAAGAGATAGATGTAAATTGGGGGCGTTGTTCAACCCTCTTCGTCCCTCAAATTGCACTATTCTTAAATCAAAGGTCAATGAGCAAATGGGAAGCAAGCTATGCGTAGCGGACGCATCAGAAGGCATCGCTTCCTCCAGAATTATATTTTCTATCCGCCATTATGATAAAAATCTTAAATAATATTACTCATTGATAAATACTGTAGACTCTAAAACTCTCACTGAAAATTCTTAATCTGCATTGATAGGCTTTTGCAAACTTTGTTGCAAGTACTCGAATTTATGATGATAATGAGAAGATTTTAGAAGGCAGAGGCGATAAATGCTAGTCTCTGCCTTCTTTTTGCTTCTTATTATCATAAGAATTCTTTAAGTAAATTAACTGATTCATAACAGATATACTATCTTAACCACAGATCCCGCGTATACACAGTAGAATGATGTCGAATTGGAAATGACACCATTTGTACGGTTACTTGGTGTCCATTGATGGGTAACTCTGGATACTGGTAATTTTTATTCAGTACTATTACCAGATAGCCACTGTTTTTTAGAAGACAAGCTAAAAACGCATTTTAGCCATATTTAGGTGAAAATGCCCAGATGTAAACCTCAATAGTTGTGTATAAATTCATACACACCTCTTACCCGACCGTATCCAATACTGAGTTACTGACTAAGGCTAGAGCTACTGACCGTTGACGATTCAGTTTTTGCAACATACCCTATTTTTTCCCTATGATGATTCATGGTTTAGGTTTTCTCAGTTTGAGCGCATCTCTTGTACTTCCCTGGGCATTAACAGGTCTGGTTCAAGGAGAGAGAATAACAGAGTCTTTAGTTAAAGATGTTCGTCAGTCATCCACTGTTCAGCAAATGCCACTACCTAGCCGCAAGCTGATCAGTAGGGTTACAACTGCGACAACATATTATGTTAGTGGTACTGGAAACGACAGAAATAGCGGACTCACTACCTCATCCGCCTTTAGGACAATTCAAAGGGCAGCAGATCTGACTGACCCTGGCGACACAGTATTGATTATGAACGGAGTATACAGAAATCCACCCAATGCTGGGAGTGTAGTAAATATTCAACGTTCTGGAAATGCAAAAGCATGGATTAAATATAAAGCATATCCTGGGCATTTCCCAAAAATTAAGCACGATACATGGAATGGTATCAAGTTGTCAAATGGAGCTTCATATATCGAGATTAACGGGCTAGAGATCATAGGGAACAATGCTAATATAACCCTTGGTTATGCATTAAGTCAGAAGTGGAACAAATCAAATCGGCGTACAAACGGAAGTGGCATAACCGTTGATGGAGTCGATGGTCATCTTTCTCACATAAATATTCTGAACAACATAGTGCATGACTGTGGAGGAGGAGGTATCGGAACAAGGGAGGCTGATTATGTGAAGGTGGACAATAACACTGTGTATAATAATGCCTGGTATAGTGTCTTTGGTCCCAGTGGCATTAGCATTTCAAAGAGTTGGAATTCTGACGGCAAACGGGGATACAAGATGTTCGTGACCAATAACAAGGTCTACAAAAATCGCATGTACATTCCCTGGCTTGAATCCGGAACAATCTCAGACGGTAATGGCATTATTGTCGATGTTTCAAAACTTGCGAAAAATGGTGCATATCGAGGACGAACTTTAATTGCAAACAATATCAGCTACAAGAATGGCGGTTCGGGGATTCATGCCCATAGTAGTGAGCATGTGGATATTGTCAACAACACGGCATATGAGAACGCGCAAAGTTCAAACCTTAGAAAAAAAGGGCAAATATATGCTGGTTATTCATCTGATGTCAAGATTTTCAATAACATTATCTATGCTCCCCCTGGTCAAAATGCGAACAGCAATATGAAGAATATCAACGTCACCTATGACTACAATCTTTACAGCAAAGGTGTCGTGATTGCTGTGATGGGACCTCACGATATTATTGCAGACCCACAGTTAATGAATCCCTCAATTGCTGACTTTAGAATCAAAGGAACGAGTCCGGCAATCAATATGGGTTACAATTGGAAAGATGTGAAAACTGATTATGCAGGTAAACCTCGTCGTGCTGGTAGTAGATCTGATATTGGAGCATACGAAGATCAGTAATCTTAATATCATGTCCTGCTATCTGCCCATAGTTGCGTCAGACTGAAGTCTACGCTTATACAAAATAATAAGCTTGCAAAGGCAAGCTTATTATTTTGTGGCTAATTAAACATGATATACCAGTTATGGTGTTCAGTTCACTTATGAGACAAAATCCTAGTTTATACAGAGGTTTTGTCTGGAATACGTTTTTGTTGCTTAACCTGTTTTGTCAAATCTTGATCAGTAAAGTATTCTTTAGCATGGTTGAAATAACTACTAGATTCATTTTTATCAATGATACCATTCACAACTAAACCTAAGACATTGTGACTGGATCTCTCTAGCATTTCTTCAGCAGCAGATGCACTGTTAGAATCAATTACCCCAGGTCGAGCTACTAACAAAATCCCATCAGTCATTTGGCTTAAAGTCAAAGCATCGGCTGCCAAAAGCAGGGGAGGAGCATCAATAATGACAAAATCATAGTTATATTGAGATGAGAAATTTTCAATTAGTGATGCCATCCGTTTTGAGTCAAGCAAAGCAAGTGGGTTGGGAGGTCTAACTCCAGCAGTTAAAACATCAAGGTTATCCATTACCTTAGATACAGCAATGTCAAATTCAGCCTGACCTACAAGAACCTCACTCAAACCAACTGCATTGGTTAGTTGCCAGAGATGATGCTGAGAAGGAATTCGCATATCTGCATCAACTAATAAAACTTTACGTCCTAATTGAGCGATCGCAGCCGCCAAATTAGCTGAAACTGTAGACTTGCCTTCTTTAGGAACTGCGCTAGTTACCACGATAGTTTTAAGCACTTTATCTGAACTCAAGAATTTCAGATTGGCTTGAATCATTCGATACATTTCGCTCGTTAAAGAGTAGGGAGTATCTCTGACGGCAATTGTTTGGTCTGTTAATTCTGCATTTGAATAACGGGAGCGAACCTTTTTAACAGACAAAGGAACAATTCCCAGCAAAGTATATCCAAATACATCTCTAACTTCTTTAAGTGTTTTTAGAGATCTATCTCTCATCGCTAGGAAGAGTACAGTTGTGGTGGCAAAGAATAAACCGAACATCACTCCTAGCACCAAAAGAATTATTTTTTTGATTATTACTTGTTTTTTGGGCACTAAAGCCTGAGAAATAATCCGGGAAGCAGCTGCATTTGTATTCTCAACTAACTGTAATTCTTGAACCTTTTTCAATAGAGTTTGATAGGTCGAATCTGCGACTGCAACTTTCCGTTCTAACTCCCGCTGATTTTGTGCCAACTGGGGTATGAGTTTCACGCGCTGTTCGTAGTTAGAACGGGAATTATATAGAGAGGAGAGTCTTTTAGTTAAGCCAAAGCGCTGTATTTCTGACTGGAGAAAACTTTGGATAAGACTTTGTCTGAGTTGTCCAATCTGCAATTGGCTCTGGGGAACTTGTGTTTGATTTCCAACAGTCTGACCAACTTCCTGTTGCAGGAGAGATTTTAAACTAGCTTTTTTTGCTTCTAGGTTAACAACTACGGGGTTGTCATCTAAGAAACGGCTGCGCTCAATCGCTAACTGCCGGTCAGTCTCTTGAAGTTGTGTAAGAACTCCCTGTACTGCAGGTGACTGACTCAGGGCACTCACAGCGATCGCTTCTTGAGAATTTAGCTCTACTTTCTGGCGCAGTTGATTGGTTTGGGCGTTTACCTCATCCAATTGAGCCTTAACAGTATTCATCTCATTGTCTAGATTTCCAATAGTCGCAACGGCTGACTGGGTTTCCGCTGATAAATCTGCAATCTGATGCTTTTGTTTAAATATACGTAGCGCTACTTCTGCATTATCAACAGCGGCTTGAGTTTTAGGAAGCTGCTTGGCCATAAATTGACGAGTTGCTCCTGCCTCAGAGCGATTTGTCGTAATATCATTATCTAAATAAGAATTCATAATTGTATTGACCACTGCCGCTGCTTCTTGGGGGTCATGGCTGCTATAGCTAATTCGCAATACATCTGTCCCACCAACAATTTTTAGGTTCAGGGCTTTTAGTAGCGCTTCTACTTCTAGAGGTTCACCTTCCTTGTCTTTGAGTTGTAGTTTGTCTATTGTCCGCTGCAAAAAAGTAGGAGAAGAAATAACTTCTATCTGACTGCTTATAGGATTTTGAGTTGCTACCAAGGGTTTCAAATCTCCTGAGTCCCCTCCTTCAGAGGAACCAGGCGAAAGATTACTTCCTGCTACTTTAAAAGAGGGAATTTTAAATAACAGTTTTCCTTCTGCTTCATAGGATGGCTTCATAAATTGTGTAGCTATAGCACTGAGCATAACTGTAGCTACAAATATCGCAGTAGCAGGTAGCCACCATCGTTTCAATATCAATAAGTAACGACTAAGGTCTAAATCAATAGATTCTCTAGATTCCATAGATTTGTCTGACATAAATCTTCCAAAGTACAGGTCTTAAACGATAAACTCAATATTGATCTACTCAGAGTAGCTACAAAGCACACCTATTAATTAATAGTGGTACTATTTTACAATATGACATATAGTATAGGCTATTTAAATTAAAAAACCTGAAATCATCTACAGGCTTTGGTTTCATCAATGTAAGAGCCAATACTTAGGAGAGTCGCGGAGCATTATTCAAAGCACATCTGATATGAGTTAATGCTAATTTTTGCTTCAATTAACCCTCTTTGATCAAAGTAGGGTGAAACCTTGAATCTTCATTGGCTTTATCCTCATAAATTCGTCGATGTTGCTATTTAGGTTGCCAAACTTTCTTATAAGCCTCTAACAGCTTAGGTACTTGATGTCGCCACTCTAGTTTCTCCTCCATTCTTTTTCTACCTAGCTCTCCCATCTTTTGTCGCCGCTCGGTGTCCTCCAGAAGTTCAAGAATGTTCTCGGCAAAATCCACCACGTCATTGCCTTTGGCATAAACAGATGCTCCCTCTGCCGATCGCCTTCCTTCCAAAAGGTCAAACTGAACAATGGGTTTTCCCATTGCCATGTACTCCATGATCTTGTTCATAGTAGAACGATCATTGTAGGGCATTTTTTTATCGGGATTAGCACATACATCACAGCTAGAAAGTCGTGCCAAAAGTTCATTATCAGGAATACGCCCGGTAAATTCTACAAACTCCTTAACTTCTAACTCTTCAGATAGTGCCTGAAGCTTTTCAAACATCGGTCCACTACCGATGAGCATAAACTGAATATCCTGGCGTTTTTTTTCATAGACAATGTAGCGAACTGATTGTAGCAGGTAATCGATTCCCTCCGGTTCTCCCATAACACCAACATATCCTACCAAATACTTCCGACTTCGACGGTAGACTGGGTTAGGCGGTACCGGTTGAAAGCGGGAAAGATCCGGACCACTGCGAACAACAAAGACATCCTCTGGACTTTTGCGTCCACGGGTAAGTGCTACCGAGAGGTAAGACTCATTAGTTGAAATAACTACGTCTGCTGTCGCAAAGGTCAATCGTTCAACCAAGGAGAGTCCATAGTAGAAGATGTCTCGTCGTCCATACTTAGCTTCGTACATCTCCAGATTGATATCATGGTGGTCAAATATGACTCTTACACCTTTGAACAACTTGAACCATCCCGCCACCAAAAACATTAAATCTGGAGGATTGCAAACGTGGACGATATCAAACCCTCGCTCTCGCCACACCCGATGAGCAAGGCGAAACTCCCAAAAAAGCGCAGTACCATATTCCCGTAGATAACCTGAAACCGAACTAATATCAGGTGGCATTGGGTGGCGATAAATGTGAACCTGATCGATTACCTCGTATTCTTGCTCAAACCCTTTACCTTTGGGACAAATCACCGAAACTTCATACCCCGCTTTTATCAGGGTGGTGGCTTCCATCCATACGCGCCGATCAAAGGGAACGGGCAGGTTTTCTACAATTATTACTACTTTCTTGGACATTTCAATTGGCTTTTCATTTTTTAGTTAATTTTGCTAGGTTTAAAAATAAACTTATTAACTTTCCCTCTATTTTTATGACTAAATATTGCTTTAGTATCATCTACCAAATCAAGCGACCTTCTAAGCTGCTTAAAACAAAAAAGAATTGGCAGACTAAATTTTGGAGGGCAGAGAGTTATTAGATAATTTTTAAAACTCATAATTAACTCCTAAAAAGAGTTGGACTATTTATTACTACACGGAAAATTATCAAAGGTTGTGTACTTATCTAAAGTGAGAAATTGAATGAGCCAGATATCAAGTTCTAGTGATAATTTTCTGGATGTACCACTACTTGAGCAAAGCAAAGGGTAGGTACATATCCAGAAAATGCTTAAGTTATTTATTTCATTATCAGTCCTTTGCTTACCAAGCAATACCACAATAATTTAAGTCCTTAATCGGTTCAGGAAACACACTTGCCAGATCCAAAATTTGTATTTCTTTGAGCGCTTCCCCTAATATCTGGCGAAACTCTGGACTAGCATGGGTAACTATTACTAATTCTGCATTCTCCAGAGCTTGTTGAGGTTCTCCAACTAGCAAATCCTCAAAATGAGGGAGGTTATTTTGGATATAGGTCAGATTCGTTCCCATTAACCGAGCTTCATAGACGGCTTGATCATAAATTTTTATCTGGCAGCCTTCCCCAATCAATCGCTTAACTAGCAGCACTGCTGGACTTTCTCTCAAGTCATCTGTACCTGGTTTGAATGCCAATCCTAAAATAGCAATCTTCCTTGCCCCAAGGCGTAATACCTGCTCGGCGGCCAAATCAACTTGGAGGCTATTAGTAGTCGGAAGGGCGTTTAGTAGGGGAACTGGTACATCCATGTTCCGTGCATAGTAAAGCAAAGCACCCAAATCTTTGGGCAGACAGGAACCTCCGTAGGCAAATCCAGGACGCATGTAAACAGGGGAAATATTTAATTTCGTGTCTTGTACAATGATATTCATTACTTCCCGCCCATCTACGCCAAAGGCTTTGGCGACCCGTCCGATTTCATTAGCAAACCCCACCTTGGCAGCGTGCCAGCAATTGGCCACATATTTAACCATTTCTGCTACAGATGGTTTAACTACGGTGAACGGTGCATCTACTGTGGCATACATGTGCCGTACTGCTGCTTCTGCCACAGGAGATTCAGTACCAATAATCGTGTAAGGTGGTTGATCGTAATCTTTGATAGCCGAACCTTCGCGTAAAAACTCTGGGTTAAATGCTAGATGAATAGAATGATCACCTATGAGACTATCTAGCAGATTTTGACACTTTTCCAATGTTCCTGGGGGGACAGTGCTACGTAACACAACTACATGGCTTTCATTCTTATGGATGGCGGCTTTGCCAATCTGCTTGCACACATTCCAAACGTAGGTAAGATCGGGTTCTCCCCTCTCGATTGGAGGTGTCCCGACGCTAATCAGCGAAATATCTGATGCTAGCACCGCTGCTTCCGCATCTGTAGTAGCTCTGATTAATTTAGCTGCTACTCCGTCAACCAGCAACTGACTCAGCCCTGGCTCTACAATGGGCGACTCTCCCTTGGCAATCAAATCCACTTTTTGGGGATTTACATCTACGCCAATTACTTCGTGCCCATCTCGTGCCAAACAAGCTGCTGTTACGACACCGACATATCCCAGACCAAAAATGCTAATTTTCATATCTATCCAGTTGTTATTCTTTCATCAAGGACAAAACAATCAAGCCTATAAGGCGCTCTTCATCTAGCAGCTTAAATTTAATACTGAGCGATATAAATCGATAAAATAAACCCAATGTTTTTTTATATCTAGAGGAAAAACACTTGTTCTTGCCTTCATTCCTAGAGAAAGCCTCAAAGGCTCATTTTCAATCAAAGACTTAATAGCATCTGATAACTGGTTAATATTACCTGGATTAACGATTAATCCATTTTCAGATTGAGTAACTATTTCAGGTATACCTCCTACTGCTGTAACTATGACTGGTAACTCCCAAGCCATTGCTTCCAGCATTGCTAATGGAAGACCTTCATTGTAAGAGGGCAACACAAAAACATCTGCTTCAGTTAAAAGAATATCACGTTCATGTGACCCTATCCAACCAGGCAATTTAATATAATCTTCTAGATTTAAAGTCGTAACTAAATTGCGTGCTTGTTCTATGTCTCCATCTCCTGCCATAATCAGACTAGATATACTTTTATGTTCAGTAGGCAAAAGAGAAAAGGCTTCGATCAAATCAAATGCTCCTTTACGTTGACCAATTCGTCCTAAAAAAAGTAAGTTCACTTTTTTAGATACTGAACGGTGTGGAACTTCAGCAGGAATTTTTACGGGATTATAAAAGACTACAACTTGTTCGGGTTTCAGACCAAGATTTTCTATGTAGAAGCTTCTCCAACTTTCGGATAACACAATTAAGCGTTGACACTTGGAAAATACCCAAATTAGCAATTGCTGTATCGATTTTGCCAGTTCAGCATAGAAAACATGAAATTGACTACCGTGAGCATGTATAATTATCGGCTTGTGAAATACCCAAGCTAAAAGTGCCATAATCGCCTGTCGTAAAACACTGCCGCGCTGTGAAATTTCAAGTTGAACAATATCAACTTCTTCCCTTAGTAACATCCACAGAAATTTCCATACAGCTTTCAAAAATACCATGATTTTGATTGCTATAGCTCCTTCTTCGTGAGTAATAATATGACATATGTGAACTTCAGAAGGAGCATACTCCAAAAAAAGCTTCTCGTAATTGGAAATGCCACCCTGCTGGAGTAAGCTAGGGCCTAACAGAATAATCTTGAGAGTTTTAGTTTGACACATAGGCTCTACTTTTTCAAAAGTTGGGCTATCCTGGGTTAATGTATCAACGAAAGAATCAGAATTTACCATTTTTTTCCAAAGACCAAAGTAATTGCATCCAATCTTGTCAAAATCCGATTATTTTCTGCTTTATTGGGGTTGAAAGGTTTTTCTTCAAAAGATTCGTTTGTCCTAATCAGAAATGGATTGTAGCAATTTTGATATGGTATAAATGCCAACCCAAAAACAATGGGTTCAGAACCTTTATGCAATATCTATGCTATGGATTGGTCTTTTTTTGTTTGATGATTTTATTTTGCTTTCATGTGTCATTCTCACTGATAAACATGCCCCCACATAGAGTATCCAAGTCAAACTATTCGATTCCAGCAAGCTAGATTCAGTAAGGCTAGCTAAAAATATATATGTCATATGCATAAGTGGCCAAATATCTAATGCTGTATTACTACTACGCACCCAAGTGAATCCTTGGAGGTAACTGCGCCAAAATCCTAAGAAGAATAACCCTAATCCTAAAAGACCCAAATCAAGGCAAAGAGCCAAATAACCATTGTGGGGGTGGCTTGGCATCCATCCAGCATTGAGCCAAATATAAGCAGATTCCCCATTCCATCCTTGCCAGAACCCGCCATAACCATAACCGAGCCAAGGATGTTTCCAAATCATATCGATTACTAATGGCCACAAGTCTGTTCGACCTGTCAGTGTCGCATCTTTACCAAGTGAAGTGAACAGGACATTAGCGTTATTAGACAACCAAAAATATAAACTTTGGCTGATAATTGCCATAATTATTAGGGTTGGTACCATGATCTGGTATGTCCAACGCCAAATTTGAAAAGTAAAAAATGCGAATATTAGAATTAATAGATTAACTAGAGATGAAGCGGAACCGGCAAGCAGCAAGAGTAGTATTGACAAGCTAAACCCCCCCCAGAAAAGCCAACTACGTCTTTGACTTTGATAACCAAGGAGAAAAAAAACTATACTACTGGTTACCATTCTTGCTCCCAAACCGTTTTTGTGGGTGAATACTCCACGCAACAATGGTTTACCAAGGTCGTTCTGTATCCCGTATTTAGGTAAGGCTACAGCAAAAATCAAACTCAATACTATAATAATTCCAAAATTCCAAGCAAGTAAATAGAATTGCTGTTTTAAGCTGTATCGCGAAACAAAATACAGACCAAATAAACTGGAACCAATGAGGGTAAAACTATTTTTTAATGTTGTTGAGGGTTCAAAAGACCAAAGAATAGAAACAGCTGGCAACATTAGTAAAGCATAAAGGAAGATATCTTTATTCAAGACAAGGACATAAAGAGTTTTCTTCCAACGCAAAATTAGTAGTAATAAGGTAATTGCATAGATTACGAAAAAAATAATCCGAATCGAGGAGCTATCATATTCTACCGCATCCTGTTGTCCTGCTCCTCCTGACAGGAGAAGAGTTAAGATTGCCCCTGAATAAATTAGCAAGGCTGCAACTGTGAATCCCTGCTCCGCATAAATTAGTAGTTTTCTCATAAATTAACTAATATTTATTTTGCATATTCATTTTTTTATAATAAATTTGGGCTGTTTCAGCAGCAATATTTGACCAATTTAAATCTTCCTGACAACGAGCTAGTGCCGCAGCTTGCATGCGTTGTTGCAAGTCGCGATCGCTTAACAAACAAATTATTGCATCAGCTAGAGCTCGAACATCACGGGGTGGAACTAACAACCCATCTTTTTTATGCTGAACTATCTCACTCAATCCCCCTACCTCAGAAGCTACAACCAGCGTTCCCATTCCATAAGATAAAGCTGCTACACCACTTTGAGACGCTTCGATATATGGCAGAACTGTTACTGTGCTACGTTGAAATAGATTACCTACTTCTTCAAGGGGAATAAAGTCATTGATAATCTCATACCGTTTTTCATCATAGCCATTAGGGAAATATTGTTTTATGTTTTCTCCCCGTCCAGCAATAATTAGCTTGACTTCAGGTACACGTTCAGCAATTAAAGGCATAGCCTCAAGCAAATATTTCAATCCTTTATAAGGCCAGATGCGTCCAAAAAATAGCAATGTATTTGGATCAGTAGGCTGACTATTGTGATTACCCCGGCGCTGATACAAACTACCAAGTTCCCCATGCGGTAAAACATTGACTCGCTCTTGAGGTATACGGAATTGTTCAATGAGGATTTTTTTTAGTTGATGAGTATGGACAATCAATTGTTGGGAACGGTAGAAAGCAATACGCCTGGTATACTCTGAACCAAATACAGCCACGCTATCCCCTGGGTGACGGAATATATCGTGAATGGTTGTCACTAGTGGTGGCATCTTGTTGAGTAACAAAGTCCAATCGTACCAAGGATCGTTAGTTTCTTGCACATGCAAAACATCTGGCTGTATGTCTTTGATAATACGCATCATGGCGTACATAGACAACAGGTTACGCGGATCGCGAATCCGTGGTTTTTTAAAGCTAATGACGCGGATACTAGAATCAAGAACATTGCTACAGACATCTGAGACTTTTTCCGGATGAATTAGCGTTAAATCAACATATTTAACCAGACTGTTTGCTAATTCAATAGTATAGTCTTCAAAGCCAAAATATAGTAAAGCAACCTTGATCATAAAGTTTAAGTTTTCATGGAATATTTATTCACCCGGCTTTGATCACTAGATAAATTTTTCAATTTCTATATTTTTTCTGAACTCATACTGAATAATTTTACCCATACAGATCGGATTCCTCCGAATTTATTTATTACCAAGTAACCAGCAAGCAAACCATAAACGCAAGTTGAAATAAGCAAAACAAATATAAAGTCTAGTCTAAATTTTTGTAGGATGAAAAATACCAATACCATAGCAACGCTAATTATCAGCGGACGACGTGTTATTCGCCATAAACGTAAGGAAAACAAGTTACTGTACACAGCGTATGTGAGTAAGCTAAAACCAGTTAAACCCATTGCTAATTGCATAAACGCTGCACCCATTAGTTTATATTGTGAAATCAACACTACACCTGATAATAGTCCTACAATATTAGTAATAATAACCTCCCCTAAGTTAAATTTTTCAAATCCATTAGCTAAAAGCAGATAGACAAATGTCCGCATAAACGGATACGTAATCAGCGATAAGGAACTTACCTTTAGAACTAAACTTACCTGATTGAAATTAGGCTGTTTGTAAATTAATGTTATTAAATCATTTCCAATAAAAAATATTACAATAATAAGCGGCAGTGCTACACACAAAAGCATTTCAATAACGTTTTCAGTAATCTGACGCAATTTTTCCCGCCCTAAACCTACTGCCTTTGTCATAACAGGAAAAGCAGCCATACATATACTATCGCAAACCAATGTAAACGGTAGCATCAATTGTCCAATCACGCCATAAAGACCAACCAGTAATTCACTTCCTAAGAGTGAGATAATTAAAATGCCCATTCTACTACTAAGTATGCCTACTGCATCAATAAGCATAAATGTCCGAGCAGACTTGAATAAGTTCCATATAAAATCTTGCTTAATTTGCCATTTTGGCTTAACTACTCTTGTAAGCAAAATCCATTCAATTACAAAAACTAGAGTTTCGGAAATTGCTAAAATTCCAGCTAAATAATTTACTCCATAATTAAGATGCAGAAACCAGAGCATTACTAGTAAACGTAGAACGTAGACTGGCACCGTAGAGATGGAAATCAAATTCATTCTCTCTTGAGCCTGAAAAATTGCCTCCGTGATGTTAGAAAGCGAAAAGGGAATTATTGTTAATCCCATGATGTAGCAGGTCATTGAGGTGTCTGAATTATAGGGCAGTAGAAACACCACAATCACCTGTACCATATAAGCAAGAATGCTTAAAAGCATTTGCAAGAAAGTACCACTCACCAAGTAAACAGGCATTTCTTGTGGCTTGCGAGACAGTTCTCGTGTAAACAAGGTTTTTAGACCCTGTGAAGCAATGGCCATAAAGATATAGTAGTAGCTAAATGCTAGTAAATATCGCCCTAATTCATACGCTCCTAGAGTACGAGCTATAGATGCCACTAACACAAAGCTTGTAAGACTTTGGACTAACCGATTCACCAACAATGAGAGAGTATTTGTTAATAGTTTTTGTTGTCCCATTGTCTGTAAAATATAATTAAATTAATATGAGATGAATTGGCTTGCAAGATTTTATTTTTGGGCAACTAAAAAAATATTGTCTGCAAATAAATAAACTTTTCTCAGCAATCTACTAAAAAAACGACGCAGTTTTTTACTGGGAATTCCGAAGAGAATATTTTCTACAATCAACATCATATTAAAGTAGAAAACACTAATTAGTATTATTTGTTCTTCTTCTTTAATACCTAGTATAGATAACAGTTTGATCAACTTAGCTGGTACAGCGCAATAAATACGTTTGTATTCAGCCATCTTTAAAGAATTATGTAATTCACGATATGTATACTCTTTCAGATGCATACCTTGAGGATTATCATAGCCAAAAACTAACGATATATCGTGAGGTCCTGTATGACAATGAGGTGTTGTAAAAATGTATTTTCCTTGATTAACGAGAATTTTATAAGCACTTTTAAAGTGTGTAATTAAATCATCTGGATGGAAGTGCTCAACAACTTGATTAGAGACGACCAAATCATAAAATTCAGTCTGTTCAAAATGCTCTAAGTGTACACCGTCCGAGTTACCCCAAGATAAGTTAGGTGAGGAATCACTTAGATGTTTTGAACCACGTTCCCTTGTAATTTCTGTAGCTTTGCATTGAAATCCACATTTAGCTAAATATGCTATCATTTCTCCTTTCCCAGAACCAACTTCATAAATTTTCTTGGGTGGAGAGCCGATCATTTTTAGCCAAGTTTTATATTTGCCGGTAATAGGTGTGCTATCTCTTACAAAATAGTTTTGCCATTCTAATTTACTATAAAGAGTAGTATAGGCTTGCTCAAATGCTTCCCATCGATTTTCTGATTTCGACTCTAATAGGTCTTTTGTCAATTTTCTTTCTAACTCCCAGTGTTCAAGTATCATTTGTTCGGTAATTTCTGCTTCAGCAGGGATGCGGTAGTTGCGTTTATAACGATTTATTAGTTCAAGTCCTCTGGGTTCCATAACTAACTCCTTTAGTTTAATAAGTTGATGTGCAAATGAAATAAAGTAAAGCTCTACATCTCACTTGATGATCTTTAAGATTTAGATAAAAATCTGTCGTTTTAGAGCTTACTAGCCTGATCAGTGCAGAGGCGGCTTTCGCCATTTTTATAGTTCAGCATTTGATGATGGTTGAGTAACTCTAGTCTAGGCAGGGCGGTCACATAAGGTCAATAAGACTTTTATATTCTCAATTACAAAATAATCTTATTAACCTCTACTTATTGACAAAGATTTAAGTGCTCGATTTGAGATGACATTGCGACTATGAATCCAATGATAAATGCTGATTTGCTCGTTGGTTCTTAACCTTGGTTTTTTTATCGGGACTTATCTTATTTAGATGCGATCGCTCTGTAGATCAGGGTAATGGAACAACCTAAAGTTATTAGTATCAAAGATATAGTTTCCTTGACTAATTCTTTAGTTTCCCCATACTAACCTTAGTAGGCGCCTTCTTTTTTCAAAACT
The DNA here is from genome assembly GCF_036919815.1 of Nostoc sp. Classification (GTDB taxonomy): domain Bacteria; phylum Cyanobacteriota; class Cyanobacteriia; order Cyanobacteriales; family Nostocaceae; genus Nostoc. Next base: position 23,125 of record NZ_JBALCE010000053.1, read on the forward strand.
ACCATAACTGTTTTGAGCAGAATTTCAAAGTCTAACCCAAGCGACCAATTTTCGATGTAGTTAAGATCAAGATTAATCACTTGTTCAAAATCTAAAATATCGGAGCGACCTGATACTTGCCAAAGACCTGTAATACCAGGTAAAACTTCATGTCTGATAAAATGATGTTCAGAAAACTTATCAACATCTCTAGTAGGTAAAGGGCGAGGTCCTACTATACTCATTTCTCCAAAGATAACATTAAACAGTTGAGGTAATTCGTCTAAGCTGTAACGTCGAAGAAATTTTCCAACACGGGTAACGCGAGGATCGTCTTTAATTTTAAAGATAATCCCATCTTTCGTTTCATTTAGCGCTTCTAATTCTTTCTGTAATTTTTCCGCATCAGACCTCATAGTTCGGAATTTCCATACTTTAAACTGTTGCCCATGTAGACCTATACGCGTTTGCCTGTAAAATACTGTGCCGGGAGAGTCCAGTTTGATAGCTATAGCTATAGCTATATAAATAGGGAATGATAACATTACAAATAAAGTCGCAAAACAAAAATCACAAGTGCGCTTTATCCAAAAATCTTTACCTGTAATTATCGGACAATCTAAACTCAGGCAAGGCATTCCTCCTATTTTATTAAATTCTACGTTTTTATAAATTGGTTTTAATTCCATAGGTAAAATATGTACTTGTATGCCGGATGCTTGAAATAACCAGCATAAAAACATTCTATTTTTTAGAGCATCCCAAGATATAAAAACTTCTGTTACACCTAATTGATTAAGTTGATTCAATGTTTGTTGACGTTGATATCTGTCTAAGGATTTAGCATTCGCCGTTCCAGATACGATGTAGTGTTTTTCTTTTTTTATAAAGCTAGCAATCTGCTCATGATCTTGAGGATCACAAATAATGAATACTGAAGAACGAACTATTTTTTTCTGCTTACGCAGATATTCAAGAGTAATGTTTACAGCATATCTACCAGTACAAATAAATAATACACTAAACAACCAAGATAATAAGATTAATCTTGGAAGTGTAATATCAACAACTGGTTTATACAAAAAAGAAACAAGGAGTATTAATCCATGAGCAAAAGTTAGCGATTTGATAATATTGAAATAGTCATAGCGTTTTTGACCTTCTCGATAAATACCTTCGACAGCTAGTGATCCTATTTGAATCCCAATAGTTATTAAAATCGCTAAATAATGACTCGGTATATACCAAGCAAAATCCCCATAAGAAGATTGATATTCAGCTAAAACCCAAGCTAATAATAAAAGAGTATAGTCTACTAAAAACAATGTTGTTAATCTCAACCACCAGGAACCCTTGCGTACTCTCACAAATGAAGATGCACGTAAATCCAAAGGTACTTCACTGAATTTATTTGTTGTAATGCTTTGATTACTCATAGTTAGTAAAACTTGGTGTAGTTAAAATTTGATGCAAATTTATATAAAACAAGTGGGGTATCTCAAATTTTTCTTCCAAAGAAGCCTGGTCTTTGCAGTCTACTATTAACCATTTTTTTCGCAGGAACTTTAAGTTTTTAATCAAAAGCGTATTCCCGGGTCGGTTTAAGTGTGATTACTACCCTGATACTTAGCTTTTGTTGGATGTAGAATCCAGTTTAGCCTGGAAATTTTAAGCTTTGATACAAAAAAAGGATTTGGATTTGTTGGTGAGCTAACTTATAGTTGAATAAAACTCCTGACATTAATAATTAAGCAGGTCAGGTAAAGATATTAGGATTTTTAAGTTGCGTAATAAATAAACTGAATTACTACAGTTCCATTCCAGAGTTGCGCTTCTAGGAGAAAATGATCGTCCTTCGGAAATCATCGTAACATATTTACTTAGACTAGTTCAGTTTTGCTTAGAAGCTTCTCTGTTTCTTTACGCATAATTACTGATTCACAAAACTTACACACACAACATATAACGAAAAGCATCAAAAATTTGATTATTGTTACAAAACTTTACATAATCGATTTTTCGTTAGACCTCTATTAATAAGTTGACACTCATTGATAACCAGCTTGCTCAACTCAAAACTTCGCCCACTAAGGCTCGTATCTTACCAAGCAAGGATTGTAAGACTTTTCTGTACACCGTACCTAGTAAGTAGGTGGGTGCTGAAAAAGACAACTAAATTAAGACATATAAATCGCTCAAAAGCTTATTTTAAAAGCATTTTTGGTGCTTTATATAAGTTTACGTAGTTTGGTTTAATTCTGCATACCTACTTAGGGTAGGGGGCTGGGGGGTTAAGTTTTTGATTAATGAATCAATGCTCTAGATTACATTTTGACGGTAAGTATCTGATGTTAATTCTCATGTTGTTAAGCTTTTGAAGCCCTAAAAGGACACTTACCTTACCGACGGGACTGTAATTTAAACTAGAACACTGAAGTTACACAAATTAAACCTACCTAAGTAGGTTTCATGAAGTTCGCGTAATTATTCAAGAAAATAATATGATGACTTTACATTAATTTCATATATAAGGAAACAAAATGAAGATTCGGTAAGAATTATTTTTTCGTGCAGCGAATTTTACTAAAAAAGGATAATGTACTTTTATAATTAATTAAGTTATGAGATGGCTTGATTACATCAGAGATAAACTTATTTTTCAACTCAGGTTGAGGTTTTTAAGAAAATGCTTTTTCTTGGCTAAAATCAAAAGTTAATCCTTTGGATTTAATTGCAATTGAGAGCCTCAATAGATAAAATATAGGGTAAAAGTATGGTAATCAGCAAATTGAATATAAATCGATTAGGCAGGTTGTTGAAGACGGAAAAGTGGCGTTTTTTGGCAGATTTGCGTCTAAATAATTTAAAATTTAATTTGATTTTAGGAGCCACAAATGATTTGGAAATAGGAAAAATAAAAATAAAAGCAAATATAAATAATTTATCTCTTTCAGAAAAAGATTATATGAAGTTTGTAAATTTCGATTGACTTATTAAATATAACCAGCTTGGTTATCTCCGTTTCCAGCCTGTTGAATAGCTGACGACAATTATCATCAACATCAGATAAATTCTGAAGGGAAGGTAGTGGTAACAGTCAAAAATTAGACACTAAGTTTTGAGTTTGGTAAGTTTTATATTGGCATATGAGAGTTAATGGTATTTGTCTGATCTTCTATAGATTGGGATCTGTATTTTCTCAGATTCCCTTTTGTCCAAACTTCAGTTGAAGTGCTTTGATGTTTAATTGCGATCAAAGTGCAATTGTACTAAACACGATCACTACTTTGCTGTGGATGACTCCAGACGATTGATAGCTCCACTGAACTTATATAGAAAATGCAGATAAATAATAGCCAGACTTCAAAATATAAGCAAAATATTCCGTTAGATACCTTAACTCACATCATCGGCACTCAAGTTTTACAGGAATGGAATGACACCCAAGCAGATCAGGATCTATGCATCCATCAGATGTTTGAGATCCAAGTTGAGCGATCGCCCCAAGCCATTGCTGTAGTATTTGAAAATACACAACTTACTTATCGGCAGTTAAACCAACGGGCTAATCAACTAGCGCACCACTTACGTACTTTAGGCGTTGGGCCGGAAGTACTTGTGGGCATTTGCGTAGATCGCTCCTTGGAGATGATTGTCGGGTTGCTGGGAATTCTGAAAGCTGGAGGTGCTTATGTGCCTTTAGATCCGGCATATCCCTCAGAACGTTTAGCGTTTATCTTGTCAGACACCCAGACACCAGTGTTGTTAACCCAAAAAAAATTCGTCAAGAACTTACCCCCGCATCAGGCGCAAGTAATTTGTCTGGACTCCAACTGGCAAGGCAATATCCGAAACAGTCAAGAAAATCCTGTAAATGAGACGACGACTGATAATCTCATCTACGTAATCTACACATCTGGTTCTACGGGACAGCCCAAGGGTGTAATGATCCCTCACCGTGGGATTTGCAATCAACTCCACTGGAAGCAAACAACCTTTGGATTAACTGACGCAGACAAAGTTTTACTGACTATTTCTTTTAGCTTCGACCCCTCAGTGTGGCAGATATTCTGGCCATTGTGCTTTGGGGGGCAATTGTTCATGGCTCGCCCTGGTGGACATCAAGATACTGCCTACCTTGTGAAGGTGATTACTGAGCAGCAAATCACCATCCTAGCCTTAGTGCCTTCCATACTTCGTGTGTTACTCGAAGAGAAGGGAATTGAGAATTGCCGATTCCTCAGGCACATTGTCTGTGGTGGTGAAGCTTTACCTGGCGAACTCATAGAGCGTTTCTTTGCTCAACTGAATTTGGACAATGTTCTGCATAATTGCTATGGACCGACAGAAGCTTCCATTGATACCACTTTCTGGAGTTGCCAGCGCGGCACTAATTACGCATTTGCTCCCATTGGTCACCTCATTACTAATGCAGAGATTCACATCCTCGATGAGAATTTACAGCCTGTGCCTGTTGGTGAATCGGGCGAACTGCACATTGGCGGTATTGGTCTAGCGCGAGGTTATCTTAACCGTCCAGAATTGACCATAGATAAGTTCATTTTCAACCCTTTTAGCTCTGAACTTGGGGCACGTCTTTACAAAACTGGGGACTTGGGACGTTACTTAAGTGATGGTAATATTGAGTTCCTTGGTCGCATTGACCACCAAGTAAAGATTCGTGGGTTCCGAATTGAATTGGGAGAAATTGAAGCCATATTAGCTCAACATCCTGGAATGACACAGACTCTAGTCATAGCTAGAGAGGATGTTATTGGTGACAAGCAACTAGTGGCATATATTGTTGCCAGTCCAGAGCTAACTCTTAGTCAGGCTGAATTGCGTCGCTTTTTGCAAGGTCAGCTACCTGAATATATGGTGCCTGCTTACTTTGTATTTTTGGACACCCTACCATTAAATCCCAATGGTAAAATAGACCGCCGCGCCTTGCCTGCACCAGATACATTTACTCTTGAATTGTCAACTAACTTTGTTCCACCTCAGAATTCGACAGAAGAAGTCTTAGCTAGCATCTGGGCGAAAGTTTTGCGTCTGGAACAAGTAGGCATCCACGACAATTTTTTTGAATTGGGAGGTCATTCACTGCTGGCTACTCAAGTCATGTCTAGGGTTCGCCAAGCCTTTCGGATAGAAATACCGTTGCAACTGTTATTTGAGAATCCGACGATCGCAACTTTAGCTGAAGCGTTCACCCAAAACCAGACTCCAGAAAATGATCCCCAAAATCAGACTATTCCCCAAGTAGCCAACCGGGAGTCAGCCTCTTTATCTTTTGCCCAGCAGCGAGTGTGGTTTTTGGAGCAATTGCAACCCAACAGCCGAGCATATATCCTCTCGAATGCACAGCGCTTAATGGGCAAATTAAATCCGGGTGTATTGCAACAATCATTAGATGCGATCGTTGTCCATCACCAGGCACTACGAACAAACTTTATCACATCAGTTGATGGTAGCCCCATACAAGTAATTGGCACGCCTAGGCCAGTGGAACTCAAAACGATTCAGGTAACACCGGAGCAAGTAGAATCTCTCCTAAATCAAGAGGCGCAACGCCCCTTCAACTTAGAATCTGATTTGATGCTGCGAGCTACTTTGCTGCAAGTAGACGAACATCAGCATATACTCCTGTTGGTCATGCACCACATCGCCTCAGATGGCTGGTCAATAGGCATTCTCTGGCAACAGTTAGCAGCCGTTTATCAAGCCTTTTTGAGCGGTAAGCCTGACCCTCTGCCAAAATTGCCCATTCAGTATGCCGATTTTGCTGTCTGGCAACACCAATGGCTATCGGGGGAAATACTCTCGGGCCAAATCAACTACTGGAAAACCCAGTTAGTAGGTGCTAATACTGTATTAGAATTACCAACCGACCGACCACGGCCACCAGTGCAAACTTACCGGGGAGCAGTGCAATCGCTGATGCTACCCCAGACGCTGAATGCATCGCTAAAAGAACTCTCGCATCAGCAGGGTGTGACGCTATTCATGACATTGCTGGCGGCTTTTGGGACAATACTACACCGCTACACTGGGCAAGAAGACATTCTCATCGGTTCTCCCATTGCTGGCCGCAACCAAGTTGAAACCGAAGGGTTGATTGGGTTCTTTGTCAATACCCTAGCCATACGCACTAAGCTTTCAGGCAACCCAAGTTTTCGGCAGTTACTTAGTCAAGTTCGAGAAGTAACACTAGGAGCTTATGCCCACCAAGACCTGCCCTTTGAAAAGCTAGTAGAAGAACTACAGCCAGAACGAAATCTGAGCCACTCACCGCTATTTCAGGTAATGTTTGCCTTTCATAATACCCCAAGTGAACTCTGGGAACTTCCGGGATTGACCATTACTCCTTTAGAAGTCCATAGCGGTGCCGCAAAGTTCGATCTTACCTTTGACCTGGAAGAAACTTCATCGGGGATCAAAGGTGGAATTGAATACAACACAGACTTATTCGATGCGACAACGATCGCTCGAATGGTAGGGCATTTCCAAACTTTACTTGAAGGGATCGTCGCCAACCCAGAACAGCATATTTCAGATTTACCTCTGTTAACAGCAGCCGAACAGCATCAGCTATTAGTAGAGTGGAATAATACTCAAACTGACTATGATTTATCTCAATGTCTGCATCAGTTATTTGAAGCGCAGGCAGAGAAAACACCAGATGCGATCGCTGTAAAATTTGCCGACAAACATCTTACATATCATCAGCTAAATTGTCGCGCCAATCAGCTAGCACACCATTTGCAAACTTGTGGAGTCCAGCCAGATGTATTGGTAGCCATTTGTGTTGAGCGTTCCTTAGAAATGGTTGTGGGATTGTTAGGGATTCTTAAAGCTGGCGGCGCTTATGTCCCTCTTGATCCCGAATATCCTCAAGTTCGCGTAGCATATATGCTAGAAGATTGTCAAGCCCCAGTGCTGTTAACCCAAAAGAGTTTAGTTGATCATCTGCCTACAAGTATCCAAAAAATTTGTCTAGATACCGACTGGGAAACAATCTCACAACAAAGCGATGGCAATCCCAATTCAAGCGTTAAGCCTCTGGATCTAGCTTATGTAATTTACACCTCTGGTTCCACCGGCAAACCAAAGGGGGCGATGAACAGCCATCGAGGAATTTGCAATCGCTTACTGTGGATGCAAGATGTTTACAAACTAACTGAAACTGATCGCGTTCTCCAAAAAACGCCTTTTAGTTTCGACGTTTCCGTTTGGGAGTTTTTCTGGCCTCTATTGACAGGGGCGCGTTTAGTGATGGCTCAACCAGGCGGACAGCGAGATGCGACTTACTTAATCAACACCATTGCCCAAGAGGAAATTACAACACTGCATTTTGTCCCCTCCATGTTGCAGATATTTCTAGAAACCAAAGGGCTAGAACGTTGTCAATCTCTCAAACGGGTGTTTTGTAGTGGAGAAGCCTTACCAGTTGACCTCCAGGAGCGGTTTTTTGACCCGATGGGATGTGAACTACACAACCTCTATGGCCCTACCGAAGCGGCAATTGATGTCACATTTTGGCAGTGTCAAAGAGAGAGTAACTTAAAAAGTGTACCGATTGGGAGAGCGATCGCCAACACTCAACTTTATATCCTCGACTCCCATTTACAAGCAGTTCCCTTGGGTGCGATCGGCGAACTTTATATTGGTGGTATCGGAGTTGCTAGAGGCTATCTTAACCGTCCAGACTTAACAGCCGAGCGATTTATTTCCCATCCCTTTAACGAAGGCGAAAAACTTTACAAAACTGGAGACTTAGCCCGATATCTTCCCGATGGCAACATTGAATACATCGGTAGAATTGATCATCAAGTAAAAATTCGGGGTTTCCGCATCGAACTTGGAGAAATCGAAACTTTACTAGCACAACACCCGACCATACAGCAAACTGTCGTCACAGCTATTGATAATCCCGAAAACCAGCGATTAGTCGCCTACATAGTTCCTCACCCAGAACAGATACCAACCACAGACGAACTGCGCCACTTCCTCAAACAGAAACTGCCAGAATATATGGTGCCTAGTGCTTTCGTTTTACTAGACACTCTACCCCTAACCCCCAACGGCAAAATTGACCGCCGCGCTTTACCAACACCAGAGTCAACAAGGCTTGATTCCGAAAACACCTATGTTGCTCCCCGTGATCAATTAGAATTTCAGCTGACCAAAATTTGGGAAGAAATTTTAGGTGTCCAGCCTATCGGTGTCAGGGACAATTTCTTTGAGCTAGGAGGACACTCCATATTAGCGGTAAAACTATTTTGGCAAATTGAGAAGACATTTAATAAAAATCTGCCTCTGGCGATTCTCTTCCAGTCAGCGACTGTAGAAGCTCTAGCCAAAATAATCTGCCAAGAAAAAGACATAGCAAGAAACTGGGCTTTAGTAAATACCTTAGACAATTCCAAATCAAGCTGGTCATCTCTGGTAGAAATTCAACCCAACGGTTCCAAGCCACCTTTTTTCTGTATTCACGGACTGGGTGGAGAAGTCTTGTGTTTCCGTAAATTGGCACTGCATCTGGGGTCAGACCAACCATTCTACGGACTACAGCCACAAGGGCTAGATGAAAAACACCCTTTCCATACGCGGATTGAAGACATGGCAACTCACTACATTCAAGAAATTCAGACCCTTCAGCCCGATGGCCCTTATTTTTTGGGAGGTTATTCTTTTGGGGGTATAGTTGCTTTCGAGATGGCTCGGCAACTCCAAGAGCAAGGCGAAGAAGTTGGTATTCTAGTTATGCTTGATAGTTGTCGTCCAGGTTATAGCTGGCGGGCGCCATTTCTGAAACGAGTTTTTTTGCATTTAAATAATATTATTCAAGAAGGGCCTACCTACCTTTGGCAAAAGTCTGGAAAATGGAGCTATTGGCGTAAGCAGAGTCTCCAAAATAGATATAAACGTTACTTAGAAGGGGTACTTCATTTACCTGGAACTGACAAGCACTTAAAGATTATAGATACTAACACTCAAGCGATCAGCGAATATATCTTTTCACCTTACCTTGGTCGAGGTATCCTCTTGCGGACAGAGGATCAAAATCGGAGCGAAGCTATAGGCATAGAATACGATCCTCAATTCGGCTGGGGCGACCTAGTGGCTGGAGGATTAGATATCCATTACCTTCCCGGTTCTCACCTTGAGGTACTTAAGGAACCTTATGTACAGGTGTTAGCTGAAACATTGAGAAATTGCTTAACGCAGGCGCAGTCTCTAAAGAATTAAGGGTACGAGCGTCAGCCGAAGCTTATCAACTCAGCACTACTGGGTTGTTTTGCTATTTCTTAGTACAGCATTTCCGAAATTCGTAACTTTTTTAAACGCAGAGGCACGCTGAGGGAAGCGCAGAGAATTCGCTATTAACTTATATTTAAGTTGGTAAACAATCCCCAATCCACTGATGCTATATAGACGATTTGGACGCACAGAATTACAGATGCCAGTGTTTTCCTGCGGTGGCATGAGATATCAGTTTAAATGGGAGGATGTTCCCAATCATGAAATTCCTGCTGATAATCAGGCGAATCTGGAAGCCACTATTAGAAGGGCTGTTGAGGTTGGAATTAATCATATTGAAACTGCTCGTGGTTATGGCACTTCCGAAATGCAATTAGGGAGAATATTGCCCAAGTTTCCCCGCGAAAAGTTGATTGTTCAGACCAAAATAAACCCAGAGGCAGATGCGAAAGAATTCCGGGAAAAATTTGAACAATCACTCCGAAACCTCCAACTAGATTATGTTGACCTTTTAGGGTTCCACGGCATCAATCATGCTGAGTCATTAGACTACAGCATCCGTCCTGGTGGCTGTTTGGAAGTGGCGCAGCAGTTGCAAGCTGAGGGAAAAGTTAAATTTATTGGCTTTTCTACACACGGATCAACAGATACGATTGTGCAGACAATTAATACCAATCAATTTGATTACGTGAACCTGCACTGGTACTACATTAATCAATGGAATTGGGCGGCAATTGAAGCAGCTAAACGCCACGATATGGGGGTGTTTATCATTAGCCCATCTAATAAAGGAGGTTTGTTGTATGAACCTCCACAAAAATTAGTAAATCTTTGCGCTCCTTTGAGTCCAATGGTGTTTAATGATTTGTTTTGTTTAAGTCATCAAGAGGTGCATACTCTGAGTTTGGGAGCAGCAAAACCAGAAGATTTTGATGAACACCTGAAGACTTTAGAATTAGTAGATCGAGCATCGTCAATTTTGCCACCAATTTTAGCAAGGTTGGAATCAGAAGCGATCGCTACTTTGGGAGAAGATTGGGTAAAATCCTGGCAGACAAATCTACCAACCTTTGACCAAACCCCTGGTGAGGTAAATATTCGGGTGATTTTGTGGCTGCGGAATCTAGCGATCGCCTACGATCTGGTAGACTATGGCAAAATGCGCTACAACCTGCTTGGTAATGGTGATCACTGGTTCCCTGGTAACAAAGCTGATCGACTAAATGAATTAAACTTGCGGCAATGTCTCGCCCGGAATCCCTATGCTGATAAAATCCCCCAACTTCTGGAACAAGCCCATCAGTTGTTGGCGGGTGCAGAGGTGAAGCGATTGTCTCAGAGTTGAAGATTAGAAACTTAGTATATTTGATGATATACTAAGTGACTACATATTAATAGTTAGTTAATCAAGTTGGCTAACAAACATGAAATCTGTATTTTCGCAAAATTCAAAACAAATAGAATTACCTCTACAGTTAGTAACTTATCAAAATAAATTCGCTTTCATCGATCTATTTGCTGGTATTGGTGGATTTAGAATTGCTTTACAAAAACTCGGTGGTCAATGCTTAGGCTATTCTGAAATAGACAAACAAGCTATAAAAGTTTATCAACAAAATTTTATCAGCTACTTAAAGAAAGATGAAATTGAATAAACACGCTTGTAAATTCCAAGGTTTTCCGGCAAATTTTGAATATCACGAAAAAGATGATATTGCTAGAAAACAGTTTGGTAATGCTGTTCCTATTCCTGTTGTTGAGTATGTAGCTAGAGAGTTGCTAAGTATTCTTGATATTTAAACTAATTTTGGTAAAAAATATCATTAAATTCGGCAGCAAAATTTTCTTGTCCTAACTCAACAAAAAGTGTTTTTAATTGCTCAAATGTATTTTCAATTCCAGAACAAAAATCCCAAAATTCGTTTTCAACCCATATATCTTGAGCGATATTTAGAGAAGAACTAAATAACTTAGTTTTTTGCATTTCATACCAAGATTTTGGAAAAGGATTAAAAGGAATAGCAATACGAGCCTTTAACTTAGCATTTTTATTTTTAGCAAGTCTATAGGCGTACCACTGGAGCATTTGCTTGTTAAATTTTTGAAAATCACCTTGATTTGGCTGTGCAGTTTTTATATCAAAAAGATATTCAATTCCATCTTTAAACAAATGAATATCAACTCCAGTTCCTGATGGAGGAGATACGTAAATGTAGGCGGCAATGTCTTGGGGATTGGTTTTTTCCGCAGCGTTTCTTAGGCTATCTATGCATTCTTTTGTTGAAACTCTCCTGTTATTAGGCTTATTTTCACGTTCATAAACTAATTTATCCAATTCATTCTGCAAAGCTTGAGGAAACGGAGTTGGAACTAATATCTTCTCTTTGATGATTTGAAATCCATTGATTTCAGCTAATGTTTTAGATATAGGTTCCCAAAAAGTTGTTCCTAAACTTGTTTCTAATCTACCTACTAAAGAACGTATTCGTCTTTCCTTAGGAAAAATATCATCTAATACTTGGTAATTTTTTACTTTTTTATTGTTAAAAAATCTTCTAATTGAAATTTTAAGATTTTCCTTGATTCTTTGTTTAATATAGTCATCCATAATTCAACCGTCTGAGGTTTTATTGTAATTCGCAAATAGATCAGATATGGATATATTTAGCCTCAAGCACCATATTACATTGGGCATAGTGCATGGAAAATAATAAACAATAATTTTCAATACCCTATTCCCAATGCTTCAACGATCGCTAGTCAGATTTTTTCGTATCTGCTGATTTACTTACCTTCGGTATGACCAGCACCTTATCAACGCGATTACCATCCATATCCATTACTTCAATTCGCATACTTTGCCATTCAAAATAATCTGCGGCGGCAGGAATACGACCTAAATTGGTGATCACAAAACCGCCTAAAGTTTGATAACTGCCGCGTTCCTCAGATTGCCACTCTTCCATACCGAAAAGTTCCAAAAACTCCTCTACAGGCAACATCCCATCTAAAAGCCAGGAACCATCTTCGCGTTGCACAGCTTGGGGTTGATCTTGCCCATCTGTGGAAGGAACATCACCCACGATTTCGCTCATGATGTCGTTGAGAGTGACTAATCCTTGAATCACGCCGTATTCATCGACTACCAGCGCCATGTGAGTGATGGTTTGCTTGAACAATTCCAAAACTTTCAAACCACGGGTGCTTTCTGGCACAAATACGGGCTGTCGCAATCCTATGGTCAAGTCTAGCGGTTCTCCTCGGAAACTCCTGGCTAATAAGTCGGTGACAGGGATAACACCCAGCACATTGTCAAGTCCCCCCTGACAAATTGGATACCGAGAATAGGCACTATCAACCATTTTTTGGCGATTTTCTTCGGCAGAGTCGTCTAAGTCTAGCCAGACGATATCGGGGCGGGGTGTCATTAAGTAGCTGACAGGGCGATCGCCTAAACGAAAGACTCGCTCTACCATATCCTGTTCAGCTTCCTCAAAGGTTCCCGCCTCAGTACCTTGCTCAATTAAGATTTTAATTTCTTCTTCAGTGACTTGTGGCTCAGTAGAAGCTGTAATTCCCAGCACTCGCAGGATCAAATCTGTAGAAGCGCTTAAGAGAAAGACTACTGGAGAAGCGATCGCCGCCAAGGCTTGCATCGGAATAGCTACAATTGATGCAATCCTTTCTGGGTTGTTTAATGCCAGACGCTTCGGTACCAATTCGCCAACAATGAGTGAGAAATAGGTAATCAGCAAAACCACTATTCCGAAGGAGAGCGGTTCACTATAAGGTGCTAACAAGGGGACGCGTTTTACATAGATTGCCAACCGACTGGCAATTGTTGCTCCGCCAAAAGCACCAGTCAGGATACCGATCAGGGAAATACCCACTTGAACGGTTGACAGGAAATGATTTGGAGACTCAGCTAGTTTCAGTGCTACTTTTGCCTTGGGATCTCCTTGATTGGCAAGCTGTTGTAGCCTAACTTTCCGGGCTGAGACAATCGCCATCTCAGACATAGAAAACACGCCGTTGGCAATAATTAGCACCAAAATGATTAAAATTTCAAAAGTGATGGAGGACATGTTTAAAATTGACGCTTATCAGAGCGAACGTAGCTCAATCCCTAGTATCTAGTATTAAAGGTGCTTCGATAAATGCTTTGACTGTACACAAAGTAATAGTTATAGTTCTTAGGTCTATTAGTCGCTGTGCATTATTTTTCCACCGGAGGAATAAAAAGACTGTTAACACTTTTAAAATGGTTGACATAAACTGCCTCAAGATTTTCTGACCCACAAAGACTCCCATCGCTAGTAGTACTTATGTCATTTTCTTCTATTGTGCGTGCCTTAAGCCGATCGCCGCTAACCACTGAATTTATTTCTAAGCTAAACCGACAACAAGAATTGCGGTTAAATGGCATTCCCCGGCTGCCCAAGGCTCTGGTGGCTTCAGCATTAGCGCGGGCTATGGGCAAGGATTTGTTCGTGGTTTGCGCCACTCTGGAGGAAGCTGGACGCGTTTACGCACAACTAGAGGCAATGGGATGGCAAACAGTACATTTTTACCCTACCTCCGAGGCTTCTCCCTACGAACCTTTTGACCCGGAAACTGAGATGAGTTGGGGGCAAATGCAGGTACTGGCAGATTTGAGCATGGGGCATGGGGAATGGAGCATGGGGCATGGGGAAGAAAACCAGATCCCAAATTCCAATTCTCAATTACCTAAGATGGCGATTGTGGCTACTCAAGGGGCACTGCAACCTCACTTACCTCCACCAGCAGCTTTTGGGCAATTCTGTCTTACCTTGAAGCGGGGGATGGAATTAGACTTGAATGCCTTCAGTGAGAAAATAACTATTTTGGGGTACGAAAGAGTACCTTTGGTGGAAACAGAAGGACAGTGGAGCCGGCGGGGCGATATTGTTGATGTGTTCCCGGTTTCATCTGAGTTCCCAGTCCGGTTGGAATGGTTTGGCGATGAAATCGAGCAAATGCGGGAATTTGACCCTGCAACCCAACGTTCAGCCCTCGACAAAGTTGACCAGTTAATTCTTACCCCCACTAGCTTTGCTCCCGTAGTGATGGCGGCACTGAAAAATAGTGATAAGTTCCGAGTGCCGAGTGCTGAGTCAGAATTTAACTCAGCACTCAGCACTCATAACTCATCACTGATTGAGGGTAGTCGTCGCTTTTTGGGGTTGGCGTTCGAGCAACCAGCATCTCTGCTAAACTACTTATCAGAAAACACCCTAATTGCTATTGATGAGCCAGAACAGTGTCATGCTCATAGCGATCGCTGGGTAGAAAATGCGGAAGAACAGTGGGGCATTGGGCATGGGGCACTTGTACTGAGCGAAGCCGAAGTATTGGGCATGGGGCATGGGGAAGAGTCTAACCAATTACCAGTTACCAATTCCCAATTCCCGAAGATTCATCGGTCTTTTGATGAGTGTTTGGCTGATATTGCCAAGTTTAAAACATTATACTTATCGGAACTGTCAGAGGAAAATAGTGGGATCAATCTGGCCAGCCGACCTGTTCCAGTCATGCCGCACCAGTTTGCTAAACTAGCTGAGACCATCCGCCAAGAACGCGATCGCAATTTCTCGATCTGGCTGCTTTCTGCTCAACCTTCGCGTTCCGTCTCCCTATTGCAAGAACATGATTGTCCGGCTCAATTTATCCCCAATCCCCGCGACTACCTAGCGATCGATAAGCTCCAAATCAACCATACTCCCATAGCTCTAAAATATTCGGGTCTGGCCGAATTAGAAGGTTTTATCCTGCCTACGTACCGTTTGGTAATCGTTACAGATCGGGAATTTTTTGGGCAGCATTCCTTAGCAACTCCCGGCTATATCCGCAAGCGCCACAAAGCTACTTCTAAACAAGTTGATCCCAATAAGCTGCGTCCAGGCGATTATGTAGTTCACAGAAATCATGGTGTTGGCAAATTTGTCAAGCTGGAAAGTTTGACGATTAATCACGAAACCCGTGATTATTTAGCGGTGCAGTATGCTGACGGGTTACTCAGAGTCGCAGCCGATCAAGTAGGTGCTTTATCTCGGTTCCGCGCCGCAGGTGATAAAGCACCGGAACTCAATAGGATGAGCGGTAAAGCTTGGGAAAATACGAAGAATAAAGTCCGCAAAGCGATCAGAAAATTGGCGGTGGACTTGTTGAAACTGTATGCAGCGCGATCGCAACAACAAGGTTTTAGCTTCCCCAATGATATGCCTTGGCAGGAGGAACTAGAAGATTCTTTCCCCTATCAACCCACAACGGATCAACTCAAAGCTGTTCAAGATGTGAAACGAGACATGGAAAGCGATCGCCCGATGGATCGTTTAATTTGTGGTGATGTCGGTTTCGGGAAAACGGAAGTGGCGATTCGCGCTATTTTTAAAGCAGTCATCGCCGGTAAACAAGTGGCACTCCTTGCGCCAACGACTATTTTAACACAGCAGCATTACCATACACTCAAAGAACGTTTTGCTCCCTACCCCGTAAATGTCGGTTTACTCAACCGTTTTCGTTCGGCTGAAGAACGCCGCGATATTCAAAAGCGATTGGCAACGGGTGAATTAGATGTAGTAATTGGTACACATCAAATTTTAGGTAAAGGCGTGATATTCCGGGATTTAGGATTGTTGGTGGTAGATGAAGAACAACGATTTGGGGTAAACCAAAAAGAGAAAATTAAAAGCCTGAAAACTCAGGTTGATGTGCTTACTCTCTCAGCCACTCCCATTCCCCGGACTTTGTATATGTCCTTGTCGGGAATTCGGGAAATGAGTTTGATTACCACGCCACCGCCAACCAGACGCCCAATTAAAACCCATCTATCACCGATAAATTCTGAAAGTATCCGCAGTGCAATTCGTCAAGAATTAGACAGAGGTGGACAGGTGTTTTATGTAGTTCCACGGGTGGATGGAATTGAAGAGACAACAGCGAATTTACGAGAAGTGATTCCGGGGGCGAGGTTTGCGATCGCTCACGGTCAAATGGATGAAAGCGAGTTAGAATCAACTATGCTCACTTTCAGTAATGGCGACGCAGATATCCTCGTTTGTACGACAATTATTGAATCTGGCTTAGACATTCCGCGAGTCAACACTATTTTGATTGAAGATGCTCATCGCTTTGGATTGGCACAGCTGTATCAATTACGCGGTCGTGTGGGACGTGCAGGTATCCAAGCTCATGCTTGGTTATTTTATCCGAAGCAACGGATGTTATCTGATGCGGCACGGCAACGTTTACGAGCAATTCAGGAATTTACTCAGCTAGGTTCTGGGTATCAGCTAGCGATGCGCGATATGGAAATCAGAGGTGTGGGTAACTTGCTAGGTGCAGAACAATCCGGTCAAATGGATGCCATCGGTTTTGATTTATACATGGAAATGCTGGAAGAAGCAATTCGGGAAATTCGAGGACAAGAAATTCCGCAAGTGGAGGATACTCAGATTGACCTCAACCTGACAGCATTTATCCCAGCAGATTACATTACCGATTTGGATCAAAAGATGAGTGCTTATCGGGCGGTGGCTACAGCGAAATCTAAATCAGAATTAAAGCAGATTGCAGCCGAGTGGAGCGATCGCTATGGTAGTTTACCGGTGCCTGCAAATCAACTTTTGCGAGTCATGGAACTCAAACAGTTAGCGAAAAAAATCGGATTTAGTCGGATTAAACCAGAACAAAAGCAGCACGTCGTTTTAGAAACGCCGATGGAGGAACCAGCTTGGAATTTATTGGCGGCTAATTTACCAGAAAATCTCAAGACGCGCTTTGTGTATTCTCCTGGTAAAGTCACGGTGCGCGGATTAGGAGTTTTTAAAGCAGATCAACAATTGCAGAGTTTGATTGATGCTTTCGGGAGAATGCAAGGTGCAATTCCAGAGGCGGCTGTTGTTTGATCAGTTTTGCTCAAGTTTCTATCAATTTAGAACCAAACCTACACAGGATAACCAGAGTGAATATTAATCTTGATTTGCCGCCAGAGCTAGAAAACGAGCTTTGTATCGAAGCTTCTCGGTTAAATCTTCCTCTTTCTGAATACATTCTTCAGATTCTTTCTGTGAGACAGGTTTTAGCAAATCCTCCCAAGACAGGAGCCGAACTCGTTGCTTATTGGCAGAGCGAAGGTGTGATAAACTCACGGTCTGATATTACAGATAGTCAAGCATACGCTCGTAAGTTGCGTCATGAAGCCCAAACCCGTGAGCGAGCATAAGTAAAATTGATGTATTTCTGGAGAAAAATAATAAATTTATACTTATAATCGGGATGAGATTCCTTAAAAAACAATGTACTGAAAAAAACTATGGTGTCTTTTCACTGTTTTCGGGATGATAAATGTGAATGGGAAAAAGGCTTAAGAGATTTTGCAATTCAGTTTAATCAAGCTTTTGGCAAAGGCTACACTCTTTCCAAGTGCCTCGATATTTCTAAGAGAGACAGCAAACAGCCAGAGGTGCTATTAGAGGCTTCAGGTGATAAGCCTATGGTAATTGAATGTAAAAAGATAGTTTATCCACCCAAATATTATGAGCAACATCGGCATTTTCACAAGTTTTTTCAATGTTTTTATGATTCTTATAATCGCTATTTAGAACCTGTTTTAACTCAAGATGTATATGAGATTCGCATCAACGAAAATGCACTGTATGAAAATAAAAAAAAATTGCCTTCAATATCAGATCAGATAGTAGCTTATGTATGGCAGCATATTGACGAGTTTCATCTCTCTAATGAAATCTCCTCAGCAGAGCGTATTCCTTGGTGCTTTCGCCGAGTTCCAGAAAATGAACGTGATGACGAGTCTCACAAATCAGGACTATCGCTATTTGATTCAGGAAAATCCTGGTCGTATCAATTTGAAACATTAGGACAAGCCGAAGAGGAAATAGCCAAGCAATTAGCTAAAAACTTATCCGAGACAGATGATAAGTTTAAGGAATATGCCCACTGTTTAAAAATTTTAGTTATAGAAATATGTGGTGATATTTTGTCCATCCCTGCGCCCGAAGTAATTGTAGAAATAATAGAAAATGCAACTATTCCGCCTAGTGTAAATCAAATATGGCTTGCAGATCCACAAGATGAGGCAGAAAGTATAATTACTTATCATCAAATTGTGTAGCAATAGGTTAAATTGACACCAGGAAACCCAACACTTGCTTCTACTCAAACCTAACTAATTCTGCTATTGATAGCGATCGCGCTTTGCTTTCACCCCAAGCGATCGCACCCTAACAACCCCAACAGAGTGCAAGCAGGGATAATTTATGTATGACTTTCGTAACGATTAACAGCCATGACAGAGCTACTTGAACAAGCGATCGCCAAACTAAAAAATTTGCCTGCTAATGAACAAGATGCGATCGCATACCTAATTTGGATCAAAAGATGAGCGCTTACTGTCCAGTAACGGCAGTGAAATCTAAACAGGACTTACGCCAATCTGCGTTAATTCTAGCGATCGCCTTTTTTCTAAATGCAACAAGCGATCGCTTTTTTATATTTCAAAACTTTGATACTATATATAGTATCATCTCTCAATGAGCAAATTAAGAAAATTAGTAGATCAGTTCCTGAAACGACCTTCAGAAGTGCGGTTTCAGGAAGTTTACTATCTATTGGAAGCTTTTGGCTTTGAAGAGAAAAGGTCTAAGGGTAGCCATCATAGCTTCCGAGACTCCCAAGGTAAAACCATCACTGTACCCAAAACAGGAGGACAAAAAGTTAAAGGAATCTATGTACAGCAAATAGTTGAACTATTAAATTTAGAAGAGTGGATTGATGAAGACACTGAACCAGAAGAACGAGCAGATTGAGAAGCCGTCCTTAGAATATTATTTAAATCTTCAGTACGCTGTAACACTTTACCCCGATCCAGAGGAAGGATATGTAGCTCAAATTAAAGATTTACCTGGATGTCTTACCCAAGGCGAAACCCTTGAAGAGACAATGGCAAATCTCAATGAGGCGCGGGAATTGTGGATTGAGACAGCTTATGAAGCCGGCGATGATATTCCCTTACCAAGTAGTAATGATAGCTATAGCGGTAAACTACTACTACGGATGCCAAAATCTTTACATCGACGTCTAGCTGAGACTTCTGAACGGGAAGGCGTTAGTCTCAACCAGTATATTGTGTCTTTGCTGAGTGCGGTGGCATAATTAACAGCAAAGTAATCTTAGTAAATTTCCAGATGATTTATAAATATTCAAAAAATACTTCAGGTACTAATCGTAATTCTCCAGATTTTAAGCGAGAGATATCTATCCATAATGCTCTATGTTTATGATTTGGTGATTCTGAAAAAACTAAACTTTCCAGTTGATAAAATTTGGAATCAGCAAAGTCACATTGATAAAGCTGAATAATTTCATGACCTTGCCTACCATTAAATGTAAACAGGTTCTCTATACAACCTAGATATTTAATATTCGTTAACTCTGCCTGAATTTCCTCTTGAAACTCCCGTTGTAGCGCGACGCGGCTGGTTTCGCCAAATTCAACACCACCGCCCAAAGCCCGATAAAATCTTTCTTGCTTTACGGGATCGTAGCCTTCAGAAAGAAATATGCGTTCGCCATCCCGAATTAGCCCCAAGGTTATTACCCGAATTTCGCCTGCTTTATTCATTTTTATAACTAATTGTCGTAAATAGACTGAGGACGACTTTCGCTATTCTCAACCGGCCAATCTGAATTTTCGCCACCCATATATAACTCTTCAATGGTGACATATTCCTCACTTAGCTGGGTGAGGGCGTTGATTAAAATATCCAGAGCGATCGCATCACTAGTTCCTAAGTCAAACCAACAACGCCCCCACTGACCCTCATATTCAAACTCACCGATGTTATGCATCAGTGCTAACAAGCTTTTATCATACCCTTGTGCATCATAATTCATGTAGCTGATATCGAGTCCAGTGTCCTGCACCTGAAGATTCTCAGCATTAAATGCACCCAATTTACCCAGATAAAACCAGGAATTGAAAACTTCTTCTACAAACTGCTTTTCACGCGCCGAAGGATTTGTGCTGAATTTCAGCCAAATCCACATATCAAAAGGATTAATTTCGCGGAACTGAATCTCCATTTTGGTCTAATATCTCAATTACTGTTCTGAAAATAAGCATATCAAAGTAGGGAGTGGGGAGTGGGGAATGGGGGACAAGGGATGCCCAATTACTCAGGATTCTTCAGGGTAATAGCATTTTTGCGTTCGCCCTCAATTTGTTTGACTAAATCGCCTGGTAGTTGGGATTTTTTAGTCAATGCTTTGTCAAAATTAGCGATCGCTTCCTGGAACATCTGCTGGCTTTTTTGTTTTTGACCCAATTCTTTCAGAATCTGGGCTTTGAGATAATAAATTTCTGGATTATCGGATGTGGTTTTGATCGCCCGGTTGACATACTCTAGTGCCTGTGAATACCGTTTTAAATCTCGGTAAGCAAGAGCAATACCCCGATCTACTAGATACCGAGGAGCAGCATTTTGTTCTAAGCGTCCAATTGCCTGATCTGGGCTAGCAAAAGGCAAATTCACCGCCAATAATAAATCCATATAACCCTTGATTAAATTCAGTTCTGGATCGTTGGCAGAAATTGCTTCAGCTTTGTCTAAATATTCATAAACTTGCCGCAACTGACTAAAGACTTGCGGCACACCGTTGACTGTACCCTCACGGCTGATAACTACTGCACCCTCTAAAAAATGACCAACAGCAGTGTATAAATTACCACGCACTGGATCGGTATAAATCAGTTTTTGTCCGGTTTCTAGAGTTTTCTGGCTGTAGGTGTCGAGTTTAGCCCAATCCTTATTTCCGTATGCTAAAGATGCCTTGATAGCATAAGCTAGAGGTTCATTTGGCTCTTTGGATAGTGCTTGATCTAGATAACGCTCTGCGGCTGGATAGTTGCCCTGTTGGAAAATCGCTTTAAAAGCTGCTTCTGTTTGGTCGCCAATTTGATGAGGTTCACGATCGCGAAACGGATCGCCAGCCAGGGAGGGATTTACACACAAATTAAGTGCGATTGCCCAAGGGGCAACGCCAAAGGCGAACGCAGTGGCAAAAGCAGTCTGAGCAAGGGTAGTGAGTCTAGCAGACACTACTAATCGAGCCGAAGAAAACCTTTTAGTCATTTTAAGCCTCAGAATAATTGCGGTTGAAATAGTCGTATGTGTTACTTAGAATGCAAAAAACACTTAATTTTTACTTGCCTCTGCTTCAAGGAAAATTTTCTTATATAAAGGTTGACTTTGGTAATTTTTCCATGTTCCCAGGCTTGTTATAGCGATTGTTTAAGGGTGAAAATGCCACAATGGAGAAAGAGTGGATAATTCTTGCTGTTAAATTAAAGTGTTAATCCAGATAATGCGCGAGAAAATTTTCCAGAATTTTCTAGATTCTCTCAGTGTAGCTAATCACTAATTTGCTGACTTTTTGGTAATCTTAACAAATGCTCTATCTCCGAAATCTAATTTATCACCCCACAGCTTGCCCGACAGCGATTCTCAAATCGATCAACATGGAATTAGCACCGCAGCAGCTAGGTCTGATTATTGGCCCGAGTGGTTCTGGTAAAAGTACCTTATTAGAAATTTTGTCAGGACTAGCCGAACCCACTACTGGCGGACTCTTCTGGCGGGAACAAGAACTTCTAGCCGAACAGCTACAACAATTGGCTGGGTTAGTATTTCAGTTTCCAGAGCGGCACTTTTGCGGTGGTTCAATTTTAGAAGAATTGCGTTTAGGACATCCTGAGTTAGGGTCAGAACGAGTCACACAGGCACTAACTGAGGTGGGATTAGAGCATTTATCGCTTTCTGCTGCTCCCCATGCTTTGAGTGGTGGCCAGCAACGACGTTTAGCTTTGGCAGTGCAATTGATTCGCCAGCCAAATTTACTGTTATTGGATGAACCCACAGCTGGGTTAGATTGGTCAATGCGTCGGCAACTGGTAAATTTATTAGCGAAACTGAAACAACATTGGACACTGTTGATAGTGACACACGATGCTGGGGATCTGTTAGCGATCGCAGACCGTTGCTGGACACTCAACCACGGTGAACTAGAATCAGTAGACCCAAAGACATTAGAAGCAAAAGTTAAAGAACCTCTACCAGTAGTATGAAACGGGGAGTGGGGGAGATGAGGGAGACAAGGAGAAAATAATGAATGCCCAATACTTCGGCTTCGCTCAGTACAAGTGCCCAATGACTAACTTATTGCCTGAGATGGCAGAAATTTGGCAGCAAACTCTCAATTGGGAACCAACAGCCCAACAGCAAGCGCAATTCCAGAGACTTTATGAGTTAATCCTAGAAGGTAATCGCCAACTAAATTTAACTCGGATCACTGACCCTCAAGAGTTTTGGGAAAAACATCTGTGGGATTCTCTGCGAGGAATTGCGCCACAGGGGGAATTTATCCCGTCTCTTCAAGAAGCTGCATCTGTGATTGATATTGGCACAGGTGCAGGTTTTCCGGGTGTTCCAGTGACAATTACTGCACCTAATTGCAAAATTACTCTGATGGATTCAACCCGGAAAAAAATTACTTTTATCGACAATATATTAACTGAACTTGCCCTGACTAATGCCAAAACTCTTGTTGGTAGGGCTGAAGAAATCGGTCAGCACCCCCAGCACCGACAAGCTTACGATATTGCCTTAATCCGCGCTGTTGGGACAGCTTCTGTTTGTGCAGAATATGCCCTACCATTACTTAAACAAAGTGGTTTAGCCATAATTTATCGTGGTAATTGGACAGAGGAAGAAACCACAGTTTTGCAAAATACTGTTAACCAGCTAGGTGGTGTGATTGAATTAATTGAAAAATTTACCACGCCTCTAAGTGATAGCATCCGTCATTGTCTTTATGTGCGTAAGGTAGCAAACACACCAGCTAATTTTCCCCGTGCTGTAGGTGTACCTTCTCAAAAACCGCTTTGACGGGCGAGTGCGAGAAAATAATAAAAGAACCCCACCCCCAACCCCTAAGAGCCGGCAGGGAGGGGAGCTAAAGCGCGGCTTTTGCGGGGTGGGGTTCCGGGTCAATACAATTCAGTTAAGCATTTCTTCTTTCTCTTCCTTCTCTTCCTTCTCTTCCTTTGCGTCCTTTGCGGTTCGTTAAAAAAATTGACTTTGACAAAGAGTTTTAGCCTTAACTGAACCGTATTGGGTTCGGGGTATTATGCTTAATTGCCCGGAATCATATTAGCCACTTCTGAGTTCAGAGGTGAAATGGTGAAGCTTTTAAGTAAAGCGATCGCTCCGACGGGCTACGCCGTCGCCTTTTTTACTCGACAATTGGTGTTAAAAGGTGCAACTTCCGAGTTCAAAAGGGGAATGGTGAGGCTTTGAAGTCAAGCGATCGCTCCGACAGGCTACGCCGTCGCTTTTTTTACTCGACAATTGGTGTTAAAAGGTGCAAGCTTTGAGTTCCGAACGTCAATGGTAAAGCTTTGAGGTTGAGCGTAGACGCGCAACGGCTTGTCATTACCAACATTTTTATAAATCTTCCGCTTCGTTGCCATCTCGCCTGGGAATTTATTCCCAGGCTAATAGCTAAAGTTCTCTCAAGAGGACTAAATATCAAATTTTAAGCGATGTAGATAGTTATACTCTGTGAAAGTGAAAATTTCAGTCCACTTGAGTGGACTTGAGCTATTAGCCCAGAACTGAAGTTCGGGGCGGGATTGCTTGTCAGCGCGACATTCTGACTGTTACAAAAATGTGAGTAATCACAAGACTTGAGATCAAGAGTAGACACGTAGCAGCTTGGATCGCACATTGCCTCAATGCAATTTGATACAGGCTACATTATTAATTAGCTCAATTTCTCTGCTGCGCGTCCAAGCAGCAACTCGTCGTCAGGCATAGCCTCTGTAAAACCCGAAATGACTTATGAAGAACTGCTGCAAATTATTGAACAAGCTGTCAGAGAGAAAGTGACAGAATTAGACCTTTCTGGGGAAGGCTTAACAACGCTGCCACCGGAAATAGTCCAACTTACCAACTTGCAAACCCTCAACCTCCGCAGCAATCAACTGAGCAGTCTGCCACCGGAAATAGTCCAACTCACCAACTTGCAAACCCTCGACCTCAGCTACAATCAACTGAGCAGTCTGCCACCGGAAATAGTCCAACTCACCAACCTGCAAACCCTCGACCTCAGCTACAATCAACTGAGCAGTCTGCCACCGGAAATAGTCCAACTCACCAACCTGCAAACGCTCAACCTCAGCGGTAATCAACTGAGCAGTCTGCCACCGGA
>NZ_JBALCE010000054.1:0-23224 GCF_036919815.1 Nostoc sp.
TATCTTACCAGAAAATTCTGGGGATTCGTCATACATCCAGAAGAGAGTTTTTACTGATGTTTTAAATCAATTCCAGATGTAATCCTTATCCCCCGTGGTCACTGAGCGCGGTCGAAGTGCTCACAATACCTACCATTAGAGTACATTGTTCGCGTAGCGTCTGTCTGCGACACGCTGCGCGAACGCAGAGAAGGTGGGGACTTCCGCGACTCGTTAAATATTGACTATTGACTATTGACTCTTGACCCTTAACCATTGACTATTAGACTATTCCATTATCTTCTGTGATGAAATATTTCTATCGTCTTTTAATATGCCTATCTGGGTGCTTAATATTTTTACTGCTACATAGTTGTTTTGGTTTATTGCCGAGTTTAGCAGCCGAAAAAATTGTTGTTAGGTACAGTTTGTTTGAGCAATCGCTCCCGGTGGCAGATATACGCAACTATGGCGAGACGCAAAAGGTTTCTGCCGATTTGCAATCTTTCTTAGGTTATCTCAGCCCTAAAGAGAAACAGAAGTTCCAAGATACTCTTCAGGTGAAAATGTCTCTTGATATTGCGGCTTTAGATAAGCTCATAAATACAGGAACGGGCAAGCAAATTTTATATTTTGCTTCCCAAGCTACTGTCTTTCCGACACGCTCTGCGATCGCACGTCCTGATCAAGGCAGTATACAAGCGCTACGAGCTGCGATTATCTTAGCAGCAAAATCACCAGAAGGTCTAGGAGTAATCAGTTTTCTAGAAGCGTATCCTAGTAAACAACTAGTCCTTGACATATCAAAAATTTCCAAGTTAGTCAGCATGGCAAATTTATCTTCTGGTTCTGTTAATACGCCGCCGAAAGACGAGGTAAGTTCTTCACCTTTAGGGCAAATTGCACTGCAATATCAAATACTCGCCGCCCAAGATAAACAGTTCTCAGGTTGCTTATTTGGTGATTCTATCTCGGCTGAACTTGGTAATACCCTTGGGAGTGGTACTTTTAATTTTGGGTTAAATGGTCTGAGTACAATCTCATTAGTCGAACAACTGAAAAGTTTAATTCCTACCAAGGTTAAATGTGAAAAAGCGATTATTGCCATCGGTGGAAATGATGCTTGGTATGGAATTAGTGATGAGTTGTTTCGCAAAAATCTCCAAGAGGCGATCGCACTTGTCCGCACAATGGGAACTAAAGAGATTTTTCTCATTCCGGCTTTTTATTCAACAGTTGCAGCAAGCTTAGATCCAACTGTATCAGCCCCACTTTCTAAAGTGGAACAAATTAATGCTCTGATTAATCAAGTTGGTGAAACAGAAAAAGTGCCAGTTGCAGCAGCAGGACTAGCACCATTGTATGAGAATAATGTTCTTAAAGAAAATTTGACCAGTGATGGCGACCACCTGAATGCAGAGGGTTTAAAAATTTATCGACAAGCATTATTACAAATCCTGGGTAAGTAAGTAGGTTAAGCTAATTAAACATAAAACGCTCACTAGATAGATCCCCGACAACTTTTACGAAGTCGGGGATCTGGGAATTACGTTAGCGAGTCCGCGTACTCTGTAAGAGTTGCAAGCTACGCTTTTAGCGTCTGTCTGCGACACGCTGCGCGAACCTAGAGAGCGTCATTATCATTTTTAGGCTTTCCAATTGAAAAACTTGGCATAAATATAAGCGATTCCTTCATCAAGAATTGTCCGCACACCTTGGCTAGAATCCCACCATTTCTCTGGATCGTAATCTTGCGTTTTGGCAGCAATGATACCAACTTTGATATCAGGATTGAGTAATTTTTTGAAAATTAGCCAACTCCTACGGGTATGAACATCCAAAGAAAAAAGATTAATTGATTCTATCTGTAAATTGGAATTGGATAACCAGCGATGAAATTCAGCAGCAGAGGCATAACTCCGATCCTTAACCACAAAAGGTGTTGGAACAGCTACCACTTTTTCTGCTTCTAAACCGAGTTTTATGAAGGTAGCGGCTGACACCTCTGCAAAGTTATTGTATGCAGTCAGATAACTTCCTTTTCCTAATATACCTCCGGTACTAATTATTTGACGATAAGAACCGTTTTTAAATTCAGTCAAAGCTTCTTCTATAGCATAATCTGGTAGCCATCCTTCAACAACTAATACTTTTGCTGATTTTATCGGGTAAGTTACGGCGAGAAATGAGTGTACATGAGTAATAGCAAAAAATATTAAATAAGCAATCAAAGCGATCGCAATCGCCCACCCCTGAGCCGTAAGTGTCCACATTTCTTGGCGTTTTATTAGTTTGATTTTGGGAAAATTTTGACGCCGGCGATTTTTGGTCTGCATTAAACCTTAGCTGAACGTTGCTCTTTCAAGTAGGTAAACACAGACTTATCTCCAATATCAGCAGGAATTGCTTGCACTGTTTTTCGCAGCGCAAATACTAAAAATAACGTTGCCCAAATTCCTAATAAAAGACTTTCCCCCTGAGTTGGTAGAATTCCCACCAAATGTCCTAACAACAGTAGCGGTACTATTAGGGTTAATACTTTGGTTTCTAGGCGATTGAAGCAAAAAGCCTCTTTAAAATAAATACCTGTCAAAGCAACGAAGATAAAACCAACTCCAAATAAGGTAATAGGCTGATTGTAAACAGTGAGAGTCAAAGGTTCACTACTAGAGATTGCCAGAATCACTGATGTTATAGTACCGATCGCCCAAAAGATTTGCAACATTCGGTGCAGTGATGCCATATAGATATGAATCGTAAATAAACTTATACCCAGAGCGAGACTAAAACAAGCATATAAAGGTGTAAGTGTCGTAAAAACAGTGGGGTTATTGTTGAGCAAAACCAAAGCGCTGCCTATGGCAAAGCTCAATGCTGCTACCATTAACCCAGCGCGGTAGATAATTACCCCAGTGCGATCGCTCTGAGTAATTGTAAATTCCCCGAATTGACCTTGATAAACTTCTGTTGAAGGTAGTGTTTGCGTAGTCATAGTTAAAAATGTGGTATTAACGCTGTTATGGAGACAAGTTCTTGGGGTACAAGACTTAACCCGCTTATTAGCAAGAGAAGATATTAATGGTGTCAAGCTACAAGTGTGGGCTACTTGGCTATTTTATGCGATATTCCTTGACTTGGGAGATGCGGTAGAGTCGTGAATTATCTTTACCATTTGACCGGATTTCCTTGGAGAGCGAAAGACATAGCAACTAGTAATTAGCAATGGTTTGTATAGTCCTAGTTTAGCTGAGGACTTGATTCTAAAATTAGATTTTAGTTGTAGACCAGGAGGTATTGACAAATTTAATATTTTGTGGATATAAGAATTAGGCAATCAGATAAATCCATCGCTAGTCAATATCGGAAGCTGAGATGAGCGATCGCATTTGTCTGGATAATTGCAAAAGTGTAGACGCTTACGCTCTTTGTCGAGGATGTGCGATCGCTTCTGTTCTAATACAATAGAAGTGAATAGGTAACATCAGCACCATCATTACTTATGGTGAAATCAGACTCCCGTCAATTGCCTAGTAGTGCTGAACTTACTTGTTCTGACGATACCCCTGTGGATAACGAAGACCAGAACTTTATTCCCAACCTACTTCTCTTCTTGCTGCAATATATTTGGGCAAACCGTAATGACTGGTTTTTGGGCGTGGATATGGGCGTTTACCATACGACAGGGGTTAGTCCACTTGTACCAATTGTTCCAGACGGATTTTTGAGCTTAGGTGTAGAACGCCGCAAGGCAGGAAAATCTCGTAAAAGTTATGTCCTCTGGGAAGAAGACTATATTGTACCTATCTTGGCTTTAGAAATTGTCTCTTTAACTCCGGGTGGAGAATACGACAAAAAATTAGACATTTATGCCAAGTTAGGGGTACTATATTACATTATTTACAATCCAGAGTATTGGCAAAGCGATCGTCACCAACCTTTTCAAGTTTATCGCTTAATAGATGGTAGCTATCAATTGCAAATTGGTGAACCTTTTTGGATGCCAGAAATTGGTTTGGGAATCGGGCGATCGCAATACGTATCTGGTCATATCCAGCGTCAGGTTTTATATTGGTATGACCAACAAGGAAATCGCTATCAAACGTCAGAAGAACAGCTTGAATTAGCGCAAAAACAACTTTAGCGTTATCGTCAGCAATTTGGGGAATTGTCAGAAAAAAGAAATTGCTCGACAACATTCAGAAGGTAATTTTCCAAGTTAAAACGAGGATTTAAAGGAGTTTTACCTTAATTTGACACCAATGAGCAATGCTGTGCCCCTACTGCGTGGTCTATTTACCTGAAAATAGCTGTAAGTCGATAGTGATCGCCACTAGACAAACTGGACAATTTGACCCTTTGCGATCGCAATACGTCTCTGGTAATATCCAGCGTCAGGTTTTATATTGGTATGATCAACAAGGAAATCGCTATCAAACTTCAGAAGAACAGCTTGAATTAGCGCAAAAACAACTTGAGCGTTATCGTCAGCAATTTGGGGAATTGCCGATGTATCAAATGTTGTTACCCCACCCTAACCCTCCCCTTATAAAAGGGAGGGAACCCGATTTTTTATTGTTTCCCCCCTTTATAAGGGGGGATTAAGGGGGGTAATAATTCGATTAAAAGCACAACAAACCACTTTTCAAACAACCTCTTATACTCTGCTATAATTTCTGCCGATACAACCCACTCAAAAGCAGAATTAGCAATCATAAATAAAATTACTGCCTCTGGATTTTTATCAGCTATAGCAGCAGAGACTAAAATATTAGTATCAATAATAACTTTCATTTTCCCCGTCTATAAGCTTCAATTTCTGCTGCTATTTCTTCCTCAGTCAAGGGATTATCTGCGTGTATCGCTTGTATTTCTTTGAATAACTTTTTTAATTCTTCTGCTAAAGTAACCCTTTGATTATCGTCTGTCAAAATAATCACCTCAACTCTCTGTCCCGCTTTAAATGGTAAATCAGATAATACTAACTGCTTTGGATCTGAAATGGTGATATATGTTTTGTAAGCGTTCATGATTTATGCTGTTACTCAACTTTTATCTACCCTTGTTCTAACAATTTCGCCACATTCTCTGCAATTCTCTCTTCTAACTTTGTAAAGTAGCTCTAGAAAAGCGAGTTTTTAAACCCAAATTTTCTCTAACCAACTTTTTCCCCGACTTTTCCAACTGCATTAGATAAAACTGCCGACTTCAGCCGACTGACAAAAAAAAGTGCGATCGCTTAATTTTAATAGAGAAGGCTTTGTTGAGCTACCAAGGGTGCGATCGCCGTTTTGGTCAAGTTAAAGCTTCAGTGTCAGCTTATACCAAACACCAGACATCGCCTCAAAATTAAACCGGACAGTTTTTTTATGCCATGAGGGATAAAGTAAAAGCACCCATATTACCAGGATGGTATATGAGCGCTCATAAATAAAATCATTATCGAGGATAATCTATCTGCTATGACAGACCGAAGTAACTATAAGAATAGCAGGCGGTGGGTAAATAAACTGCAAGGGTAGTTACAAATGTTTTGTTAAAAATATTACTTACTGTAAGATATTGTTTATTTTACTAAAATGTGCTTCTCAAAACTGGTGCGATGCCGCGACACCCTGCGCGAACGTAGAGAAGGCGGGCTACGCCAGAGCTAAACCTGACACTTGGACTATCTTCAGTAGTAAAGTACTAGTACCTAACGGCAGAAATTGCGATCGCTATGAAGCTTCTCTTGGGTGAAACTTGTTAACAACCGCAAGAGAACTTATTTCCAGCGCTTTCCTGCTGATCTTACCTGCACCCAAATCGATCAGCGATCGCGGCCTCTTAATTTTTTTGAGTAAATTATTTTTTGATCACTATTGAGCCGCCGATATCCGCAACTCAATATCTATATTCGTTATCACAAAATCAGACTAATATAATTATTATTTTGCCAATAGTAATTATAATAACTCCCAATATCCTTTGTTGTTAATTCTTTCCCAAAATAGTATTTACTATAATTTAATACTTGCGATATAACCTGATGTTCTGGTAAGTCAATTCAGAAAAAATCCTGATACCCAAAATTTAAAGTTAATAAGATTTATTTATAAATCTCCTTTAAATTTACTTATCAATCCATTTTCAAATCGCAATTGATTTTTTCACTATATTTATAAGTGTTGGGAGTTATCATGGCAAAATATCTACTAGTTTCTGCTAGGGGGATGGGATTTTTATGTTTAATTGCCGGGTTATCACCTGTGCAAGCCCTTCCTAGTTTAGAAATTGCAGATAAAAACGTAGCTGTTAATCAAGATTATGGCAGCTATCAAAAAAATGATTCTCATCAAAGCAATTTAGTAAATAATATCTCCAGTAAATTGCTAATAGCTAATGAGAGTCAAAAAAATTTACCCTCAGTCAATGAACAGCAAAAAATTCCAGATTTAGGAGTAGATTCTGCTGTTAACTTTTGGCAGCCAATCATACCACAATCTGCAAGTTCATTTCCAACCTCATACCAACTTGCACAAGTAACATCCGTATCCCAATTGTCTGATGTACAGCCGACTGATTGGGCTTTTCAGGCACTCCAATCTTTAGTCGAGCGCTATGGTTGTATCGCAGGTTATCCCAATCAAACCTATCGCGGTAATCGAGCGATGACTCGCTATGAATTTGCTGCTGGCTTAAATGCTTGTTTAGAGCGAATCAACCAACTGATTGCGACTGCAACTGCTGATTTGGTCAAGAAAGAAGATTTAGCCACGTTGCAGAAACTACAAGAACAATTTGCGGCAGAATTGGCAACATTGCGGGGTCGAGTAGATGCTGTAGAAGCTCGCACAGCAGAACTACAAGCAAATCAGTTTTCTACAACTACTAAACTTAATGGAGAGGTAATTATTGCTGGTGTTGGTGCTAGCGGCGGCGCTCCTAATAACAGCGACTCGAACATCATCCTAGTCAATAGAGTGCGGTTAAATCTCACCACTAGCTTTACTGGTAAAGATTTATTAATTACTGGATTGCAAGCTTATAACTTTTTGGGTGGAGCCAATGGACAGGGTAGCCTGCAAGAAAGTTTAGGATTAGCTGCGCCGCTTTTAAGTGCAAGTAGCGCCCGTACCAGTTTTGAGCCGCAATTTCCGGGGTTAAATGTCAATACTTTGTCGAGTGTTGGTGCAAACAGTGTTCAGCTTTACAAATTGCTGTATATCTTTCCCGTCGCTAATAAATTAACCTTGTTTGCCGGAACTGCGGCGGAAACATCAGATGCTTTCCCAGCAATTACGCCTTTTTATGGTGAAGGACAAGAGTCAATCTCTCGTTTTGCCGGATTGAATCCTGTGTTACGGGTTTCTGGTGGGACTTCGGGTACTGGTTTAGCATCGGCGGCGGGATTTATTTTTAACATTTCGCCAAATTTGGATTTAAGAGCTTTATACGGCAGTGTAAATGCCAATTTACCCCAAAAATCTTCTAGTGAGGCAGTACCAGGAGTTTCTACTACACCTTTGGGAGCAGGTTTATTTAGTGGTAGTAGTATTATTGCTACACAGTTAACCTTCAAGCCAAGTCCCGATCTGGATATTGGTTTAAACTATGCCCACAGTTATCACGAAATCAATATTTTGGCTACAGGATTAGTTAGTAGTGATATCGGTGCTTTAGCAGGAGTTGGAGCGGGAACACCAATCACACTCAACTCTGTTGGCGGTACGGTAACATGGCGATTGTCTCCCAAAATAGCATTATCTGGCTACGGTGCAGCAATATTTGTTGATGCTTCTTCAAATAGCGTGAATGCTTCCACCACCTTTACAAGTTGGATGGCGGGAGTTCACTTCAAAGATTTATTCAAGCCAGGGAACACTGCCGGGATTCTTTTTGGTCAGCCGCTTTACCGTACTGATGCTGGTGGTTCTGCTCAACTTACCCCCACAGGCGACAATCGGGCAACTCCTTACCATTTAGAAGCCTATTACCGCTTTCAAGTTAGCGATAATATCAGCATTACCCCTGGTGCGTTTATTCTTTTTAATCCAGAAGGTAACAGCAACAATGAGACAACGACTGTAGGTGTACTTCGGACTACTTTTACGTTTTAAAAGATTGGAAGTAGAAAGTCAAAGTCCCCCAATTGATTGGGGGATTTAGAGATTGGATAACAAAGTTCACAGTAATAACAATATTGGACTGTCTCACTAGTATCTAAAAATAAAATGCGTAGCTTCTCGTAGACATCGCCCTACAGATAACCTAATTGTTTCTTTTGCCTGAGTTACCAGTTTGATTTGAAAGTTGGTGCTTTTGTATAACCCGCTCAATCTCGCAAGTCACCGCATTTATTCTGTACTTAACCTTATTAAAATCAATATTCACCCAAATATAGGCTTTGTCAAGTCTTTCCTGCTTGCCATCCATATATTGTTTTGCTTGTCATTTTGTTATATCTATACAATATGGCCGTCTCGATTTCTAAACAACTTTCTCCAGACGTATAACTAAATATGCTTAATATTTAGTTAAGGTTTTATCTGCTAGCAGTTCAATCAAACAGTAATTGCACACACAGCTAGCAGTGCAACTCTACAGCGTATTACTATTTACTGAAAGAGACGCGATATTTCGCGCCTCTAAGAACCAAAATCCAAATTCTAAGCGTTAGCTTAAATCTTTGTTTGTAGATATTGCACCAACTGCGGTGCTTCCATTACTCCCTCTATGCGCTCCACAGGCTGACCCTGCTTAAATAGTACTAAGGTTGGGAGAGCAGAAATTTTATACTGACTGGCCAAATCTGTGTATTTCTCTGTGTCGATTTTGACAATCCGTAGGCGATCCTTAAGTTGGGCATTGACTTTCTCTAAAATTGGCACCATCATCTGACAGGGGCCACACCATTCAGCGTAAAAATCTACTAATACAGGTACATCAGAAGCAGACAGCATCTCTTCAAAGCTGTTAAATTCCTTTTTAGTTGCCATATGACACATACCGATTTTCAATTGTTTGTTTCAATAGTAATTCTTAGAAAATAAAATCGGTATAGGTTCATGGGTTTTTGTTGGGAAAAGATAAGATTAGTCAATATAGACTGATTTGCCAGCCAAAAATCTTAAATAATTATAATAAAATACGTATATCTTTTTATTTTGTGCATAAGCATTAGATATGTCTTTAAACCTATCCTGACCAACCAAATAATTATATAGGCGTTTATGAGAGTAATGTCTACGACGGGACTAGCTGCAACACTTGCTAGTCTATTCAATCAGGCGATGTCTACGATGGTTACTGAGCTTGTCGTTCGCGCAGCGTCTCGTAGAGAAGTACAGGCTGTTTGGTGACGCAGCTATAATTAAATTAACAATATATTGCTTCAAGTTATTCATCCATTAACAAAGAAATAACTATAGGACTCCGATTTGATTTCTGAAAACATACTGAGACTGAAAAGCCCGTTTTATCAGGGTTTTATCTGAAATCTTCTTCAAAAATCAGATATGAGTCCTATATAGGTATTTAATTATAGTAAAACTATGATATTCAAAGAATTAGAAGCAGAGTTGCTCAAGTTAACACCAGCCCAAAAAGCCAAAATTATTACCATTCTCTCCGAAAGCCTTGCTAATCATTGGCAAGGCATCGAAAAAACACCAGAAGTATGTAGTGGAAAAGCCTGTATCGCTAACACTCGTATTCCTGTTTAGGGATTAGTCAATGCTCGTAGTTTAGGATATAGTGAAGCAGATATACTTACTAACTATCCGAGTTTATCAGCAACAGATTTAGCAAATGGTTGGGCTTATGTAGAGGCTTTTAGTGAGGAAATTGTACAGGATATTAAATAAAATGAGGAAGCATAGAACTTTCTCTATTTGATAAGTGTAGTTAAAATTCCTAAAAGATTATCTACAGGGTTAAGATAGATTTCATTTAAATCAATATTCACCACCTGATTTTCTAGCTTTAAAAATCGCCAAATGCTTCCTGTAGTCACAACTCCATAAATAGACGTAATCACATTTCCTTGATTTTGATTAAATGTCTGTGCAGCTAACATTTCTGCAATACATTGAGGTGTAGCAGCATTTAAATTTTCCTTTTTAGCTTCGACAATCATAATTACAGGTGCTTCAATACTCAGTTGTTCCCTAGATTTACTAATTAGAAAGTCACAAATACCATTCAGACCTTTTTCAATATCAACATTAAATTCAGTACCAGAAAACAAGCTAATATTGGGATTTATCTCTTTTAATTCTCCTAAGATTGGGGCAATCAAAAATTCTGACCTAGCTTTTTCTGTATTAATTGCACCCGCTAGAGGTAAATTTCGCCTTAAGGTTTCTTTGAGCCAATTACTAGGTGACATCGGCTCACTTTCTATTAGTCCACTTTGTTCGACAAGTTTAATATTAAATATTCTTTTAATTTCTTCAAGTTTAAAGTCACTATATGACATATAACTAGTTATTTTTTGATCGGGTATTTTTCATAACATAACTGA
Source organism: Nostoc sp. (assembly GCF_036919815.1). Lineage (GTDB taxonomy): Bacteria > Cyanobacteriota > Cyanobacteriia > Cyanobacteriales > Nostocaceae > Nostoc. The sequence continues at coordinate 10,481 of NZ_JBALCE010000054.1, forward strand.
CTATTAGTTATCTAATTTGCTGATGCCAGCAAGATTGTTAGCCGGTAATAGTTAGATTTTATCCAGACAATATTCAGATGTCCCCTAAATCACCATAAGATAATTAGCGCGGTATTTCTAAGATTGAGGAAGATTAAATGACACTATTACAAGATAAAGTCGCAATTGTCACAGGTGGATCACGAGGAATTGGGCGAGCGATCGCAATTGAATTAGCCACACAAGGAGCGATCGCAGTTGTCAATTATGCCAGTTCTAGTGCAGCTGCTGAGGCAGTTGTTACAGAAATTATCGCAGCTGGAGGTCAAGCGATCGCTATCCAAGCTGATGTTTCTAAAATTGATCAAGTAGACGCATTAGTTAACGCCGTCATCGAAAAGTTTAGCCGTGTGGATATTTTAGTCAATAACGCAGGTATTACCCGCGACACCCTGCTTTTGCGTTTGAAGCCAGAAGATTGGCAAGCTGTGATAGACCTAAATCTAACTGGTGTTTTCTTATGTACACGCGCCGTCAGTAAAATCATGCTCAAACAGCGATCGGGGCGGATTATTAATATTACCTCCGTAGCTGGGCAAATCGGCAACCCAGGTCAATCCAACTACAGCGCCGCCAAAGCGGGTGTAATCGGCTTCACCAAAAGCGTTGCCAAAGAACTTGCTTCTCGCGGGATCACCGTTAACGCCGTCGCCCCTGGATTCATCGCCACCGACATGACCAGCAATCTTAACAAAACAGAAGAGATTCTGAAATACATCCCACTTGGTCGCTTTGGTCAGCCCGAAGAAGTCGCCGGGATGGTGCGCTTCCTCGCCGCCGATCCCGCCGCCGCCTACGTCACCGGACAAGTTTTTAATGTTGATGGCGGTATGGTAATGGCCTAAATAGTGCTGAGTTAGGAATTAGTAATTTTGGTAGCGTGCGTTAGCCATAGGCTAACGCACCTTTATTGTACAGTGACTAATTAAATGTCGTCGTGACAAATTGCTGTCCTTGAAATAAGCATTGTATCACTAGGCTTTTGAAAAGCACAGAGTCATCAAAGTTAACACTATATGCAGTGGCAGAATGAATGCCATTTTCTTAGAGTTTATTTGCCAAGTCATTGGCAACAATACAAATTCTTAGCAATGCGTTTTTTCGACAATTCATATTTTCGCCAACTACAAAAAGGCTGCATACTTTACTACCTTACGTGTACGGTTATCACTATTATCAAATTGCCACGTATATACTAGTTAAGCGCTAAAATTTCAGAAATTACAAGATGTAACCTTAAAGTATAAGCCTATACGCTATGTATGAGACTACACTTATAGGTTGACGATTAAGCCTCGGTAAATATGCTTTTTCAAGTATATGAGTAGCTTCTCTAATTCATCTTAGAGGCAGGCTAGATCAAGCATTCAGCATTTCTTCTAAACAACCAACCAAATATGGTTTACTCTCCTTCGCCTTCTACTCCAGAGTCACAAACATTCAAAGTTCTATCGATAGACGGAGGGGGAATTAAAGGGCTGTATTCAGCCAGAATCTTAGAACATTTCGAGGATAGATTTAACTGTCACATCGCTGATTATTTTGACTTGATTTGTGGCACTTCAACGGGAGGCTTGATTGCACTGGGGCTGTCCGTAGATATCCCTGTCGGACTGATCAGCAACTTATACTACAGACGAGGCAAACAAATTTTCCCCCAGCGAAATAGTTTTCTAAGTTCGCTTAAACAAGTTTTCCTGCGAAGCAAGTATGATAACAGCGAATTGAGGAGAGCATTGCAAGAAATGTTTGGAGAGCGAACCCTTGCAGACTCTCGCTGTTTGTTGTGTATCCCCGCATTTTCTTTAACTGATGGTAGACCCTTCATTTTTAAGTACGACCATAATGAAGGCAATCTATGTCGGGATGGCAATACAAAATACGTTGACATCGCTCTTGCAACAAGTGCTGCACCTGCATACTTGCCGATTGTTACGATCGATACTTACGATCACAAACAGTTTATTGATGGAGGAGTTTATGCCAACAATCCAACTTTAGTTGGGGTAGTGGAGGCACTTCGGTACTTCGTTGGCAACGGCAAAAGATTTCAGAAGCTAATGGTGATGTCTATTGGTTCTCTGGAGCCAAATCCTGGTAGGCGGTTTGTTGCTAAACATCATCGTTCGGTTATCGACTGGAACAAGGATCTGATCACTACGTTTTTTGAGGGGCAGGCTTACGTTACGGGTTACTTTGTGGACACTCTAGCGCACTACTGCGACTCCCCGTTTGATTATGTTCGTATTCCTGGTGCTCCTTTATCTCCACAGCAAGCACAAATTATTAACCTCGATAACACTTCCAGTGAGGCATTGCAGTTAATGTCACAGATGGGCACAGATCAGGCGTTGTTTTGGGGTAGGAAACCAGAAATTGCTGAGTTCTTCAAAGAACGTAAACGATATATTATCAGGTGATCACGTGGCAAACTGTCATAAATTGTTCCTGAAGTTCAACACTTTAATTGCTTTAAAGTCTAAGCAAAAAGAGAGATTACGTGTATCCCGTAATGCTATTCGTGACAGAATCAGACGATACTTTCAGAATAAGCAGAATGGCTTTTTTCCAAAGTTTCATGGGCAGGGTTCATTGATAATGAATACTATCATAGAGCCGCTTGATAGAGAGTTTGACATTGATGATGGTATTTATTTCAAAGTAGAAGCAAAACCAATTCAGAGCGTTAGCACATTACACCAATGGATTTGGGAAGCCATAAATGGGCATACGAAACAAAACCCTATTGACAAGCAAACTTGTGTCAGACTTGTCTATGCCGGACAATATCATCTTGATCTGCCCATTTACTACATTATTGAAGGGCAGACTCCATATTTAGCTCATAAGAGTAAAGGATGGATTAAAAGCGATCCTAGAGAATTCATTAAATGGTTTAATGAAAAAGCTGATAATGACGGTCAACTAAAGCGAATTGTTCGTTATCTAAAAGCCTGGAGCGATTACAGGAAAGGCGATTTGCCGAGTGGATTGATTTTCTCAATTTTAGCGGCTAATAATATTGTTTTTGATGAACGAGATGACATAGCCCTTTATAAAACTCTACTCAACATCAAGAGTAGCCTAAAACGAAGTTTTGTATGCTATCGCCCGACAATTCCTGCTGATGAAAACCTGTTAGAGGATTACAGCAAAACTAACAAGGATTACTTTTTAGAGCAGCTTGGCAGTTTCATTCAATCTGCTGAGAAAGCCTTAGATGAAAAGACAAGTCAGAAGGATGCCTGTAAAGCTTGGCAGCGTCACTTTGGCGAAGACCGATTTCCCTTTGAGTCTTATGCAAATACTGAAGAATTCATTGAAAATCGTTTTACTATCGATATTCGATATGAATTGAAGATAGATTGCCTTGTTTCACAACAAGGCTTTAGAACTCATTCATTAATTGAAATGATTTTAAGTAGATTACCTTTGCTTAGAGGTAAAAGCCTAAAATTTTATATTGTTGACTGTAATGTACCAAAGCCATTTCAAGTCAAATGGAAGGTTCGTAATGTTGGAGAAGAAGCAACCAGAAGAGATCAAATTCGAGGGCAAATTCTAAATGATAGTGGAAATCATCAAAAAAACGAATCAAGTCTTTTCCACGGAGCGCATTTTGTGGAATGTTATATTATTAAAGATAATATTTGTGTGGCACGGTCTAGAATTGATGTGCCGATTAAATTTCCAGAGTAGGGTGGCCGCCGAGAGACGAATACCGTTGGTAAGTAGGGCTAGCATTGCAATGCCCACCCTACAAGCAACTAAGGCTGTTGGCGTATCCTTTGCCAGATAGTAAAGGCCAAAAGAAGAATAATGCTACTGGCGGTAGCTGCCATCACAGCCAAACTCATACCTTGTATTCTCATCGCCAGCAAGTTGAAAACTAAGGTAATTGACCAAAGCGTGAACGCAGCATTGCGCTGGGAGAGTCCCCAAGCAAGTAAGCGGTGGTGCAGGTGGTCTTTGCCAGGAGTACTCAGAGGGTTATTTCCTGCTAGTAACCGCCGCACAAATACTTGAGTGGTATCTAGCACTGGCAACAACAGAAATAAAACCGTGGGAATTAGCGCATAAACTGTGTTTTGTTGCAGTCTACCTAAAATACTGGTTGCTGCCAGCACATAACCGAAAAAGTATGCTCCGGCATCACCCATAATAATCCGTGACGGATGGAAGTTATGGCGCAAAAAGCCCAGTGCAGCACCTGCCAAGGCTGCGAGTACCAAAATTGCTGCTGCACGATTGTTAAATTGGGCTGCAACCGCCAACAAACTCATGGCGGTAATAAAGCTGATTCCTCCTGCCAAGCCATCCATACCATCCATCAAGTTGATGGCGTTGGTAATGCCTACTACCCACAGTACTGTTAGCGACATGGACAAGAGCGAGTCGATGGGGGTGCCAAACATCACTTGAACGCTGATGCCATTAGCTACCAGCAACAGTGCCGTGACAATTTGCGCCCACAATCGAACAGAGGGCGGTAAGCCGAACTGATCATCGATAAAGCCTACAAGGACTAATATCGAACCCCCCAATAAAATAGTGAGCACCTGAGCCAAGACGTTTTGGAGTTCGATCGGTCGTAAAAGGCTAGCTAATACGAGCGCGGCAATTACACCCGCGTAGATAGCCAGCCCCCCTGCATTGGGTAAAGGTTCTCGGTTGAGTCGCCGGGCATTGGGTTGGTCAGCCCAACCTACCCGCAAGGCGAATTTGCGTACTGTCGGAATTAAACGCCACGTTACAACCCAAGCCAAGAGGAACGTAAATACAACCGCCAACCAACCGGTGCCGCTAGGGTCGGCAATACCGAGGGACTTAAGGGAGTTCTCTAGATTCATCTCCCAATTCAAGCATTACTGCCTGTATCTAATATGAGCATCACCTGTATATTAATCAATTTTTTTATTTCCATTTAGAAATTGAGCGGCTTGGGAAATTAGCACTCTTGACGTGTGAGTGCTAAATTGTCTAATGAAAGCGCTGGAGAAATAAAACATGGCGAAAATTATTGCATTTAACGAGGAATCGCGGCGAGCTCTAGAAAGGGGTGTTAACGCCCTTGCCGATGCCGTAAAAATCACCTTGGGGCCTAAAGGTCGCAATGTCCTTTTAGAGAAAAAATTTGGCGCACCTCAAATTGTCAACGATGGTATCACTGTTGCCAAGGAAATTGAATTAGAAGATCCTCTGGAAAATACTGGTGCGAGACTCATGCAGGAAGTAGCATCAAAAACTAAAGATGTTGCTGGAGATGGCACCACTACCGCCACAGTTTTAGCACAAGCCTTAATTCGGGAAGGTTTGAAGAACGTCGCGGCGGGTAGTAACCCAGTTAGCTTGAAGCGCGGGATCGACAAAACTATTGAGGCACTGGTAAAAGAAATTGCCAGGGTAGCCAAGCCAGTAGAAGGAAGTGCGATCGCTCAAGTTGCCACTGTCTCAGCTGGTAACGATGAAGAAGTTGGCCAAATGTTAGCCGAAGCAATGGAAAAAGTCACCAAAGATGGTGTAATTACCGTTGAAGAATCTAAATCCCTCACAACTGAACTAGAAGTAGTTGAGGGGATGCAGATTGACAGGGGCTATATTTCACCGTACTTTGTCACCAACAACGAGCGACAAATAGTCGAATTTGAAAACGCCCGTATCCTGGTGACAGATAAAAAAATCAGCAGCATCCAAGATTTAGTGCCGATTTTGGAAAAAGTCGCCCGTTCCGGTCAGCCCTTGCTAATCATCGCTGAAGATGTCGAAGGTGATGCTTTGGCAACTTTGGTGGTGAACAAAGCGCGGGGTGTATTGGCCGTGGCTGCCATTAAAGCGCCTGGGTTTGGCGATCGCCGCAAAGCTTTGTTAGAAGATATTGCTATTCTCACCGATGGACAGTTGATTTCTGAAGAAATCGGCTTAAGCTTGGATACTGCTGCTCTAGAAGCGCTGGGAACTGCCCGCAAAATCACCATTGACAAAGAAACCACGACAATTGTAGCTGGCAGTGTTACCAAGCCAGAGGTACAAAAACGGATTGCTCAAATTCGCAGACAGTTGGAAGAAACCGATTCTGACTACGATCAAGAAAAACTGCAAGAACGCATCGCCAAGCTCGCTGGCGGTGTGGCAGTGATTAAAGTGGGTGCGCCAACCGAAACCGAACTCAAAGACCGCAAACTGCGGATTGAAGACGCGCTGAACGCTACTAAAGCTGCTGTGGAAGAAGGTATTGTTCCTGGTGGTGGGACGACCCTAATTCACTTGGCTAAAACCGTAGAAGCGATTAAAAACAGCCTACAAAATGAAGAAGAAAGAATTGGGGCTGATATTGTCGGACGAGCGCTAGAAGCTCCCTTGCGCCAAATAGCAGACAATGCCGGTGCTGAAGGCTCTGTGATCGTCTCTAAAGTCCGAGATAGCGACTTTAACATTGGCTACAACGCTGCTACCGGGGAATTTGAAGACTTGATCGCGGCTGGCATTATTGACCCTGCCAAAGTCGTGCGTTCAGCTTTGCAAAACGCTGGCTCTATTGCTGGTTTGGTCTTAACCACCGAAGCGATCATTGTTGAAAAGCCGGAGAAGAAATCCGCCGGTCCTGCGCCTGATATGGGTGGTATGGGCGGCATGGGCGGTATGGGTGGCATGGGCGGCATGGGTGGCATGGGTGGCATGTTCTAACTTCTGCTGACCAAAATAAATATTTTTTAAGCAGTTTGTCTTCCCAAGGCAAACTGTTTTTTATCGCATTGCTGATTGCGAGACGATATGTTATCTCTATTGCTGGGAAGTAGCTGCGCGTAAATAAACTTACATCAGTTTTCATCTATTTGAACCACACCTTTGCTAGGGATATAGCAATGCTCATTGGTGTCAACTTCAGCTAAAACTCCTTTAAAACCTCGTTTCCGGCCTCTGGCTGGAAATGCTCCTCCTGGCGGCTCTGCCGCTAGCAAGGGAGGCGGAGCCTCAACGACGGGCGTTCCCAGTCGGAGACTGGGAACGAGATCAGAGATAATCTCTAAAAGCTGCTTCTAGACTGGCTTTTACCTTAAGTTGATACCCATGAGCTATGCTGTACCCCGACTGCGCGATCTTATTTATCTGAAAATAGCTGTAATTATGAAACTTTTCAGTGGTTAGTTGTGAGTACAACTGACTACCAACAAAATACTAATGACCAAATTAGCCACCTAAATAATTGCGTAATTTAAAAATTACCGTCTTGGGATTAAATTTTGTAAAATTACGTGTAAGTCGTTAGTTGTCCTAGTCAGTTATTTTTAGTACTGACAAATGATCGATGACAAATGACTAATAACTATTAGGTAATATTTAATGGCACGAAAACTGCGCCGCCTTCCCAAAATAGTAAATAGGCCGCCATATGAAGATGAGTTCTATCACCAACCAGGGACTATACCTGGAACCATTATTATTGATGCAGATGCTCCACAACCGATAATTTTCTTGATTGACTATAACCAAACCAATTTTATCCGCGAACAAATAGCAACCCCAGAGGAGTGTGTCCCATATCTGGAGATGGAATCTATTTCTTGGGTAGATGTACAAGGTTTAGGCAGTCAAGACATATTACAACGATTGGGTAAAGTTTTTAAGTTACATTCTCTAGTTTTAGAAGATATAGTTAATGTACCGGAGCGTCCGAAAATAGAGGATTATGAAGATCAATTGCTATTCATTAGCCGCATGGTAGTACCAAAGGAAAGAATATGTGGTTTTCACAGCGAGCAAGTGAGTTTGGTATTAGGTAAAAATTATTTGCTGACAGTCCAAGAGGAACCAGAACATGATTGCTTTGAAGCGGTGCGATCGCGAATTGAAAAAAATAAAGGGATCATCCGCAAACAGGGAGCGGATTATTTAGCTTACGCTGTCTTAGATGCAATTATTGATGGCTTTTTCCCAGTGCTGGAGATTTATGGGGAACGAATCGAAGAGTTAGAGGAGGAGGTAATAGTTAAACCTACCCCACAAACACTACAAAATATTTATCAAATTCGGCGAGAATTACTGCAACTACGTCGTGCTATCTGGCCTCAGCGAGATGCAATTAATTCCTTAATTCGAGATGGTAGTGATTTAATTAGTGAAGAAGTGCGAATCTACCTGCGAGATTGTTATGACCATACGGTGCAAGTGATGGATATGGTGGAAACTTACCGAGAATTAGCATCTGGATTAATGGATGTGTACCTTTCGGCAGTGAGCAACAAAATGAATGAAATCATGAAAGTGCTAACAGTGGTTTCCTCAATCTTTATTCCACTGACTTTTGTGGCAGGAGTATATGGGATGAATTTCAATACTGAAAAATCGCCATATAATATGCCGGAATTGAATTGGTATTGGGGCTATCCACTTTGCTTGGCAGTCATGGGGGCGATCGCACTTGGTTTGCTATTCTTTTTTTGGCGACGAGGCTGGCTGCAAAATTCTGTAACAATCAAGCGCAATTAAAAATTACAAATGAGCGATGAGTCTAATATACATTCATTAGCACCGGGAGTTAGGATTCTGAGTTATGAGGAGTAGCGACCAGAATTTAATAGTTTTGACGATTTATATTATCGGTGTTTCATACGTTTTTAACCGCATGGTTGAATCCATTGACGACCAAATTAAATTTGAGTTTAAAAAAGGAATCGTTGACGAGCAACTCAAAGAACAAAATCTCGACGATAAAATTGGAATTTCCTTTAGACTCAAATCCTCATACCCAATTGACGATTTGAAAGATTTAGGAATTAGCATTGAAAATAAATCTGATAATGTTGCTGTATACGTTGACTGGGACAATAGCTCTTTAGTAGTTGAACATAGCAAGCAATCGCGCCGCGTGATTCGGAAATCACCAGACTTAACCCGCGACTTAGCAGTACCCCAAAGTCCTAGCCTGATTGCTCCCAAGAAAACACTTTCGGAAACGGTGACAGCAGAAGATGTTTTCGAGCGCGATCAAGTAGCTGGAACCTACTTAGCTAAAAAACCATTAATTGATATCAATGGGCTGCAAAAAGGGCAAAAAAAGTTGTACAACGACTTTATTAACAGAAGAAAGGAATTGGACTTTTCCCTGCAACTGGTGCTACGGATATCTGAGGTGCGTTTAGGTCTATCCCCAGGTCGTGATTTTCCTGACATTAGCATTATCAATTGTCCTTTCACAGTCAGGAAACTACCTTGGACTTACGCTCTACCTTGGAATAAAAAAAAGTAATATCAGCCAGACACACTATGCCATCGAAGATTACACTGGATCTTAAGGAGAGAGTAGGCGCAGGCAGTTGCAGATCAGTCATAGTCACTGGTTTGAGGAAAGTCCGGACTCCCGAAAGACCAAACTTGCTGGATAACGTCCAGTGCGAGCGATCGTGAGGATAGTGCCACAGAAAGATACCGCCAAAACCAGTACTGAGTAATGAGTGCTGAGTTTTCTTTACTCAGTACTCAGCACTCAGCACTCACAACTGTTTTGGTAAGGGTGCAAAGGTGCGGTAAGAGCGCACCAGCAGTATCGAGAGGTGCTGGCTCGGTAAACCCCGGTTGGGAGCAAGGCGATAGGAACTATGGTTGGTTTTTTACCAGTTCCGCTCAATGAGAGCCGCTAGAGGCGTCTGGTAACAGGCGTCCCAGATAGATAACTGCCCTCGCAAGAGAACAGAACCCGGCTTACTACCTAGTCTTTCCCCTGTAATGGAGTATGAACCTTTGACGGTTTGTACTCTATTATTTTTTGTATGGATTTTGTGCGATCGCTAATTGATCATTTAGAGCATTCCCAGGATATCTAATGCTGTATCCAGATGCCATTTAACCCGATAGAGTCCAAACAATTTCTCTTGACTGTATCGTGCTACTCTAGCTTCTTTCCCTCCATCGTCACCTTGAGCAATGCTGACTGTTCTGGTGTAGGTGTTCCCATCGCCTCTAGGGTTGCTTCTAGGGCTTGTACTTGAGAGAGCATAGGAGACTTCAATCCTTTATTGTCTGACACTTGCTTGCAGGCTATAACAGGGAAGGTCAGGAGTGCGTTAATGTAGGATGCCTTATCAGCAGGGTTCCCTATTGCTTGGATGCCATACTGTATCAGACATAAATCACGTAATGCTCTCAAGCTTTTAAGTTCTAATTCTGTGCGTGTAAACATAAAATAGAGTTACCTCTTGTAAAAGTGGGAATCGGTGGGCAACAAGTTTCTCAGGCTAAGATGCCCACTGATTTAACATTCTCCACTGATATACATGTGGAGAATAGCTTTATTTGTATTTCTACACAATGTCTAAAAATAAAGGTAATCCAGATAACTTAAAGCCATTCACCACAGACAGAGAGCGACCACTAACTGAATATCTACATTTGCGTGTCACCAAGGAAATGAAGGAAGAAGTGAAAGCTAAAGACGACCCTCCTGAGTTTTGCCGTCAAGCTATTCAAGAAAAGCTAGATAGAGATAAGTAGCGAAAAGTTGTTAAAGTAATAGTCCAAGAACTCTATATAAAAATAGATAGCTAATTGCCTTTCTCTGCCCCCTTCCCCTTGTCATGTAATGCCTCTTGCTTATCCACGCCGTCAACGGCAACTCGAAAGTTTAGTCCAAAAATTAGGTTTGTCGCTAGAAGCACCTATAAAGTGGGAACTGCTGGATTTAGCGCTAACTCATCCTACTGTCTCTGAGTCGGCAAATTATGAACAGCTGGAATTTGTTGGCGATGCAGTGGTACGGCTGGTGTCGGCTGTTGTGTTATGGGAAAATTATCCCGATTGTCCTGTAGGGGATTTTGCAGCAATTCGTTCGGTGTTGGTAAGCGATCGCATCCTCGCCCAATTAGCAAGAGTTTATGGTTTGGAGTTATACTTACTAGTCGCTGGTAGTGCTACTGCTGATAAAGTTGGTCTAGAGTCACGATTGGCAGATGCTTTTGAAGCAGTTCTAGGTGCGCTTTACTTAAGCACTCAAAATCTGGAACTGATCCGCTCTTGGCTAGATCCCCATTTCCAACAACTAACCACAGAAATTCGCCTCGATCCTGCCAGACTTAATTACAAAGCTGCTCTCCAAGAATGGACTCAGGCACAATTTAAAGTTTTACCAGAATATCGGGTTGTGGAAATCACTCAACCGTACCGCAATCAAGAACGTTTTGTGGCTGAAGTGTGGCTGCACGGAAACAAGCTAGGAGTTGGTAAGGGACGCTCGATCAAAACTGCTGAACAAGCCGCAGCTAAGGTAGCTTTTTTAGCAATTCCTAATCCGCAAAAACCCTGAACTCAAAAGATTACAAATAAACTGATAATCAGTTGGTTGTCATTAGTCATTTTTTATTTGACAAATGACAAATGACAAATGACAAATGACAAATAACTAATGACAAACCAAATTAAAATTGCTGTCATCGGAGTTGGGCGTTGGGGAGTGCATTTGCTGCGGAATTTCTTAGCACATCCCCAAGTAAATGTAGTTGCTGTAGTAGACCCCCATCCAGAACGATTAGCGGCGGTAAAACAGCAGTTAAACTTAGATGAAAATGTAGTATTAACAACTCAATGGCAGGATTTAAAGAAAGTGCCAGGGTTAATAGGGGTGGCGATCGCAACTCCGGCCACTACCCACTATGTTTTAATTAAAGACGCTCTCCAACAGAGATATCATGTTTTGGCAGAAAAACCCCTAACTCTCAACCCAGTAGAGTGTCGGGAACTTTGCCAGTTAGCAGAGCAGCATCATTTAATACTCATGGTTGACCATACTTATTTATTTCACCCAGCAGTTGAGGCAGGAAAAACTGTAGTACAAGCGGGTAAATTAGGTGATTTGCGCTATGGTTACGCCACCCGTACCCATTTGGGGCCTGTCCGGCAAGATGTTGATGCACTGTGGGACTTAGCTATTCACGATATTGCTATCTTTAACGCTTGGCTAGGTCAAATTCCTGTGAAAGTACAAGCAACGGGTACGGTGTGGCTACAGGCAGGAGTGGGGGAAGACGCAAAGATCCGGGGACTAGCTGATTTAGTATGGCTGACGCTGACATACCCAGATGGCTTTCAAGTTTATATTCACCTGTGCTGGCTGAATCCTGATAAACAGCGACGGCTGGGGATTGTGGGCAGTCTTGGCAGCTTGATTTTTGATGAAATGTCACTATCATCACCTCTAACCCTACTGAGTGGGGAGTTTGAGCAGCAGGGTAATCAATTTATTCCTGTGAATCAAAGGCAGATAGTGCTGGAATTAGAAACAGGCGAACCATTGCAACGGGTTTGCTCGTCGTTTGTTGTCTCTATTCTCAAAAATACTCCCTCAGAGGTTTCGTCTGGCTGGGTAGGCACTGAGTTAGTAGAAATTCTTGCTGCTCTGACAGTATCTCTTGAGCAAGGCGGCAAACCTGTTTTTTTGAACAACTGCTCTCAACTGTAATTTTCAGCTCTAAGGTTCATTAACGGAGTTCAAAGACTCATTCACGAAGCTCTGAGGTTGATCAACGGAGTTCAAAGACTCATTCACGAAGCTCTGAGGTTGATCAACGGAGTTCAAAGGCTCGTTCACGAAGCTCTGAGGTTGATCAACGGAGTTCAAAGACTCGTTCACGAAGCTCTGAGGTTGATCAACGGAGTTCAAAGACTCGTTCACGAAGCTCTGAGGTTGATCAACGGAGTTCAAAGACTCGTTCACGA
>NZ_JBALCE010000055.1:0-11724 GCF_036919815.1 Nostoc sp.
ACGACGTGTCATGATAACACTCCTCACTCTTCTGAATTTTCCATCAGCCACTAATTCTAAAATAGATTGATGCCTATTTGATGACACACCCTAAGCCTATTCCCTTTCCCTGCCGAGGTTGCAGGTACTATCACGGGTCGAGTTATGGCGGTGTAACACTCAATTGCGCTATTCACCCTCAAGGATACAAAAGCGCTCAATGCCCGGACTGGCAAGCTTTCAACCATCTAAATTTAGAGGAGCAAGAAAATGACATTAACTATAGATAATCGCTCTCGAAGCAAAGAATCGTCCCTAACACGAGCATTGCGACAGATACAAGAGTTAAACTCCAAAATTCACGAGTTAGAGCAGCAGCATCAAGACTATGTGCAGAAACAGCAGAATCTGATTCGTGCCATCGCTGAAAGAAAGTGTTTCTCCAATGCAGGAAGTAGAGGCGCTGCGGATTTTGATTTATCTCTTAGAGGGGGAGTGTCGGCGCTACTTGCAATCGCTGTTGGTGAAGCGAAGTAAGGCTTCATAGAGATCAGGCGCTCAGTGATTCCGGTTCTGTGCGCGATATTTCCAAAACTCGCTGTAACCAATATGAAGTTTGAAGGGATGCAGATTGCTTTTGTTCGGCATCAGTCCAAATATTGTCCCAATGGAATAACCAACGAGTCAGAAGACGAACTAAGTCAACTAACTCACAGGCTCGGTCAATATCATCTGCCTTTACCATGTCTGGCACAGTCCACTCAATAAAGTACCGACTTTCTTTTACCAAAGGCAGCATCAATTCTTGGGATGATGGCTGAGTCCACAAGGATTCAATTTGTGATAGGTGTGCGGCCAGATAATGTAAACGGGTAGGAACATCGTTTTGTACAAAGCTTTGTTCTTTAGAAACAAAATCATTCATTTTTTTGAATACATAACTTATGCTGAAATTTTTTCACCAACAGCTTGATGTATAATTTCTTTCTTTAACGAATCTGCTGCAACTGCTGCAATGGTTTCCCAATCTTCTTGTTTTAACAAGAATCCAAGAAGTTCACGCAGTATCTCTCGATTAGAAATGAATTCTTCGCCATAAAGTTCATCATTGCTCAGAGTAGCAAGTATGTATTCTCTTACTTCTGGTGTAGGCAACCTCATCTTTTCAAGTATTCTTTCTCTTGAAGATTTGACGGCAATTTTCGTAGCTGTGCCTAAATTCCAATTATTCAGCAGCAACCGCACTTCTCTATTTAGAGAAATACGCAATGTTGTGAAACGTCCCCAAAGTTCGAAATTGAACACTTTGGAGCCAAATGCTGAACCCCAATCTAATCCAGCCCCAATGTTGCCACCAACTTTATCCTCAGCTTCAACAGCTTTTCTTAACCATTCTTCATCAAATAATAAAGCCATTGGATTTACTTCATCTTCTTGGTTTTTGGTGCTTTGAATATAATTAGGCTCTCGCTGACTCATAAATTACCTTCACTACCTTATACAGAAGAACGGCGAACTCCATACTCAAAGTAAATTAGATCATCGTAATCTTCATCTTCTCCTACATCAATCATCCCTTGGTTGTCATAAAATTCTTCTGCTCCTGGTAATGAATGTAAACCGACTCTCCCCTCATAACCTAGTTCTAAACTGCGAGTCCTGGCAAACGCCAAAAATGCAGTCCCAACACCTTTTAATTTTGGCGGACGTTGAATATATGCCCGATTCCAAGGTGCAGTAGCAATCCCGTCAACATATACCAAGCGTTTCCCCTCTTCTAGGCGAGAACCATGCATTTGGGTTTCAATCAGTAGCAAACCTTGAGTTTCGTCTTCATATTCAATAGCATAGCCTTCACGGTTTACTTGTCTATTAATGACAAACTCAAGTTTAAACTCCCAATCCCAAAATTTATCTGATTGCCCGTGCAATTTTAATTGTTCTTTCCACTTGTTGGCATGATCGTTGACGTGCTTTTGGGTTAGCTCTACTAAATCTGCTTCCACGATCGAGTTATCTTGACCGCGAATTAGTTCTACTATGTTCGGCATTAGACCCAAATTACCCATGAACCAATTGTATCAATCTAATCATGTTGTATAAAGGAGCAAACAAAATGACATTAGTCCTGGATAATCACGATCAAACCAAAGAATCCTCCTTAACACAAGCATTGCCACAGATACAACTATACACAGCACAGAATTTCGATATCACGGCAGACTTCGCCGGTTTATTGTGCCACAAAGTGACACTATCGGATAAAAAAAAGTAACTGTTCACGGGATTTGAAATGCTACGGTGAAAAAGAAGTATATGTATAGCAGGAGGCAGAAGGCAGGAGGTAAAAGTATTACTATTCCTAGCTTTCATGCTTTAAAAATGTCCTAACCTGTGTGGCTACGGCTATAGATGGGAGATTTTGGGGCGAAGAAGGAGATTCCCTGACGCGCTAAACTCTTGGTGATTCCTCATTGTGTTTCTATTTTGATATGGGATTAATTAATGCTCATCTGTGCTGATACCCAAATTCCTTTTCCTCGCTCCCTGGTTTATGCTACCTATCGGGACAAACTGGTTGAGCTAGTTCCCTATATGCAAAACGTGCGCTACATCGAAGTGAAATCCCGTAGTGAAGTAGGCAGTAATATTTCTACTGTCAATGACTGGCATGGCGGTAGTGAAATTCCAGCAGCAGCAAGAGTTATCCTCAGTGAAGATATGCTCTGGTGGACTGAATACAATACCTGGAATCAGGCTCTGTTTACAGTTGAATGGCGTATTGAAACTCACGCTTTCACAGAAGCAGTCAAGTGTTCTGGCAAAAATCGCTTTCTGTCAGACGGCAATACCACAGTAATTGAAAGCCGTGGTGAATTAGTGATTGACCCAAAACAAATCAAAGGAGTACCATTCTTTCTCACAAGTACAATTGCTAATGTAGTTGAAGATTTTTTGGGAAAAAATGTACAACCTAACCTACTAGCAATGAGTGCGGGAGTGGGCCAGTATCTAGAGCAAAATGCCAGAGATTGAAAGTCAGTATATCAAGCAAGCCAAGTGTTGATTAAAACAATTCGCAATTACGTTTTGTAACGAAGAGGAGTGCGGTCTTGGGGTCTCCCCATCGCTTTTAGCGTCTCCCCTTGGGAGAAGAGGAGCAACTCCGGGGGATTTAAATTAGGCATCAAAACGTGCTGGCTATGGTGTGGAAACAGTAGATTGGGCTTGAATTTGTCTGCTACTAGTCAAATTACGGCAGTGGCTATTGTTGATGAGAAGAATACTAAGGTCAATTACTTGCCGTCGTGTTTATAAACTGCAACCGCGCTGCACCAATAATCCCTGGCACTCAAAAGCTTCAGTCGTACATCACTTCCATTACCGACGTTCGCTTTTGCGCCGGATTCTGGGAATCTTTTTATTGCATTTTCCTCATGCTTCTTTATCTGGTTATGAAATTCCTGGTTGGGATTGCGTGGGGGTATGCTCTCGCTGTCATGAGATGAGAATTACTACGGCAGAAGTAATAACCGCGCTTCAGTTCACTACTATCAAGTCTGGGTACAAAAAGGTGGACTCAACAATCACCAAACATGGGGCAAAGCTACATCTCTGCGAATTAAGTTTTTCTTACTTGCCTTAATCCCTAGTTGAAAAATATTGGAGAAATTTTCCTTATGTCTAACCTATCAGTTTTTATGTTTGAATCTCAACAAGTCCGCTTCGTCGGAACAGAATATAAGCCGGAGTGGGTAGCGGCTGATGTCTGTGTTTGCTTAGAACTGAGCGATACAAGTAAAGCTTTGGAGACTTTAGAGCCGGATGAAAAGGGTACGAAGAATGTTCGTACCCTTGGTGGAGAGCAAGAAATGCTCACTGTGACTGAGGCTGGACTTTACCGCTTGATTTTAAAATCTCGTAAACCAGTTGCTAAACGGTTCCAACGGTGGGTTTTTCATGAAGTCCTTACGTCGCACTGGCAAGTATGAAATGCCCAAGCTAACCCAACAACAAAATACCAAACCCACTCTTGATGAACTCGTCAGCGACTAAATTTTTGCTTGAGAATTTGTACTCGTAATGTCACAGTGATAGTAGTTATATTTGCTTGCTCGTCTTCAAAAAAGTATTTCATGAACGAGTAAGCTTTTCCTATCTAAAAAGTTTTTTGGGCAACCCGCACCGTTACTGCTTACATTTCACAGCACCTACAGAAAATAGCGATCACATCTACTCCTTGACTGCTTAATGGCATAAATGCCTGTAATGTTTACGGAGCATAGCTTAGAGCTTTTCTTAGTGCCATTCCTATCAGAAATCATCCTGCGGCATAATCAGCAGATGTTTTTGCGCCGAAATGCCCAACTATTGCAGCAAGAATTGGAGCTGGAAGCTGAACTTATAGAAGAGAATCCTGAGTTAGCCCAGGCTATTCATGACCTTAATGTTCAGGAAATTCAAGCCCAGCTGCAAGGATTAAAGGGGGTTATGCGGGGAGATTCAACCCCGAAATCTCAAAGTATTTGGAGCAAGTTATTTCCGGGATTGAATGGGAGATAAATATGGCATCAATACTTCTCGGTTAAGCACTTTTAACTCGGAATCGGGTTTGGGGAAAAGGGTAAAGGGTAAGGGTTAAAGGTTTTTTCTTTACCCTTACCCCTTTTCCCCTTAACCGAGAAGTATTGAATATGGCATGGGCTAAATCAATTTCCTTGGACGGTGCTGAATATAGAAAATTGCCCTAATTGCAATACCCCATTGATTCAAGCAGACGACTCGGAGGATTTCTATTTCGAGTTTGACGAACAAATTTCTACACCAGCTACTTGCATCGGTTGCTCTAATTATCATGGGGCTAAGTACGGGGGAAATTTGTTCGTCTGTAGCATATACCCGTTATGGTGAGATGATGAGAATTGTCTAGACTTTATCACTCCATAAAAACTGACTAACCCGATAACTTGTGCCTAAAGTCATGGTCATATTCATGACTTATTTCATAAGTTATTATATAATATTATTTCTACAATAGGGGTATCAAATCAGAGTGATATTGAAATTTATTACCCAAAGTGCTAGACATTAGCATCAGCTAATTCCTAATTATCACAATACTTTTTATATATGTAATTAGGCTAACAAAGCTAAGTTACAACTATTTCGGTAGATTTCTGGAATCAGCGTTATGCCTTGTGTAGTCATATTCAGGTTCAAACATCACTTGATGCTTTCATCAGATCAAGAGGGACTCATGATTAATCGGGCTATAGACTTCATCTTTGTAGATTCTTTTGCTTTTGTAATTAATGTCACATTTGGAATACTACTTCATACTAAAATATGTAATTATTCCTGGGATGGAAAAACACCCTTTAATTCACAACCAGAAGAGATTAGCTCTAATGGCTCCATTTCAACATCTTCTTCGGAAAACATAGATTAAGCACTCCTGCCTGGGAGCAAGTATTCCAAAGTGAATGCAAAGATGAAAACAGAAGCTTTGAGTAAAAATACTTTGACGAGTGCGTAGATAGCAATCACTTTTACTTAGAAGGTATTATTCACTCAAAAGGCTTGGGTCAATAAGAGTGATTGAGATAGGGAGCAGAGTCGAAAAGTCTCATACCCAATTTCAGAGCGGGGCTTGTACCGAGTACCGAAAATACTCTTTCTCCTCTGCCCAAATCGCTTCTTGCCAAAGTGGATTAACTTGTTTTAATGCTGTCAGAACAAATTAGTTGACAGCAATGAATTACCCTTGCATCTGCTAAAAATAAGGCAATTAGATAATTCCGGATTAGCATACCAGTAATGACAAATCTTTGCCCCGATTGCAATCATCAATACCCTTTAGGTAACAAGTTCTGTAGTGCCTGCGGCAATCCTATTAATGACATTGCTTTTTGTCAGCCAAGTGATTTATCCAAAAACTATTCACCATCTAATACTATGCCAGATTTCAGTAGCGAACCGACCCCGGAATTGAGAAATCCCCAAGAAACCTTTCATTCCGGTGACTTAAGCTTAAGAATCGAAGGAGAAGTAGTGCCTGTAGTAGATGTTCATTTAGGGCAACAACAATCGATTTACTTTGAACATCATATTCTCCTATGGAAGCACCCGAATGTTCGCCTTGGTGTCAAAGGGTTGAAAGGGGCTGCCAAACGTTTTTTTGCTGGGCTACAAATTTTTATCAGTGAAGCACATGGCCCAGGAAATATCGCTTTCTCCCGCGAGGCACCTGGACAGATTGTAGTACTCCGATTGGAGCGTGGACAGACGGTTGATGTCCGCGAACATCAGTTCTTACTAGCTACCAGTAATATTGAGTACAGTTTCTTTTTCCAGCGAGGGCTGGCAAATCTCTTTTTTAGTCGCAGTGGTGGTTTATTTATTGACCGCTTCATTGGTCAGCAAGAAGGGGGACTGCTTTTAATTCACGGTTACGGTAATGTTTTTGAAAAGTACCTCGCTCCTGGTGAAGTGCTGGATGTAGAACCAGGAGCATGGTTATGGAAAGATTCATCGGTGAAGATGGAGACAGTGACAGCCCTGCAATCTAGTGGCGGTATCTTCGGAGCAATTGGGGTAATGCTTGGCGGCATTTCATTCACTCTCAACCGCTTTATTGGCCCTGGTCGTTTAGGGTTACAGTCTATGACTTATCACCCGCCTGCTTCTGAGGGCGCAAGTCAGGTCGGTGGCAGCGCTAATGTAGGGTGAAGTTGTCAGCCATTCGTTTGAACTCAAGTAGCCACAGTATCCAATGGCTTGCGATCGCTCTCCTGATTTATTATGGTTCACACTATAGCCAATGCTTGAATTTTAGGCAGGTTTTCTGCTAGTAAGTGCCAGTTTTCTCCCTGATCCTGACTTCTAAAAAGCTGGTCACCAGCACCAACAAAAATCATGCCTGCTGTATCCAATGTTAAAGCCCGAACCATAAGGTCAAACTTTGACGGCAGTCCCTTTGGAGTTGACTTTGGATGTAGTTATTCTGCCTAATAGATGAACTACACAGGAACAGTCAAAGGAATACCATTATCTGTGGGTTTCAACTTGAGAATAAATGGAACAGCTTTTGATGCCCACTCAGACACGGGTGTGTAATTAGCTGCTTCTTCCCCAAAGCTAATATCCAACATATCAGTATGAATAATTCCCGGATTAAGAGGAATAGCTGCCATCTCACTAGGCAATTCTTGAGCTAAAGAACGAGTTAATCCTTCAATTGCCCACTTGGAAGCACAATATGGTGCAACTTGGGCAGAAACAGAGCGTCCCCAGCCAGAACTGAAGTTAATGATAATACCACGCTTGTTTTTTACCATTACTGGAACGAAATGGCGAATTATATTAAATACACCTTTAATGTTGATATCCATCAACTGGGAAAACTCATCAGAAGTAACCTGCCACAAAGGTGCTGGGTGATTAATAATCCCAGCATTGTTAATCAGTATATCTGGTGGCTCATATTTGTTCAGTAAGTGTTTTGCCCAATTTTCTACTTGTTGCTCATTTGTCACGTCTACAACAGTAAAATCGTTTGGTGCAGTAAACTTTTGGCGTAGTTCATTGATCGCTACTGACGAACGAGCGCAACCAACCACTGTATGTCCCTGACGAATAAAATGCTCGGTCATCGCGTAACCTAGACCTCGACTTACACCAGTAATCAAGATGAGCTTGGCCATATTTTCTACTATTAAAGGCATCTTTAACAATCCTACCAGTAGGCACTTTCCCGTCTACTTTTCATCCTAATTGCCATACATCCTACTCCTATTGAGGCAGGGCTATTTCATTCTATTTTTAGGGCAGTTTTTACGGATCTTTTTGGGGAAAACAATAATTTAACAACGAACCTACACCTCAACAATGCCCATTTTGTGAGAATTAACCCATAAGCATAAAACGTGACATTTTAGAATGAAATATCGCCTTGAGTTATTATTGGACAAAACTCTTGCTAACACTACACAAAAAATGATTGATTCATGCTGAATTATGGCGACTGACGAGTGTATTATATTTTGATAAGTTCCCGATTGACGTTCCCGATTAATGACCGCTAATTTCCTGAGAAAAATTCCCGCTTTTGGACTATTTGTATTGCTTAACGGCATAGTTTCCAACCCATTAAAAGCACAGGTTCCAGCACGTCCCCCGACAATCCCGCAAGTTATCCCTAGAGATATCCAACCACCTTCGACTGCCCCCCTGCCAACACCACAGCCACAGCAATTGCCTTCACCTTCACAACTTCTTCCACCTTCAACTTCTACTCCTAATCTTACGCCTGAAGAACAATTTCCTAGCGATATTCCAATAACTATCATTGTGAAACGGTTTGAATTTGTTGGTAGCACCATCTTTAATCAGGAAGATTTAGCCAAAGTCACTGCTGATTTTACGAATCGTCCCATATCACCATCTGAAGTATTTAAAGTTCGCGATCAAATTACTGCACTTTACATTAAAAATGGTTATATAACTTCTGGTGCTTATATTCCACCTCAAAAATTCCAATCGGGCGTTATTAAAATTCAAATAATTGAAGGTCAATTACAAACTATCGAAATCAAAGGCACTCAGAGACTTAATCCCAATTATGTACGCAGTCGTATAGCCTCTGCTACCAGTGGTCCACTCAATCAGGAGCGCCTTTTGAAAGCGCTGCAAGTTTTCCAACGTAACCCTTTAATTCAAAATCTATCTGCGGAACTTTCAGAAGGAGATAAACCCGGCAAGAGTAAACTATTAGTGTTTATCAAAGAAGCAAAAACGTTCAGCGCTCAAATAACTTTAGATAACGGGCGGTCGCCTAGTGTTGGCAGTTTTCAACGGAGATTGCAATTGAACGAAGCCAACTTACTGGGACTGGGAGATGATCTGAGCGTCGGCTACAGCAACACTGATGGGAGCAACTTTGTTAACGCAAGTTACACATTACCTCTTAATCCTCAAAACGGTACACTCTCTTTTAACTATGGGGCTGTCAAGAGCCGTGTTATCGAACATCCTTTCAACATCTTAGACATCAACTCGTCTTCCCGATACTATGAACTGACATTCCGCCAGCCGATAGTCCAAACTCCCACACAAGAAATCGGCGCTATTGGTTTCTGTTTTGGCGGTCATGTTGCTTACATCGCTGCAACGTTACCCGATATCAAAGCAACAGCTTCGTTTTACGGTGGTGGAATTACCACTGCTAGTTATGGTGAAGACACTCCAACCATTAATCGCACCTCGGAAATTAAAGGTATTATCTATGCGTTTTTTGGTACAAGAGATGCCTTAATTTTGCAACAGGAAAACAAGCAAATTGAGGCAGAATTAAAGAAACATAACATAAATCATCGTGTATTCCGATACGACGCTGGACACGGATTCTTCCACGGATTTTTTAAAGACCAGTACCCATTTATAACCCAGAACCCAAGTTACAATCCTGAAGCTGCTCCTAATGCTTGGAAACATGTTCTAGAACTGTTTCAAAATAACTTGTAATAAAGCAAGTGCGATCGCACTTACTTAAGAGGTTCCAAAAACCGGGTTTCTTTGCCCCTGATTTTGGCTTAAGTGACATACTCCTACACTGTATGGAAGCATACAGTGTAGGCTTCTGTGCGACTCCCGGTATCCCGTCGGACAAAAACTCTCGCTTTATTTAGACTGCACGGGATGCCCCACCGCACAGTTGTAGCTTGCTTCCCGTTGGCGCAGCCTCTCGTAGAGAAGGGTACAAGTACCAAGATGTGGGGAATCTCAGCCTTTCGATGTTTACAATTGAACCTCACACGACTTGAAGTCGCGTGATTCCTGCTTCAACGATCTCCGCCTGAATTCCTTCAGGACTTACAAGTTCTCCACAGGCGTTTAGAGCCTCCGGGATACCCACGGCGGCTACGCCAGATGCTCCACTTGGGGAAACCCCTCTTGAGCGCACTGGCTCATCAGTCTCAATCCTTCACTCAAAATATTTAACGCGGCGTTTTTGTCTCTTAAGTTGTGACTACTACAACTAGGACAAGTCCATTCACGCAACTTCAAATCTTTGACTAGAGGGTTTACAAAACCACAAGAGTTACAAGTCTGAGATGATGGGTAGAACGTGCCAACTTTCTGCACAATTCGGTCATGCCATGAAGCTTTGTATTCAAGCATAATCGTAAATTTAGACCAACTAGCGTCTGAAATACTCAGAGCTAGTTTATGGTTTTTAACCATGTTAGCAACTCGTAAATCTTCGATACAGATAATGCTGTTTTCTTTAATTAAACGAGTAGAGAGTTTATGCAAAAAGTCATTTCTTAAATTGGTAATGCGAACGCACACACGAGCCAGCTTGTTTTTCGCTTTGACTCGATTGTTACTACCTTTTACACTTCAGGATAGTTTTTTATTTGCCTTACGTAATTTCCTTTTATGAGTTCTATAATATTTCGGATTGTCTACAACTTCACCATCGCTAGTGACAAGATAAGATTTGATTCCTAAGTCTAGTCCAGTATTCTTGATGACTTGAGGATGTTTCTTTATCTCAGTTTCACACAAAATACTAGCAATATATTTACCAGAGGAAGTTCGGGTTATCGTAACGTTGACAAGCATCCCGGCAATATCTTGTGACTTGTGAAACTTTATCCACCCACATTTCGGAAGCTTTAACCGATTTTCTATTACTTGGATATTGCCGTTGGTAAGGTTGGTTTTGTAGGACTGCTTGCAACCATACTTCTTTTTGAACTTAGGAAAGCCGACACCCTTCTTACTCTTGGACTTCTTTAGGTCAGTAAAAAAGTTTTTGTATGCTATCTCTAAATTCTTAAGTGAGTTTTGCAGAGCAAATTTATCTACCTCCTTCAACCATTCAATCTCCTTTTTGAGTAGAGTTAACTGTTGACTACAAGCATTGTAGTTTAAGGTTTTCTGCTCAGTCGTATATAACTCTTGTCTCAACCCTAGAAAACGGTTGTACACAAACCTAGCACAACCAATTGTCTTGTTAATTAAGACTTGTTGGTTGTGGTTAGGAATAAGTGTAACTTTAAACGCTTTCTGCATTTTGGTTTTCGATATACTTTTTGACTTGTGCTTCTGTATTTTCGCTAACTGTTGAAACAAAATAACTTGGGTTCCAGAGATGCCCTCCCCATAACTTTTTCTTAAGTTGCGGGAACTTGAGAAAAAGTTTTCTAGCTGATATCCCCTTAAGCATTTTGACTATATTCGGAATAGTGTGTTGAGGGGTTGCCGAAACTAAAACATGAACATGATCCTCTACTACTTCCAGACTTTCTACTTTAAATTTGTAGAAAATTGCAGTCTCGATTAGAATCTCTTTCAGAAACTCGGCTATTTCATCCTTTAATACCTTGTGTCTATACTTGATACACCATACTATATGATATTCAATCGCCTAAACATAACCTCTACCGTTTTTTACTTCCATACCTAATCATACCATGTGCATGACCATCTGAAGTAAAATATAGAAATACGGAGCGCCTAACTCATGACTGGAAGTCACGAGTGTGCGGCTTGCAGAAATCAAATAGGATTGCTATATTCAGTAAGAAGGGCAAGAATGGATTTATGCAATTGTTTGCTGTAGTGAAAGGCTCTACTTGGCTTCAATAAAATTTTAGACAACAAATGTATTAGAAAATTCCACTTTTTCTAATCTAGCTTTTCAATTGAGGGACGTAGTTGAGAACTCAAACAATATGA
>NZ_JBALCE010000056.1:0-17536 GCF_036919815.1 Nostoc sp.
GGTTCATTCACAAAGCTCTAAGGTTCATTCACAAAGCTCTAAGGTTCATTCACAAAGCTCTAAGGTTCATTCACAAAGCTCTAAGGTTCATTCACAAAGCTCTAAGGTTCATTCACGAAGCTCTAAGGTTCATTCACAAAGCTCTAAGGTTCATTCACGAAGCTCTAAGGTTCATTCACGAAGCTCTAAGGTTCATTTACGAAGCTCCAAGGTTCATCGACGAAGCTAAAAGGCTCGTTAACGGAGTTCAAAGACTCATTCACGAGTATTAAGGTGAATTATAGTAATAAATTTACCATAGCCGTTAGTTTCGACACTTCGGCAAGCTCAGTGCATCGCTTCGCTCAACCAACTGAGTGGCCGAGAGTTGAGCGTTCGCGTAGCGTCTCGCAGAGAAGTCGAAACTCGTCAACATGGTATTTTTTTAATCAGAAATCACCTAAAGACTCATCCGCGAGTATCAAAGCCACTTTTGTAAATTCTCTCTCCCTTTGCCAATTGGCTATTAACTCTTAAACTGGGCAGTGGAGATGATTGATGCTGCTTAAAATCTGCAAACTCACAGATTGAGTTAAATGGACAAAAGCGGCAGTGAGAGCCAGGATTGGGAGGGAAAATTTTACTGAAATTACTAGCTTCTTGCTGATATTTTTGTAAATCGTGCTGGTGCTTGTGGGCAACATTAGCTAACTCAAATTTTAAAGATTCTAATTCACTATTATTAATACTAATTAACTCAGACTTTTTAGATATTTCCAAATTATAAAATGATGCAACAGCTTTTTGTCCAGGGTAAAGATAACGAGCCGCTAACAAATAAACTAATGCCTGTCGTCGGTCAAAAGCCGATTTACCAGTTTTGAAATCTAAAATATGTAAAGTGCGATCGCTCTCAATGAAAACGCAGTCCATAGCCGCATATAAGCGAAAGCAATAATCTTCTTGTTCTATTAAAATCGGTTTCGGAAAGCCTTCATCACCCGGAGTTAATTGGATAATCTCTTTATCCAAAAGCAACGGAGCATCGTGATATTTTTTCAAAATTTGCAGCACGCGTTGCTGGACTTGCTCACTTGAGTTACCTAATTTAAGTAGCTGTGCAACTCTTTCTACACCATCTGCTTGCTTCAACAGATACCTGTGATGATGAAACTCATAAATGCCTTTTTGGGCGAGTATCCCAATCCTCTGGGGTGCGGTGGCTTGGGTCAACAGTGCTTTGACTTGTGGTTCGTGTTGCCGCGCTTTGATAAACCCCCGTCTCATCTGGCAATGCCAGCGTTCTTGCCCGATCGCTGGGGCAATTAGAGACCAAAGGTGATAACTGGCAAAAGGTCGATCGGGGGTTGACATTGCTCAGAAACAGTGAGAGAAAATACGGTGGGAAGAAGTTTTAGCTAAGGTTTCCTTAAAAAAGAACTTCCGGGGATACTTGCTGCTACACACGCTTTGCGCGAAGCTCTTATAGTACTAATAATGTACGGGAGCAAGTGGCAAAAATGTCCAGCAAGATCAAATTTGGTACCGATGGATGGCGAGGGATTATTGCCGATGACTTTACTTTCCCTAATGTGCGGAAAGTAACAAGGGCGATCGCCACTTATTTAGAAACAGCCTACAGCAAAGATAGACCAGTACTTATTGCCTACGATACTCGCTTTTTAGCTGACCAGTTTGCCCAAACAGCAGCCCAAGTACTAGCAGACTTGGGTTGGACTGTGAAAATTACTGATCGGGATTGCCCCACACCAGTAATTGCCTACAACGCCCGCCACCTAAATTCCGCAGGGGCGTTAATGTTTACTGCTAGCCATAATCCAGCACCCTATTGTGGGATTAAATATATACCCGATTATGCTGGGCCTGCCACTCCAGAGATAACTGATACTATTGTGGCAAATATCGAAAGTGCATCGGATGAGTTGCCTGGGAGCAGCCCATCAGGTTCAATTTCAATTTTCGATCCGAAACCTGATTACATGCAATTTATCTACACTCTACTTGATGTAGAAAAAATCAAAAGCGCTAATTTAAAGGTAAAGTACGATGCGCTCTATTCTACCTCTCGCGGCTATTTAGATGAAGTTTTGCAACATAGTGGCGTTGAGTTAGAAAGTTTCCACGATTGGAGAGATGTGTTATTTGGGGGTGGAATGCCAGAACCCAAAGGAGAACAATTAGTTGAGTTAGTGGAAGCAGTAGTTCGCGATCGCGCCGATTTGGGTTTGGCGACGGATGGAGATGGCGATCGCTTTGGCATCGTTGATGAACAAGGAAACGTCCTCACACCCAATACTGTGCTGTTAGTTTTAGCACGTCATTTAATCAAAAACAAAGGTAAAACTGGGGCGATCGTCCGCACTGTAGCGACAACTCACCTGCTGGATAATTTCGCTGCTAAAAATGGGCTGCAAATTTATGAAACAGCAGTAGGTTTTAAATACATCGGCGAAAAAATGCGCGAAACTGCTGTATTAATTGGTGGTGAAGAATCAGGCGGTTTAAGTATTATCGGACATATTCCCGAAAAAGACGGGGTATTAGCCGATATGCTAGTGGCTGAAGCGATCGCCTATGAAGGCAAACCTTTAAGCCAACTTGTCAAAGAAGCGATCGCTGAAGCCGATGGACCCCTTTACAACAACCGCCTTGACTTGCACCTCACAGAGGCGCACAAAACCGCCGTCATCGACTCCTTTACCAAAAATCCACCTACAGAGGTAGCAGGAATTAAAGTCAAGGAAGTGGGGCGTAAAGACGGTATTAAGCTCTATTTAGAAGAGGGTAGCTGGGTTTTACTGCGTCCTTCCGGTACAGAACCCCTAGTGCGCGTCTACCTAGAAACCAACACACCCGAAAAACTAACCCAAATCGCCCAAGAGTTAGAGAGTGTCATTGCTAAGCTAGAGGGATAAAAATTAGGAGTTAAGAGACGCGATTAATCGCGTCTGTACAGTTAGGAGTTAAGAGTTGTAAATTAACAATTCTTAACTCCTGATTTCTAATTTGGATCAAAATATAACTTCTAACTTCTCATTTGGATCAAAATATGAAAACTTTCGCTCCTTTTTTGACATCTCTAGTTGTAGCGGTTTGGGTAATAGCGATCGCAATTATTTCAGTCCAAAATGCCACACCCGTATCGTTAAAATTCTTAACATTCCAATCGATTCAGATACCAATGGGTTTAGTGATGGCTTTTAGTGCGGGTATAGGGTTAATTGGTATGGCACTGCTGCAACCTTTCTGGGGACTTGCTGGTTCTAGACAGGGTAATTCTCGATTAGAAGACGATGCCGAATTTTTTGTTGATGATGACGATTTTTGAGGTTTGAATAGCTGTGCAGTATCAAAACATTATTACAATTTAACCAGGAAAACGAGGTGGTAAGCCTTGTATTCGAGGAATGCGAATTACTGTATACGATGTTTTATTTTATCTTGCCTCTGGTATGACCTACGAGGAACTGCTTGACGACTTTCCTTATTTGACACAAGAGGATATTTTGGCTTGCCTAAGTTATGCGGCTGATCGAGAACGGCTATGAGTGCAAATTATACAGCAGATTTTAATTTGTGGATTGAACAGACAGCCCAACTATTGCGATCGCATCACTGGCAAGAAGTTGATGTAGAATATCTGATTGAAGAGGTTGAAGGCTTAGGCAAAAGTGAACGCCGGGGTATTGCCAGTCAACTAATTCGCTTGCTGTTGCATCTGCTCAAGTGGCAATATCAATCCCAGCGTCGCTCAGATAGTTGGCTCGATTCTATCACCGATTCTCGCACCCAAATTGAGTTAGCCATAGAAGATAGTCCTAGTCTTAAGAGCTATCCTAAAGAGCAACTTGAAGAAAGTTATCAAAGGGCGCGTCGCCAAGCAGCCAAGCAAACGGGGATGTTAATTTCCGTGTTTCCAGAAAAGTGTCTATATTCTTTAGAGTTAGTGTTGGATGAAGACTGGCTACCGGAAGCAAGCGATATTTGATGAAGCGCATAATGTAGTCATTTAATATACATATCGTTAAATTAATGATTCTAGTCGTGTTGACCAAGTACAATTTCGTTGTGAGCAGCCTATGTAAATACCTTTGTAGCTTTTGCAAGCCTTTGCCTGTTGCTTACATACTTGACAGTTAATATTCATAAGTCTAATGAGATGCGTTGTATCTTTCTCATTCATTTTCCTACGAGAATGTTTGGGATCTTTAGAACAACTAATATAAGCTCCGTATTCAGTAAGGCTATACCAGCGAGGATATCCGCAATCAGGGCATTGACCATACGGATTTTGACCTTGACTGATTTGAGTCGTTATAGAGCCTGGATCTTGTTCAGGTACTAAACGTAAAAAGCCATACAATAATTTTGTAGTTTGTGGTAAATCTATCCGAATAACTGGTGCTAATGATGAATTCGGATTTAAGTATATCCACAAACACTTACGGTCAATACCAACTAAACCTATACTCGTATTCGCTTTATTATCCCAAATACGAGTATTTTGCAGTCCAGTAGCAATTACATTACTGCTTTGACCCGTGATAAAAAACCTGACGCCAAGAGAATTACACTGCTTTAATGTGGCAATAGGAAACTGATTATTGCTAGTTGAGCTTGGCCAAGCTATAGCAATCTCTTCCTTAGTTCCAAGTAAGTCCAACTGTATTTGTTTTAAAGCATCCTGGCTTTTAGAAAAGTAAGTTACTCCTGGTAAATTTATGAGTGGTTGTAAAGTCCATGTGAGTGATTGGATATTGGCTTGAGCATGTATACGGTCAACAAATGTCCAAAAAATATTAAAAGAGTCAAGGGTTTGCTGAATATATTGATAATTAAATAAACCAATAAATTTACCTTGCGCTCTACTAACAGCAACATTGGCAAGCCGCATAGCTGTACTTTTCGTTCCACCTGTAAGCAATTTTCCTGCCTTAGCTTGTGGTGAACCTTCAACAGCATCAAAAATAATCAGATTCCGTTCTGCCCCCTGAAAACGATGAACTGTGGCTACTTTTATAGGTTTGTCAGTAACGTGCAAATCTTGCAGTAAACGTTGTATTAAACGTGCTTGGGCATTGTAAGGAGTAATGATACCAATACTATAATCATTAGTTTGTGTATTTTGGTAAGCTAGATTGGCTGCTACTAAAGCGGAAATGAGATTAAAACGACTGTGAAACTGCTGTTCTTTAAAACAAAAAGCTGAAAGTTTACTCAAGTCATACAATATTAAGGCTGACCCAGGATGTGGCTGACTCTGGACAATCGGCATCGTCCTTTGCTCTACACCAGAGCCATCTTGGAGTTGACCGTTGTAAAAAAGCTGATTTGGTATTTTAGAAATAGCTGGATTCATTCGGTACTGCGTTTTTAACAGCACCATACGTGAATCAAGTTGACGGTTATTTACCTTTTGAGTAATACCAGCTTCGTCGAAGATATCTCGTTGTAGCCATTGCTGTGTTGCCTCTGTTTTTGCTTGTGAAATAGGCCCTAACTGGCGAAAGTCACCAAAAATGGCAATACGACGATCAGCAAGAGTACTAACGTAAGCACAGTGGGGAATATAAGCCATACTTGCCTCATCCACCACAATTGCATCAAAACGACGCTGGTAGATTTCTTTGGCGATCGCCGCCTTCGATAAAGTGCAGCCAACCACTGTAGCTTGTTTGCTCAGTTCAGCTTCTTTTTGCTTCAACTGTTCTTTTAATGGTTGTAAAGCTTGTTTGACAGTAGCAATGTTATTTTGAATAGTTTGACGTTGCAGTTGAGTTAGTTTTTTCTGACGATATTGCTTGGCTAAATCCTTATGATGTTTTTCTAACCGTTCAATTTGCTCTATTAATTTTGGGTTTTGCTGACTTACTACGCCTCTAACGTGTAAAAGAGGAAACTCTTTTAAACTATCAGGAGTTGCAACTCCATAGCGCAACACTAGCCCATTTTGATAAATAGGCGCTCCTTGTAAATACTCTGCAACACTTTTCATCGCTGTATCAACAGCAGTGTTACTATGGGCTACTACCAGAACTGACTCACCAGCTTGAACCAATGCAGCTACGGTGATTCCCAAAGTTTTGGTTTTCCCTGTTCCTGGTGGGCCCCAAATAAAACTGACTTGACGATTAAGTACCTTGTCAACGGCAGATTTCTGATATTCATTACAACCTATCGCTTGTTGTAGTCGCTGCTCAATTTTATTTAACAGTTTTTGGGTATTGCTTGTTGAAAGGTTGGTTTCACTTTTATCACCTAGTAATATTTCCGCTAGGTTTCTATTGGCTCCCTTTAGATTAGAGCTTTCTAACAAACGCTTTTTAAGTTCTTCTAATAAAAACCAGGGAGAAGTGTAGAGTATAGCTGTAGTAATTGAATCACCTAAATTTTTCTGTAATCCCAAAATAATATCAAAGCCTTCAGTAGAGACTAAAATTCCAGTATATTTTTTGCTTTTATATTCTAAATCTACTGGAGTATCATCAGGAAAACGCAGTTCAGTATCTATTGTGAAAGAATATATGTATTGACCTCGGCGTTTACTTAGTAAGAAACCGTCACTCAAAAATGTTTTTTGTCCACTACTTTTTCGTAATGCTTTAATTTCATCGTCAAGTGCTTTATGAAACTGTTTTTGGTATTCTGTATAACTCATTGATGCACCGTTAAAAATCCTATGATCAGATTGGTAAATTTTTGTATTATGAATAGGAGCTAAACCGTATTCGGTCATGCACGCTAGAAGCGATTTTATCCTTGCAATATGAATTAATTCAACAATTGATGTATTTTTAGCATCCACAATAATTGTGCGATCGCATTAGCTACTAAACTACTTGTGTGTAGACGCTTTCTAGCAACTTGCCGCAAGCATTGCAACTGTTAGGATAACGGGCTTTTACTGCTCCGAAGGCTCCAGTAGCCAAAGCAGCAGCGCCTAAAATAAGTGGAATCATGAAATAAGTAAGTCGGCGGGAAAAAATCAAACTATATGAAGAAAAATTAACTAGCCTAAAACCCTCTTACCTTCTGCCTCTTGGCTCCTGCCTCCTGCCTTATTCCAACTACAAATATTTACGCCGACCTACTTACCCCTCTTCTGTCACTTTCCGACTATTCTGAATAAAAGGATTAGAAGAAAAAACTCTGGAAGGTA
Organism: Nostoc sp.; assembly: GCF_036919815.1. GTDB lineage: Bacteria > Cyanobacteriota > Cyanobacteriia > Cyanobacteriales > Nostocaceae > Nostoc. The sequence goes on from NZ_JBALCE010000056.1 coordinate 7,160, forward strand.
GGCAGGGCAATGGATGTAGAATTACAAATCCTGAAACATTTGGCACGAGATGCCCACCCAACAGTTGGCATCATAGATGAATATTGTGCAGAGTATAAAGACCTATTTAAAGAAGTAAGAAATTATGAGTGCTTCAAATATTTACATTTGGGCATAATATCAACGATAAAAAGAAAATCGTTACCAGAGATAGCGAAGGTAGTGAGTATAAATTCGTCCCAATCATTACACCATTTCTTAGCAAATTCAGATTGGTCAGTAGATGAATTAAAACTCTTAAGATTAAATAAATTAAAAAAACAATTAGATGGTCGTGCAATTACATTAGTAATAGATGAAACAGGAGATAGGAAAAAAGGGAAGAAGACAGATTATGTAGCTAGACAATATTTAGGAAGCGTAGGAAAAGTAGATAATGGGATAGTTTCAGTCAACGCCTATGGAGTGTATGATAACATAACTTTTCCATTAATCTTCAAAGTATTCAAACCAAAAGGAACACTAAAGGAGTGAGATAAATATAAAACTAAAATAGAGTTAGCATCAGAGATAATTACAGAATTAATGGAATCAGGCTTCAAGATTGAATTAGTAATGTAGATAGTTTGTATGGTGAAAGTAGCCAATTTATTAAAAAAATAGATGAATATAAATTAGGTTATGTGGTATCAATCAGAAGTAATCATGGAGTCTGGTTGCCAGCAGAGCAAAGAGTTAGAGCGAATAAGTGGTGTAAATTTAAAAGAACATTTAGCAATCAAAAATCAGAGACTAGATACATTAGGGAAATAATTTATGGTAAAAAAAGAGCCATAACTTACTGGCAAATAACTACTGACCCAGAAACCATGCCAGAAAATTCTACCTCCTTCGTGATGACGAATATTCAAGGGAATTTGAAGAAGACTTTAGGCGACTTATATGGATTAAGAACCTGGGTAGAATATGGGTTTCGACAGTGTAAACAGGAACTAGGCTGGACAGATTACCGTTTCACTAATTTCCAACATATTGAGAGATGGTGAGCCAGCGCGGTCTTGGGGGTTTCCCCCATGAGCGACTGGCGAACCCGAAGGGTGGGAGATTATTTTTTGTGTTTACACGATGATTAGTTTCAATTCTCCAGTCTTCTTAGACTTAAATCAATCTCGTCAACTTGAGACTGAGGCACAAGAAAATAGTCATGTTGATTTTTTTTATCATCCGCAATGGAATCATGAATCCGGATGGAAGAATACTTTAAATAATCTGCGTCTCATTATCCAACCACTTTTACTATTTTGGTTAATTTATCCCTGGCTAAGTATTTTCCCTAATTCACATTTATTGCTGGGATTTAATCATTTAATTGATGCAATGAATCAATTTAAACCCTGTTATGCTTCTGAATAATTTCACTTATTTATTACTTGCTTAATTCGGAAAGTGACAGAAGAGGGTTATCGTGGTTTTCGATATGTTCGTGAAATGTTAAAAATGCTTCCGGAACAACCTGAGCCTATTTTATTAGCCCAGATTTTTGCCAAGCTTACCTCTCTCGGTCGTATTCACAATGTTTCTACAGTCGTTGAACCCTCGTAAATTGGCTAAGGTATTGCCGCTACAAAGTATTTGCTCAAACTCAACCATCAGGAGTTGTAAAAGATGTAACTCTGTGGGCTGCGGATTTAATTAAAGCCCAAGGTTGCGTTTTACAACTTTGAAAACAGCATGTTTAACCCTTCGGTCATCGTGGGATGAGTCAAGACTCCATCACGCAGAACGGTGTAAGGCATCTGAGCTTGCATCACCATCTGCACCGTCGAAATCACTTCTCCCGCTTCATGACACAACAGGGAACACCCTAAAATCCGACCTGTCTTGGTATCCACGATCGCCTTCATCAGTCCATCGGTTTGACCGAGAGTTTTTGCTCTAGGAATCGCTGAGACATCCAGTTTCGCCACGCGGATGGCATACCCTTGTTGCACTGCTTCGGTTTCGGTCAGACCCACATGAGCCAGTTCGGGATCAATAAACAGACAGGATGGAACCAAGCGATCGCACTTGCTGCGGTTGCCACCATCAATCAGATTCGCTTTGATAATGCGGTAATCGTCGAGCGAGACATGAGTATATTGCAGTCCTCCATTGATGTCACCTAACGCCCAAATCCCCGGTATGTTTGTTTCCAGGCGATCGTTGACTACAATAAACCCGTGGGCATCAGTTGCCACACCAGCGGCGGCTAAATTTAAGCTATCAGTGGTTGGCGCACGACCGATAGCGACGAGCAAATGTGAACCTTGGAGGCTAATGTTGCGATCGGCAACTTGGAGCTGAAGGATAGTCGCATTGTCAACGCGATCTACTCTCAATACATTTGTGTTCAGCAAGAATTCAATGCCTTCTCGTTCCAGCAGCGTTTGAACAGCGATCGCAATATCTGAATCTTGATTTGATAGAATTTGCTCACTATGCCCAATCACAGTAACACGAGAGCCAAAGCGCTGGAACATCTGGGCAAACTCCAATCCAATATAGCCACTCCCAAGTACGATCAGATGCTCCGGCAACTGTTCCAGTTCCATGATCGACTCGCTCGTCAAAAAACCAGTTTCTGTGAGTCCGGGTAGCGATGGAATTAACGGTCGTGTGCCTGTGTTGATAAAGAACCGTTCTGCGGTGAGTAAGCGAGTGGTGTCAAGAGCCGTTGTCACTTCAATCGTTTTGGGTGACATAAACCGTCCCACTCCAACGATCAGTTCGTGACCCAGAGCAGTTTCTAGATTGTGCAAATTCATTTCACGCATGGAGTGTACGACAGATCGTTTGCGCCCAATTACGGCTGCTAAATCAACGATGGGTGCATTGGCTTTAACACCGTAAGCAGCGCTGTTTCGCACAGTATTGGCTACCTCTGCACTGGCAACCATCGTTTTGGTAGGGATGCAGGCGATGTTGATGCACCCACCACCAATCATGGTTAAGCTGCGTTCCACCAGAGCGGTTTTACGTCCGTTTGCGACTAGCGCTGGTGCTAGGGTTTTACCTGCTTTGCCACTGCCGATAATAATGTCGTCGTAGTATTCAGGGTTCATTGCACATCTCCTTTAAGGTGCTGTCTTGGTACACGGCTTCAATTTAGGCTGAGATCGTCTGCTCTTCTGTGCAGAAACCGCAAAAGGTGCCTAACCTGCCAGAGGAATGTCCTTCGTTATTGCGCGACAAAGCCGCCATCAACGGAGATCGATTGTCCAGTGACAAAACTAGAAGCGTCTGAACAGAGCCATAGCACAGCATTTACCACTTCTTCCGGCGTGCCCATCCGACCCATTGGCCCTGCTATCAACTGCTTGATCGCTTCTGGATTTGCTTTGGAGAGGCGATCAAGCATCTCAGTTTGAATTGGGCCTGGACTGACAGCATTCACCCGAATTCCTTGTTTGACAAATTCTAATGCCACTGATTTTGTTAGCCCTTCTACAGCGTGTTTACTAGCCGTGTAAATCGGCACTATTGCTCCACCGACCAAGCCCAAAACTGAACTAGTATTGACGATCGCCCCACCGCCACTTTTCAACAAGGCTGGAATCTCATGTTTCAAGGACAACCATACCCCTTTAACATTGATATCCATGATGTGATCGTAAGTAGCTTCGGTTTGCTCTGCTAACGGTGTGGAATCTTGTTCCACTCCAGCATTGTTGAAAGCAATGTCGAGTCTTCCATAGCGTGTCATTATTTTCTCAATCAGTATCTGCACATCGGCTTCTTTAGAAACATCTGCCGGAACAGAAAAGCCTTCCCCACCCATCGCTTGAATCTGTCGAATTGTTTCTTCACCTTCAACTTGCCGACGACCTGCAACAACTACTTTTGCTCCAGCCTGAGCTAGAGCGAGAGCGGTTGCTTTACCAATCCCTGATGTTCCACCTGTAACGAGTGCAACTTTTCCAAATAACGTAGTCATTGTTAATTTCCTTGAGTGTATTTTGCAAATGATTCACTGAAATAGGGTGTCGTAACATGGGTATAATCTCCTGAATCATCGCTCCACCAAGCTTTTCAGAACAGTTTCCAGTTCGACTTCGCCTTTGATGGAGCCAGACTCACCACTCTCGAACTCGATCCAGCCCTCGTTGAAACCGTCGAGCATCCGAATGCGCGGCTCTGGAACGACTGTACCCTGAGCCTTGAACAGCGCCTCCCATGTTTCGCGGGGAACTACCTTTGCATGTACCGGACGACCCAGAATCTTGGAAAAGCCCTTTGCAATGTCATTCGGCGTTACCCGGTGCGGGCCCTCGATTTCGACGATTCGCCGTCCACTCCAAGTCTGTTGCAGCAACTCGGAGGCAACACGACCGATATCCGCCGTCGCAATCATCGGTACAGGTTTATCCAAGGGTTGTAGGAAGCTTTGGATAATGCCACTCTCTCTGGCGGGTGCTACGTCCCAAGCCGCGTTCTCCATAAACCAGGCTGGACGAAGAAAGGCGAGCGGCATCGGCAGATCCCCCAATACTTGCTCCAATATCTGAAGTTGAGTTAGTAGGTTCGACTGGGTTGCCTGTGCGCCAATGGTGGACAGGCAGACGACTTTGCCCGGATGCGCTGCTGCGTTGGCGTAGCCTACCGGAGGTAATCGCAGTACGCAGAGCAGCAACGATCGCCCGTGTTTCAAGAAAGCCCGGTGATGGCGCAAAGTTTGGCGGAATCACAACAAAGACACCCTCAGCATTTCTAAAAGCTGCTGTGAGCGCGTCAGCATCGTTCATGTCCGCCAGGGCAACTGCACAACCCTGCTCGACCCAGGCAGTTCCCTTCTTAGCATCACGGATCACAGCGCAAACAGACTGATTGTTGCTCAACAATTTGCGGGCGACGGCACCGCCGACCTGACCTGTAATTCCAGTAATAGCGTACATTTCGCTCTCCTTGTAAATAGCAGACAATTGATAAACCTCTTTCCAAGCTTCCGGCTTAAATAAAGATCCTTAAAACCATCTCTGGGAGTGCATTTTAGCGATTTCCCCACAAATATTACGCTCTAATAAGAGTATTCCAATCACTTCTATGTGCTAGTTCAAGATCGTCGAGAAATGAGATATTTTTCTCAACGGGATCGCGGCTAATATGCAGGTGATTAGGGGGAAAATCAGGATCAGTGTAGCCAACGGCTAAACCGCACAAGATCGATAGTTCCGGTGGGATATTTAACTCACTGCGAATGATTTCAGGATAAGCGGCTAGCGAAACCTGAGCACAGGTGCCCAGTCCACGAGCAGTCAGACTCAGCATCAGCGTTTGTAAATAGATCCCTACACTTAAAGCATCCGCATCGCCTAGTTCTCGGTGCATACAGACGATACCGACCATTGGGGCATCAAAAAATTCATAATTACGCAGAACAGCTCGTTCTCGACTCGCTTTATCTTCACGAGCAATCCCCATTGCTCCATAGACTTGTTCGCCCAGTTCCTGGCGGTAATGCTGGAATGCCTCTGGGAGTTGAGCGATTTTGGGTAGCTGAGACTCGTCAAAATTCTGCGCTTGCTTTAGCAAAGCCTTTTTCAGTTGATCGCGGCGAGTACCTTCAGCAAATACTACTCGCCACGGCTGGGTATTGGAATTCGACGGCGCGAGCTGTGCTAGAGCAAGAGCTTCATTGAGTAAAATTCGCGGCACGGGTTTAGATAAGAATTGTCGGGTTGAGTGCCGATCTTTGATAGTTTGGTCGAGATCGAACATGTTTAATAAACCTCTATGAGAAAGAGTACTGAAGATTCAATTTTTCCTACAAGTTTGCCGCATCAAGAGCCGATTGTTTTTATACACCTCTAAAGTTCCAGACTGCGGGTTATCCAACGTGCCATCCCACACCCAATATTCATAGTTTCTATTCCGAAACTTATACACTCGAACACCTTCTGTCGCTTGCTTAGTTCCTTTGCCCAAACTTAAATGACCGTTTGGATTGGTCGCCCGATAGAGCAGTTCACCAGAATTATAATTCTGCCAAATATTGATGTTGTAACCACCTTGACATTTAGTACTCAGGATGATGCCAGCAGTTGAATCAGCAGAAGCAGGTAAGGAAAAATTAACTAAGGCACTGATTGGCAGAGAAAGGAGTAACGCGGATCTTTTCAGTAGTGTTTTCATTAGTGTTGTAAAATCAATTTTTTGGTAACAATTGCCTGTACTGCAAACGCTTATCAAATTCCCACCTGCGCTGGTAATTTCATTAACCACGCGATTAGATGCCCCCGTCACATCTGCAATTTTTCGGTCTAGTTTTTTCATGATGATGAGTCCTGTGGGGAGCAACGCGAAAAACTGAGATCGTCGTGAAATGAGCTGGCGTTGCGGGGGTAGCTGGGGTAGAAAAGAAAAACTTAGTATTTTTTACTACTAAAAACATAATAAATATACTTAATTTATTTCTCTTCCCCAGCTTCCTCAGCCCCCCCAGCTTTGCCACCTCACAAAATCGCGTTGCTCCCGTCCTGTGATTGTTCAACATGAGTTGTCATAAAGCGACGGATATGATCTGCGATCGCATCTCCTTCCTCTTCTAGGGCAAAATGTCCGGTATCGAGTAAATGAAACTCAACGTCTTTCAGATCGCGCTTGTAGGGATAAGCGCCTTCGGCTGGGAAGATGTCATCATTCTTACCCCAAACAATCAGGGTAGGTGGCTGATATTTGCGAAAATACTCCTGCCATTGCGGATATAGTGGTGGATTCGTGCCATAGCTATACAGCAGCGCCAGCTGAATCTCATCGTTGCCGGGGCGATCGAGGAAGAGTTGATCCATATTCCAGGTATCAGGGCTGATCGCTTCCAGATTGCGAACGCCGTTGGTATATTGCCACTTCGTTGTTTCCAGTGTGAAAAAGGATCTGAGCTTGTCAGCATTCTCAGGAGAACGGTCTTGCCAGTAGGCTTTAGCTGGGTTCCAAAATTCGCCGCGTATACCTTCCTCATAGGCATTCCCGTTTTGGACAATCAGCGCTTCCACTTGCTCTGGATATTTAGCTGCAATCCGATAGCCAATGGGAGCGCCATAATCCATTACGTAGAGGCTATATTGCTTCAGATTGATCGCCGTAATAAATTTCTCCACGATTTGGGCCAAGCGATCAAACGTGTAGTCAAACTCATCCACAGTTGGCATAGAACTGTTGCCGTAGCTCGGATAATCCGGGGCAACTAGATGGAAGCGATCGGCAAGCGCAGGCATCAGATTGCGAAACATGTGAGATGAGGTTGGAAAGCCGTGTAACAGCAGAATCGTTGGATTACTGCGGGAACCAGCTTCTCGGTAGAAGATATCTAAACCATCGATTGAGATTGTGTGAAATGTGGTCATGACTTTATCTCATATTGCAATGTCGATTATGATTTTGCCGACCGATGTGCCTTGCTCTACCGCATTGTGAGCATCTAGTGCAGTATCCAAAGTAAAATGGCGAGGATCAACAATTGGGCGTAGTTGACCTGCATCCGCCAACTGCGTAGCCTGATGCAGAATCTCACCATGATGAGCACGCCCTTCACTATTCAGTAGAGGCAGAAGCACGAATATGCCTGAATACGTAGCAGCCTTCCGCGAGAGTGGCATCAAGGAGTGCTGACCCCAGCCGTTGCTACTAACGACATATCCGTAAGTGCGTACTGCCTGAAATGCATCGTCTAAAGTGGAACTACCAACGGTATCGTAGACCAGATCAAAGCCGTGACCGTCTGTATACATTTGCACAATCTGTTCAATTGATACACTGTGGTAGTCTATCGGCACAGCACCCAGTTGTTGCAGCATATCGTGCTTAACAGCCGAGGCAGTGGCAAACACTTTGGCACCACGCGCTTTGGCAATCTGCACAGCGATATGACCAACACCGCCAGAGCCGCCAAGTACGAGGACTTTCTGACCATCGCGTACATTAGCGCGATCGATAAGTCCTTCCCATGCAGTCAAGACCACCAAGGGTAAAGCTGCTGCTTCACGCATACTGAGGTTGGTTGGTTTTTTTGCCAGTAGATCGCGATCAACTGCGGCAAATTCAGCGAGTGAACCTTGCAGTCCACCGACTCCACCCGTCAGTCCGTAGACCTCATCACCGACTTTAAACGCGCTGACGTTTTGTCCAACTGCTTCAACGACCCCAGCCAGATCGGTTCCCAGCACGGCAGGGAGTACAGGTTTGGCATGGGGCGCTTTACCTGTGCGGATTTTGCTGTCGAGCGGGTTGACACCGCTTGCCTTGATTCGAACCAGAACCGGGTTGGCAGTGGGTTCTGGTCGGGGAATTTCGGCGGTACGAAATGTTGCAGTTTGAAAATCATCTACAATCAGCGCGTGCATAGTTGGTGATGGCTTCACCTATCAACTCCTTACTTGTATATATTGTTGCTAAAACTTTCTCAATTGCAGCCCTCCCATAGTGATATAAAATTTACCAGCATTCAAACTATGTGTTATGCCTGAATCCTTACCGATTTTGTTCATTGTTCTAAGAGGATTGCTATGTTCTCCTAGCATCATGCCGAGGGTAAGGTTCCAGGCGGGCCCAAAATTTCGTCGCCGATCTCAAGGCAAATACGTTCAAACAGCTCCATATCTGGTGTTTCTTTCTCATCCAGCGTACCAATTGCTGCGATCAACCGAGCAAAGCCACTTGGCGCAGCAACGACCAACACGCGAGCTGGCTGATCGTTAAGCACGGCGACGGTGTGGGGTGTGGCAGTAGGAATCAGGAAGCTTTCACCAGCGCTCAACACAGCTTTGTTCTCACCTGCCCAAACCGTAAACTCCCCGGACAGTACATAGATTTGTTCAGAATAGCGTGTGTGGCGATGGAGGGGTATTTGTGTACTAGGAAAGAAGTAGCCTTCGATCAGATCGTACTGACCTGCGGTAGTTGTGTGATCTGCAATGATGCTGAGGCGAGAGCCAAAAAACCAGAGAGATTGTGTCATCAGCTTACTCATGTTGATTAATTGTTTGCCTAATCAGGAGCCGTCAAAAAATAATTTTTACTAGTTGATATCTATGAAGTTTACTGAGGAGTATCTCTAACCCAATGAATGTCTTAGCTTGAGTTTCTTTTACTGCACATTTAATAGTTACAAATTTCTCGCAATCTAACCTCTACCTTTTGAACGTTTTAGTAGAAGTTATACAATTCACACACTATTTAAACCTTTTTTAAAAGATCATTGCTTTTACAAACAATTTCTGGCGTTGCATAAAAGCGGGATGAATCAGCTAAATACAAGTATTTCTTTATATTTCAAGTAATAAAGTAAAAATCGAATTGAATGTTTAAGCCAAAAGTGTTGAATGTTAAAAAAAATCCGATAAAAACAGCCCAAAATATGTTAAATTTTGGGCAGAAGATTAAAGTATATCTATTTGATAGTGATTATAAATTCATTTCCCAAGATTGTCAAAAGTATCTTGAGAGGACTGCCAAAAAACGATTATCCAGTATTGAACAGTCGTCTGTTCTTTGAGTGCTGGCTATCTTATGCTATGGATAACAGCTTAACAAGTATCCGAGATTTGTTTAACAGGTTAAACAACACAGGGTTTGAGGTAGATATTTCTACTTTCTCTAAAGCAAATTTACATCGAAGCCAAAAACCCTTTCAAGAAATTTACCAAAATTTAAATGAATTAGTACAGAAGAAAGTTAAAAAAAAGTAACACGATAAATATGCGATCTGTCCAATAGATTCAACAATTATTACTCTCACCAGTAAATTGTTATGGGTACTAGGACACCATCAAGTAAAACTTTTCAGTTCTCTAAATCTAGCTACTGTAAGTCCATCAGATAACTTCATAAATTTTGGACACGATCATGATTATAAATTTGGTTCTAAAATGATGTCTATTCTCCCAATAAATGCTGTTGGGTTAATGGATAGAGGTTTTCCCGGATTAAAATTTATTCAAGAATTAGTACAAGAAAACAAATATTTTGTCTTGCGGATAAAAAATAATTGGAAACTAGAATTTGAGGAATCAACTGGGTTGGTTAAAGTTGGTACATCTGATAATACTCTTTTCTTTTAGAGTGATTAATTTTTGTGATTTAGAAACGAAAACCGAGTTTCGATTAGTAACTAATTTCCCAGCGTCAGGAGAGGCTGCCGGGGAGCAACGCGATTTTGTGAAGTCGGATCAAAATCAAGCGATGCCTTCGGCGGGCTGCGCCTACGTTAAAAATCATACTTAAGTTAATAATGATTTTATTTACAAATAAAATATTGATTTACACGAAAAACAATCTTGATGAGATATCTCAAAAAGATTGCTAGCAAGTCATTTGGCGATTATTTCCAAAAATCTCTCCAACAAGTCTTTGATACTTGGTATCAAT